>CAYJIZ010000001.1:0-167935 GCA_964370395.1 uncultured Erysipelotrichaceae bacterium
TTAATAAGGGCGTACGGTGGATGCCTTGGCACTATGAGCTGAAGAAGGACGCAACTAACGGCGAAACGCATCGGGGAGTGGTACGTACACAACGATCCGGTGATATCCGAATGGGGGAACCCAGCACCTGTAATGAGGTGTTATCCATACGTAAATACATAGCGTATGAGAGAGCAACCTAGGGAATTGAAACATCTTAGTACCTAGAGGAAAAGAAAACAACAGTGATTCTCTTAGTAGCGGCGAGCGAAAAGGGAAGAGCCCAAACCGACTCTTGAGTCGGGGTAGTAGGACTACAACGTGGTACTCAAATTATTAGTAGAATGGCATTGAAAGGCCAACCGAAGAAGGTGCAAGTCCTGTATACGAAAATGAAATGAGACCTAGTAGAATCCTGAGTACGGCGAGACACGAGAAATCTTGTCGGAATCAACCAGGACCATCTGGTAAGGCTAAATACTACATAGTGACCGATAGTGAACCAGTACCGTGAGGGAAAGGTGAAAAGAACCCCGGGAGGGGAGTGAAATAGAACCTGAAACCATATGCTTACAAGAAGTCAGAGCCCGTTAAAGGGTGATGGCGTGCCTTTTGTAGAATGAACCGGCGAGTTACGGTAACGTGCGAGGTTAAGTCGAAGAGACGGAGCCGAAGCGAAAGCGAGTCTTAATAGGGCGAGTGAGTACGTTGTCGTAGACCCGAAACCAGGTGATCTATCCATGAGCAGGTTGAAGTTCAGGTGAAACTGAATGGAGGACCGAACCGACTACCGTTGAAAAGTTAGCGGATGACTTGTGGATAGGGGAGAAATTCCAATCGAACCTGGATATAGCTGGTTCTCCTCGAAATAGCTTTAGGGCTAGCGTCGAGAATGAGTCTTGTGGAGGTAGAGCACTGAATGTACGATGGCCCCATCTCGGGGTACTGAGTATAATCAAACTCCGAATGCCATAAGATATGCTCGGCAGTCAGACTGTGGGTGATAAGGTCCATGGTCAAAAGGGAAACAGCCCAGACCGCCAGTTAAGGTCCCAAAATTTATGCTAAGTGGAAAAGGATGTGGGGATGCACAGACAACTAGGAGGTTGGCTCAGAAGCAGCCACCCTTTAAAGAGTGCGTAACAGCTCACTAGTCGAGTGACCCTGCGCCGAAAATGTACCGGGGCTAAGCATGATACCGAAACTGCGGAACAGTAGTAATACTGTTGGTAGAGGAGCGTTCCATACACGTAGAAGATATACCGTGAGGAGTATTGGAGAGTATGGAAGTGAGAATGCCGGTGTGAGTAGCGAGATGCAGGTGAGAATCCTGCACACCGATTGCCTAAGGATTCCAGGGGAAGGTTCGTCCGCCCTGGGTAAGTCAGGACCTAACATGAGGCCGAAAGGCGTAGTGGATGGACAACAGGTTGATATTCCTGTACCCGCATAAGAGTGATGGAGTGACGGAGAAGGTTAGTGTGACCCACTGAATGGATTGTGGGCTAAGCAAGAAGGCTTGTACGTAGGCAAATCCGCGTACTATAAGGCTAAGATGTGATGGGGAAACGAACGGCTTCGGCCAAGTAGTGAAGCACATGATACCAGCTTCCAAGAAAAGCTTCTAGCGTTAATCTTATCGCGGCCTGTACCAAAACCGACACAGGTGGGCAAGGCGAGAAGCCTAAGGTGAGCGAGAGAACTGTTGCCAAGGAACTCGGCAAAATGATCCCGTACGTTCGCAAGAAGGGATGCTTAAGCAATTAAGCCGCAGTGAAGAGGCCCAAGCGACTGTTTAACTAAAACACAGCTCTCTGCAAAGTCGAAAGACGACGTATAGGGGGTGACTCCTGCCCGGTGCTGGAAGGTTAAGAGGATCTGTTAGATGCAAATCGAAGCAGTGAATTGAAGCCCCAGTGAACGGCGGCCGTAACTATAACGGTCCTAAGGTAGCGAAATTCCTTGTCAGGTAAGTTCTGACCCGCACGAAAGGCGTAATGATTTGGGCGCTGTCTCGGCAGCAGACTCGGTGAAATCTTAGTACCTGTGAAGATGCAGGTTACCCGCAACTAGACGGAAAGACCCCATGGAGCTTTACTGTAGCTTGATATTGAATTTTGATTAAACATGTACAGGATAGGTGGGAGACGATAAAGCAGGCACGCTAGTGTCTGTGTAGTCACTGTTGGGATACCACCCTTGTTTAATTGAAGTTCTAACCACGTACCATGATCTGGTATTGGGACAGTGTCTGGTGGGCAGTTTGACTGGGGCGGTCGCCTCCTAAAGAGTAACGGAGGCGCCCAAAGGTACGCTCAGATTGGTTGGAAATCAATCGTTGAGTGCAATTGCAGAAGCGTGCTTGACTGTGAGACCTACAAGTCGAACAGGGACGAAAGTCGGGAATAGTGATCCGGCGGTACCGAATGGAAGGGCCGTCGCTCAACGGATAAAAGCTACCCTGGGGATAACAGGCTGATCTCGCCCAAGAGTTCACATCGACGGCGAGGTTTGGCACCTCGATGTCGGCTCATCGCATCCTGGAGCTGAATTCGGTTCCAAGGGTTGGGCTGTCCGCCCATTAAAGCGGTACGCGAGCTGGGTTCAGAACGTCGTGAGACAGTTCGGTCCCTATCTGTTGTGGGCGTAGGAAATTTGAGGAGAGCTGTCCTTAGTACGAGAGGACCGGGATGGACCTACCTCTGGTGCACCAGTTGTCGTGCCAACGGCATAGCTGGGTAGCTAAGTAGGGAAAGGATAAGCGCTGAAGGCATCTAAGCGCGAAACCTCCTCCAAGATGAGATTTCCCATACGTAAGTAGTAAGACCCCTTAAAGACGATAAGGTTGATAGGCTAGAGATGGAAGTGTAGTGATACATGGAGTTGACTAGTACTAATCGGTCGAGGACTTAATCACAAAAAAAGAGAGATCATACAACAAAGTCAACTGTTATTTAGTTTTGAAGGATTAACCTTCACAATCTGGTGATGATGGCAAAGTGGCTACACCTGTTCCCATTCCGAACACAGAAGTTAAGCACTTTCACGGTGACAATAGCTAGGCGTGCCCTAGTAAAGATAGCAAGTTGCCAGGTATTTGAGACCTACTTATGTAGGTCTTTTTTTATTTTTACCAGTTTTTTCAAGCAAATATAGCAATATATCACCTTTTTTTTATTTCTATTGCAGTGCTAATATGGTATAATTTTACCTATCGGGAGGTAGAAATATGGCAGCAAAAAGAAGTATTGTAAGTTGTATATTATTGAGTATCTTTACTTGTGGATTATATACTATGTTTGGATGGATTCCAGGAGTTGCGAATGACTTAAACAAATTAGATCGTTCACAAGAAGGTCCTACAGGTGTTACCGTTGTTTTATTAACGATCGTAACTTGTGGTATCTATGGAATTTATTTCGTTTATGTAGCAAGTAAAAGAATTTATGGTTTGTTTCAATTAAACGACTTAAGAGCGAGTGACAATACAATTATTAACGTTGTGTTAGAAATCTTTGGATTTGGTATCGTTAGTTTAGCAATTATGCAAAACGATTTAAATAACTATATCGATGCAACGACAAACACTTATACGGTTTAAAAAAATAGGATTGGCGATTGCTTTGGTAATCGCCTTTTTCTTATTTTATGAAACTTGGTGTCCGATAGAGCGAATGATTGGTTTTCCATGCCCTGGCTGCAATATGCTTAGTGCATCGTACCATCTGCTTCGTTTTGATTATGACACTGCAATGTTTTTTCACCCGCTCGTAATCGTTTTTTTCATCTATGCCATGATGGAACTTGTATTCTACATCCGTTTTAAAACAATTCACACAAAACAAGCGACATATTTGCGCATTGTTTTCTTTGCTTTATTAGTAGGGGTATACATTTATCGTATGATAACGGTGTATCCAAATTACCCAATGCAATTTAACGAGGATGCTTTTATTCCTACATTATTGCGTTTCGTATCATAGAAGAGAGGTATTTATGGATTTTCAAACATTTTTAGAAAAGGAAAAACAAGAACCTTATTTCCTTTCACTAATGGATTTTTTAGACACTCGTTATGCGTGTAGTAAGGTTTATCCACCAAAAGAACAATTGTTTTCTTGTTTTGATTTATGCGATTTGGATGATATCAAAGTGGTGATCATCGGACAAGACCCGTATCACCAACCTAACCAAGCAATGGGGATGGCGTTCTCTGTTCAAAAAGGGATTAAGATTCCTCCTAGTTTAGTAAACATCTACAAGGAGTTACATGATGATTTAGGTATCAGCATGGCAAACCATGGTGATTTAAGTAACTGGGCAAAACAAGGTGTATTATTATTGAACACTGTGATGAGTGTGGAAGATAGCCAACCAAACTGCCATCAAAACAAAGGGTGGGAGACATTTAGTGATCGTGTCATTGACCAGCTAAACCAAAGTGAGAAGGCAATCGTTTTTTTGCTTTGGGGAAAACCTGCGCAAACAAAATCGAAACGAATCACCAATCCAAACCATTTGTTAATTGAAAGTGCGCATCCTTCCCCTTTGTCTGCGTATCGTGGATTTTTAGGAAGCAAACCATTTTCTAAAACGAATGCCTTTTTAAAGCAACATAATCGCAGTGCGATTGATTGGAGAGTGGACCATGAAGTTTACTAGCTCAAATGAAGTTATATCTTTGATTGAACAAAAAAGACGCAATGGGATTGCTTTGCGCCAGTTAAGAGCTTATATGGAAAGCAAAGGCAATCCACAAAATAAATTAAAGTGTATTCATGTAGGGGGAACAAATGGAAAAGGAAGCACCACAACAATGATTGCTTCTATTTTAATGGAAGCAGGTTATCAAGTTGCAACCTTCACCTCACCTTATTTAGAAACGCACCATGACCGTATTCGTATTAATGACCAGTTTATCGATGAAGCAAGTATTGTCGCGTATGCGAATGCCTACTACGATGAGTGGGTACAATACGACTTAAGTATGTTTGAAATTGATATGTTTATCGCAACCATGTATTTTGTAGAGCGAAAAGTGGACTTTGCGGTTTTTGAAGTAGGATTAGGTGGCGAACAAGATGCGACGAATATCATCGATCCATTGGTTAGTGTTATTACGAACATCGGATTGGATCACATGGAATTCTTAGGAGATACCCACTTGCAAATTGCGAAAGCAAAAGCAGGAATTATCAAAAAGAACCGCGCGCTGATCACAAGTGAGAAACGTGAAGATTGTTTGGCTCTGTTCCAAGAGGTGTGCCAAAAACAGCAAGCGACAATGATACAAATGTCGCAACCTACGCATATACATGTTGACTCGTGTTTGCATTTTGATTATCGCTCCTTTAAAGATATCCAACAACCAACACTGGCAAGCTACCAAGCTTACAATACTAGTTTGGCGATTGAGACATTGCTTTACTTACAAAAGACAAAGCAAATCCATTTTGATGAAGCAATAATGCGCAAAGCGATTGCGAAAACGATATGGAAGGGGCGTTTTGAACTTATTCAACAATCACCTAAAATTATTGTGGATGGTGCCCATAACCAAGAAGGAATCGCAGCGCTTGTGGAAGCGTGCAAAGTATTTCCTAAAGTAAAAATATTATTTAGTGCCTTACAGGATAAACCATATCAGAAAATGCTACAACAACTAATGCAAATTAGTGATGATATCTGTGTCTGTGAGTTTTCCTTTTACCGTGCACAACGTGCTGAAAAAATAGCCGAAGGCTTTCCAGTGCGAATTATTAAAGATTACAAAGAGGCAATTCAAACATTACGGGCAGAACAAACAGAAGAGGAAGTATTCGTTATTTGTGGTTCTCTATACTTTATTAGCGATGTCCGCAATTATCTATTAAGCAAATAAAAAACCAGCCTAAGCTGGTTTCTTTTTTTAACTAAGCGATTTCTACGTTAGAAGCTTGTTGTCCACGGTCACCTTCAACTACGTCGAATGTAACGTTTTGACCTTCGTCTAAAGTTTTGAATCCATCAATTAAGATTGCTGAGAAGTGAACAAAGATGTCTTTTCCTTCTTCAGTTGTAATGAATCCATACCCTTTTTCTGCGTTAAAAAATTTAACTTTACCTGTCATTGCTAGTACCTCCTTATGACTGGAAGAACCTTATCTCAAGAAAACCATATTAAGATTTCATATAAGACATAACTATAATTTACTCAATACGATTTACTATACTAAAACGATATTACGTAAAAACTATATTTATTTATTCTTCTAATGTATTATTGCATGATTATGAAAGAAAGTCAAAGCTTTAATTTTTTCGTAAGCGACTTAGTGTCTTTAATAAGGTAAATAATAAGAAGAAATCGATTGGAAAACGAATTAGTTGTGTCGCAATTCGCGCCGTAAATAAGGCCCAAAAGCTATTTCCATACAAAATGTTTAACCATAGTGGGGTCATCAACATATTTACGATTAACATAATCATAAGTTGTGCACATAATACGCGCTTCCATGTAATTTCTTTTCGGTAGAAGAAACATCCATAAATAAACGCAATCACAAATTCGTTTAATGCAAACCCTGGAAAATAAGGTCCACTAGGACGTAACATGTATTCGATGGTGTCCGCAATCACTCCTGCTAATCCACTTAGCCATGGTCCATAAAACATAGCGGTTGCTCCAACGATAATACCTGAGAATCCGATTTCTAAAATGTTAGAGACGGATATTGTGAATTGGGCTACGACTGCTTTTACTGCGGTAAGCATAGCACAACCACTGATCGATGACACTTTCTTTACTTCTTTTAAACTTTCCTTTAATGTAACAGATAACATATAAAAAACCTCCTTTTCCATATTGCACTAAAAAAAGAGGTTGCTCTTTGTTTGAATGCAACAGCGGGATGCGAAATATACACCGCAAGCGTTTGCTTTTCGCCCTAATGTCAACTCCCTGTACAAAAGGTACTTAACGCGTATACTTCTACTCTGTAACATTCACATTATAGTGAAAAGAGGGGAGGGTTGTCAATGGATTTATGTGTGAAAATAAAATATGGTAAGAAAGTGAAAAAAATGATCCAAAGAAAAGTGGCAATCCTATTTCTTTTCTAAAAAAATAGGAGTATAATTTTAATCGTATGAGACAGAAATGAGAGGAATAAAACGAATGTTAGAAAGTATGTTGAAAAGAATTGAAGGAAAAAACACAAAAATTGTTTTTCCAGAAGGATGCGAACCAAGAGTTTTAATTGCCGCTGCAAAGTTAAATGCAGAAGGACATGTGAAACCAATTTTATTAGGGAATAAAGAAAGTGTGACAGCTGCAGCCAAAGGAGAAGGAGTGAGCATTGATGGAATTACCATCATTGATCCTTTAAACTATGATAATATGGAAGCGATGGTACAACAAATGGTAGCATTGCGTAAAGGTAAAATGGATGCGGAAGCATGTCGTGAAGCATTAACAAGAACCAACTATTTTGGAACGATGTTAGTTGCAATGGGATTGGCAGATGGATTAGTTGGAGGAGCGACGTATTCTACAGCGGATACAGTGCGTCCTGCATTACAATTAGTAAAAACGAAACCAGGATCTCACATTGTATCAAGTGCGTTTATTTTAGTGAGAAACAATGAAAAAATCGTAATGGCAGATTGTGCGATCAACATTATGCCAAGTGAAGATGATATCGTGGAAATCACATTGGAAACAGTGAAAACAGCAAGAGTATTTGGAGTGGAACCAAGAGTTGGTTTATTGTCGTATTCTTCAAAAGGATCAGGAAAAGGGGAAGCGGTAGACAAGATGCGCAATGCGACAGAACGTTTACAAAGTATGAACCCTGATTTTGCAGTAGATGGAGAATTCCAATTTGACTGTGCGATTTCAGCTGATGTCGCAAAAACAAAAGCACCTAACTCAGAGGTAGCAGGAACTTGTAATACATTCATCTTCCCAAATATCGAAGCGGGAAATATCGGGTATAAAATTGCACAACGCCTTGGTGGTTTTGAAGCAGTAGGACCAATCCTACAAGGGTTGAATGCACCGATTAATGATTTAAGTAGAGGATGTACTGCAGAAGAAGTATACAAAGTAGCAATCATTACAGCTGCACAAAAATACATATAAGAAAAGAAAAAGAAACTTTACAAGTGTTACTTGTCAGTTTCTTTTTTTATTGGGTTGGCTTGGCGTTTGGCAATGTTGCGCCAATTGTAATAACCATATATATCATTAACGAAGAAAGCGAGAAAACAAACGACAACACTAATATAACTTGAATTCGTAAAGGAAGCGAGAACCCATAATACAATTAAGACGATATCGTTTGCTGCATAAGCAATTGCGAAAAACGGACTTCGTTTGTAGGTGAGATAAACAGCTAGAAAACTAGTAGTAATAGAAAGGGTGCTAATCCATAAATTCGCTGTATTGAAATAAGATAAGATAAAATAAAATACAATGGTAGTAAGCAAAGCACTAACTAGCATTACTATCTTGTCTTTTGAAGTAAGTGATGCAACTTTCACTTCTGCTTTGTTTCCATCGAAAGGATGGCGCATCCAAGTGATGAGGGCAACGATTGCCATTGGCATACTCATTCCCAAATAGGTGATCATTTCTCCATAGTAAGCAAAACCATAGGAGATGATGCCATACAACAAGCTGAAGATGACCATTAGCAATTGTCCGATTGGATTGGCTTTTGCATTAAATAGCAAAGAAGTGACACCGATCAAAGAAGCACTTAATGTGATATAGTTGTGGCGATCAAACACAATAAAAGAAAAGACGATAATAAAAAGAGAGGAAAACCATAAGATGCGTTCTAACTTTGTAAAGTAATCCAATTTATTTTTGATTGTTTTCATACATTCCTCCTAAAAAAAAGAAGCACCAATGGCACATCTTCTAAGACCTAACGATGTGACAGTGAATGCTTTTTGCATTTCTACCCGGTGGCAGCGTATTTAATTTCACAAATTATAGCGCAAGATTAATGAAAAAGCAATCACACAGGTATGATTATATTTTCAAAATAGTGCTAAGTTTTACTATTTTTGCCAATTTTTTCTAAAATTTAAAACGTTATAAAATCACATTATTATCGCAATAAATTACAAAACATTGAATTTAAAGCGGTTTTACGGCGAATGAAATAAAAAGAAAAAAATGTAATCGCTTACATAAATTTCATGATATAGGTAGAATTTAGTTTATAAATAGTGTATATTAAATGTATAGAAACTGAAAAGGGGGAAGACCAGATGAGACAAAATAATATGGTCGCAATGATCCTAGCTGGTGGAAGAGGATCAAGATTGCATGCTTTAACAAGTAAAGTAGCAAAACCAGCTGTTTATTTCGGTGGGAAATATCGGATTATCGACTTTCCATTAAGTAACTGTGCCAACTCAAACATTGATATAGTTGGAGTGTTAACCCAATACGAATCGGTATTACTGAACGCGTATGCAAGTGCTGGACAACGTTGGGGTCTAGATACTTTTGATAGCGGTGTTTATGTATTGCCACCAAGAGAAAAAGCAGATTCTAATTTAGATGTGTACCGCGGGACTGCTGATGCGATTACGCAAAATGTCGATTTCCTTGACCAGTACGACCCAGAGTACGTACTTATTTTATCGGGGGATCATATTTATAAAATGGATTATGCGAAAATGCTTGCATACCACAAAGAAAAAGAAGCAGATGTAACGATCGCTGTTTTAGCTGTGGATCTTGAAGAAGCAAGTCGTTTTGGTATTATGAATACAGATGAAGCAAACCAAATTGTTGAGTTTGAAGAAAAACCTGCCAATCCTAAGAGTAACTTAGCGAGTATGGGAATTTATATCTTCGATTGGAAATTACTTCGTAAGAAATTAATCGATGATGCGAAAAACCCAGAATCATCACATGACTTTGGACATGATATCATTCCTGAGTTATTAGATGAACACAAACGTTTGTTCGCTTACCAATTTGAAGGATACTGGAAAGATGTAGGAACCATTGATTCATTATGGGAAGCAAACATGGATTTACTATACCATAATGAAGAGTTGGACTTAAACGATCAAAACTGGAAAATCTATACGGAAGATGTTACTTCTTTACCACAATATATTTCTGAAGATGGAGAAGTGATTCATTCGTATGTAAACCAAGGATGTATGATTGAAGGAAAAGTAGAACGTTCGGTGTTATTCAATGATGTTGTGATTGGCAAAAAAGCACAAGTCACAGATGCTGTCATTTTACCAGGTGTGGAAATTGGTGAAGGTGCAGTAGTAAATCGTTGTATTATTGCGGAAAACGTAAAAGTGGATCCAAATACTGTTGTAGGAGATCCAAATAGTAAAGAAATTGAATTAATTTCAAAACGTGTAAGGGGGGATAAATAATGTGTAACGCATTCGGAGTAGTTGTTTTCGGTGGAAACAACGCAAGAGTTGATGGATTAGAAGACTATCGTTCAATCGGTGCGATTTCCTTCTTAGGAAGATATCGCGTTATTGACTTCCCAATTTCAAATATGACTAACTCAGGTATCGATAGTATTCAATTGTATGTGAAATCATACCCAAGAAGTATTATTGACCATGTAGGTACAGGACGTCATTACAATATTAATTCCAAACGTGGAAAATTATCTGTGTTATTTGGTGATGAAAGTGTATCTGAATTTTATCGTCATGATATTGCTAGTTTCTACAATAACCGTATGGCAATTGAAACAATGTCACAAAAATATGTGGTTGTTGCTTCCAACTTTATGTTGTATAGCATTGATTACAATGATGTAGTGGACGAACATATTAAAACTGGTGCGGATATTACAATGATCTACAAAACAGTAGACAGCGCAAAAGAAGACTTTATTAACTGTTCAACACTAAACTTAAATAAACAAAAAGGTGTTTTATCAATTGATACAAACAGAGGAAATTACAAATCGAGAAATATTTCATTAGAGTCTTATGTAATGAGCAAAGAAATTTTCTTAGCAATGATCGATCAAGCGGTGAATACTAGTTCACTTTATTGGATGAGTGATATTTTAAATGATTCTTGTAAGTTCTTGGATGTGCGTGGTTACCAATACAAAGGGTACTTAGCAGCAATAAACTCTTTCACTAGTTACTACAAAACAAGCATTGAGTTATTGAATCCAGCAGAACGCAATAAATTATTCAAAGAAGATTGGCCTATTTATACAAAAACAAGCGACAGTGCACCTACGCATTACTTTAAGAGTGGTAGCGCAAGCGGTAGTTTAGTATCAAATGGTTGTTGCATTGAAGGACGCATTGAAAATTCAGTGATTGGACGTGGATGTTATATTAAGAAAGGTGCAGTCGTAAAAAATTGTGTCTTATCACCAGGTACAATCATCGGAGAAGATGTGCAATTAGATTATGTAGTAGTGGATAAAAAAGTAGAAATTTCACATGTGAAAGAAGTCAAAGGTACTCTTGAAAAACCTGCGTATGTAAAACGCAACGACAAGATTTAGGTGCTTTTATGAAAAGTATCCTATATGTTGCAAGTGAAGGTCTACCATTTATCAAAAGTGGAGGGTTAGCCGATGTAATTGGTTCCTTACCACAAGCGTTAGCAAAACGTGGACACGATGTGCGTGTTGTTATGCCGATCTATTTAAAGATGGCACAAAAAAACCATAAGGATTTTGAACGCATTCGTGATTATCATGTGAGTATTAATTACCATGAAGTTCCTGTAGCGCTTTATACACAAACGATTGATGGAGTAACCTATTACTTCATTGAAAACCAATTCTACTTTGAAAGAGATGGTTTGTATGGGTATGAAGACGATGGAGAACGTTTCTCTTACTTCCAAAAAGCAGTATTGGAAATGTTGAACCAATTGGATTACTTCCCAGATATTTTACACTGTCATGATTGGCATACAGGAATGATTCCTGCAATGGTGAAAGAAAACTATTGCCATGATCACCGTTATGCGAAAATGAAACACGTTTATACGATTCACAACTTGGCTTACCAAGGAAACTTTGGAAAAGAAATGTTGGAATCTTGTTTAGGATTGAGTAATTACTTATACGATTGTGGAGCGGTTCGTTTTGATACAGGAATCAGCTTTATGAAATCTGGTATTGTGTATGCTGATAAAGTAACGACAGTATCACCTACGTATTCGCATGAAATTTTAACAGTAGAATATGGAGAACACCTTGAACAAGTATTGCAAATGCGCAGTAGTGATTTAGGTGGAATTACCAATGGGATTGATATTGAGATGTGGAATCCGAAGTCAGACCCACAAATCAACTACCATTTCAATCGTGTTAATGCGATGAAGATGAAAAAACAAAACAAGTTAGAGTTACAAAAAGAACTTGGTTTGGTACAAGATGAAAATGTATTCTTATTAGGAGTAGTTACGCGTTTAACGAACCAAAAAGGAATTCAGTTAGTTGTGGAACAAATGAACAATATTGTGAATTGTAATTTACAGTTAGTGATTCTTGGAAGTGGAGATGCAGACATGGAAGTAACACTTCGTGAATGCGAAAACTTCAACAAAGGAAAAGTTTGCTTCTACTGTGGTTACGATGAAGCATTGTCGCATAAAATTTATGCAGCTTGTGATGGATTCTTAATGCCATCTAAGTTTGAACCATGTGGAATTTCACAATTGATTTCCCTTCGTTATGGAACATTACCAATTGTTCGTGAAACAGGAGGATTAAAAGATACTGTTTCGCCATACAATGAATTTACTTGTGAAGGAAATGGATTCTCTTTTGCGAAATTCGATAGTTGGGAAATGATGCAAGCGATTTATTATGCCCTTCATGTATACTATGACTATCCAAAAGATTGGAAGAAGTTAGTATCCAATGCGATGGCGAAAGATGTAAGTTGGGATAAGAGTGCATTAGATTATTCTAATTTATACGAATACTTATAAAATACAAATGAGAGTTATCGTGCTAGCGATAGCTCTTTCTTTTGGTTAGGAAAGCAAATTGTTGCATAAAATTTCACATTTTTTCAGAAACAAAGATGTAAAAAAATAAAAATAACTTTCGATGAAAAAATTTTCATAAAATAAGTTGACAGTTGATTTTTACGATATATAATATAAACAATATAGTTTTGAAAGGAGATCAATATGGCTTATTATTTTAAAGAACCTTCACGCACATTTAGCGAATATTTACTTGTTCCAGGGTACTCAGGAAGTGACTGTACACCGGCACAAGTATCATTAAAAACACCACTAACAAAATTTAAAAAAGGGGAAACACCTGCAATTACGATGAACATTCCAATGGTATCAGCGATTATGCAATCGGTATCAGGAGATCGTATGGCAGTAGCATTAGCAAGAGAAGGTGGAGTCTCTTTCATTTATGGATCACAAACCATTGAACAAGAAGCAGAAATGGTGAGAAAAGTAAAAGCGACAAAAGCTGGTTTTGTACGCAGTGATTCTAATGTGAAACCAACAGATACATTACAAGATGTCATCGCATTGAAAGAAACAACGGGACATGGAACCATTGCGGTAACGGAAGACGGAACATCAAAAGGAAAGATTGTTGGTATTGTAACAAGCCGTGATTACCGTGTGTCACGTATGGATGTAACAACGAAAGTGGAAACATTCATGACACCATTTGAAAAATTAATTTATGGAAAAGATGGAATTAGTTTATCGGAAGCAAATGATTTAATTTGGGATAACAAATTAAATGCATTGCCTATTATTGATGAAGAACAACGTTTGCAATCTTTTGTTTTTAGAAAAGATTACGATTCTCATAAAGAAAATCCAAACGAATTATTGGATTCGCAAAAACGTTACATCGTTGGTGCGGGAATTAATACTCGTGACTTCGAACAACGTGTTCCTGCTTTGGTTGAAGCGGGTGCAGATGTATTATGTATTGACTCTAGTGAAGGATTCTCAGAATGGCAAAAGTTAACGATTGCTTGGATTCGTGAGAACTATGGAGATAGTGTTAAAGTAGGAGCTGGAAATGTTGTGGATCGCGAAGGATTCCGTTTCTTGGCTGAGGCTGGTGCAGATTTTATTAAAATCGGTATCGGTGGGGGTAGTATTTGTATTACTCGTGAACAAAAAGGAATTGGACGTGGGCAAGCGACAGCAGTACAAGAAGTGGCAGCAGCACGTGATGAATATTATGAAGAAACAGGAATTTATGTACCAATTTGTAGTGATGGAGGAATCGTTCATGACTACCATATGACATTGGCATTGGCAATGGGTGCAGATTTCTTAATGTTAGGACGTTACTTTTCTCGTTTTGATGAATCACCTACAAACAAAGTGAGTATCAATGGACAATACATGAAAGAGTATTGGGGAGAAGGAAGTGCTCGTGCTAGAAACTGGCAACGTTACGATATGGGTGGAGACAACAAATTATCATTTGAAGAAGGTGTTGACTCTTATGTACCATACGCTGGAACATTAAAAGATAACGTAGGTTTATCATTGAGCAAAGTGAAACATACAATGTGTAACTGTGGAACAATGAGCATTGCAGAACTACAAAAAAATGCGAAGATTACACTTGTGTCTGCAACGAGTATTGTAGAAGGTGGAGCACATGATGTTGTCTTAAAAGAAGGTAACAAAAAACAATAAGCGATAGGAAGAAGACAAGAATTCTTGTCTTCTTTTTCTTTTCGCAAAATCGTGATAAAATGGAGCAAAGGATTTAGGTGAAATTATGAAAAAAGCAATTGTAGGAGTCATGTTATTTGTACTGTTGTTGAGCGGTTGTTCAAACGGTCCAAGTGCAGCAGAAGAATATGCGAAACGCGTGTCAGATGCACAGGCGAAATTAGCAAAAGATACGTGTTTTCAGTACCATTATGAGAAGTTAAGCAAAAAAGAAAAGGAATTTTATGCCTTGATGTACGAGGGAATGAAAAAAGGAGACAAAACCTTTTATGTCAATTCTAAAAAGGATGAGCGACTGGATGACATTTTAATTTATGTACTAAATGATCATCCCGAACTATACTATGTAAGTATGGGGTATGCTTCACCTGAGGACGATAAGTCCAAAATGGTAATGGCGTACAATGAAAATAAAAAAATAAAAAAGGATCGCAATCGACAATTAAAAGAGACATTTAACGAAGTACAAGCACAAGTGAATGATACGATGAGTGATTATGATAAAGTGAAACTTGTGTATGATTATGTTATTGCGCGTAACGAATATGTGGACGATGCGAAAAACAACCAAAACATCATCAGTTCATTGGTTGATCGCAAAACAGTATGTGCAGGGTATGCGCGTGCCGCCCAATATTTACTGAATAAATTAGGGGTAAAAACAACGTACATTACCGGAGAAATATTGGATCCTGAAGAAGGAGAAAACGCTTCGCATGCATGGAATTTAGTCAATATCGATGGAAATTATTTCTATTTTGATGCGACTTGGGGAGACCAAGTGGAAAGTGATAATACACTGGCACATCCATGTTATAGCTATTTTATGATGTCAAAACAGGAAATGGAACGCTTGTATAAACCTGATGTAAAAGTAGAGGAAACACCTGTGTACGATAACTTGTTTACGCGCACACAAACATACATTAACGCTTATGATGAAGGGGTTCTTGCGAGCGCATTTCGTAATGCGATGAATACCAATGCAACGTTAATTGAAGTGAAATTCAGCGACGAAAGCTACGATTATGCCAAACAACAGCTGTTTGGGGATGCGAGTCGTGTGTTTAATGTATTGGAAAGCATCGGGTTATACCAAGACAATGTTACCTACCGTGAAGATGATACAACCAAAACAATTGAAATTTATTTGTAGAAAGTTGAGCAATACAATTGAGTAATTGGCAAACAAGCGCTATGATTAACTCAGATATCATCAAGGAGGAATGTTTATGCAATTTATTAAAGATGACGAAAGAATTATGTCAGTGATTGAAGGTTCTGTATGTATTAATTGTGGAGATAAAGTATTGGTAGCAAACTCTACTGATGCAGCTGGTGAAAAACACGTGCCAGTGGTAACGTTTGAAGACGACAAAACAATTGTACATGTAGGAAGTGTGGATCATCCTATGTTAGAAGAACACCACATTGCTTGGATTTATGTGGAAACTAAAGATGGAGGACAATTCAAACGTCTTAACCATACAGGTGCACCACATGCTGAATTCAATGTGAAAAAAGACGACGTTGTTGCAGTGTATGAATTCTGTAACTTACACGGTCTTTGGAAAGCAGATTTATAAGAAACTAGCCTATCTTTTGATAGGCTTTTTATTTGCTTGCATAACGATAAAAAAGACGTTATAATATATTTAACTAAATAGTTAAATATATAGGAGGCAATGTATGAACAGTGAATTCAAAGCACTATCTGATCCAACACGCAGAGAAATATTAAAGTTGTTAAAACAGAAAGATTTGACGGCAGGGGAAATCGCAGCGCAATTTAAGATGTCGAAACCAGCGATATCAAAACATTTGGACATTTTAAAAAATGCGCAGTTAATCGATGTAGAAAGACAAGGTCAATTTCTTTACTACTCGCTTAACACAACAGCGCTACAAAATGTATTGCAAAGTTTCTTGTCGTTTTTTGATGGAGTGAAAGAAGGGGAACAATATGAAAAACAAAAACTATAATTATGTAGTGTACGCCTTAACTGGTCTTATTCTACTTTTCTTTCTTCTTTCCTTTGTGTATCCCTTTGCGATGTATGGTGTTTTTCTTTCTATTTTAGTAACTCTTGTTTATCAGTTGTTACATGGAGCGTTTTTTTCAAATCATCAAAAAGGAAGCAAACGGTATGCTACCTATGTATATTTAACGGGCATAAGCATTCTTTTCTGTATCGCTTTTTATGGAATCCGCTTTTTTCAATTAGATGAAAAAGTAGCGTTCTCACCAACCTTGCTTCTTTTTACTTTATTTGTTTTTGTATTTGGAAATTTAGCACCACGCATTCCTTTTAATCGCACACTAGGATTGCGTTTGCCTTGGACTGTGAACCATGAACCGACTTGGCGTTATGCACATCGTCTAATTGGGTACATGAGTTTTCCTATCGTTTTCTTTTTGATTGTTGCTTTGTTGCTGAATAATGATAACTTGTATGGAATCACAATTTTGGCGTGGGTATGTGTACCTTCTATCGCTTCCTTTGTGTATTATCGAAGATGGATGCAAGGAAAAATGAGCGAATAAAAAGCACTGGATTAATAATCCAGTGCTTTTTTTATTGCGTCTGCGGTTTCGTTTAAATCAAAATTAGAGTAAAGATCATCATAGTAGCGAATGTACAATAGGTTCCCATTTTTATCGATTAGACTAACGGATTTTACAAGTTGTCCTAGTTCGTAAATGTAGGTACCACTAACACGAGCGTATTCTCTGTTTTTATAATCCGACAGTAATTCGAATCGTTCTAATTGCAAAGGTTTGCTTAAGCGTGTTTGTGTAAAGACGGATTCATTACTAATTAAATAACATTTTAATTTGTCGAAGTCTTTTAGTAAGATATCTAATTTTGCCACATCATTTGTGAAGGCACGATTGTTTAAGGTAGGAATGCTGACACAAAGTTTTAAATGTTTGATTTCGAATAAATCCAACTCCTCTTCATCCTTATCAAATAACGTAACATTACCAAAGCGATATCCTGCAGCAATCGGTTCTAAGTTACGTGTGTAAATAGTGTTTTTTTGTTGTTGTTTGTTGTTTCCCATAATAAAGTCTCCTGTTGTCTTTTATTATAACGTAAAATGTGAAAAATTGCACATAACTACTTTAAAGAAAAAGGCAAAAATGCTATAATAGGGGCGATTACGATTAGGAGGCTATGATTATGGCAAAAAGAACTGTAAAAGATTTAGATGTTGCTGGAAAACGCGTGATTGTTCGTGTTGACTTCAACGTTCCTAGAAAAGATGGCGTTATTACTAACGATAACCGTATCGTTCAAGCGTTACCAACAATTAACTATTTAATTGAAAACAATGCTAAGATTATTTTAATGTCTCATTTAGGAAAAATTAAGACGGAAGAAGACAAAGCAAAAAACAGCTTAAAAGTAGTGGCTGAACGTTTGGCTGAATTAGTTGATACAAAAGTAACTTTTGTACCTACAACTAGAGGAGCGGAATTAGAAGAAGCAATCGCTAACTTAAAAGATGGAGAAATCGTTGTTATGGAAAACACTCGTTACGAAGCGGGAGAAACGAAAAATGACGAAGAATTAGGAAAATACTGGGCAAGCCTAGGTGACTTATTTGTTGTTGATGCATTTGGATCAGTACATAGAGCACATGCTTCTACAGTAGGAATTCCTACTTACTTACCTAATGCATTAGGATTCTTAGTAGAAAAAGAAGTAACAATGTTAGGAAAAGCAGTTGATACTCCTGAAAGACCTTTCGTTGCAATTATCGGTGGTGCGAAAGTATCAGATAAAATTGCTGTTGTAGATAACTTATTGAAAAAAGCTGATAAAGTTATTGTTGGTGGAGGTATGGCTTATACTTTCATGAAAGCGATGGGTGGAGAAATCGGAACTTCATTATTAGAAGAAGACAAAATTGAATTAGCAAAAGAATACTTAGCAAAAGCTGGAGATAAATTAGTATTACCAGTAGATAATGTATGTGCTGATAAATTTGCTGAAGATGCAAACACAATGATTTGCGAAAGTGGACAAATTCCTGCAGATTACATGGGATTAGACATTGGACCAAAAACAATCGAATTATTTGAAGAAACATTAAAAGGTGCAAAAACTGTTGTTTGGAATGGACCTATGGGTGTGTTCGAAATGGAACCATTCGCAAAAGGTACATTAGCAGTTTGTACAGCAATCTCTGAATTACCAGGTGCAACTACTGTTATCGGTGGTGGAGATTCTGCTGCTGCAGCAATTCAATTAGGATTTGCTGACAAGTTCTCTCACATCTCAACAGGTGGAGGAGCTTCATTAGAATACATGGAAGGTAAAACATTACCAGGAATTGCTGTTATTTCTGAGAAATAATCATAAGGGAGAAGAAAAATGAGAAAACCTATTATCGTTGGAAACTGGAAAATGAATAAAACAATTGCAGAAGCATTAGAATTTGTTGCTGCAGTTGATGGAAATGTTCACGATGATGCTACATTTGGAGTGGGTACTTCATTTATCGCATTAAACGAAACAAACAAAGCTGCAAAAAACTTAATCGTTGCTGCAGAAAACTGCCATTTTGAAGACAATGGAGCATACACTGGTGAAGTAAGTGTTCCAATGTTAGAAGAAATCGGTGTAAAATACTGTATTATTGGACACTCTGAAAGAAGAGAAATGTTTGGTGATACAGATGAAACTGTAAACAAAAAAGCAAAACGCTTAATCAAAGCTGGAATTACACCAATCTTATGTATCGGTGAAACAGAAGCGCAATACGATGCAAACGAAACAGAAAAAGTAATCCGTGAACAATTAACTGGATCTTTGGCTGATTTATGTGCTGATTGCGTAGCAGATATTGTTATTGCTTACGAACCAATCTGGGCAATCGGAACTGGAAAATCTGCAACGA
This sequence comes from uncultured Erysipelotrichaceae bacterium, assembly GCA_964370395.1. Lineage (GTDB taxonomy): Bacteria > Bacillota_I > Bacilli_A > Erysipelotrichales > Erysipelotrichaceae > JBGUVL01. The sequence continues at coordinate 19,589 of CAYJIZ010000001.1, forward strand.
AAGAAGATGCACAAAACTGTTGTGCAATCGTACGTGACCAAGTAAAAGTAATGTATGGTGAAGATGCTGCAAACAAAGTTAGAGTACAATACGGTGGATCTGTAAAACCAGAAAACATCGCTGACTACATGGCTTGTCCTGATATCGATGGAGCATTAATCGGTGGAGCAAGTTTAAAAGCTGATTCATTCAATGAAATTATTGCGAAAGTAAAATAAATAAGCTAAGATAAGTCATTTCGATAAGAGATGACTTATTTTTTTGTTTGCGAAAGGAAAGAAATGTTCCATAATTTTACTTTTTTGTGTAAATTTTTTCATGAAACGATGAAATTTAATGAAAAAAATGTGTAGATAACTGAAAAATATGTGACGAGATATTGTCAACCGTATGAAAATGTAATATAATGAAGACATTATCAATAGTATATTGATGAGGGAGGAAACAAGACATGAAAAAACTATTTGCAACGGTAGCTACATTTGTTATGGCGCTATCATTAGTAGCTTGTGGATCTGGTGGTTCTAGCAACACTCTTACAATGGGTGCAGAAGAATTATCAGGTACATTCTCACCAATCTATTACAGTTCATCATATGATGGATACGTGGTTGATTTAGTTTACAACAAACTATTCGAATACGACTACGATTCAAAATTACAACCTGTATTAGCTGAGAGCTACGAAGAAGATGAAACAAGTATTACTGTAAAATTAAAGAAAGGAATCAAATTCTCTGATGGAACTAAATTTGACGCGAAAGACGTTGAATTCACTTTCAAAGTAGTATCTGACCCTTCTTACTCTGGACGTTACGCTGGGGTTACAAAATACATGAGTGGATACTCAACTTACTCTGATATCGTTAACATCAAAGATAAAAAAGCAAAAGATATCGTTGAACCTGCATTCCCTGGAATTGAAGTAATCGATAAAAATACTATTAAATTTACTTTCGATGCACCAAGAAATGACAAATTAACTACAATTTCTGGATTTGCTATGATGTCATATGACCAATTTAAAGATGACTATTCTTATGGAAACACAAAACCATTAGAAAAAGCAATGAAAAAACCTATCGGAACTGGACCATACGTATTAAACAAATGGGAAGCTGGTTCTGGAGCTTCATTAAGTAAAAATGAAAACTACTTTGGAGATGGTTACGCAATTGAAAACGTAATTATTAAACCAGTAGAAATGTCAACAGAATACCAAGAATTAGAATCTGGAAATGTTGATTTATTAGCTGCTATGATCGAACCTAAGAAAATCGGACCAGCTAGTTCAAACAAAGACTTAAAATTAAACAACTACCCACGTGGTGGTATGGGATACATTGGATTCAACACTGCAAATGGATCAACTTCTGACAACGCTGTTCGTCAAGCAATGGCATTTGGATTTGACCGTCAAGCATTCGTTGATTCTTACTACGAATGTAAAAAATGTAAAGGGTTAGACGGTGTAGAAATCGGATATACTCCTACAACTTACAACAACCCACTTTCTCCATTAGGACCAGTAATTAGAGGAGAAGAAACAGTGGAAGGATTAGAAACTTACGCATTTGATGTTGAAAAAGCAAAAGCGACGTTAGACGCTGCTGGTTGGGTAGACACAAATGGTGATGGAATCCGTGAAAAAGCTGGACAAAACTTAGAAATCAAAATCTTAGCGATTAAAGATCACGATATTCTTGATAACTTAATTCCAATGTGGAAAAAAACTTGGGGTGAACAAATGGGTGCAGACGTAAAAGTTGCAACTGTTGACTTCAACACATTATTAGAAAAACTATATTCTGATGCTGCATTACCTGAATGGAATGTTTACTTCTTAGCAACATCTTATACATCAGACTCTATGACTGATATCTTAACTACATTCCACTCTGATTACGCAAAAGAAAATAATGATAACTATCCTCGTTTAAAAGATCCTGAATTGGATGCATTGATGGAACAAGGATTACAAGAGGTAGACCCAGTTAAAGCATTAGCTATTTGGGAACAAGTTCAAATCAGAATTAATGAAGATATGTCAATTCTTCCAGTATATGGAAACACATACTTCGACATTTACAACAAGAAAATCAAAAACTTCAAAACTAGTTCATTATACAACTGGACGAAAGCGTTAAAAGACGCTACGATTGAATAGTTTTTAATGAGTATTGCATAGTAAAATGTGTTCAAAAAAGAGCAAGTAAATACTTGCTCTTATTTATGTCTAGTAGTATAATTGATGTATTATTTTAGGAGGCGATTTAATGTTTAAATACATTTTAAAACGTTTATTAAATCTAATCCCTGTATTGTTTATTATTTCAGTGGCAATCTTCGCTACCGTTAAAGGTATGCCTGGAGATCCAGTAAATGCGTACCTAGGAGCAGGAACGCGTGCAACACCTGAACAGAAGGAACAAATTAGGGAGCAATTAGGTTTAAATAAATCAATACCCGAACAATATGTGATTTGGGTGTCTAATTTTGCAAAAGGTGATTTGGGAGAATCAACGAAGTTTAAAGCTCCTGTAGCTGATATTATCGGTGAATATGTATGGAATACATTTTTATTAAATGCTGTTTCATTAATTGTAGCAATTTTAATATCAATTCCAATTGGGATAAAGCAAGCAACCAAGAAATTTTCTAAGTTTGATAACTTTTGGACGGTATTCTCATTACTTGGGGTATCGGTACCTACATTCTTCTTTGCATTGATATTAATTTTCTATATTGCGCTACCTTCTGGATTTATTCCAGTAAATGGAATGCGTACACCAAGTCTAGCTATGTTTGGTTATAGCAGTATTTTCCAAGAAATTGGAGATATTGGACTACATATGTTGTTACCAACAATCGTATTGGCATTCGGAAGTTTTGCGACATTCTCGCGTTATGTAAGAAGTGCGATGATTGATGTTATCAACCAAGATTATATTCGTACAGCTCGTGCCAAAGGATTAAAGGAAAAAGTAGTAATCTATCGACACGCTTTTAAGAATGCCTTAATTCCTTTAGTAACATTATTAGGATTGTACATTCCTTCCTTATTTAGTGGAGCGATGATTTTAGAGTCTGTTTTCTTATGGCCAGGATTAGGAAAAATCTTAATCGATGCGATCAATGGACAAGACCAAAGTATTATTACGGCTTGTTTGATGTTCTCTGCAATTTTAATGGTATTAGGAAACTTATTATCTGATGTATTGTATTCCGTGGTCGACCCACGTGTAAAAGTAGAATAGGGGTGATTTGTAATGGCGAAAGAAAAAGAGTTGGATGCTCTTCTTTTAGAAGAGAGAAAAAACGAAACAATGGGTCCATGGCAAATTGCTTGGAAGAAGTTTCGTAAAAATAAAATAGCAATGACAGGATTAGTCATTTTCGTATTAATCGTATTGGCAGTTATTTTTGTGCCGATGATTATGAACATCAATGTTAATGACTATGACTTTGGAAAAAAATATATGGCACCTAGTGCAGAACATTTATTAGGAACAGACCAACAAGGTCGTGATTTACTATTCCGTCTATTTTTAGGAGGACGTATTTCCATCTTAGTAGGTGTGATCTCAGCAGCGATTACTGTTGTATTAGGATGTTTAGTTGGTGGAGTTGCCGGGTATTATGGAGGATGGATTGACAACTTGTTAATGCGTTTTTCAGAAATCGTGTATTCTTTACCATTTACACCACTTATTTTAGTATTAGCATTTAATATGCTTTGGACTCCCTCAAGTACTAAAATGTATGTAGTGTCATTTTTAATCGGGATCTTATCGTGGCCAGGATTGGCACGTTTGGTTCGTGGACAAATTTTATCATTGCGTGAACAAGAATTCATGCAAGCTTGTGAAGCGTTAGGTCTTAGCGATTTTTCTAAGATTTTCAAACATTTAATTCCTAATGTGTTATCAATGATTATTGTAAATGCTACCCTTTCTATGGCGAGTGCAATTTTAACGGAAGCAGCCTTATCTTTCTTAGGGATGGGGGTTACTGCACCGACACCTTCGTGGGGTAACTTAATGCAGCTTGCTCGTAATACCGAGGTATTTCAAAACTACCCATGGAACTGGATGCCTGCAGGGATCATGTGTTTATTAACCGTAATTTCTATCAACTTAATTGGTGAAGGATTACGTGATGCATTTGACCCTAAGGATATACGATAGGAGTATGAGTATGACAAAAGAGTATGTAAAAAATAAAAAAATCTTAGATGTTGAAAACTTAAGAGTATACTTCTATACAGAAAAAGGAGTTTCAAAAGCAGTAGATGGAAACGACTTTAATATGTACGAAAATGAAACATTAGCAATCGTAGGAGAATCAGGTTGTGGGAAAAGTGTTACCGCAATGAGTATCTTAGGACTTGTGGATGAACCAGGTAAAATTGAAGAAGGTAGTAAAATAATGTACGATGGGCAAAATCTAGCAACAATGGATGATGCTTCTATTCGTAATGTACGTGGAAATGACATTTCAATGATTTTCCAAGAACCGATGACTTCATTGAACCCGGTGTTTACTGTTGGACAACAAATTACTGAAAACATTCTTCTTCATGAAGATGTGACGAAAGACGAAGCAAACCAACGTGCTGTTAACTTGTTAGAGATGGTTGGGATTTCTCGTCCTGAAAAAATTGTGAAGGATTACCCTCACCAATTATCAGGTGGAATGCGCCAACGTGTTATGATTGCGATGGCATTGGCTTGTAGTCCAAAATTATTAATTGCGGATGAACCAACAACTGCGTTGGACGTTACCATTCAAGCACAAATTCTTTCATTGATGAATGATTTAAAAGAAAAAACAGGAACTTCAATCATGTTGATTACCCATGATTTAGGAGTAGTTGCACAAATGGCAGACAACGTAAACGTAATGTATGCTGGAAAAGTAGTAGAATCAGCACCAGTACGTGAATTGTTTAAAAATCCAAAACATCCATATACAATTGGATTAATGGAAAGTATGCCGTCTTTAAATACAGGAAAAGAACGTTTGAATGTAATTGAAGGAAGTGTACCAAACCCAGTTGATTTACCAAAAGGATGCTACTTTGCAGATCGTTGTAAAAATGTGATGGACTGCTGTCGTGAAGCACAACCGGAAACGGTGAAAATCGCTTCTCGTCATAGAGTAAGTTGTTTCCTTTACAAAAACGAAGATAAAAAGGAGGGGTAATATGTCAAATGAGAAAAAAGTAATATTAGAAGTAAATGACTTAAAGAAATATTTCCCTCTTGGTAAAACTAGAATTAAAGAAGGAAAACCATGCATCAAGGCAGTGGATGGAGTAAGCTTCAAATTATACGAAGGAGAAACATTAGGTCTTGTTGGAGAGTCTGGATGTGGGAAATCGACATTAGGACGTGCGATTATTCGTTTGCATGAACCAACTAGTGGAGAAGTCATCTTCAAAGGGGAAAATGTATTAGCGAAAAGTCGTAAACAAATGCGTAAGTTACGTGAAGATATGCAATTTATCTTCCAAGATCCTTATAGTTCATTAAACCCTCGTATGAACATCTACAACATATTAAGTGAGCCAGTAGTGGCACATGGGATGTTCAAACGTGGAGAAGAATTAAAAGATTACGTTTTAGGATTAATGGAAACATGTGGGCTTCCTCCTTATTACTGTTATCGTTATCCACACCAATTCTCGGGTGGACAAAGACAACGTATCGGGATTGCTCGTTCCCTTGCCTTAAAACCATCTTTCATTATTTGTGATGAACCAGTATCTGCACTAGATGTTTCTATTCAATCACAAATTATTAACTTGATGATGGATCTTCAAGAACGTGAAAAAATTTCATACATTTTCATCTCACATGATTTAAGTGTGGTAAAACACATTAGTGATCGTGTTGGGGTAATGTATTTAGGAACGTTAGTTGAGTTAGCTGACAAAGAAGAAATTTTTGCGAATCCTCAACACCCTTATACAAGAGCGTTGATGTCTGCCATTCCTCAACCTGACCCAGACAAACGTACGGAAATGCACACGATTAAAGGTGAGATTCCAAGTAACGTGAATGTACCTAGTGGATGTAAGTTCCACCCTCGTTGTCCATTTGCGAAAGAGATCTGTAGCCAAAAAGTACCTGAAGTAAAAGAAGTGAAACCAGGACACTTTTCCTACTGTCATTTTGCTGGAGAATTTTAGTGGCAAGAGTTAAGATTCGAGATCTTTTAGCAAAGAAAGAAATACAACCTGGCAAAAAAGCAGATTTGGAGAAAAATGACTTACTAGCACTATTGATCGCAGCCGCTTCGGTATTCTTACCAGCGCTGTTGGGAATGTTGCTTTTAGTCTATTTATTCATTCTAGCTTGGACTGCGTTTTTCTAGATAAGAATGCCAATTTGGCATTCTTTTTTTATGACAAAATGGTTGTTGTTGTGACAAAAATGAGCAATTTTAAAAGGTGGTGTTAAGAAACGTTAAATTTGTGAAATTTTTAACAAAATCCATCACTTAATTGCTTTCAATTAGGGATTTTGTATGCTATACTATTGATGTAAAATTTACAAGGAGGATTTTGAAAATGCCAATTATTATTGATGTGTATGCAAGAGAAGTAATCGATTCTCGTGGTAACCCAACGGTAGAAGTAGAATTGACTACTGACTCTGGTGCTTATGGACGTGCAATGGTTCCAAGTGGAGCTAGTACAGGAGAAAGAGAAGCATTAGAATTACGTGATGGAGACAAATCTCGTTTCTTAGGAAAAGGTGTTTCTAAAGCAGTATCTAACGTTAACGATATTATTGCTGATGCAGTAATCGGGTTAGATGTAACAAACCAAAACTTAATCGATAAAACAATGATCGACTTAGATGGAACTCCAGGAAAAGCAAAATTAGGAGCAAATGCAATCTTAGGTGTATCTATGGCTGCTGCTATTGCTGCTGCTGATTTCTATGGAATGCCATTATACAAATACTTCGGTGGATTCAATGGTAAAACATTACCAGTTCCAATGATGAATGTTGTAAACGGTGGATCTCATGCAGATTCAACTGTAGACTTCCAAGAATTCATGATTATGCCAGTTGGTGCTTGTTGTATTAAAGAAGCATTACGTATGGGAGCGGAAACATTCCATAACTTACGTTCTGTTTTAAAAGCAAAAGGATACAACACTAACGTTGGTGACGAAGGTGGATTTGCACCATCTTGTAAAGACGGAAACGAAGAACCTTTACAATTAATCGTTGAAGCGATTAAAGCTGCTGGATATGTTCCAGGTAAAGACATTTGTATCGCAATGGACGTTGCTGCAAGTGAATTCCACAACCATGAAACTGGAAACTACGACTTAGTAAAATCAGGACAAGGTACTAAAACAACTGAAGAAATGATCGATATGTATGCTGAATGGTGTGACAAATACCCAATCGTATCTATCGAAGACGGTCTTGGAGAAAGAGACTGGGATGGATGGAAGAAATTAACTGAACGTTTAGGAGACAAAATCCAATTAGTTGGAGATGACTTATTCGTTACTAACCCTTCAATCTTAAAAGAAGGAATTGAAAAAGGAATTGCTAACTCAATTCTTATTAAAGTTAACCAAATCGGTACATTAACAGAAACTTTCGATGCTATTGAAATGGCTAAGAAAGCTGGATACACTTGTGTTGTATCTCACCGTTCTGGAGAAACTGAAGATTCAACTATCGCTGATATCGCTGTTGGATTAAACGCTGGTCAAATTAAAACTGGATCTATGTCTAGAACTGACCGTATTGCGAAATACAACCGTTTATTACGCATCGCTGATGAATTAGATGACCGTGGAGAAAGCAAAATTGCTGAATACGAAGGAATGGACGCATTCTACAACGTTAAATAATTAAATTTACAAAAAGGTTCCTATTTAGGAATCTTTTTTTATGGTCATGGTGGTATAATACTATTATGAATATCCAAGATATAAGAGCGTTGGTATTTCACAACCAACATATTACCAATCCAGTACAATCGAAACAAGTTGTGAAAGACATGTGTGGTTTACAAGCACAGTTCTTTAATCATCCACGTTTTGCGCTTAAAGTACGCAGTGTAGATTATGAGGATGCTTTGTTTGAAGAACAGATGATTAAGACATGGACATTAAGAGGTACCTTGCATATGATTCATGAGGAAGACTTTCCTATGTTTATGGCAGTGCATCGTTTGCCTACTTGGTTTGACAAGTACAATGCGGATATTGATTTGGATCGAATTGCGGGTTTAGTAGAATCGTATTTAAAGAACCATCCTACCATAACAAGAAAACAGTTAGGGGTTTTAATGGAAGAAGCGAATTTCACAAGCAAAGCAATCGAAGTGGCAACCAATGCTTGGGGTGGTATTTTCATGAAATTATGCCATGAGGGTAAATTGGTGTTTTCTGGCGTCTGTGAGCGTGATTTTAAATGCAAGGAGCCATTTAGTGAAATGTTGGAAAACGACGCTAAGAGAGAACTGTTGCTACGTTATTTCACGAATTATGGACCAGCAACGATAAATGATGCAGCGTATTTCACTAAATTTAAAAAACGAGAGATACTAGCGATAGTGCGTATGCTTCCTTTGCAACAATGCGAAGTAGAAAACAGAGTGTATTATTATGTTGCGAATAAACAAGCGTGTAAACCTATTCCTGAAGTACTCTTTCTAGGTTGTTTTGATCCTTTGTTGTTGGGGTACGAAAAGAAGGAAAGTTTGTTTTTAAAGAAAGAACACATTCGTGGAATCTTTAATTTAACAGGTATTGTCTTTGCACCAATCCTATACAATGGAATGATTATTGGACGATGGAAAGCCAATAAAAAAGTAATGGAATGCAGTATGTTTGAAAACATTACGAAAAAACAGCAACAAGTCATAACAGATTTTGTTTTAAAAGGAGATTTTAATTGCAAAGAAGTTGTGTTTATACAATTTGCTTTTGTATAATTTATGACATTTTAAGTAGTTACGCTTTTGTAAACAAAAGTTGTAATTTGTGATTGATGTGGTATAATAGAAAAGCAAAGTGAGGAGGATTCAAAAATGTTAGATGTATTATTAATGTTAGTTTCAGCTGTTATTATAATCCTTTCTCTGTTACAAAGTGGTAAATCAGATGGTATTAGTGGAGCTTTCACAGGGGGCGAAGGACTAAACTTGTTTGCCAATGTGAAAGAGAGAGGAGCCGAAAAGGTTCTAAGTCGTGTTACATTATTATGCGGAATTATTTTCTTCGTATTAGTAGTGTTAATTAGAATGCAATAACAGAAAAGGCCACATGGTCTTTTTTTATTCCAATAGATAGGAGGTGGGAATATGCAATATTCAACAATCATTTTAGATGTGATGTCGTCTCAAAAATACAAGGGATATGATATAGAAGGTTTTAAATCATATTTCCAAATTCAAGGGAGCAAAGAGTTGACACAATTAATGAAAGATTTAAATGTGTTAGAAGCAGAATATATTATTATGCGCGATCAAAATGATCGTTATTTTACGCTTGCACAGATGGACTGTTTTGTCGGTACCTTACGTGCAAACCCCAAAGGATTTGGATTTGTTGAAAATGATGAAATGAGCGTTTATGCCAATCGTGGTGAAATACGTAAAGTATTAGATGGCGATGAGGTATTAGCAAAAATAATCAAAAACAAAGATGGTAGTGTAGAGTGTGAAATACTAAAAGTAATCAATCACAGCAAGCAAACCATCATTGGTGTCATTAAGAAAAGAGAAAAGCGTACTTGGTTTTTACCAGATGTGGATATGCCAAATCGACGCTTCAAGATTACAAACTTAAAAGATTTCAAATTAGTGAATGATACAAAGGTACAATTGTACATTGAAAAGTATGGAAATACTTTAGAGTGTAGTATCTTACAAATCATTGGCCACAAGTATGATCCAGGTGTAGATATTTTAAGTATCTTATTGGAGCATGATATTGAACCAACTTTTCCAGCGCAAGTAATGCGCGAAGTAAATCGTGTGAGTGATGTCATTTCCGATAAGGAAAAAGTAGGTCGTTTGGACTTAACCCATGAACAGGTTATCACAATCGATGGGGATGACAGTAAAGATTTAGATGATGCTATCAGTGTTAGTAAAATCGAAGGTGGCTATCGTTTGGGTGTACATATCGCGGATGTATCGCATTATGTACAAGCAGGAAGTGCCATTGATGAAGAAGCTTACAAACGTGGAACAAGTGTCTATGTCGTGGATCGTGTAGTACCAATGTTACCACATGCGTTATCCAATGGTATTTGTTCACTTAATCCCCATGTGGAGCGATTAACGCTTTCTTGTATTATGGACATTGATGAAAAAGGAAATGTTTTTAATTACCAAATTGCACCGAGTATCATTCGTTCTTGTGAGCGTATGACATACAAGCATGTGAATAAGATTTTAGATGGTGATAAAAAATTAAAGCAACGTTATGAAGGCATATTCGATATGTTGAAATTGATGGAGAAATTGTCTCATGTCATTCGTCGTAAACGCAAAGAAAGTGGAAACATCGACTTCAATACACGCGAAAGTAAAATTTTAGTTGATGGCAAAGGAAAAGTAAAAGACATCGTTTTAAGAGAACGTGGAGAATCAGAACAAATCATTGAAGATTTTATGATCAGTGCAAACGAATGTGTTGCTGCACATGTAAAATACATGGATTTACCAAGTATTTATCGTGTTCATGAAGTGCCTGAAGCGAAAAAGATGCGAGAGTTTTCCGCTGTCGCAACAAGTTTAGGATTTAAGTTTAAAGGAGATGTAAACCATGTGTATCCAAAACAACTTCAAAAGATGTTAGAAGATGCAAAGGACAATCCTTCTTTTCCAGTTTTATCGACATATATGTTACGAAGTATGCGAAAAGCACGCTACGATGTGAATTGTTTGGGTCACTTTGGATTAGCGTTAAATGAATATACACATTTTACTTCACCAATTCGTCGTTATCCAGATTTAATCGTACATCGTATGTTACGCAAATACTTTTTTGATAGTGTGCAGGATGTAGAAGTAATACACAAAGATATTGAATGGATTGAAGAAGCAGCCGATCACACTTCAAAGATGGAACGTAATGCAGTTGAAGCAGAACGTGATGTGGAAGACATGAAGAAATGTGAGTATATGGAAAAATACATCGGTACGAAGTATAATGGTATTGTAAGTTCAGTGACAAAATTTGGATTGTTTGTGGAACTTGAAAATACGGTTGAAGGATTGGTGCACATTACGAACATGAAAGATGACTACTATCATTATGATGATAATAGCAAAGCACTTGTTGGTGAGGTAAGCAAAAAAACATACCGAATGGGACAGGAAGTACGTGTTCGTGTGATTGATGCATCAAAATTTAAAAAACAGATCGATTTTGAAATTATTAAGGGGTAATTTATGAAAAAGATAATATTCATTGTATGTTTGTCATTTTTAGTTGGATGTGTATCCAATGAGGAAAGTAACGAAGGAAAAAAAACAGTTCAAAAACCAGAAAAAGAGGAAGTGTACAACGCTTCGTTTTTGGCGGTTGGTGACAATTTAATTCATGAGGCAATATACTATTTTAATCGAAATAGCGATGGTAGTTATGCTTTGGATGATATTTATGAACATACCAATGAATATACACAAAATGCAGACTTAGCGTATATTAATTTTGAAACAATCGCAGCAGGTAGCGAATTAGGTTTATCCGGATATCCAACTTTCAATGGACCATTTGAAGTGATTGATAGTGTGAATAAAGCTGGATTTGATTGGTTGTCTGGAGCGAGTAATCATTGTTTTGATCGCGGGGAAGCAGGGATTGTAAGCGAATTGAATTACATTAAGACAAATTATCCACAAATGGAAGTAACCGGAATTCATGACAGCAAAGAAGATGCGAGCGAATTAAGTATCTTTAATGTGAATGGATTACGCGTTGGGGCATTAACCTATTCCTATGGATTAAACGGCTTTGTTTTACCTGAAGGAAAAGAGTACTTGGTTGATTTAATCGACAAAGACAAAATCAAAGCGGACGTAGCAAAGTTAAAAAAACAAAGTGATGTGCAAATGGTAAGTATGCATTGGGGACAAGAGTATCAATTTAGTCCTAATGAAGAACAAGTAGAACTTGCACAATATTTAAGTGATCTTGGAGTGGATGTGATTATTGGAACCCATCCTCATGTTATTCAACCGATGGATTACATCACAGGAAAAGATGGCAATGAAACATTGGTGATGTATTCCCTAGGAAATTTTGTGAGTGCGCAAGATGAAAACTATCGTATGCTTGGTGGAATGGCAAAATGGAATATAAGCTACAATAAAACAAAAGATAAAGTAACTTTTGAAAATGTGCAATTCTTACCAACTATCATGCAAATTGAAAATAACTTCCATGATTACAAAACGTATACATTAAAAGATTACAATGACACATTGGCTTCTCGTCATACACTAGCAGTGCAAAAAGGACAAGATGTATCACGTCAATATTTCATTGATTTAGTAAACGAAGTAATGAATGAAAAGATTGAAATCGTATATTAGTAAGGAGGAAAACAATGTCTTCAAAAACAGTGGCTTTTAATCGAAAAGCCTACCATGATTATTTTATTGAAGAAGAGTACGAAGCAGGTTTGGTACTTGTAGGAACAGAAATTAAAGCAATACGTAAAATGTCAGTGCAAATAAAAGATTCGTATGTTTCATTTGTGGATGGAGAAGCTTTTATTAAAGACATGTTTATTCCAAAATACGATTTTGGGAATCGCTTTAATCATGATGAGACAAGAGTGCGTAAGCTATTGCTTCACAAACATGAAATAAAAAAACTTCATCAAAGAGTGAAGGTACAGGGATATACTATTGTTCCTTTGTCTTTGTATTTTGTGAAGGGTAATGCGAAGATGAAAATCGCATTAGCAAAAGGAAAGCACTTGTACGATAAGCGTAATAGTGAGAAAGAAAGAACTGCAAAACGGGACATGGAAAAAGCGTTGAAACGTTTTGTGTAATCTTGCTTTTATTAACGTAATATGATAATATTACGTATCCTGGGGCTGTCAAGGTTTCGACAGGGAGTTGTCTGGTACAGACTGCAGCCGTGTGATCCACGTAAAAAATCAAACTTAAATTAACTGTAAAAACAAAATTAGCTAACTTCTTTGGTGCAAACCAAGCAGTAGCTTTCGCTGCTTAATAACCTAACTACTGGTTCGCAGCCATGTGCGTAATGTGTATCTTTCCATGTTGCGTTACGTGTAAGAGCTGAAAGATAAGGAATGCTAAGGTCTAGTTAGAATTCTCGAAAAAATGTAATAGACACATCATTTATTTATGTTGTTTGAAGCAAATAGATGATTACTAATTCAAACTAAGCTGTAGATGTTTGTACGTGGGATGCTTTTTGGACAGGGGTTCGACTCCCCTCAGCTCCACCATTTGAGGTACCAACGATATTTTGAACCCAAAAACTGGACAATTCAAAATTTCGTTTTTTTATTTGTCGTCTTTTAAAAGGAGATTGTAGTCTCCTCTTTTTTTGATTGTTAATCAATCGTTTTAACATAATCCATTTCCACTTGGGATGGTGTTTTATACTCTAATGATTGATGCGGTCGTAAATTATTATAGAATTCAATATAATGTTTTACATGGTTTAATAAATCATCGAAATTTTCAATTTCTTCGACATAGAGTTCTTCCCTTTTCAAACAAGAAAAGAATGACTCAACAACTGCGTTATCATAAGGGGTTCCTGGTTTTGAAAATGACTGTTTGATATTTAGTTTTCTCAGTTTTTCACGAAACCCATATTCGGTAAATTGTGAACCTTGATCACTATGGAAAGTTAAATTCTCGCATATAGGTTTTCTCTTATTGATTGCTTCATCAAATGTATGTACTAAAAAATCTGTACGCAAGTTATCCGCTACTGCATAACTGATGACCTTTCTTGAAAATAAATCAATAATTGCACAAATATAAAACTTCTGTGTGTAATCAATATTGAATTGTGTAAAATCACTCACCCATACTTGATTAGGTTGTTTTGGCGAAAAGTCTCGCTTTAATAAATCTTTAAATTCTGGATTAGCACCATTTTGTGGAATAGAAATGCGTTTTGCCCTTTTCACCCGCTTACATTTTATGTCTAACTCCTTCATTAAACGTAACACCCTTTTTTCACTGCAACGATAACCTTCGTTCCTTAATAACGCCGATAATTTTTTAGCACCTAGTTTACCATCGGTTAATGTGAATAATTCAAGTAGTTTAACTTTGTAGATTTCATCACTTTGTTGGAGTTGTGTTACTTCTACTTTACGGTATAGATGATTTAGAAACGTTCCTTTTTTAACTTCGAGTGTTTTACACAAAGCATTATGTGCAAACTTGCTTTCTACATTTTTCATTGCTTCTAATCTTTGAGATAATGGGGAAGATTTTACACATTGCGTTTCATCGTAAATTTGAACGGTTTGCCTTAATGATTCAACTTCCTTTCGTAGTAGATATATTTCTCTTGCAGAGATGTTAAAGTTACTAATAGGTTGGGGCACGTTATCATTACGCCACTGATAAATAGAACTTCGACTAACACCAAACTCCTCAATTAACTTTTTAATGTTTTCACCTCCTTTCAACCTTTTTAAAATTTCATTTCTTGTTTCTTCTTTAATGGACATACTTTTTCCTCCTTTGCCAATTAAAAAATCACTACTCAAAATAAAGTAGTGATTTGTAATTATAGCATAGAGAAAAAAACGATTATTTTTGGTATAATAAAATTAATGAAAAAGCAAAAACTTGATTATTGTTTTAAAATAAGGAAAGGAAAGTTATGTGGAAAAAGAATATTGGGTAAAATATTATAAAAGCAAAAATAATGCATATGGATTTTATATTTCTTATATAGAAGAAATTTTAAAAGATTCAGAATATATATATAGTATGAAAGATATAAATAAAATTTTAGAATTATACAACGTTGCCTTGTTTTTAAAAGACTCTCAATTTACAACCTTTTGTAAATCTAGAGGAGTAGAGCTACCGAATAATAATTTTATGAAAATTATCGGATTAGAATTTTCTAAATTGAATAATGAAAACATACAAGATGTTATAGTAATGGTTGATGTTGATTATGTAGAAGATTTCTTTGAGTTATTCGATAAATTCAAGTTATACAAAAGAGTCTTGCCTGAAAAATTAAGTGATATATTGAATAATAATTTATATGTTAATTATTTAATGAGATTTAAAAATATAGTAGTCGCATATGAAGATTATTTATTAAGTGCATTAATCAAGAATGAAATGACTGCTGAAATCATTTTGCATACGATTGAAAGTCGCTTTGTAGAAGATGATGAAACGATATATTATCCATCTACTATGAGTGATAGAATTATGAATATCATTTTAAATAACTATATCGATTCGAGCGACTGTAATATTGGATATCTCGAATTGATCCATAACACAAAAATTATTGGGGAATTCAAAGTTTATGACAAAACACGTGTCTTAGCCAAAAGAAGATATGACGTTTTATTAAGTGAATTATTAAATGCTGGAACAAATATTAAATATGGAGTATCTATAGAGTTTAAAAAAAACTTTCCTACAATAGCAGAATTAAAAATGGATGGAACAACTTTGCAAGCAGTTTATAGTGAAGATTGGATAGAAAACAATTTAGATTTTCCGACTTTACTTAATAATTTTATATATATGTTTAATTTTGTAGATATGACATATAGAATTCAACATGTCCGAAAAAAGCATGAAATTTCGCCAATTGAAATGTTTATGGGAATAAAAGGAAAACGTGATTATTTGTTTGGTATAATATTTAAACAAATGCAAATGTTAGCACAGATGCAGATGCAATTTTATTATTGGATATTAAAGAAATATAATGTAAGCTTAGAAGAAGTTATTAACTATTTTTTTAATGATTATATTAAAAACGAATTTAATATAACGGGATTTCGTATCAATTTAAGCGAAAATATACCAGGTTATCTGTTTAAATGTAGGAATATAATATCTGAAATAGACAGTGTTTTACGGCAATTTATTATATTTATTGAAAACGGACTAGTAGATGACGAAATGCTACAGGTTAGTTCTAGACATATATTTTTTAATGACATTCCTAGTAGTTGTAGTAAAAAGTATGCTTATTTGAAAGGTGAGGAATACTTTAAAGCAAGTAATTTGTTGTTTTCAAGTCAATCTGGTATACGTTATCATATATTAAATAAGAAAACTTATAAAAACTTTGTAGATATGATAACTTCTGATGATTGTAGTATTGCTTGTTTTTCAAAATATCATGAAGAAGATATAACTTGGTTAAAAGAGAAACAGTATATTTATATAGATAATGATGGAATTTTACATTTGGACTCTATGAAAGTAAAACAAATAGCCGATTTTTATTATAACGATGTAATAAATATGGTTGATAAAAGTAGAGAAGATTATTTATGGTTAGAGGATAGAGAAATGATCTATTATGAAGGGTTACTCTTTGCTGAATGTGAGTGTGATTATTTCGATTTTATTTTGAATAAATCAAAATACGATAATGGAGCAGATTTAAGAAACAGATATACACATGGAACTCAATCTTTCGAAGAGAAGGAACATGAAACTAATTATTTTATTTTTTTGAGAATTCTAATTTTAATTATTATAAAAATGAATGAAGAATTTTTATTGATAGAGAAAAAAATAATATAAAAATATATATTTTAATATGTGTTACATAAAAGCGTGGAAAGAAGGTGTATCTATCAGAAAAGATATTGATATGTTTATCAATTCAAAATAAGCGGGCGTCAGGAATGGATCGACCACACTGTTTGATGAAGAAATTTTGTTGGATGCGTTAGATGAATAAAATCATTGCAATAGATTTTTCGTGAAGGAATGCTAATTGCATGTATATTATGGTTATGTTTATTGTAAATAATTAATGAAAGTTAGGATAGGAGAATATATGAAACTATATCATGGAACTTCTTTTTTAGGAGGAAAATCTATACTTTGCGATAGATACATTAAAAGTATTGTCAAGAGATTCTATACTCCTGAAAATAATGGAAAGGGTGCTACAACTGACGGGTTTGTATATTTATCTAACGATTTGATCTATGCACTTTATTATGGATATCGCCAGAATATAAAAAGTGATCATTTTGAGGTTTATATTTTCCGCGTAGAGATAGACAGAAACAAATTGCTATGTGATGAGGATGAAATGAAATTAAACAATGTTGATGATAAAAGCATATATCCATACCCTAGTCGGTTGGACTATTCTTTATGTAATTTCAAATCTTGTAGAATAGATGAGGATATAAGCTTTGAAAAATATGATGTTGAATACGGTGTAGTTAATTTAGAGGAATATAGAAATAATATTATTCCCATAATAGAAAATATAGGAGAAGTCTATACTGAAGAATACGATTCTTACAATCAACAACAAAAAGAATTGATTGATAATATAAAATGGATTAAACTATGATAAAGTTAAGACGTACGAACTCATTATTTTGAATTTACAATATTTTTGTTCCGATATTTTGAAAATATTTAATTCTTTCGGAATAAAGTAGTATACTTTTATTATGAAATAAAATGAAAAAATTATATTCAAGTTAACGATAATGTAGCAGATATTTTACATTTGAAAAAAAGGATTTCTCTTTTGTAAATTAAAAGTGTGTGTCAAAATTATACTGTCTAATACAAAGCACGAGTAATATCAATCTGAGGGTATAAAATAATTGATATAGTGGATTTGTTAAAAAGTTGATTTGCACTTATAAAGGAGTGAATATACTATACGTAATATAGTTACAAATAAAATGCAAATTATGTAGTGATATCATTGAAAACAAATATACACATGATTCTTAAATATGCTCTTGTAATGCAGAAGGCTTTGATGGTGGAACAGACAACACAAGAAGACAGGAAACTTAGAATATTTCGAAGAATTATCTGTAGTGATAGAGGATGGTAAAAAGCAAATATTTGTTTATCCAAAATAATTTGAATTTGATTTTTAAAATACTATATGTTAGTATAATTCTATAAATTTATATTTGTGTGTCCTTTCTTTAAAGGCGAATTTAACTCTAAAAAGCGGGCGTCTGGAATATCTCTTTCGCACCAAATTAAAACTTAAGATGTTGTTAAATCACTATGGAATTCGCAACATCTTTTTATTTCGAAATTATAAAAAATCAATTCTTGTATTTTCTTTAATTGGAATGATATTTTTCTACCTAGTCAATTAAAAAATGATACTCAAAATGAAATAGTAATTTGTAATTATAACATAGTGGTATTAGTATAAATTCTGTTATACTTATATTACAAAAATAGTAAAAAATGATATTTATAAAAAAAAGAGAAGTTTATTATATGGAATGTTTAATATATCCAGCATACTAAAAATACTATACTGCAATGAATAGTATTGGTTTGCAAATAAAAGAAATGAGGTTGCGAAGGATTATTTAGTTTAAGAAGATAAAAAATCGTTGTTAGTATTTATAGTGCTTCTGAATGCTTAAACTTGTTTTTCCAATTGATTTCATTTTTTCTGATAAAAAGAAAAAATAGATATTTTTGCTAGATGTCTTGAAGGATATTTTTAATGAAGAAATTCATTAAAAATATGTATTGTAAAGACGGGGAATGTTACTTTCTTTGTGAAGATATTATGGAGAAAATAGATGAATTCAACTATACAAAATCTAATTTTTAATTAACGATGACGATATTTATTATCCAAAGGACGAACGCTTTTTTGCGAGACCAAAGATTAATTGCGATTTTTTTCTGTTGAAAGTGTGACTAAAACACCTTATCTAATTTTGATAAAAGTTATGAAATAGCCTTTGAAAATAGTTTAAAAAAGTTCGTATTTATGAATGCTATTTTTAAGTTGTCTGATTTAATGCCAGCATTGATGATAGTTTATGATGACGAAACTTTTTCTTTGGATATATTTCACTCAGATATAAGAACTACTATGTGGTACAGTAAATATGATACCTATAATAAATACGTTCAAGGTAAAAAAACAATAAAATGGAGTTTAATAAATAAAATTTAATGATATTATTTGATAGTATTGTAAAACTATAAAGGAGAATGAAATGAAAATATTACTAGAAATAACAAATGTGTTTGAAAAGAAAAGTGAAATAATGCAGGTTAATTACAATCCTGAAACAACGGTTGGACAATTATTAGATAAAAATATTATAGAAATGAAAGGTGTGCTTTCTCAAGAGGTCATTAATCCTTTGGAAATGGTCGATTTTTATTATCATGATGATGTCTTGTACTGGGATGTAAATATTTATGAAATGTTAGTTGTTGATTTTATTAGGAAATTTCCTAAATTCAGACATAAAATACCTGTCTGTGTGAATTTTGGAGGAATTGGATCGACTCCTCATGAAATAATAGAGTTTTCTATAGAATTATATAATAGGGTTAATCTTTTTGTTGCTGAAAATCCTTTAGCAGTAATATTAATGGGATATACAATAAAAACTTGTAAAATGAAAATAAAAAATTGGATTGAAAGTAAGAATAATTGTGTTAAATTTTCTAGTTTTAAAAATTCTTTATATGCAAAACCAAAATGGAAACTTAGAGATGTGGAGAAGGCATTAGAAATTGATGCAAAAAGTGCTAAAGTAGTTATGAGAGCAATGGGTTATACTTATAACAATAAAAATAAAATATTTACACTAACTAAAAGAGTAGATGATTAAATACATATATAGATTGGATAATACAATATATAAAGAGCGTGAGAGATGTTTAAGATGTTTTCAATTCAACATTTGGATTGGAAGTATCTTTTTTATTGTAATAAAGTAAAGTAAAGCGTATTTTAAATCATTATTATCTAGTGTAATAGGAAACATAACGGATCCTATTAAATAGAAATGGTTTGGCTTTTGAAAATAATTTACAAATTCTTGTATAATTTTACTTTGGTTATATAAAAAAACATGTTATATTTATTTAGTAATTAATAGTTATGGATATTTTATAAAAAACGAGTGCCCAAATAGAAGGTAGCTCATTATAAAAAAGGAAAATATTGTTCTTGAGATAGCAAAAGGGAAGAAGTGTTTTGTTGAGTTTGAAGACACACGGGAGAGTATTGGTATGAAAGTTTCATGTAGAAGAATATTACAATTTTTTGTGCTTTGTGTAATGTGTATTTCTGTTTTTAATGTATCTATTTTAAATCTTTCTGCTATTGAGGAAAAAGATAACAGTCAAAAACAGATTGTAAAAGTAGGTTGGTTTGAAAAATCTTCAACTTTTTTATCTAACCACGAAGGAATGAAAACAGGATATGGATATGATTATCTTCAAGAGTTAGCTCGTTTTGGAGGATGGGATTATGAGTATGTCTCTGTCACATCACAAAATTGTTTACAAATGCTTGCAGAAGGTAAGATTGATATCTTAGGACCGATTGGGGAAGACCAAAGATTAGCAAAGAAATATTCCTTTATGAAAGAAGCAATCTTTGAAGATTATACCGTACTGGCAACCGATTCTTTTGATCAATATTTAATGGATGATTTTGCATCTTTTTCAACAATGAAAATTGGTGCCATTAAAAATGATTTAAAAATACAGTATTTAGAAGAATATGCAAAAGAACACCAGTTTCAATATGAGTTGCTTTTGTACGATACGCAAGATGAGATTCAAACAGCATTGGATTCGAATCTAATCGATGCGAAATTATCAAGCTATGCTTCACTAAATGAGCGAGATGTCATTATATCGAAATTTAATCATTTTCAATTTAAGTTTTTAATGAATAAGGATAATACAGAGTTATTAAATGCTTTTGACCAAGCCTATAATGATATTGAGCGTTTGAATCCTAGCTTTAAGCTAGATATGGAAAACAAACATTTCCAGGGTTATAAGCGTTCAACATTAGCATTTACGAAAGAAGAAGACGCGTATCTTAAAGCGAACCCAAAGATCAGTATAACACTTGCTTCACTACGTAAACCTATCATGTTCAAAGATGAGGGTGAGTACAAAGGAATCTGTATTGATATATTAAAAGAAGTTGAAAAAAGGCTAGGGGTTACATTTGAATTTGTTGAAATTGATAACCAACTAAATGCAGTAAAAGAAGTACAAAAACATGAAGTAGACGTTGTTTCTAATGTCTATGCCGATTTTGGATGGGCAGAAACGAACGGATTGTACCTTTCTGTACCTTATTTTGATATGGACTATGCGGCAATCACGAAGGAAAATTCAAATGTTGACTCTACGGATGCGAAAGTTGCAGCTGTAAAAGGATACTTATTTTCTATCTTTTATGTCTTGCCTAATTATAATGAAGACCAAATTATTTGGTATAACAGTGAAGAGGAATGTGTGGATGCGGTACTTAATGGTGATGCGGATATTTGTTTCACTAATACATATGTAGCAAATACATATGTGCAAGATATTCATTACAAAGGTTTGCATTCTTCACTGATTAACTTTTATCATGGTGTTTCACTGGCTGTTTCAAAAGAGGCAGATGATAGTACTGTACTAATATCTATTTTAGATAAAGCGATTAATTCGATTAGTAAACAAGAAGTGTATCGCTATATTTCGAAACATACGATGTTTGTGGAAA
Source organism: uncultured Erysipelotrichaceae bacterium (assembly GCA_964370395.1). Lineage (GTDB taxonomy): Bacteria > Bacillota_I > Bacilli_A > Erysipelotrichales > Erysipelotrichaceae > JBGUVL01. The sequence goes on from CAYJIZ010000001.1 coordinate 41,349, forward strand.
ACTACGACTTGAGTTTAGAAGAAATGATAGACAGATCCCCAATGACTTTTATTATCATATTTGGGATATTCTTACTAATCATATCCTTATTTACGATTGCTTATTTTGTATTACGTAATAACCGTATTAAAAAAATAGAAATCTATAAAGCAAAACTAGAATCGCAACGAGATTCTATTACTGGATTATACAATCGAGCTTCCTTGGAAGTAATGATGAGTGAATGTTTGGAAAAGGGTTCACAAGGTACCTTTGTTATGATTGATTTAGATAATTTTAAAGAAGTCAATGATACAATGGGTCATGACTTTGGTGATCAATATTTAATTCATTTTGCTGATGAGTTAAAGAAAGAATTCAAGAATGGAGAACTTTTATCACGAATGGGAGGAGATGAGTTTTCAATTTATTTCCCTCAACATATGGATAAGGAATTGTTAATTGACAAAATTGATAAATTCCAAAAATCTTGTAGTCAATCAGATGGAGAGTATAGAATGAATTGTTCAATTGGTATTTGCTTTGTCTCTTCTTATAATAATACTTTCGATCAATGTTACAAAGAGGCAGACTTGGCTTTATATGAAGCTAAAAATAGAGGGAAGAACCAATTCTATGTATACCAAAAAGAGAATGACTAATTGATTGCGGAGTACAGTGTTGTAGAGAAATGAAAACTGAGTAAAAGGAAAGACTTATTTTGGTCTTTCCTTTTCTTTTATGTTAGCTTGTTTAAGGATATGGTTAAGGTATGTGAATAACTTATTTATTGTTTGAACAAATAGACTAATTTACCCGTTTTGAATTCTTGCTAAGATGCAAACATGTGCTGCTGTGAACTTGAATCTTTCTTTTCTAGAGGTATTATTTATTTTATATAATAAGGTCTATACACCATTTTATTAATGTGATATGTTAATTTTATCAAACAAACTAAATTCGAAAGAGAGGGATAATAATGTTAGATAAAATACCAAATGAAAAGGAAATGATAGATTTAGTTGGACAAGCTTTATATGAAGCATGGCAAACACTTTGTTGTTTAATTGATGAAAGATATGAGATGGATCGTTTGTGGAGTTCAGGTGGAAAGGCTTGGACTTATGAATACAAGTACAGACGGGGAGGAAAAACACTTTGTGCATTGTATGCGAGAGAAAAATGTGTTGGGTTCATGATTATCTTAGGGAAAGAAGAAAGAGCTAAATTTGAAGCAGAGAAAGATAATTACTGTGAACAAATACAAAAAATCTATGAAGAAACAAAAACATACCATGATGGCAAGTGGATGATGTTTCACTTGGATGATACAACAATCTTTGATGATTTGATTTCATTACTTAGTATTAAAAGAAAACCAAATAGAAAATAACGAATTTGATTCACTTCAAAAAGAAAGTGATTTTGTGAATAGACAATGAGAAAGATTGAATTTAGTATAATTTGATCTTTTTTTATTTGTCGTTAACAAGCCTAAATTAGTTCATTCGAATTCGTTGAACTAATATTTGATATAATGTAAAATTAATATGTAAATATTGGAAATTTGCTCAATTGGTAAAAAGGAAAGGAGATTGTGTGGGTAGTTGCTTGCTCATACAAAAAGGGAAATGAAAAAGTTGAAAAAGGGAAAGGTGTTTTTTGTTGTACTTAGTTGCATGCTTGTATTGTCGCAGTTTAATAGTGTATTGAAGGCAGTGGATACAGTGGATCCAAATGTTAATGAAACTGTAAAAGAGTATGAATACATTGATGGAAATGGTGCCTTAAAAACACATGCAGCAAAACTTGTACGCGCGAATGAAACGAGATGGGGCATTGAGGGGACAGAGAAAAAACGTAATGAAGCATGGTATGTTGTTGATCAAGATACCGTATTTGATAAGTCGATTATTGTTAGTAACTATTGTACTATCTATTTAATTTTGAGTGATGATGTTATGCTATCAGCAAATAAAGGGATTAGTGCAGATTGGAGTACTGAAATAATTGTGTACGTGCAATCAAAAGGGACTGGAGGAATAACATCACATGGTGGCGATGGTGCAGGAATTGGGTCGCAAAGTGTAAATGAAGGTGGAAAGTACACATTTTATGGTGGAATAATACACACACAAGGTAGAAGAGGGATAACAGGGAATGATGTTACTATTTATGGAGGAGACATCACTGCGATTGGTAATGATGGTGCAGGAATTGGAGGAGCTAGTGACCAACGAGGAGGAAAAGTGACTATTTATGGAGGTCATGTAAATGCGATTTCCAGAGTAGGGTCAGGAATTGGTTCAGGAGTAAATTATAATGATGTAAAAGAAAATGGTAAAATTACAATAAATGGTGGAGTTGTGGAAGCATCATCAAAGGAAGGTAGCGCACTTGGATATGTCAAGAATCCTACTAGATCATTTGCTGTAGAAATAAATGGTGGAGCTTTACAAGCTACAGGAAAAATACCCAATGCTACCACTTTTGTAAATTCAAATAATGAGCCTGTCTATAAAGCTACAGTAGCAATAGAAAATGAAATTATCGATTCAGTTTCTGTTGATGGGAAACCATATTATGTTGATGAAAGTCACAGTGATGGTAATGCAAATCTTTATTTAAGTGGAGAAAATCACACGATTGAAATACGCTCAGCCACAGGTGCGATAAAAAAATGGACAGCAACTTGGGATGATGAAAGTACTTCGTTCGATTTAACAAGTGAATCTAAACCAGCTCCAATCAATCCTGGATTGGTTTCATTTACTAAAAGTGAATATACAAGAGACTATTCAAATCTTCAGAGTACAAAATTGGATGTGGTTGTAAATGTTGAGGATAATCCAATAACAAAAAAATCACGTAGTGTTCCAATGAATTCAGTGCAATTAACGATTACCAAGAGTGGAAAACAGATGTATTCAAAAAATATGTTTACTACTTTTGATGGAGACAATAAAGGTACTTTTAATTTTGAAGTTGATTTAAACGATTTTTCTAGCGGTGAATACGATCTAAAAGCAGAATACGGAGGTTCTTCATCCAATACAAAATCAAGTGCTAATGCAAAATTAAAAATAAATAAAATTGATCAGACTGTAACGAAAGTTGATGTTGATAAAACACAATTAACTTTCTTTGATGAAGATCCAAAGTTCAACACAGTTAATGTAGAAGAAGAAGCAAAAGCAGTGTATTCTATTGTTTCTAATACTACTGGTAGCAATGATAGCAGTGATGTTGCAACAATAAAAGGCAATACCATTGCTATTCAAAAAGCAGGAAAGTTTTATGTGAAAGCAATGATAGATGCAACTGAGAATTATAAGGCAAAAACAATATATAGTGATGTGATAACTGTAGATGAAGCAAAATTAAAATTAGAAGAATTACCGGTTGCGACAACATTTTATGGTAAACAAGTGAAGGATATTTTGTTTACTGGTGGGAAAGTGACATATAACGAAAAACCGGTAGCAGGGACTTGGAAATTTGCTGCTAACGAAAGCGAAATATTAGAAGTGGGAAGTACAGCTTCCTATATTGCTACGTTTATCCCAAGTGAATACAAAGATGGGTATAGTGTCATAACAGCAAATATCGCGCCGATTATCAAAAAGGCTGAAAGTAGACAAATTACAAGTTCTGTCACTATGACTAAAAAACAGCCGAATTATACAGTGAGCATTGATTTAACAAAACTAAGTGGGTACCCAGTCAATTCTGGACCTGCAACGAAAATGGTATTACTTGATAACGGAAAGTACAATGGTTTAAGTGAGGTAGTATTAGATAAAGAAAAAGCGATCTTAACACTAACAAGTGATAACACAACAAATTCTACGAATGATAATATCGTTGTTTCATTCACTGATATGAAAAATTATGAGGATTGCCAAATTACCATTCATGTTTCGTATAAAGATAAAAAACAGGTTGAAATGACAGGCTTAGTAAGTACAAAGGTAGAAGCTTATGATGGAAAACCTAAAGTAGGGTTCAAAGGGGTGTTAAAAAATGAATTCAGTAATCGATTAAGCGATTATGTTGTGATGTATTCAGGAACTAACTATGGACCAACAACGACACCTCCAAGTGAAATTGGTAATTATACAGTGAGTATAAGTGTACCAAGCGATAATGCATTGTACGAAGGTTCAATTCGTTTTGACTTTTCAATCAAACGTATATACTCGTTTAAAAAAGGATTGAACAGTACTTATTCTAAAGATTCTAAGCAAGATTTTGTTTTAATAGTAGATGCTGATTTTAAAAAATTTACACAAATTGAGATTAATGATGAACTTCTTGATAATAAACATTATTCAGTGAAAAAGGGAAGTACCATTATTACTTTAAAGGCTTCTTACTTGGCTTCATTGAATGAAGGAAACCATAAAATAAAAATTTTATTTCAGGATGGAGAAGCGACAACAAACTTAACGATTAAAAGAGGAGCTCCTGAAACTGCAGATACATCGAATACGAAACTGTTGTTATTTTTGATTTTAACGGCAGGACTTTATATTGGTGTTCGAGTAATAAAGCATAATAGAAAAGAAATAAAATCATAATTATGAAAAAGAGCGATCGATTAGATGGCTCTTTTTTTGTGCTTAATATAATTAAACTTATTTATAGTATGCAAAACATTTTAAATTCAATCTGTTTGCTACTATGACACAATTCAATAGTATAACCGGTTATAAAAAAACGCATCAAGTGCAATCAAAGTGCAATAAAAGGCTTAATAAAGGCGTTTATGATTAAAAAAATATAACTTTTATGTAAATTATAATAGACAATCAGTCAGTCTAGTGCTAAGCTTTAGTTATGGTAAATATTGTAAGACTTCGTTATTTTACTTTTCATAAAGGACAATAAAAGTGAATATCAGATGAAGTCCAGAAGAAGACTTTGCATTAATTTCTAAAACAGGGGAAGCTTAGAACAAAATAAATACTCAAAAAAGTAAGAATAGGATTACTTAATTTATTTGCGTTCAAGAATATTAATCTAGTCTTTGAGTAAAGAGAGGAAGGTGTGTTTTCATTACCAAATAATTAAAGAAATATTTAGTTACTACTTTTATTCGTAATACCAAAATCAAATAAGTTTGATTGGATATAAATAAAGGAAGTAAGTAAAACACAATGAAAAACAAGGAGAAAAAAATGAATAAATTTAGAAATGTATGTAATAAAACGTTTGCTACAGTATTAACTTTGATGTTAATGTTTTCGATGTTTCAGTTAACTTTAAAAGCAGAGGTAAAAACAGGGGATGGATATAGTTTTGATACAGTTACAAAAGTGCTGACTATTTCTACGTTTGAAGGTGGAGAAAATTGGAAACGGGATCATTCGATTCAAGTAACAGATGTTACTGAGGCAATATTTACAGATGATGTTACAATGATTAACCAGGGTACTCTTTCAGGTTGTACAAATTTGTTAAAAGTTACAGCGAAAAATGTGACAATTGTTTACATGGGATCCTTTAATAATTGTACTAAATTACAAACACTCACATTACCAAGTTTAAAAGATATATCGGACAATGCCTTTAATAATTGTTCCAGCTTGAAAACTTTGAATATATCAACAATTAAACCTACGATTTATGGTACCCCATTTGATGGACTACCTAGTGATCGTTCAATCAGTTTTGTAGATGCAGATGGTAATGAGTTATCTAATGCAAAGCAATGGAATGCCGCTGTTTTGAACTTCTCTGACGCTAATGAAAAATGGAATGGTTGGAATGTGCCAAAGAAAAAACCTATTGTTTATTCTAATGTTGTTGTGAACGGTGGTTCAGGTTCAGGTAAATATACTGAAGGTGATGAAGTAATGATTTCAGTTGATAGTTTGCCTAAGGGTAAGCAATTTGAAAACTGGACTGTGATTTCAGGAGGGGTGACGATTGAGTATCCTGATAATTTATCTACCACATTTGTAATGCTTAAGGAAGATGTTGAAGTAACAGCAAATTTTGTAGATAAACCAGAATTGAAACAATATTCTTTTACAAAAGGTGCGAAAAGTATATGGACAAAAGGAACTAAGACTGATTTAACTTTTACAGTTGATTGGCAAGGGGATGAATTTATGATGTTTAATGTTGATGGGAAAGGATTAGACGTTAACTCCTTTGCTATCAATGACACTATGGATTCAGTGACATTAGTGGCAAATTATTTACAATCGTTAACTATTGGTGAACATACGATTGAAATTATTGGTATAAACGGTGTAGCTAAGACAACCTTTACAGTAACGGAAGGTAAAAAAGCACCAAATACAGGAGATACAAATAATACAATTTTATTACTTGGAATGCTATTAGCATCTGGAGTAATCATTGTGTTATCTTCTTATAGAAAAAAAGCTATGAATTAAGAACTTATCGAAATTAGAATTGAAAGGCAGTGGGATTGTATACTCTCACTGCTTTTTTTTGCTTGTGCCTTTAACATTTCTATTATGCTGTTCTTGAATGATAAAAGAAAGACATAAAGAAGTGAATAGATACAATTGATAGTTTATTTTGGTTTAATTTTATTAATGTAGTAAATTTACTTGTTTAAGTTGTGAACCTCACTTTAAGAGTTCACAAGAGTTGACTTCAAACCTATTTAATTCTATAATGAACATAGTTCATTTTAAAGTGGAGGTAGTTATGAATACAGTTGTTACTTCAAAAGAAGCAATCGTAGCAGTAAGTATTAAAATTGCAGCAGTACAAGGTTTGGATAAAATCAGCATTCGTGAAGTAGCAAAAAATTGCAATGTAGCGGTTGGCTCGATTTACAACTATTTTCCAAGTAAAGCAGATTTGATTACGGCGACTGTGGAAGAAGTTTGGAAAGAAATTTTTCATAAAACGGGAGCTTGTGATGAGTTCACTAGTTTTGTTGCATTGGTAAAATGGGTTTACGATTGTATCTACCAGGGTACACAAGATTTTCCTGCTTTCTTTTCGATTCATTTTCAAGGATTTGATTCTAGTGAGAAAGAAAAAGGAAAGCAATTGATGGGAGAGTATCGCCAGCATATGGTTGATCAATTAGTGAGTGCATTGCATCGTGATAAAAAAGTAAAAAGAGAAATATTTCAATCAATGGATGAGATGCAGTTTATCTCTTTTGTATTTGGTAATATGTTATTGATGTTATCAGCAAAAGAAAAAGATTGTAGTGTATTGCTAACTATCATTGAGAAAGTATTATACAATTAACCCGTCTTAAGTGACGGGTATCAAAATGAACGAATATGAACATTGTTCACTTTAAGGAGGTCATTATGAAAATAGCAAATAAATATTTACTACTATTAGCTGGAATTGTATGGGGTATCGCAGGTTACAATGTATTGCACATTGGCTGGGTTGCATATCCGCCTTATGTGACAACAATAAATGAGTTATTATCACTTGGGGTGTTTATTGTTTTTCAAGTCATGGTGTTTTCTAAGTTAGTCAAAAAACACACAGCACGCATTATTGCCTATAAACAAAAACAATATTTCTTTAAGTTTTTTGATCGTAAGTCATTTATTATAATGGCTGTGATGATCAGTGGAGGTATTATTATCCGTAATTTCTCACTGGCACCACACGTATATATCGCTGTCTTTTATACAGGCTTAGGTGCTTCATTAATGATGGCAGGAGTAACATTTATTTTTAATTATATAAAGATTTATCAATTAGCGAAAGGGTAAAAAGGGGTAAGAGGATGCAAGCAATAATGGAGACGTTATTTGACACAGTATATCTAATTGGGGTAGTTGTGATTGGAATATTGATGATCAAAAACAGCAAAGGAAACAAACAGTATTTATTATTTGGAATTATGGTAGTGACATTAGGAATAGGAGATTCTTTTCATTTGGTTCCTAGAGCGTATGCTTTATGTACTACAGGATTAGAAAATTATACCGAGGCATTGGGAATGGGTAAGTTTATTACCTCGATCACAATGACAGTATTTTATATTTTACTTTATTACGTTTGGCGTTTACGCTATAAAATAGAAGGCAAAAATGTAGTAAAATTGATAGTGTATGGACTTGCGATTATGCGTATTGCATTGTGTCTGTTTCCACAAAATGCGTGGTTGAGTGCAGAGGCACCGTTATCATGGGGGATCTACCGTAATATTCCATTTGCATTATTAGGATTGATCGTAATTGTGTTATTCTATCAAAGCGCAAAACAGTATCGTGATCATGCATTTCGTTTTATGTGGTTAACGATAGTGCTAAGTTTTGCATTTTATATTCCCGTAGTGTTATATGCAGATGTGTACCCACTAGTAGGGATGTTGATGATACCAAAAACGTGTGCTTATGTGTGGACGGTTTGGATTGGATACCAGGATATGAAAAGAAATCGATAAGTAAACGAAAGACAAACGTTTTTCGTTTTTTTTATACATAAGAATTTATGATGATACGATTATAATATATGATTGTCTTTCGTGTTTTATTGTCGCTATAATGGTAGTAACTGAGAGGAGTTGTGTTTGTATGTATGATGTAATCATTATCGGTACTGGTCCTGCTGGCGTGAGTGCTGCTATTTATGCGAAAAGCAGAGGTTTGAATCTTGTTGTTTTAGAAAAAAACAAAGTAGGAGGTACCATTGGCGATGTTTCAATCGTAAGTCATTACACTGGATTGATTGAGAATGAAAGTAGTGAAAGTTTTGCGGGTAGAATGCGACAACAATTAGAAGAAGCAAAAATTGAAATTCGTTATGAAGAAGTGAGAGATGTTACTTTGAAAGGAAACGTAAAAAAAGTAGTTACTAACAAAGAATCATATGAAGCAAAAGCGATCATTATCGCAAATGGAACAACACCGCGTAAATTAAATGTGCGTGGAGAAACACAACTACAAGGCAAAGGGTATGGAATGAATGCAGCTAGGGATAAGGAAAAGTACCGTAACAAAAATGCTTATGTTATCGGTGGAGCAGATGGTGCAATTAAAGAAGCTCTCTATTTGTCCGATATCGCGAAAAAAGTAACAGTGATTCACTTCGAAAGTAAACTTGCCACGATTGCCCAGTTCAGTGAACAAGTAGCGGCAAAAAGAAACATAAAGGTGATGTTGAATGCGCGTATTCATCAAGTCATTGGTCATAATGAAGTGAAAGCGATTGAAGTACTAAATGTGATTAATAATCATACAAAGTTAATTGAAGATCCAGGGTGTGGAATATTTGTGTATGCAGGTGCGACACCAAACAGTGAATTGTATTCCTCTTTACAACAAAAAGATGGTTACATTGTGTGCGATGAAAATGGGCAAACAAGTGAGATAGGCGTGTATGCTGCAGGGGATATTTGTGCAAAACAAGTACGCCAAGTTGCCAGTGCAGTAAGTGATGGTGCCATCGCTGCAATCAATGCAACAAACTATATAAAATCATAAGCCACAGTGTGGCTTTTTTTCTTTTAGCATATATTTCCAATTAGGAAAAGAGTTATGAATGTTATAATTATAGATAATTACAAAAAACTTTAACATTTATAAAAAAGTAAAATCGGAAAGGGTATTTTTAACAAATGCGACAAGCTACTTTTGGAATTGTAAAAAGCGTTTGGCAATAGTAAAAAAAGTGTGATTGGGGTGAGTAAAATGTGGTATTTCATAATTATTTCAATTGTGTTACTTTAATTATAACTTGCGCAAAAAAGAGGAGAAACGGATGATTAAAAATAGTTTAGCAAAAAAATTCGAACGATTAAATGAGAATTTGTTGACGATTGTTTGTGCTCCCGATGGCAGTGGAAAAACATCTAGCATAAACCGATTCTTACAACAAATGAAATGGGATCATGTTCTAGTGAATATCACGCAAACAAGTGATATGTCTTTGGTGTGGAAAGAGCTACTGCAGGAAGCATGCGAAAAACAATATGCACCGAAAAGTATTTGTCGCGCGAATTATCCAAAAACATTACAAAGTGTGAAATCGGTAATCGAAAAGTGGGATGCCCATTTAAAGGATCATCTAGTCGTTGTAGTGGATGATTATGAGGACCAAAAGTGTGTCGCATTTACGGAGTTCTTGTGTTCGCTTTCGCGATTGCATAGCAAACATTTGCATTTCATTGTGTTAACACAAAGGATTCGCGATTTTCAACTGTTGAAGATTTTCGAAGAAAACAATACACCGCATTTATTTGGCCGAGACTTTAAATTAAATGAGGCGGATGTATTAGGGATTGCAAAAAAACGCAATATTACATTAAGCAAAGAGGAGGCAAAGGAAGTACTTGAATTTAGTGCAGGATGGTTACCTGCAATCGATATCGCTTTTCGCTCCATTCAAAATGGAGGAACGCTTTACACAACTTCAGGATTGCATGAATTAATGCAGAAAGGAAGTTTTAAAAACTATAGCGATGAAGTGAAAGAGGGTTTGATGAAACTATCGGTATTAAAGGAGTTTTCGTTGGAACAAGCCTTATACATATGCGAAAGCAAAGCAACCATTCGTGAGTTAGATAATTTAGAAATGAATAAGATGTATGTAAAGAAAAAGAACTTACAGAAATTCCATTTTACAAGTTCCTTTGGCGAGTCACTAAAGCAAGCATTAATGATGAGTGATATTGATTCTAGCCTTGTTTATCGAAGAGCAGGTAACTGGTTTTTATTGCGAGGAGATCGCATTAATGCTTTGATGATGTATTGGGAAGGAAATAACTTTATCGATATTATTCATGTGATTGAAAGTAATGAGTACAGTTTGATTCATGAAGCTCCTAAGTTAGTTGTTGATATATTTAAACGAATGCCGATGGAATACAAATACAATTATCCTTATATATATTTAATGCATATTTTTGATCTGATTACGAATATAGATAATAATAGTGGGAAAAAATTATTAGAGCGTTTTTATGAGGATCTACAAGAAGGTTACTATAAGGAAGACAAACAGCAATTACTTGGAGAATATTATTTAATGAAAGCAGTGTCGCATTTTAATAATAGTAAAGCGATGTTAGAAAATTTTCAATTAGCATGTGAAGCATTTCAAGATGGGCATTCCAAAGTAGCGTACCCGATGATGATTGCTTCCTTTGGTTCTTGTCATATTTTATATTTGTATCATAATCAACTTGGGCAATTAGGGGAACTCGTCAAAACAGCAAACAAAGAAGCAAAAAACATTAGTCGTATTTTCCAAGGCGTTACTTCAGGGTTTGAATACCAAGTAAGCGCAGAATACAATTTTATGATTGGAAATTATGAACAAGTGCTTGGTTATGCGGAAGTTGCTTACAAAGAAGCATTCCTACAAAAACAAACAAGTCTTTGTATCTGTAGTTTATTTGTACAAGCACGATGCGCTATTTATGAATGATAAGCTATTGTATAAAAAAGTAATGAGCAAGATACGCAAAATATATGATGAAACAAAACTAGAAGTGCTTATGCATGAGTTGGATTGTGCTTTAGCGTATTTGTATTTAATACAAGATAAAAGTGAGTTTATCGCGGATTGGATTAAAGAAGGGGATATTTCAACCTTAAAAATCATGCATGAGGCATGGGGGATCTCATTCATTATGATGCTTTTGTATCATTTGAAAAATCATGATTATGAAAAAGTAAAAATATGTTGTGATATCGCTGAAGTTTCCTTATGGAAGAAAAATCATTTATTTGGTGTCATGTTTGTGAAACTGGGAAGAGCTGTTATGCATTTTAAAAAAGGAAACACACAGAAAGCATTTACGTATTGGCGAGAAGTGATGGAAATCGCGAGCGCGGATACGATCATAACTATGTTTATTGAGTTTCAAGATATCATCTTTGATTTGTTTGAAGCTTACGAAAAAAATACAGCGTTTGAACAATCGCTTTTTGCTTTAATTGAAAATCGCAGAATGAATGGAAGTTATCTGGGTCCTTTTGATCGATTGACAAACAAAGAAAATGAAGTGGTAAATTTGTTTGTTAATTCAATGACATCAAAAGAAGTCGCAGATATGTTAGTGATTAGTGAGAATACAGTAAGAACACATTTGAAGAATATTTATGTTAAATTGGATATTAATAAGAAGACAGAATTGGTCCAATTGTATGAACAGTATAAAAAATACTAAAACTACTACATAAAGAAGGAGAAAACATCACACAATCGGGTGATGTTTTCTTTTGTTGCAATGCCGTATACTGTAATCAGAAAGAGTTAGTAATTCAAGACGAACGGAATGTATTAATTATAGTTTTGAAATCAAAGGTGTAAGTATGAACAAGAAAGAATTTGCAAAAAAAGTTGCCATGGAAACAGGAGTGCCAGCAGTAAACGTACTTAAGGTGTTTAACTGCATGGCGGATGTTTTAATTGAAACGCTTGCTAGTAATGAAAAAGTATCCTTAGGCAGACTGGGGAACTTTAGAATGAAAGAGCTGCCAAAGAGAACCCGATATAACCCAGCGAAGAACGAACACGCAAAAGTAGCAGCAAGCAAACGAGTCAGTTACAAACAGAGTTTATATTTTAAAGAGAAATTTAGTGGCGAAAGTCCTAAGGCAAGACTTTAATTAATAAATCTAACTCTTTCTAACAAAACTCATTAGTATAACGAAATCAGGCAAAAAGAATGGAGTGAAGCCATTCTTTTTGTCTTTTATGCGAAAAAAATAGGCAAAGAGAAACAAACTTGTTAAAATGGAAGCAATAAAAAGGAGTCGTTACATGATTAATGAACAACGTTTGTGGCAACATATAGAAACATTAGGACAAGTAGGAAAAAACGAGGATGGAAGCATTACTCGTTGGCCTTTTACACCCGAAGACAAACAAGCAGAAACTTTGTTAGTGCAGTGGATGCAAGAAGCTGGCATGGAAGTGGAAGTGGACTATGTTGGGAATGTGATTGGAACATATGCAGGGAGCGATGTTAGTTTGCTTCCTATTGTTTGTGGATCGCATTTTGATAGTGTGCGTTGTGGTGGTATGTTTGATGGATGTTTGGGTTTGTTAGCAGGAATAGAAGTAGTGGCAACAATGAAGCAACAGCACTACCAACCACTTCGAACAATAAAGATTATCGGTTTTAAAGATGAAGAAGGCAATCGTTTTGGTTGTGGTATGGTAGGTAGCAAATCAATTGCAGGTGTATTACAAGAGGAAGACTTCCAAAGTGTTGATGAAGCGGGTATCACTTTATACGATGCCATGCAACAAATGGGATACCAACCAGAGTGTTACAAACAATGTCAATTTTCTATTCATGCGATGTATGAATTACATATTGAACAAGCTAGTGTTTTAGAACAACATCAAGTTGGTGTTGGAATTGTGGATGGCATTGCAGGGTTAGTTCGTTATACGATGACAGTCAAAGGTAAAAGTAACCATGCAGGAGCAACACCGATGGCATACCGAAATGATCCAGTTGTCGCAATGAGCCATTGGATTGTGGAAATGACAGAGTGGGCAAAACAACATGAGCCTTTGGTGTTAACTGTTGGAATCATTGAAACAGCACCAGGTGCATGCAATGTTATCTGTGATCATGTTACGTATTCAATTGATATCCGCTCTTTAAATCCGAAGCAATTACAACAAGTGGAAAGTGTAATGCAAAAGTGCAATACAAAGTTGAGTGAACAATATGGTGTTGGTTTTGATATGCAAAAAGAAGATGAAATTGCACCTTGTCCTTGTGATCAAGAGCGAGTAAAGCACATCCAACAAGTGTGCGAGAAGCAAAATATCGCTTATCGCAAAGTGATGAGTGGAGCAGGACATGATAGTATGAACTTCAAAGAAGTATGTCCCATTGTGATGTTGTTTGTCCGTTCTCAAAATGGGTATTCTCATCGTAAGGAAGAATTCACAACGTTGCAAGATTGTACACAAGGTACGCAACTTTTGTATACTTTATTAACAGAAGAAGCGATGAAATAGACAATAAATGTAAAATTGGTAGAAAAGGTAGACAAGCGAACGAAATTTGTTATAATGTCACTGTCACACCATATAAGGTTAGAATATGGCTAATCGTTTCTACCTCTTACCTTAAATAAGAGACTATGGTATACCATCCTATTGATGTATATTTTTGGTGGGGCACAAATAGGAGGATGTATGAGTAAAATAGCAGAGTTTTTTAAATTCAAAGAGCGCAATACTTCTACGAAAATAGAAATTATTGCCGGAATTACGACATTTATGACAATGGCGTATGTATTAGTAGTACAACCAAGTGCAATTGTTGGTTTTGGACCAACTGCATCTATCATCGATGCTAACGGTGTAGAAATTACAAAAGAAGCAATTGTAGTAACATGTGCAATTGTGAGTAGTGTTGTTACATTATTGATGGCATTGTACGCTAACCTTCCTTTTGCATTAGCGACAGGAATGGGAAGTAACTTTATGTTTGGAGCATTAATCCAAACAGGTGAATTATCATTTGGTGGAGCAATGGCGATGACACTGATTTCAGGTGCTGTCTTTGTCTTGTTGACGATCTTTGGTATTCGAGATTTAATTGTAAAAGCGATTCCTAAAAATATAAAGATAGCAATTGGTACTGCCATTGGATTCTTTATCGCTTATTTAGGATTCAAAAATACGGGTATTGCTGATTTCTCTAGTGGATTTTCAATGGGAGATTTCACGCAACCTGCGGTTATTTTAGCAATTGCTGGTTTGGCGATTATCGCAATCTTGACAGCGTATAAAATTAATGGAGCAATTCTAATTGGAATTATAGTGATTACATTAGTAGGTATTCCATTTGGTGTAACGAATGTTCCAGAAACATTCGCAAAAGTACCTCATGTAGGGGGATTAAGTAATATTATGTTTAACTTGGACTTCAAGTCCGTCTTTAGTTTCTCGTCCGTAATCTTAATCTTTATCGCATTCTGTGGAGACTTCTTCTCAACATTGGGAACGATCTTAGGAGTGGGAGCGAAAGCGAACATGTTAGATGAAAATGGAAACATGCCTGAAATTCAAAAACCATTCTTAGTAGATGCGATTGGAACATGTGTTGGTGCTGTTACAGGAAATACAGTAATTACGACATTTGTGGAATCGAGTGCTGGTGTTGAAGCTGGTGGTAGAACAGGGTTTACAAGTGTAGTAGTATCTATTTTAATGGCTGTAATGGTGTTCTTATCACCACTTGTATTAATGATTCCAGATGCTGCAACAGGGCCTGCGTTAATCTTTGTTGGTTTCTTAATGATTAGTGGTTTCAAAGATATTGATTTCTCTGATTTTACCGATTCGTTTGGACCATTTGTAATGATTATGTTTACTATCTTTACAGGTTCAATCGCAAGTGGGATTTCAGCAGGTATTTTAGCATTTGTATTAATTAAAACAGCAACATGTAAATTTAAAGAAGTGCATCCAGTGATGTATATAATGGCAATTCCATTAATTTTATATTTCGTATATGGATAAGAAAAGATGCACTTAAGGTGCATTTTTTTGCAGAAAAGGAGGGTTTATGAGAATACAACCAAAAGACAAGAAGAAATTATTAAGAACAGCATTAGGTAGTGAAAAAAGTGATTTATTAATTAAAAATGCTAATTTAGTCAATGTGATTACAGGCGAAATTTATCCAGCAAATGTGTTTGTTTGTGATAATACGATTGCGCATGTTGAGTACAAAGACTTAACATTAGATATAGACAATGCGAAGCAAGTCATTGATGCAGAAGGAAAGTATTTGATTCCTGGGTTTATTGATGCGCATGAACACATTGAAAGTTCAATGATGACTCCGCGTAATTTTGCGAAAGCAATCATTCCACATGGAACGACGACAGTAATCACAGATCCTCATGAAATTGCAAACGTATGGGGAATCGACGGTGTGAAATACATGCACGAAAGTAGCGAAGGGTTACCAATGCGTCAATTCATCGATATTCCAAGTTGTGTACCTGCCGTTCCAGGATTAGAAAATGCTGGTGCTGCCTTCTTCGCTGATCAAATTGAAGAACTATGCCAAATGGATCGCGTCATTGGATTAGCGGAAGTAATGGACTTCATTGCGGTGATCAATGGAGAAGATCGCATGATGGATATTATTAAAGTGGCACAAGATCGTGGTCTGTACTTACAAGGGCATGCACCATTTGTGAGTGGACGTATGTTATCTGCTTATTTATGTGGTGGACCAAACACTTGTCATGAAACAAGAGATGCACAAGAAGGTCTTGAAAAGTTACGTAACGCAATGTTTGTTGATGCAAGAGATAGCTCTATTTCAAAAAATGTAAAAGAGATTTGGGATGGTGTAAAAGATATTAAGTTCTTTGATTATTTGTGTTTCTGTACAGATGATCGTGAAGCGGATGATATTTTACACAATGGACATATGAATGATGTAGTGCGCCATGCGATTTCTTTGGGAATGGATAAAGTTGCTGCGATTCGTAGTGCAACAATCAATGTAGCAAGAGAAATCAAAGTGGAAAACTTAGGAGCAATTGCACCAGGATTTATGGCTGATATGCTATTGGTTGATGATTTGACTCAACTGGTACCTTCTCATGTTATTTATGATGGGCGTTTGGTAGCACAAAATGGAGAATTACTAGAAACAATTGAAACAAAACAATTCCCAATTGAAACGATGAATTCAATGCATGTGAAGTCGTTGACAGTAGAGGATTTCAAAGTGAAAGCACCGATTCAAAGTGGAAAAGTAAAAGTGAATTTAATGGAATACAAAGACTTATTATTGTCTTCTACCCTTCATGCTTGTGAAGAGTTAGAAGTAGTAGATGGGTATGTAACATTAAATAATGATCCAGATTTAAAATTTGTTGCGGTTGTAAATCGCCACAAAGGACACGATACGATCGCAATTGGTGTCGTAAGAGGATTTGGTACAAAAGAAGGGGCATTGGCTTCTACCGTATCACATGACTCGCATAATTTAACAATCGTATTTGATACAGCAGAAAATGCAATTCTTGCAGCAAACGAATTGATTGCTTGTGGAGGAGGAATGTGTGCAGTAAAAGAGGGTTCGATTATTCATACATTACAACTTCCATTAGCTGGATTAATTTCATTATTACCAGCAAAAGAATTGGCAGTCGACAGCAAGAAGATGAAAGAAGCAAACGAAGCACTAGGATTAGTAGGAATGGAAAACCCATTACTTCGTATTGTAACATTGGCATTGCCAGTTATTCCTAATGTGAAAATGTCAGATTTAGGATTGATTGATGTATTAAGTAAAACGATTATTCCTTTCTTTGCCTAATAAAAAAAGAAAAGCAGAAGTAGTGATGATTACCATCGCTTATCCTTCTGCTTTTTTTAATTGTTCTTCTAATTGTTTTTCTTTGGTGATGTTTTCTACTAAACCAACTGCTTTGATACTTTTTCCATCTTTGTTTTTGATGGCAGTAAGTGTAATGCGATTCCAAGCGATGGCATTGTTTGCCATATTGGCTTGTACAATACAGGAAGCACTGTCAGCGCCACTGTAAATGGTCTCGTACATTTTACAGAAATCATCAATGTATTCCTCTCGTACCGAACCTTGGCGAATAAATCCTTCTGGTGCTTGTGTAGCGACATCGTCCAGTGCAAATTCATCTTTGGTATGGGTAGCGAAGGAAGCGGTTCTTGTTGCGATATCCACTTCAAATAAAGTTGTTTTTAAGTTTTCCATCGCAATACGGAAACGTTTTTCACTCAAACGCAAACGTTCAATTGAATGCATTCTCTCGCTTACATCACTTACACCAGCATAGAAAATGCGATTTCCTTTGCTTTCTGCTAAGTAGAATAAACGAATTTCAATCCATATAAATTCCTCATCGCTAATATAGCGGCGAGTTACAAAGCTACTTCCTTTGTGGCCACTCGTGTGCGCTTCTTCAATCAAATCGATAAACTCTTGTCGATCGTCATCATGAATCAAAGTTAGGATGTCTACGCCACATAAATCATTGGCAATCGGATCGTGTTTGGTAATATTATAATATTCATTATTACAAGATAGGATAACCAAAGAGGAACCATTGTATTCATAAAGTGCAATTCCACCGATAATGTTGTTCAGTAGTTCTTCGCTCATCATATCAGCATGGAATAAGTCTTTGAATTTGATGACGTTATCAGCACTGACAGGATTGTTGAATTGATCACTGAAATCGATTTTCTCTTGGTCCAACATCAATGTTTCAAACGCTTTGCTGTCCATTGGTTGATAGAAGTAATAACCTTGGGCATACTCGCATCCAATCGTTAATAAGAAATCGATTTGGCTACGCGTTTCGACTCCTTCCGCAATGACTTTTAAATTTAACCATTTTGCCATATGCACGATGGATTCTAAAATATCGCGACTTTTGCTGTTTGTCTTATCTAAAAATTTAAGGTCTAATTTTAAAATATCGATATTGATTTCTTTCAACATATTAAGGGAAGAGTAACCACTTCCAAAGTCGTCCATTAATACCGTGTACCCCAAGTTCATCAAATGGTTTACTGTTGATGTGATTTCATCGAATTGGCTAGTGTACGCACTTTCTGTGATTTCTAACTCTAACATATCATTTGGTACATCGTATTTTTTAATAATGGCTTCTAGAGTGCTACATAAATCACGACCTAGTATATCTAGTCGCGATACATTGACGGAAATAGGTAACAATTCATGGCCTGCTTTCTTCCATGTATCTAACCACTGCACTACTTTTTCCCAAATGAAAGCATCAAGTTTACGGATGAATCCGTTTTGCTCAAAGACAGGGATAAAAGCGGCAGGAGATATGATTCCATTTTCAGGATGAATCCAACGCACCAAAGCCTCTGCTCCTATTACTTTTCCAGTACGCATATTACACTTTGGTTGAAAGTACACTTGAAACTCGTTGTTGGCTAAGGCATAGTCAGCACGTGAAATGATTTCTTGCTCTTTTAGTAAGGAAGCCCATAAATTTTCATCGTAAATAGCACAAAACTTTTGGTATTTTCCTTTGATCGAATTCGAAGCCAAAATAGCGCGATCGCACATTTTCTCAACGCTTAAGGTACGATCCTTAATTTGGTATACCCCAATGGCAGGTTTGATGTCCATGTCCACTGGTGCATTGTGAAAGATATCTTTGATTGTTTGTTCCATTTGTTCTATGTTAAGTGATTCGTTTGCTAGAAACAAAGCGAAAATATCACCAGATAAACGTGTGATGTTACTGTCTTCACTTTGAAAAGTGAGCGATAGTTGCGATGCGATGTAATACAGCAGTTCGTTTCCTTTTTCCGTACCATACAAGTCATTGATTACTTTAAAACGTTCAATGTCTACTGCGATGATTGCGTATTGTTTGCTTGGATTTGTTTGCAGTAATTGACTTGTATAATGATAAAAAGTCGTTTTGTTTAAAACGTTAGTTAACGAGTCATACTCTTGATAAAATTTTAATTTCTGCTCTAGCTCATTGCATTTTTTAACTAGGTCATCATATTTTAAATTGTTCATTTTTGTCACCTTTTTTAAATTATATAACCACAAATCAAATTATCATTGCTTTTATTATAGCATAAAATTGGAAAATTTTAGATGCGAAAAAGGCAACAAGTATAAAAAAACAAACAAATAAATAGCAAGTGTGATAAAGTTTATGAAAAAAGTGTGATATTTTTCAATAAAAAGGCTAAAATGACAACATTTTATAATATTAAATGCTATAATTATTGTATTAAGATTGTGTGGAGATAAGGGAATTATGAAACAAAACACTTTGCATACAACAGCATCGTTAAAACAATTAATTAACGAAAATGTAGCAGTCAATGATGATCTTGTCTGCGGTTTTTGTGACGCTTTAATTGCACTAGCGAAAAAAGAAGAAGATTGGGATAGTGTTGCTTTCGGTTATGTTTGGAAAGCGGACCATTATTTTTACGTACAATCTGATACCAAAAAAATGGGTAAGTTAATTCGTAAAGCCGAAAAGTATATCAACCAAAATAAGCCAAGCGAATTGTTAGAAAAATTTTATTGTATCCGTCATCTTTATGCAGGATTGACTTTTGATTTGCAAGCCTCCTTCCAAAATTGTGTAAGTGCATTGGAAGTTTCGGAGATGGTGAATTTAACATATCGAATTGGTGCCAATTATGGAAATGTCGGTTCGTATTTTTTGGATTACAATTGCATTGATGATGCTATCTTGTATTCAGAAAAAGCATTGAATATCTATCGTAATTTAGAAGATGGCAAACCACGCGTAATGCGTATTCTTTTAAGTAATCTAATTGAATTGTATTTGCAATCTGGTAAACCAGATGTTGCTTTGGCATATATTGAAGAACTGACAAACTTGCCAATTGAAGGTGACGATTTGAAACTGTATGTGGATAATGCATATCTAATGTATTATGCTGCATTAAAAGATGTGGATAAAGTAAATTACTATTATGAAGAAATCAAAAAAGATGGAGTACTTGAAATTAGTAATCTACTTTATAAAATAGAATTATTAAAACGCTTTTTTGATATTATGTTGTATGTTGAACAATACGATAAAGCAAAAACGATTCTTGTGTATTTTGAAAACATTTTAGAAAATGAAGAAATGGAACCACGTTTAAAGCTATGTAAATTAAAAATTAGATATGCGAAACAATGTGGAACGAAGGAAGAGTTAAAAGTTCTCTACAAAGAATACAAAGATATCTTTGTGCAAGTAGACGAAGAAAATCGTAAAGTGAAGATTGATGGACTGCATACAAAAATATCTTTGAGTGATGCTTACCAACGTCATTCCCAAACGAAAAAGAGATTAAAAGAATTAGAGATGTTAGTGAACCATGATGAACTAACAAGAATATACAATCGTCGTTATTTAAATGTGAAACAAAATGAAATTGTGAATCGCAAAGTCAAATCGAACATTGCGATTAGTATTTTTGATGTGGATTATTTTAAAGAATACAACGATTTCTACGGTCACCAAGCGGGGGATACGATTTTACGTGAAGTGGCATCTAGCATGCAAGAGAATTGCGAAGAAAAGATGATCGTCGCTCGTTATGGAGGAGATGAGTTTGTATGTTTTGCGTGGGATGAAGATGCGGATAAAATGGAGCACTTTGTTCAACAAGTTCAAAAACATGTGAAAGCAAAACAATTAACACATGAGAAATCACGTTGTGATAGTATCGTCTCTTTGTCCATAGGATATGGTAGTGGCGAAGTGGAAAAACAGACAGATTTATTAACATTATTTGAAAATGTTGATGAAGCCCTTTATTTGGCGAAGAAAATGGGTAGAGCACAAAGTGCTTCCATTCAACAACTGTCAAGTAAGGAAGGGGGGAATAAAATTGGGTAAACAGATAACAGGGATGAAACGTATTGAACAATTGATTGAAGCCATCCATAATGGTGACAACAAAAATTCAGAACAAGATGTATTGCGTTTCAACGAACTACTTGAATTATCCGATAACAATAACTATTTGTATGGGCAAGCATTAGCGCATATCAAGTTAGCAAATAGTTATTATATTTTGTCGCGCTTTGATGCGTATACACATCATTTGGAATTGGCGAAATCGATTGCAGAACGAAAGGACTACTTTGATGTATTAATTGAGTACTATAACTTAAAAGGTCTTGATTACACAGATGAGTGTGACGATTTGTCTGCCATTAGTGCCTTCCTAAAAGGTGCGGAAATCGCATTGGAAATTAATGATGAAAAGCGTTGTGCCATTTTCTACAATAATATTGCGGAAATCTTCTATGAGAACCAAGGTTACGAAGATGCAAAAACGTTTTATGAAAAAGCGTTGGATTGCCTAGAAGGAATGGAAGACGAGAGCATACCGCGTTATCGTAAAACGATTTTAATGAATTTAATTAATGTTGCTTGTTATGAAAATAACGTAAAAGAAGCAAAACGATACTTAAAAGAATGCCAAGCTATCGTATATGAAAATGGGATCATTCCATTCTTAGAATCGGTTTCTAAAATCCGTATTGCGATCTTAGAACAAAAAAAGGAAGAAGCGAGCAAATTAGTCGATGCGCTTATTGAAGCATTGGCAAACCAAACAGAAAATGTTCATGTATTACAAACCGTTTATTTGTACTTGTTGGAGACAGCGATTGCATTTCGTCGTCGTAATTATGCAAGTTGGTGTTTGAATAAAATTGATACGTTATACAAAGAGACAAACCCTAGTGTAACAATGAAAATTGCGAAGTTAAGAAACCAATATTATGAAACATTTGAAATTGAAAACGATACGTTATATGAGGACTTCTATAATTTAACCCAAGAAAACGAAGCAATCACAAATGCTTTTACTGTGGAAAGTTTCAAAGGGTACATTTCATTATACGAAGCTAAAAAAGAACAAAGACGTATTTTACAAGAGCAAGAAAGTTTACAAGACATTGCAGACAAAGACGAATTGACACAACTTTACAATCGTCGTTACTACAACAAGTTAGTGAGTAAATACACACAAGATGATCGTATCCATACATTAGCGTATATGATGATCGATGTGGATTACTTTAAGGAATACAATGATTATTATGGGCATGCGCAAGGAGATATGATTTTACGTACGATTGCGAATGCGTTAAAGAACAATTTACCTAGTGATAGTTATGCAGCACGTTATGGTGGAGATGAGTTTTCTTGTTTGTTTGTGAATAAACAAAACGAGGAGCTTGTCGATTTCATCCATAGAGTGCAAGCTGAGATTATGAGCCAAAACATTGAGCATGTGAAAAATAGAATTGCCAATACGATCACAATGTCTTTTGGTGTATGTAATGAAGACAAACTAGCAAATCATAATTGGGATGAATTCCAGTTAATCAAAAATGCAGATGACGCATTGTACCAAGCGAAACAGAAAGGACGAAACACTTATGTTGTGTTTGGAGTGAGTGATGAGTAAGACCATGGAAGTTAGTATCGATTGTCTTCAAGAGTACGATGTAAACTACATTCAAGCAAAATATGAAGAAGTAATTAAGACACAAAAACAGTATGCGCTTATTCAAGTGAATGTGAAAAACTTTCGTTATTTCAATAGTAAGTATGGGTACGAAGCGGGAGATGAAATACTAGCGCTTATCTTACAACGTTTAAAAGAAACGCTAGAAAAGGATGAATACGTTGCACGTTTGTATGCGGATAACTTTGTTATGTTATTGCGCTATGATGATGTGGAAACCTTAGTGTATGAGCGTTTGTTTTCTTTAATTGATTTTGCATATCGGATTGAAGACGATAGAGTGTATCGTAACTTATTTTATTCGTTTGGGATTTACTTACTAGAAGACAAGTTAGTGAAATTTCAGGATGCATTAAATAGCGCTAATTTATGTCGCAAAGAATGCGATACGTTATTCAATCGCAGTTCGAGTTTAGAAATTTATGAAACATCATTTTATGATCGTTATATGCAACGAATGAAACTTGAAGTAGATACAGCGAATGCGTACAAACAATATGAGTTTACTTTTCATCTACAGGCAAAAGTGGATTTAAAAAGTGAAACAATCTGTGGTGCAGAAGCACTACTTCGTTGGATAGATAAGGATGGCAATGCCATTCCCGTACAGCAATTCTTACCAATTTTAAACCAAAATAATTATATTAAGTTAGTGGATTTGGATTTGTTTGAACAAGTATGTACGTATTTGGATTCACGTATTAAGGCAGGCTTACCAATCGTTCCGATTAGTTTTAATATTTCTAAAGCGAATTTTTATACTGAGAATATACTACAAGAGTACGTTCGTATTTTTGAGCAGTTTTCGATTCCGAAAGAATACATAGAAATGGAATTCATGGAATCCATCTCATTAAATGATATGCAGTATATGCGTGAAGTGATTACAAAATTTAAACAATATGGATTTCATTGTTCCTTAGATGACTTTGGAAATGGGTATTCTTCGTTTAATGTCTTGTTGAATGCTCCACTTGATACAGTGAAAATGGATCGTCAGTTTTTCTTAAATAACTTAAATGGAAACAGCGAGTTAGTGATTAAAACAGTCATCGATTTAATTCATTCATTAAATATGAGTGTTGTCGCAGAAGGAGTAGAGGACGAAGCACACATTCGTTTCTTAAAACAATGTAACTGTGATTATGTGCAAGGTTTTTATTACTACAAACCGATCGCAGTAGAAGCGTTTAGCGCATTATTAGACAAATAAAAAGAGATAGCAAACTAAGTTGCTATCTCTTTGTTTATTTATTCGACTGACAAGTCCTTTCCATTGCTTTTGATGACTTTTTGATACCAATAGAAGGAATCTTTACGATAACGATTTAACGTTTTTAAATCGAACTCATCACGATCTACGAAAATGAATCCATAACGTTTTACCATTCCTTCGTGTGTTGAGATCAAGTCAATCGCTGACCATGGACAATATCCCATCATTTCACAACCATCACTAATGGCAAGTTGTACTTGTTCAATGTGGTCTTTTAAGTAGTGAATACGGTAAGCATCGTGTACTTTCCCATCTTCGCTTAATGTATCATATGCGCCTAACCCATTTTCAGTTACAATCATCGGTAAGCGATAGCGTGAGTACATTTCACGAATGGTAGCACGGAAGCCAGAAGGATCAATTTCCCAACCGAATTCCGTCTTACCTAAATAAGGGTTATCACATCCGCGATAGAAACCGGCTTCGCCTCTTGCGCTTTGTTGGTCAGCACCAGGATCTAACGATTCGTTTCCATCACTTGCTTCCACGGTTGCGGTATTGTAGTAATTGAACCCGATGAAATCAGGGTGACCGCTTTTTAAGATTTCTTCATCTCCATCCATAATGTCTGGACATGCATCCTGTTCTTCTAAATAAGCCCATACAAGATTATTGTAAACACCATATACTGACATATCCAAATACAACCAGTTACGAATGGCGTTTAAATTTTGAGAAGCCAAGATGTCTTCTGGTTTGCATGTGGCAGGGTAGACTAGTGAAATGTTTGGTGCAGGACCAATTTTTGCGTTTGGTAACATTTCATGACAAAGCGCCATTGCTTTTGCTTGTGCCACTAACATATGGTGATTTTGTTGGTAGGTTTCCTTTACGATGTTTGTGCATCCTTTTGGTATGGTTAACGTACCAATTAGCGGTCCTACTAACGTTAGCATATTTTGTTCGTTAATCGTTAACCAATAGTTAACGCGATCCCCATAGTTTTCAAATAGTATTTTAGCGAAATTCGTAAACCAATCAACGGATTCACGATTTGACCAAGAACCCATTTCATCTAATTTAGCAGGCATGTCAAAGTGAAACATCGTTACGATAGGTTCAATCCCATGACGTAAACATTCATCGATGATAGCATTATAGAAAGCGATTCCTTTGGGATTGACTTCGCCAATTCCATCTGGTAAAATTCGCGTCCACGCAATGGAGAAACGATACGCTTTAAACCCCATTTCAGCCATTAACGCAATGTCTTCTTGGTAACGATGGTAGTGGTCTGCACAAACACGTAAGTCTGAAGTACCTTCTGGTACTTCTTTTACATCTTGGCAAGAAGGACCTTTCCCATCAATTAAGTTAGCCCCTTCCACTTGGTAAGCCGAAGTACTTGCTCCCCATAAGAAATTAGTTGGAAAATCTTTGATTTTTTTATGTAGCATATTTTTTCTCCTTTCGTAGCGAAACTACTCTACTTATGCTTCTTGTGATTGTGATAATGATTCTTCTTTTTTCAATTTGCGATCGTAAAATTTGAAGAATGGGAAATAGATAACACTGGCCACCGTAATACATACAAAGGCTAAAATAATCGCACGATAATCTCCAGCTGTTCCTAAGAAAGCCCCGATACCAACTGGACTAGGCCAAGGTGCTTGGGCAATCATTGGACTCACTAATCCCCAACTGATTGCAAAGAAAGCAATTAATGCACTTACAATTGGTCCTAAAATAAAAGGAATCAATAAATAAGGATTATAAATAATTGGAGAACCAAAGATGATCGGTTCATTAATATTAAAGATAGCAGGAACAATAGAAGCTTTTCCTAATACTTTTAATTGTTCTGATTTCGCTAGAAATATCATAAACAAGACTAGACCTAGCGTTGCTCCAGATCCACCAATGGTAACGTAAGCGTTGTTGAATTCTCCAGCGTAGGCATAAATTTGACCTCCGTTTTGCATTGCGGTAAAGTTATGTGCCATGTTCGCTAATACAATTGGGTTGGTAAAGGAAGTAATGATATTCGCTCCATGGATACCAACACTCCATAACGCGCCAATTAAGAAATAGATAATAATCATTCCATACCAGGAGTTTGTTACTTCGGTAACAAAGCTAAATGGAATTTGAATGATTTTATAAATGTCATATCCTAAGTAAACAAGTGCTGCATTCACAATCAATACAACAATAGATACAACGAAGGCAGGAATCAATGCTGTAAAGGATTTGCTTACTCCTAATGGAACAGCTTCTGGCATACGAATCGTCCATTTTTTCTTTACGCATAGAGCGTACAAACTAACAGCCAAACAAGCCATTAAGATACCTGTAAAGATTCCTTCCGTTCCCAAACGGTTCGCAAAGCTTCCCATACGAATTCCATTGTATACATGTTCTGTATCGCTGATACTTTGAAGCAATGTAATCAAACCACCTTTAATAGTAAGTTCAGGAATCGTAAAGAAGAATGCCATCATACTTAGTAATGCTCCATTTAGTGGGTCTAAGTTTAAGTTTTCTTCTTCGGCTTTGATTTTAGTCAGTTCATATCCCATAATTACACAGAAGTATACAGCTAAGATACCCATTGTGAAATGGTTTGCGACCATATACAAATCAGTGAAGTTCACAAATGTTGCATCCCAGATTCCTTGTAAGAATGGGAATGCTTGTGGAATAACGGTAATAACTAAAAACATCGAACCAACAATCGTAAATGGAATGGAAGCCATCCCAGCAGCCATAATGGCACGTACAAATTTAAATGTAGAGATTTTAGCCATTGGTCCCATTAAATACTTTTCTAAAAAATTAAATACAAAAGTCATAATTTTCTCCTCCTTTTAAGTTTGAGAATTCACGATTTTTTCATACTGTAAAATTCTCTGATAGTGCTTGTCACGATTTGCATCGATTTTCGCAAAACGAACAAGACACGCTACACTCATTAAAAAACCTATAAGTACGATAATGAAAATAAAAATACGAGAAGTCATTTGATCTTGTAAGAAAGGAAGTGCACTCTTGAAGAAAGGTGTAAAAACGATTCCCATCATCAATATGTTAACAATGCATTGCACCCGAAAATAACGTTTTGTCCAAGTCATCGCAATCTTCTTTTCCCCATAACTACGGATGTTTTCAATACATGGTGCAACACCGAGTAACAACAGCAACAGCGGAATTATTTTAATCCACTGATCCATTGAAAACAACATCCAATAAAAGTTAGAAAACAAGAGTGCAGCTAAGAAATAACGCACCATTAAGTAACGGTTAAAATACATATTTTTGATTCCGTTTTCTTTTCTAAAAGATTCATTTTTCGCTTTTGCTTTATGTTTGCTCATACACTTCTCCCTTATTTATTATTGTATTCTTTTATAAACGTGCTCTAATTCCAGAGCGATATCTTTAAATGTCATCGTTGACATCAGGTGGTCTTGGGCATGTACCATAATAATTTGAATTTCAATTTGCGTTCCACCTGCAAACGCCTGTAGTAGTTCTGTTTGCGATTGGTGGGCTAATACGAGTTCGGCTTCCGCTTGTTCCATCTTACTTTGGGCTTGCGCGAAATTGCCTTCTCGCATACAGATCATTGCTTCATGTATATTAGTACGAGCATTACCACTATGTAAAATAATTGTAAAAGCAACCAATTGTGATTGCGATTCTTCCATTTTTGCCATGCGCTCCTCCTTTTCTACATTAAATTTAAAAATAAGCTACTAAATTGTGCAAAGGAACTACATTGCAACAATTGTTCTTGCAAATGGGGATGTTCGATTAATTTGATGATTGCGTTTGTCATCGTTTTTAATCCCTGGTTCCCTAAAAACGATGGCGACAATAAGAAGACAAAGCGAATGGTAGGATGTTCTTTATTCCATGCGACACCTTCTTTTATGATACCTACTGCAATCGCTGCATTTTCCCCGATGGGTATGGCAGGATGTGGAACAGCGATGGTATCGCTAAATAGAAAGCTCCCCATACTTTCACGTAATCGAATTTGATCGACCATCCGTTTTTGATAATTGTCTTTCTCTTGTAAACTAAGACGTTGTAGTAAAACATGTAAGATGGTTTCTACACTCGGTCTTCCTTCAAATATTTGAAAGTGACTTTTCTTAATGTATGCATTAAACACTTCTTGTTTTTGTATTAAACTTAAATGATCATTACTTAATCCACAACAAAATTGTTTTTCTAACGTTGTTTTTTGAATCGCATTATGAATGGCTTTGATGTCGTTTTCATTCAGAAAGATCGATACGTTTATGACAGGAACATTGAAGATGACTGAATCCAAATCCACTGAGGAAATGATGATGTCAACGCCTTGTAGGTGCGTCTCATTCATTTCGTAATAACCCAATTCACTCACGATATAGATTTCTTCTTTGAACTCTTTCTCAATGCGACTTTTCAATAACTGTGCACTACCACATCCTGTAGAACAAATGACAAGTGCTTGCACTTTTGCTTTTTGTTGCATTCGTTCCATCGCTGCCATAAAGTGTAATGTTAAATAAGCCCATTCATCTTGTGATATTTCATACGTTGCCAAACATGGCATCTGTTTCATATAATGCGTGCATAGTTCATACACATCTTTATGATCACGCATGATTTCCTTCGTTAATGGATTTTCTAAAACGATACCTTTTTGTATCCGAATCAGCATTGGTCGCAAGTGTTCCAATAAGCAATTTTTAAATAAGGTATCTTCGCTTAATGGTAGTTTAATTTGCTCTTGCATCATCGTTAGAATCGTATGCAGTTCGTTGCTTAAATCGCTCACTTCAATCACGTTTTCATTCAATGGTCGATTGTTTTTGGCGCCCAGATGCAACGTTAAATAAGCAATTTCCTCTTGTGGGAAATGCAAGTTGCACTCTTGTTTTAGACGCGCAATCATCTGTTGTGCACACTTGTATTCAATGCTCGTTGAAAAGGCTGAATCCAGCTCAAAGTATTTTAACTCTAACCCTTTCTCAACGCGTTTTACACTTAATATAAGATGCATAAGAATGTTTTGTACCATCACATCAGAAAGTTTGATTTGATGTTTACGACATTCTTCTAAAATAATCATGATGAAGTTTTCTTTTGGGATGTCGTCGAAGTAACTCGTATGATTCATGTAGTCTTGAATGGAGTTAAATCGCACTCCTTTAAAGAAGTATTGCATGATGAAGGAACGTTTGTTTGATTCTTCCCCTTGTACATATGTACCGCTATTTACTTTGGAAACGATTTGTAAGTGATAGGGCGCAATCAGCTTTTTAATCACGCTCATTTCTTTGCTTAATGTGGAGCGAGAAATAAATAACTCATCTGCCATCGTATCAAGATAAATAGCCCTATCTTCAATAAGTAATTTATTAAGTAGATAGTTTTGACGATCCAATGCGCTTTCTAATATTTTGTCATTTTTGTTTTCCCCAACAACACGTAACCGGTTTTTATTTAAGAACATCTCGAACTGCATGGCTCGTAACATATGGAGTTTGTACCCATATCCTTGCTTTGCAATAATCTGTGCTCCATTTTTGGCAACAATCGTTTGCAAAGATGGAATATAAGTACGAATCGTACGTTCAGAAAGCAACAGTTGTTGAGACAGTTCTTTTCCAGTCATGAATGTTTCTTGGTTTTGAAATAATAATAAGAGTAAATCTAGCTCTTTTGTTTTCATGAATGATTAGTCGTCTAAATGATTCATGACGCATTGTGCTAAGTTCTGAATACCAGAAGGGATAGGAACATAAGCTTGTGGTGGAATGGCAATAACGGTTTTGTTTGCTTTCTTACCAACCTCTTCAAATTTCTTTAAATACATTCTTGTTTGAGGACTAATTAGAAAAATATCAAAGTCGCTATTTTCAATCATCTTTTGTCCTTCGCTTACGCTTACGGCATCCACCATAATCGCTATTCCATTCTCGTTAAAGTAGGCTGTCGTTTTTGATGCCATCATACTAGATGACATTCCTGCAGCACAAATAATTAATGCTTTTTTCATATTTTATTTTCCTTTCTTTTACTTATAGGTTTATCTAAGTAGAAGGATTTTTTTCCTTCTTGCTTTGACGAGTTCATTGTAGCATCGCGAAATGCGCATTGGATATTGTGCTTTTTCCTTAGTAATACGGCAAGTGTTGCTACTAATAACGTTCCCTATTTTTTTAAATATAACAACTTCAAAACCTTTTTGAAAGATAATTATACTAGTAATATTTGGGAAAGAAAAGGAGGGAATGAAAATGAAATAGATTGTAAAATAGGTTTACTTAACTAAGATAAGCAACTATAATTAAAAGTATATTATTTGAAAGGAAAAAGACGATGGATACAACAATTTCATTAATCAAACAATTTAGTGATGCAAATGGCGTAAGTGGATTTGAAGACGAAGTCATTGCATTAGCAAAAACACACATTCCTACAAGTTATGATGTGAAAGAAGATCACTTGCGTAATTTGTATATGACAAAAGCAAAAGAAAAGGCCAATACGACAATTTTGTTGGATGCCCACAGTGATGAAGTTGGGTTTATTGTACAAGCAATTAAGCCAAACGGAACGATGGTATTTCTGCCTCTAGGAGGTTGGGTTGCATCCTCATTACCAAGTAGTAAAGTACGCATCTTGAATAAAGAGGGAGTGTACATCAGTGGGATTATTGCGACAAAACCACCACACTTTGTGAGTGCTAACGAAAAATCAGAGTTAGCGATAAGTGATATGGTCATCGATGTTGGTGCTACTAGCAAAGAAGAAGTCGAGCAAGTTTTCAAAATTGGAATCGGGTCTCCAGTAGTACCAGATGTCACATGTACCTATGATGCAAACAAGGATTTATTTTTAGGGAAAGCCTTTGATTGTCGCATTGGTTGTTGTGCTGTGTTAGAGACCATCAAACGTTTGGAAAACGAAGAAGTAAAACATAATATCATCGCTACTTTGTCTTCGCAAGAAGAAGTGGGGGAGCGAGGTATGGATTTAATCACAAAACAAATTAGTCCTGATGTTGCGATTTGTTTTGAAGGATGCCCAGCTGATGATACGTTTCAAGAGAGTTGGATGATTCAATCGGCATTACGTAAGGGAGCAATGTTACGTCATTTTGATCGAAGCATGATCACTAATCCTAGATTTCAAAAGTTTGCTTTTGAAGTAGCAAACAAAAATCACATTCCTTTCCAAGAAAGCGTACGTAGTGGAGGAGGAACAAATGGAGCGATGCTACATGTGGCAAACAATGGAACCCCAACGATTGTTATTGGGATACCAGTTCGTTACATTCATTCGCACCATGGATTTTGTACATTAGAAGATTTTAATGCGAGTGTGGATTTGGCAGTTGCGATTGTGAAAGCCATTCGTGAGGAAGACATCGCACAGTTTTAAATAAGAAAGGAGAAAGCCAATGGTTGATATGGGTAATTTGTTTGCTTTGCAGATTCAAATTTTTGTATTTATGCTGCTTGGCTTTCTGTTTTATAAAGTAAATATTTTAACGCCTTCTTTGCGTAAGATACTGACAAACATCGTCATGTATTTTATCTTGCCTTGTAATATCATCTATTCCTTTTTAATTGAGATGAACGAATCGATCATTACATCTTGTTTCATAATTTTAATCGTATCGATTGTGATTCAAATCGCTTGTGAATTAGCCAGTCGTATCTTGTATCCTTTTGCCAATAAGGAACAATACAAAGTACTTAAGTATGCTACGATTTGTTCCAATGCAGGATTCATGGGAAGCCCATTGGTAAGTGGTTTGTATGGGTTACAAGGATTACTCTATGCTTCGATCTATTTAATACCGCAGCGTATTATTATGTGGTCGAGTGGGATTTCTTGTTTTAGTGAAGCAAACAAAAAAGATGTGTTGAAAAAAGTAGTAACACATCCTTGTATTATCGCAGTGATGATTGGATTGGTATTGATGCTCACGCAAGTAAAACTAGCTGGAATTGTAACACAAGGCTTAGCTAGTGTAAGTGCGACGACAACGATTTTTTCAATGATTGTCATCGGAGGTATTCTAGCACAAATTGATTTTCGTACTATCTTTTCTAAGTTATCATGGTATTACACATTGCTACGACTTGTCTTGATACCAGTTGTAGTGTTCTTTGTGTGTTATGCATTGCGTTTGCCAATGTTAGTTACTGCAGTTTCTGCTGTGTTAGCGGGTATGCCAGCTGGAACCACAACAGCAATATTAGCGGAAAGCTACGATGGGGATTCTTCACTAGCAGTGAAATTAATCTTTTTATCCACTGCTATTTCGCTTATTACCATTCCTTTGTTGTGTATCATGATGGAGCTTATTTTATCGTAAAAAACGTTGTCGTAAAAAGGCTACGTTTTTTTTCTTATCTATGGTAAAATATAGGACATGAGTAAAGTAAAAGTAGATAAAAAGTATTTTATTTCCATGCTTATCATGATCGGTTTACCAATCGTTTTTCAACAAGTTATCTCACTTGCTTTGAATATGATTGATACCTTCATGATTGGAAGTATCGGAGTAAAAGAACTGGCAGCCGTGGGAGCTGCGAATAAAGTATATTTCATTTTTTCCATCGTTTG
The DNA here is from genome assembly GCA_964370395.1 of uncultured Erysipelotrichaceae bacterium. Taxonomy (GTDB): domain Bacteria; phylum Bacillota_I; class Bacilli_A; order Erysipelotrichales; family Erysipelotrichaceae; genus JBGUVL01. The sequence continues at coordinate 74,197 of CAYJIZ010000001.1, forward strand.
TTTTGGTGTATACAGCGGGGGATCCATTTACGTATCACAATATTGGGGGATTAAAAATGTTGGTCAAATACGTAAAGTAGTTGCCATTGATTTATGGATTGGATGTTTATTGTCATTGCTGACAATCGCATTGGCACTTCTTTTTGCACCACAAATCATCACCTTGTTTTCTCGTGATCCACAAGTGATTGCAATGGGAGCGAGTTATTTGCGAATCGTATGTTTTACCTATTCGATGATTGCGGTATCGTTTGCTTTCAGTTTTAATTCAAGAGCAGTACATATGGTAAAGGTACCTACTTTAATTAGTGTAGTAGCCATCGCAATTAACACAATATTAAACTATGGATTGATCTTCGGTAATTTAGGGTTACCAAAATTAGGCGTAGAAGGAGCAGCGATTGCAACCTTAATCGCTCGTTTTATTGAGATGTGTATTATGTTGTTGTTTATCTACAACGTTTATGACCATCCTTTGGCGGTAAAATTAAAAGGTGTCCTTCATATTGATAAACAGTTATTTAAAAAGGTGTTCAATACAGCCCTACCAGTAGTAGGAAGTGAGAGTGCTTGGAGTATTGGGACAACCGTTTGTTTTATCGCATATGGATTACTTGGAACTTCTGCCATTGCGGTTGTGCAAGTAGCAAGTGTTATCAACGATATGTTTCAATGTGTATTCTTTGGGATAGGAAATGCAGCAGCTGTTATTATTGGAAATGAACTAGGTCGTAAAAATACGGACTTGGCTTATGTGTATGGAAAGTATTTCATTATTTTAAATATCGGTTGTTGTGTCTTGTTTACCTCACTATTAATTGCGTGCAAAGGATTCATCATATCTATCTATGGATACGATGCTAGCACAAGTAAATTACTAAGTGATACATTATTGTCTTTTGCCTTGTTTACCACCCCTAAGATGATGACGTATGTACATATATGTGGAATCTTACGCTCCGGTGGAGATACGAAGTTTTGCATGTATTGCGATATGATTGGGATATGGCTTGTCGCCATTCCATTGGCTTTTGTCGGTGCCTTGTTAGGATTGCCATTGCCAATCGTAGTAGCGATGTCATTCGGGGATGAAATCGTAAAATGTTTTATTACATTGTGGCGATTCACTTCGAAGAAGTGGATTCATACACTCGTACAAAAAGAAGAAATCGCCTGATTTCTTCTTTTCTTTTTATAATTCATAAAGTTTTGTGTATTTGTCTTTTAAATAATTAATATAGTAATCAGGATTAAACGATTCGTGGGTTACTTCAAACATAATTTCATCCGCACTTTTGAATGCTCCATATTGGTGAATACGTTCTTTTAACCAATCGCTTATCTTATCGAAATCACCATCTCGAAGTGCTTGCTCCACATCCATTTCTTTTGCCATTTGATGGTAGAATTGCGCAGCGAATGCACTACCTAATGCATAAGTAGGGAAGTAACCATGGTTAGCTGCACCCCAGTGCATATCTTGTAAGATTCCTTCGCTATCGGTTGTAGGGCGAATACCTAAGTACTCTTCGTACTTGTCTGCCCACATTTGTGGTAGTTTTTCAAAATCCACTTCGCCATTGAAGATCTCTTTTTCCAGTTCATAACGAATTAAAATGTGAAGAGGGTAGGTTAACTCGTCTGCTTCTGTACGAATTAAACTAGCTCTTGAAACATTGATCATCTTCACAAAGTCATCTAAGCTAACATCTTTTAATGTTTCAAATTTTGCTTGTAAGCGAGGGTAGTTCACTTCCCAAAAGGCATGGGAACGACCAATGTGATTTTCTAGAAAACGCGATTGTGATTCGTGCATCGCAAATGAGATATTAGATTGAAGCGTTGTTCCAGCATAAGCATCGTTCACTTGTAAACCATATAATGCATGTCCATACTCATGAATGGTTGAGAAAATAGCCGACATTAAATTGTTTTCATAATAATGTGTGGTAATGCGCACATCATGAGCTGATAAAAACATCGTAAATGGATGTTCTGAAGTAGTCATATAACATTCGCTACGATCCACTTGTAAGTAATGCTTAAGCTCTTTCATGAATGCTTCTTGTTGTTTCACATCAAAGCTTTCAAATAAGATGGAATCGTCAATTTGTTTCGCTTCTGTTTGTAGCTTCTTAATAAAAGGAACAAGATCCTCTTTGATTTTATTAAAAAACAAATCGTATTTTTCTACATCATAACCATCTTGAAACTTATCCAATAAAAAGTCATACGTTGTTTTGTTTTTCTTACTGTAATTTACGACATCTTTGTGTTTATTGATGACTTCCTCTAAATAAGGCATAAACTTTTCATAATTATTGGTATGTTTGGCTTCTTGCCAAACGGATTCGCTGTCTGCGACAGCTTTTTGAAATGCCACATAAATTTCTTTTGGGACATAACGATCGTCTTCTAAATCTTTTAATAATAAATTAAGTTCTTTCACTTGCTCTTTGCTCAATCCTTCTTGTGCTGCAAGCAATTCAATTTTATTGATATTTTCTGGGTTGGTTGCATAAGCAAATTGTTCTCCAAATAATATCGACATCATTTGATTAGCGTGTGCGCTTCCACGTTTTGGAGCAATGGTTGCTTGGTCCAAATACATTATGCTAGTTGCCAATCGGTAGGCATTTACATTATTCTTATATTCTTCAAAAAAAGCTAATAGTTCTTCTTTCATATAGACCTCCTAAATATATGAATCATTATAACGTATTTTTAAGCAACGCACAGTAAATATACTACAAAAGATGAAAAAAACTTGTTATAATTATAATGTAATGACATTAGGAGGTACAAAGTGAAACAACGATGTGCAAAAGAAGCTTTTCAACGAATACAAAATAATAGTGTAATTGGATTAGGTGGAGGTAGCACCATTGCTTTCTTAATCGATGAGATTGCGAAGTCGGATTTAGAGGTGAAGGTTGTGACTCCTTCCTTTGCGAGTGAAAGACGTTGCTTAGAAAAAGGATTACAAGTGATTCCTACGCATAGTGTTTCTCATGTCGATATCGCATTTGATGGTTGTGATGAAGTAGACCATCATTTAAATGCATTAAAAAGTGGGGGAGGCATTCATACAAAAGAAAAGATTATCGCTTCAATGGCTGACGAATACATTTTATTAGTGGATGAGAGCAAAGTATACGATCAATTAGGATTTGAACATCCAGTGGTTGTTGAAGTTGTGAAAGATGCGTTAAATAGCGTGATCAAACAAATCAACAAGCTTGGTGGTAAGTGTACGATACGTGAAGCGAGTAACAAAGATGGTGGAGTTTTATCTGACCAAGGATTGGTTTTAGTCGATGTTATGTTTTGTGATGTACAAGATAGCAAAGCATTGCATGATGCATTACGCAGCATAGTTGGAGTATTAGAAATCTCTTTATTTGTTGGAGTAGTGAGTGAAGCAATCATTGTGAAAGAAGATGGATTTGAATCAATAAAAAAAGAAACACGTAATTAAACGTGTTTTTTTAGTAGTAAATTTCTGCTTTGATTTTTTCTGCTTGTTGTTTTGATTGCAATGCGCTAATGATCGCAAAAGCAAAATCAATGGAGGCAGCAGCGCTTCTAGCGCTTATGATATTGCCATCCACTACGACATATTGATCCATGTAGGTTCCTTTAAAGTCTTCGTTCATACTTGTGAAACAAGTGTAGTTGCGATCTTTTAAATATCCCATTCGGCCTAAAATTGTAGGGGCAGCACAGATTGCAGCAATGTACTTATTTTGCGCAAAGCAATCATGAATAAGTTGTTTTGCGACATCACTTTTTTCTAATGCAACATAGTGAGGACCTCCAGGAAGCAATAAACAATCGTAATCCTTCATATTTTGTTCGTTTGCATTTGCTAAGTTGCTGATACAAATCGCATGTTTACCACTTACTTCACTTCCTTCTAATGATGCAATGACAACATCGATACCACTTCGCTTTAATAACGCAATCGTACCAATTGCTTCTAATTCTTCAAATCCTTTCGCAACAAGTGTTAATACTCTCATAAACAATCCTCCTCATAGTATTAGTATACCACTATCAAAAAGAAAAAGAGTGATGGCTCACTCTTTCTAACATTATTTTAACTTGTTTATTGTCATAATACCTTCGCTATCAACATATTGGATAGTTAATTGATCACCATCTTTTAAGAAGGCTAACTTATCTTCGTATTTTGTTGAGAAGTCCATTTTATAGCGGTTTCCTTTTTCATCGGTGAAGTAGTACTTCGTCGTACCTTCCACTTGAATGCGTTGTAAATTACTTACGGTAATAGTTTGCGTTAATAAAGTATCATCGCTGACTTTCCCATTTCCTTGTAAGTCTAACATTTTCTTTTTCAATGCATTCAATCCTTCATCAACACTTACGGTTACCACCTTTTGGTAATCGGTTGCATCTACCATTGCGTATTGTTTGATTACACTTTTGCTATCTTCACTTGAAGGTGCACGTAAACTCATTAAGTAAGTAGGGTTACCATTCACATTCACCAGTACAGGGAATGTTGCTTCATAACCATAGTTTTTCACTTCATCACGCGCTGATTTCATCGCACTTGTTTCATCTGCACCAGGCGCAGAAATACGTTGTGCTTCGTGTGTACGCATGTTTACTAAAATAAATCCTAAGTTACTAGAGTCTTTGTTGACACTTGTGATTCCAGTGTACAACCAAATATCTCCATCTTTTTCAATGTAGTTGTATCCACTTGAAGGTGCGATCACGCCTTTTTGACCGATGATCGAGTTAATGAAACCTTTTTGTAAACTTCCATAATCTTCGATTTGTTCAACGATTAATGTTTCAGGATAAATGCGATCTGACCATTTTGGAATATCTTTCGTTGCGTATTTTGTACTTTTTCCTGTAATAGGATCGACGAAAATAGCTCCCGTTACTGATTTTTTGGTTCCTACACCTTTGTATGTGTAAGTTGTACATACATACCAAGGGTGTCCATCTTCATCTAATTCAAATGAAGGAGATCCAAAAATCTCCGTTGGGTATTGAAAACGTAAATGACGACTTAAATTTTTATTGAATTTCGCAGATGGGACATAACGCATGTTGTCCAAACCAATGTCTTTTAAACGAACTAGGCTTGCTTTTCCATCCGTAGAATCAACACTGATGTACGCAGGAATTCCTTTGTCTTTGTTTGTCCACCATTTAATCCAGTCAGCATATTCAAGTGGTGTTACACGGTACACACTATCCTTGTAAGAAATTTGTGTGTATTCGTTACTTACGTTGAATTGCGAAACCAAATCACTCATTTGTCCCATTACACGATCACCTAACGCTTCGGTTGTGTCGCGATCAATAATTGGTGTTTTTGTGAAATCTACTTCTTTGATTGTATCAAATTTTGTTTCTTTAATATCGATACGTTCTGCGTATTCCTTCGCATTGAATACTTTTGCGCTAATTGTCGAAGCGACAATTGGAAAAGCGACACACACAACAATGGCGATAATCGCATACTTACGAATCGGCTTTAATTGTGGTTTATAATAGTCTTTTGTCGGAATCGACGTATAAATGATAATGGGAACAACAGCAATTGCTACCATTAATGTTAAGTATGTCCAAAATTCAGGAGCATGCCAGTTAAGTGGTGGTAATGTTACATAATATACAATTCCACCAAACAAAATGTATAAAATAATACTAATCACTAATACTTTATTCTTGGTTTTCATCTCTCTACCTCGCTATGTTTGGTATTATAACAAATATTGTTATTTTTGTCTTTGGTTATGTTATAATTCTATCATGTGAAATGTGTCCATGGCGCAACTGGATAGCGCATTCGACTCCGACTCGAAAGGTTGCAGGTTCAAATCCTGTTGGGCACACCAATAGAATAATAAGCCTTATTTTAAAGGCTTTTTTTATTGTTTTTTATGGTTGGCATACTTTTGGCATACTTTTTTTATAATTTATCAAGAAAATCTATAATTTCTTTTTCATCTTCTTTGAAGAAATGTGCATACACTTGTAATAGCATTTCACTAGAATGTCCAAGCCTTCTTGCGATAGCGGTTATTTTCATTCCACTATTGATTAGTAGCGATGCATTTGAGTGTCGTATATCATGAAATCTAATTTTTTCTACATTTGCTAATTCGCAATAAGTAATCATTCTTTCTCGTACTCGTGTAAACGATAATGGTTTGTTATTACCAAGAATAAACCAATCATTTTTGAAACCATCAGTTTTTGAAATAACCAATTTGTAATTTTTTAACATAATAATTGTATTTCTATCTAAATTAACATACCTGATTGATGCATTTGTTTTTGGTGGAGTGATAATATATCCACCTTTAATTTTTGAACATGTTTTATTAATATTGATTCCTTTTTCATCAAAATCATTCCAAGTTAGCGCAAGTAACTCACCTCTGCGTGCACCAGTCATATACGCCAATGTGTATAATATTATATATCTTTGATCGTCAATAACAGAAATGAAATTCTTATAGTCTTTTATAGTCCATATTTTCATTTCTTCTTTTATCGTATCTTTATCTTTTACGAATCCAACTTTTGAAGCTGGATTTTCAGTATGATTCTTTACCTTAATAGCATAATTAAAAATTCTGTTAATTAATCCATGAATGGTATTTATATAAGTTACTTTATAACCATTTTCTTTCATTTTGTTATGTAAAGCAATGATATCTTTTGTTGTTATTTTATTTACTCTTTTTTTACCTAAGGCATCTTTAATGTGTTTATTATAGTTTCTCTCACAATTGAATATAGTTGTTGATTTACTCTTATTTTTGATGAAATGAATATATTCTAAAAAAAGATCATCAAAATTAATATAAAGTGAAGTCTCTTTGTTAGATATTAAAAATAAATGTTCACTATTTTTTGCGTCAGATTTAGTATTAAATCCTCTTTTTTTATATTGCTTTGAAATACCATTTACATCATTGTATTTACCGTAAAAATACCACTTGCCTGTCTTAGTATCTTTCTTAACTGCCATTGCGTAATCCTCCTTTATTTTGTATAATAAAGGCATAGAAAAAGGATGATGTCCAGTCATTTGTTTCTATACCGACACTCCCATTGCCGTGGGGGTGTTTTTTTATTTGTTATTTCTAAGTATTAATGTTTCTCTGTATTGTTCTGCATCAGGAACTTTATTGATTTCAACTAAACTATCATGGTTATTTTTAATAACACGTTCTATCTCGTCAAGTGATACATTGAAAAACTCTTTTCTAGAATTTATCATATTAACTTTTTTATCAGCAAATTCGTTATGTAATGCACTTTCAAGTGCTGGCGCATTATCACTGAAAATCATTGCGTGAATATCAAATTTAAAAGGAACAGAAGCGTCACCCAATTCATCAACTCTTTCGTTAGGTTCTAATCTTCTTGTCATCCCTATTTTAAAGATATTCTCTCCAAATGCTCCAATATTTGATATCACATAAACATATCCTGCTTTTTTATTTGCATCTCTATAATCAAGTTGTTCTATCCCTTTTTCTATTTCTAATAACTGATTATCTATTTCTTTTATTTTTTTTATTATTTCATTTTTATTGACTGCATTTTCTAGTTGCATGATGAGTTTTTCTTTTGCAGATAGGTAATGCTTAAATTCCTTATTTGCTTCTTCTCTAGCTTTTTGAATTTCTTCTTGAACTTTCTTTTCTTCGCGTTCTTCTTCTCTCTGTCTACGCAAAGCATCTTTCTCTTCTTGTTTTTTCATTTGAAATTCATGTACTAATTCAAGTTCTTCATATTTTAAGTTAATGAACTCTTGTAGTATTTCAATCCTATTTCTAACGTTTAATTTATTTATTGATTCAGCAGATTTTAATATTCTATCCTTGATAATATCGATGTTGTTAAATTTGACTTTTGAAATTAAAACATCACATTCATTGTTAAATGCGCGTAAAACCATTTTCATATTATCGTTATTCATTGCTGATCCTTTTGATTTACTTCCTTCTAAAATCCATTCATTAGAAAAACTAAGGGCAGTCTTGTTTTTTATCATATCTTTCTGTTTGTTCTTATTGAATTTTATTCTCTCTGCATATTCTTCACTATTCATACACTGATATTGAGGTTTATATAATCCAAAGTCAGTAAAAAATAAATCTTCATCTAAAGCAGCCGTTAACTTTTTCTTACTATAAATGTCTTTGTTCAAGTCATTTATTTCATTTTCCAATTCTTCTTTTTTTAGTTTCAAAGAATTTAAAGCAGAAGAAGTAGATAATAAATCATCTTTTAGTTTAATATTGTCCAATATCTTTAACTTTTCCGCATCTTCTAATAAATTATTGTATTTACTTTCCAATTCATCATAAGTTTTTCGTGAAACGGTTGTATTAGAAGTTACTTCTTTTAGCTTGTCTTTTGTTTTTTTGATTATACTATCTTCTTTTTCTTTTTTTAGTTCATTTTTCGGTTGAGCAACAAACGCTTTTTTTAATTCATCTTTTAAACTCATAATAATTGTCCTTTCTTAATTTAATAAGCAAGCTCGTATTTTACTTGCAATTTATATTGATACACCCTTTCATTGAACATACGTGCAATCGAAGGCGTAACACCTAAATTAATTAAGTGCCAATCAAAAAAATCGCATTCCCATATTTCATTTTTAAGTAAATAAAGGCACATGAATAAATTTGCATTATTTTCTTCTGTACGTTGATTTAAAAGCCAAGATCCTCGATTAAATAAATGATGACCAATTTCATGTAAAATTGCTAAATTGCTATCATAAGAAGTTAAATTTGATTTAATAACAATTGTAGGCTTAATATATCTTATGTACATCGCTTTGCAATCAATATTATCACTATATTTAATGTCGACTTGCAGTAATTCAATTAATTCATTAATGCTTAAATACTTTAATTCTTCCACTTTACTATAAATTTTTCTAAAACACATAATATCACCTTCCTAAAAAAATGATAATTTATATTGTTACAATATTTGTGTGATAATTATTTTTTGTAATCTTCTGCTAGCATTTTCAATACACCAGCCATTTTATTTGCAAATTGAACTTTTTCATCATCACTCATTCGATCAAAGTCATATCCACCATATGCAGATACTACAGGATTTGATAGTAAGAAAATCATTGCTTCATCAATGTTATCGAAATGATTTTGTTTAACAAAATCTCTTTCCAAATCATCAGTTAATCCCATCAACCAAGTTTCGCTAACGTTAAGCGCTTTAGCAATCAAATATATTGATTCCTGTTTAGGATTATAATTTCCGCTTAAATAAGAACTTATAGCACCTTTGTTAATATTTGTTCTTCTTACTAATTCTGCTTGTGTAACTCCTCTAAGTTGCATAGCGTATTTAATTCTTTCAGCGTATGATTTCAAAATTTATTACCTCCTACTAACGACATTATATTATATGTGTTTACAAAACGCAACAAAAAGATTAGATAGTTAAACAAAATGTGTTGACATATCTAAACACTAATGTATAATAAAGGTAGGTTTAGAAAACTGAACCAGAAAGGAGTGATTCAATGAAATTTGATTATTCAAAATTGGAAAGCAGAATATTAAGTTTTTATGGCAGTAAAAAGAAATATGCTGAAGTTTCAAAAACACTTTGTAGAACATCATTAACACATAAACTTAATAACAAAGTGCCTTTTGATGATTTAGAAATGAAAGAGGCATCGGAACTTCTACGTTTCGAAAAAGGCGTAAAAGATATTCCAATTTATTTTTTTACACCAAAAGTTTAGAAAACTGAACGGAAAGGAGTTTGCAAATGGGAATCAACATAGAAAGAGAGAAGATATTATTAACGGGTTTTGCAAATCAAGCAAGTATTCGTAAATTCATCCCGTGTGGTTATGTGAAAGCAAAACGAATTTATGAAGAAATATCACTTGAAGCAAAAAGTGAAGGTAAATCTACATTAATGGGATTTGATCCAAAACGATTATTGAAATATGTGAATCTAACAAAGAAAGAAATATTCGCATATGCAGAAATCGAAAAAAAAGAGACCGCTGCAACGGACTCAAGTAAATAAAATTTACAAATATATTATACAACAAAGGAGAACTTATGTATAGATACGAAAGAAGATTAAATTATAGAAATGCATTTTTATTATCATCAATACTTTTATTTTTATTCATTGTTATTAGTTTTATTGTAACAAATATGATGTTCGATATGAGAGCAGATTATGACAAACAAATAGATGAGCAGCAAACGGAAATTATTAAGTTGTCAAACGATAAAACACAACTTAGTAATCAATTGATGATTATAAAGGATGAATATAATGATTTACTAGAAAGTGATGAATGAACTTCTCTAGGTGAGTTCAAAATCACGCATTATGGAAGCGATTGTATTGGTTGTAGTGGAACAACTGCAACTGGAACAATTCCACAAATCGATAGAACGATTGCTACTGATTGGAACGTCATTTCTCCAGGTAGTGAAGTAATGATAAATGGCAAAGTCTACATAGCCGAAGACAAAGGCGGTGCGATTAAGCAAAACGTGATTGATATGTACGTAGGCAGTGAACAAGAAAGTATACAAAAAGGAATATATTACACAGAAGTGTTTGTGAGGAGGAAAAAGCATGAGTGAATCATATCCAATGAATGAACAAGAATGGTTGACACCACCAACTTACATTGAAGTTGACGAAAACAAAGAGATTAAGAAACAAATGATTATTGACGCTATTTACAACTTGAATGAATGTATTTCAAATTTATATTCATTAGATGATATTTTAGCATCATGTTTAGCAATTGATTTAGAAGAGTTTAGAAAATCTATTGCGGAATTAGAGGATAAATAATGAATTTGTATGAAGATACAAAAGATTATATTGTAAAAGTTTTTAAAGATAGAGACGATTGGTTGTCAAATAGAGAATTGGGAATCGGAGGAAGTGAAGCTTCAGCTTTGATTGATAAATCAAAGTTCAAATCAAATATTGATTTATGGAGAGAGAAAAACAAAATTATCAAAAGAAAAGATTTATCAAATAATAAAAACGTTGATTTTGGAACGAAAGCAGAAAATCCAATTCGTAAATTGTTTGAGTTAGACTATCGCGATAAATACGAAGTGCAATATGTAGATAATGCTTCGTTAAAGAGTAAAAAACATGAATTTATGTTTTATAGCCCAGATGGACTATTGCTTGATAAAAATAATGGTGAAAGAGGTATTTTAGAAATAAAAACATCTTTAATAAGAGGTAATTATGATGATTGGAAAGGAAAGGTTCCAATCGAATACTACATTCAAGTTTTGCATGGCCTATTAGTTACTGGTTTTGATTTTGTGAAAATAAGAGCACGTCTAAAGTTCATAAAAGGTGATGAAATAAACGTCATTGTTAACACCTACACAATACATAGAAACGAAGTAGAGGAAGACTTGATATGGCTAGAGCAAGAAGAAGTAACAAGGTGGAATAAATACTATGTAAATAATGTTAAACCACCACTGACAATTGATATATAAAAGGAGAAAAACAAATGTTAGAAATCGTAGTTGAAAATAAAGTTGGATTGATTGAATTCAACAATGAAGAGTTGAAAAAAGAGTTAGAAATTGAGTTAAAAAAATATGATGTTGTTGTTACAAAAGATAGTATTAAAGAAGCAAAATCATTGAAAGCAAAGTTAAACAAAGTAAAAAGTTTAATTGATGATGAAAGAAAAAGAATTAAAAAAGAATATTGCATTCCATTGGTTGATTTTGAATCGAAAGTAAAAGAATTAACGTTAATGTTAGAGAACGGATATAAAAAGATTAACAATCAAGTTGCCGAGTTTGAGTTGGAAGAATTAAGAATTAAAAAAGAAAAAGTAAAAGAAAAATATTCTTTTATAGAAATGCCTATTGAAATTGATTTTGAAAGAATTTGGGAGCCTTCTTATGAAAACAAAGGAATGGACGAAAATAAAATTCTTGAATCAGTACAAATTAAAATTAATAAAATTGTGCAAGACTTAGATTTTATAAAATCGTTCACATCTGAATTTAGTGAAGTTGAAAAAATGCAAGTTGAAGATATTTACAAAAAAACATTAGATATTGGAATTGCAAAATTAGAAGTAGACAAAATAAATAATTTTAAAAAGCAATTAGAGGAAAGAGAAGCTGAAAAGGAAAAAGAAAAACAGCAAGTAGAAGAAAAAGAGTTAAGTCCGGTTGAAGAAAGGGTTGAGTTTGCACAAGAAATGGTTGAAGAAGTAGAGGAACTTCTTACAAGAACATTTCAAGTGACAACAACAAGAGAAAACGTTATCGCTTTAGGTGATTTTATGAAAAATAAAGGAATTAAATTTAGAAAGGTGGAAATGTAATATGTCAGTCAATAACTCATTAACAAAAGAATCAAACAAAGAAACAATATTTGCAACTGATTCAGGAGAGATTAAACTTACAAATGCCATTGTTAAAAGTTATTTAGTGAATGGGAATGGTGCTATTAGCGATCAAGAAGCGTTGATGTTTATTGCGCTTTGCAAAGGGCAAAAATTAAACCCTTTTATCAAAGAAGCTTATTTGATTAAATTTGGAAGCCAACCCGCAGCAATGGTTGTTGCTAAAGATGTATTTCAAAAAAGAGCCGACAAAAATCCTAACTACAATGGTAAAAAAGCAGGTATTATTGTCGAAAATAAAGATACACAAGAAATCGAATATAGAGACGGTGCTTTCTATCGTAAAGACAAAGAAAATGTTGTCGGTGGCTGGTGCGAAATATTTAAAAAAGATAGAACATACAGTGAACGTGTAGAAGTTTCTTTTGATGAATACGTTGGTAAAAAAGCAGATGGAACACCAAATGTAAATTGGAGTGGAAGACCTGCAACAATGATTAGAAAAGTAGCGGTTGTGCAAGCGTTAAGAGAAGCATTTACAAGCGATTATCAAGGAATGTATATTGCAGAAGAATTTGGAACATCAGAAGAAGAATTAACTTCTAATAAAGAACAAGAAACAAAAGAAGAAGTTGTTGTGGACACAAATTTTGAGGAAGAAACGCTTCTATAGTATGACTAAATTAGCAAAAATAAAAAATGATTATGTGTTGAAAGACTACAAGACAAGTCAAACAAACGATATGTACTTGTCTTGTGGCAACACATTAGAAGTAGAAGTGAAACTTGTTGATAAAAGAATGATTACTGATAAGCAAAGAAAATTTATATTTGCTTTGTGTAACGAAATTTCATATTTCACTGGTGACGATAAAGAATGGGTGCGAATGCTATTGCAAACGTATAACGCAAAATTACGTGATATTGAAGTTGAAAGTATGTCTAGTTGCGATATGACTTATGCAAACGGATTGATTGATACGATAATTAACTTTTGCATTGATAGAGAGATTCCTTTCTCTGGAAAACTCATAAAAGATTATGGATACACGTTTGATGAAAAGCAATCGTATAGCATGGCTTTAAAGCGTGTATGCGTTGTTTGTGGAACTAGAGCAGATATACATCACGTTGATACGATCGGAGTGGGAAACGATAGAAATAAAGTAAGTCACGTTGGCAAAAGAGCGCTTCCACTTTGCAGAAATCATCATGCTGAATGTCATACGATAGGAGATAAAACATTCATTGAAAACTATCATTTATCGCCATTTGTCATTGATGAAAAAATGGAATATTTCATAAAAAAAGGAAAGTTGAGGATTATTGAATGATTACAGAAGCGCAAGAAAGATTGCTTAATTTGTTACAGTTTGGTAAAGAAAATGCAGTTACTCGTGATTACTTATCTTTCATGCTTGATAGAAATGATAGAGAAATAAGAAGAATGATTGAAGAACTTCGACAAGAAGGATATATCATATGTTCTTCTACACAGCATAAAGGCTACTGGAAACCAACAAAAAGAAGTGAAGTGAATGAATTTATCATTCAAATGGATAACTACGCTAAGAAGTGCTTTAAAGCGTGTCAGTCAGCCAAAGAATACATGAAAAATCATGAGGATCAACTACATGCCTAAATTTGTTATTCCATTTCGGCTAGATGGACTTAATGAATACACGAGAAAGAATCGTTCTAACAAATACGCAGGGCATAAAACGAAATTGTACAACGAAAGTTTTGTGTATTATTCGATTAGAGAGGCGAAACTTCAAAAGATAACAAAATATCCAGTTGAACTAAAAATAACGTGGTATGAGCCTAATTTGAGACGAGACGTAGACAATATAACGTTTGCAGTTAAATTCATACTAGATGCACTTGTTAAACAAGGGATATTAGAAAACGATAGTCAAAAATATGTGAATAAAATATCTCATGAAGTTTTAGTTGATAAGAACAAAGCAAGAGTAGAAGTAGAAATAATTTAGAAAGGAAAATGAGTAGGTGGAAGATAAAAAAGGATTTATATTATTAGCACGAAAAATGATAAGTAGTGATATATTCTCAAAACCTCCACTTTATTTAAAGGTGTGGATATACATATTATCAAGTGCATATCACACTGAAAGTGGAGGAATACAAAGAGGTGAATTTAAGACCTCGATTAAAGAAATTCAAGACGCTTGTACGTTCTATGTTGGGTATCGAAAAGAGGTGCCAACACCTAAGCAAATTCGCTCAATTTTAGAGTATTTACGTAAACCGTGCGAACGGAATACGAAGGGAGCAATGATAGATACTGCGAAAGTAACTCACGGAATACTCATAAAAGTGCTTAATTACGACGTTTATCAAAATTTTAAATTATACGAAGGTAACAATGAAAAACCTACGAAAAGATTGCGAACGGACAACAAGGGGCACAATAAAGAGAAAGCATTAAAGAAAGAAGAAGAAAACATTAAGAATAAAACATATAGTGCGATTGTTGAAGAATTCACTTCTAATGTTGACTTGAAAGAAGCGTTGCTTAGTTTTGTTGAAATGCGAAAGAAAGAAAAAACATTTACTACAACTGCATTAAAACTTGCATTAGTAAAGTTAGATAAATTAGCGATTGATGATGTTACAAAAATTGAAATGGTTAATCAAACTGTTTTGAGTGGTTGGAAGTCATTCTATCCACTTAAGCAAAATCAAACAGAAGTAAAACAAGGAATCGTTCAAGAATTCAAACAAGAAGATAAAGAGATTAGCGATAAAGACAAACAAGCGCTAATTGATCGAATTAAAAACAGAGGAGAAAAATAATAATGGAAAAATTTATAAAGGGTTTTGATGAAAATTTATGTTGTAGAGGATTTAAGTTTGAGGTTGGAAATACGTATGAAATTGAAAACAAAGAAGATAAAAAATTCGAATTGTTCGTGAAATAAAAGGCAAAAAATTAAATGAGTTGCGAGGTTTGATAAATGGTAATACAGGTTTATTTAACGCTGGTAACGACAACGCTGGTAACCGCAACGCTGGTCACCGCAACGCTGGTAACCGCAACACTGGTCACTACAACGCTGGTAACGACAACGCTGGTCTATTCAACACTATTCAACCAACATTAAAAATTTTTAATAAAGATAGTGGAATGACTTATGAACAATGTGAAAAAGAAGAATGGTTTAAATTATTGTTTTGGTATCGGCTAGAACTTACAGAACGGGTTTGGTATACAAACGAAGAAATGGAATTAAGTCCAATAAGACAATGCACAAGAGGATATTTAAAAGTAATACCTTACAAAGAAGCGTGTAAAAAATGGTGGGATAACTATAGTGAAGAAGAAAAAGAAATAATTCAATCTATGCCTAATTTTGATAAAGACGTGTTTAAAGAAATAACAGGTATTGAAATATGATAAATATTAAAAACAAAAAATTTAAAAGCAACTGTTTAACGTTAAGCGAGTTGAAGCCACTTATCGAAAAAAAAGAAAAAATGATAAAACTTAATTTCTTTGATTACGAACACGCAACGAATAACGCTCATCGTATTCGTAGCTATTTAAGAACATACAAATTAAAAGGAATTTTAAAAGTTAGACAGGACAAAGAAACGTTGTATGTGTTTAGAGTTAGTTAAAAACGCTATCACAGTTACACAAATTAATTCTAAGAGGTTTTATTGGTTAAATAGTGTAAATATACTGCGCACAGATAAAAACTCGTTATAAACGAATTAAAACGCACAGTGTTATAAACAATTTAGAAATAGCATTGTAGTTGATGTGTTGTATTACATCTTTAAGCAGATGTGTTAGGAGGATTAAATGAAAATAGAATTGTATAATGATCATTTTCAAAATTTTAAAAGGTACAACATTCCAAAAGCTCAACTTGTGATAGCTGACATACCATATAATTTAGGTGTTAATGCATACGCAAGTAGTAATGAGTGGTATGTTAACGGAGATTTGAAAAATGGTGAAAGCGAAAAAGCAGGCAAGGCTTTCTTTGATACTGATGAGAATTTTAAAATTGCAGAGTATATGCATTTTTGTTCAAAATTATTAATTAAAGAACCAAAAGAAAAAGGAAAAGCACCAGCAATGATTGTATTTTGTGCATTTCAACAAATGCAAATGGTAATAGAATACGGAAAAAAATATGGATTTGAAAATAGTTATCCTTTGTTTTTCATTAAAAATACATCACCACAGGTTTTAAAAGCAAATATGAAAATCGTTGGAGCAACAGAATTTGCGGTTGTATTGTATCGAGATAAATTACCGAAATTTAACAACGAAGGAAAAATGATATTGAATTGGTTTAATTGGGAGGTTGACAATAGCTATCCAAAAGTACACCCAACACAAAAACCAATACCAGTATTAAAAAAATTGATTAGTATATTTACCGATATTGGAGATGTAGTGATTGATCCAGTATCCGGCAGTGGTAGCACGCTTAGAGCGTGCGCAGAATTGAATAGAAGTTGTTATGGTTTTGAAATTAAAAAAGACTTCTATAAAAAAGCTAAAGAAATTATGTTAACAGACGTTAATATGACATTGGAGATATAGTTATGAGAATTTATATAGCAGGAAGTATCACGCACAACCCTAATTACGTTAAACAATTTAAAGAAGCTGAAGATAAATTAAAAGCATTAGGGCATGAAGTAATCGATCCTTGCAAAGAAGAAGGTAAAGCATATAAGTGGTACATTGACACACGATAAAATAAGAAATTTAGGAAAATCAAACGAAGAAGTGCTAATCAATAAAGTTAGGAGTGATTTATTAGGTTATGAATGAGTTGATATTTAATGAGTATTATCGTGAATTAAAAAATGCTAATTATGACTACAGTTACGAAGAATTATATGGTTATCGTTATTTACAAGAAGAACTATACGCAATAAAAAAAGATGATTTAATTATTTTAGTAAATGCTAACAACCCTAAAAAAGCAATAGATAAATGTAAAAAGCAATTAAGAAAAGAAAGGAAATGGAAATGAGAGAAATAAAATTCAGAGCATGGGATAAAAGTAAGAACAAAATGTGTAATGTTGATTTTATAAAATTTAGCAAAGTACAATATACGCAAATAACTTTCTCTAATATAGAAGAAAACAAAATAATATATCATGATAGTTCTCTTTTAGATGAGAACATGTTTGGAACTTGTGTGCTAATGCAATACATAGGACTTAAAGATATAAAAGGCGTTGACATCTATGAAGGAGATATATTAAAGGCAATATGTATAAATAAAGTTGGATATGAAGAAGTTACAAAGAATAATAAAATTCAATATTGGACAGTTGAACATAAAATATCTAATGGCTATATGGGATTTATGTTTTATGGAACTAACAGACGTTGGAATACGATGATTTCAAAAAATATAATTAATAATTGTAATTGTGAAATTGTAGGTAATATCTATGAAAATAAAGAATTGTTGGATGATAACAAATGAATACTAAAGAAAAGTTTGAAAATTTTGGAGAATTAGAAATACCAATTGACAGTAATCTAACAAAGTTCCTTTAAGAGAAACAACTGGATATAAAGAGATAAAATTTGGAATTGGTACTTATATGAACAGGAGGAAGAAGTGATGATTAATAGAGTAATTTTAGTAGGACGACCTACTAAAAATATCGAATTAAGAAAAACACAAAGTGGAACAAGCGTAGTACAATTTACACTTGCAGTAAATCGAAAAGTGAAAAATGAGGGGCAACCTGATGCTGATTTCATCAACTGTGTTGCGTGGAATAAAACCGCTGATTTAATTAGTCAATACGTACATAAAGGTGCGTTGATTGGCACTGAAGGTAGAATCCAAACGCGAAGCTATGATGACAAAGACGGAAAGCGTGTCTACGTTACTGAAATAGTAGTTGAGAGCGTTCAATTTTTAGAAAGTAGTAAGAATACACAACCACTACAAAACAACGCTTACACACAAGACAGTGAGCCACAAAGCGATTCTATGAGTGATGATACTTTGGATATTGCTAGTGATGACTTGCCGTTTTAAACAGAGCAAATAGAGACCTAAAAAAGAAAGGTGGGTGAGTGATGATGAAAACAGCTAAAGAAATGTTTGAGGAATTGGGATTAAAACAAGAAAAGAATAACAATTCAATTAGATATGTAATGGAAAGTTATAGCGAAAAAATTGTGTTCACTTTTGATTGTAATATGAGATCGTATCATGTAACTTTTACTAGGTTTATTCCTAAACATAATGATTGGTTTGAAATGATGTCAACTGGTAGATACAAACAAGGCGAAAATATGTATAGTTGCAAATATGGATACTGGCAGAGCGAAACCATTGTTGATATAGGTGTAAGAGAACACAAAGCAATACATCAACAAATGAAAGAATTGGGGTGGTTAGATGAATAAGTATCAAGAAGCGTTAAATAATATAATAAAAAAACATATGGCGCTACCTTAACTGGATGTTAAGACACCATATGAATATCGGTTTGACACATTTGACCTTTATTTTCAGTCTACGGGAGTTATAACCGAATAAAATCCACCACCCAATAAAATTTTATCACAATTTTAAAAAAAGTATTGATAACAAAAACAAATTATAGAAGACAAATCAAGTCGTATTTTAATTATATTAGCAGTCGAGAATATAAACGAATGAATAATTGTTGGATAGAAAGAGAGGAAAATGAGTGAAAGAGATAAACAAAGAAGACATTGAACAGTTGAAACGTGATTTATACTCATATGGATATTACACAAAATGCATTGAGGAAGTTAAAGCAAGGCTATATGATTTATCACAACGTTTACAAGATAGAGAAAGGGCACAAGGAGTATCGTTTGGAGAAAGAACTGGCGGGAGTGATCCATATCATCCAAGCACTGCTGCACTAATTTATGAAGAAGAAGGATTACAAATTGAATTAAAGGAGTTAGTAAAGAAAAGAAGTTCGTTTGGATTGGATGCGATTGAAGAATATCTTACAAGTGAAGAATTTAAGATTATTACAGCGCATTTCTTTGATAGATTATCGTACTCTTATATTCAAGCTAACATGAGTTATAGTTATGAAGAAAAAGTTAAAAGGATCACTAAAAAAGGATTAAAAAAAATATTAAAAAAGTTGTAAAAGTGTCCGACCGAACATTTACAAATGGGATATAATTAGGACAGGACATAATAGTCCTATTTCCCATGCGAGAGAAATCTCCTTTCTATGATTGAGCCATTGCCGTGGCTCTTTTATTTTGGTAAAATTTACTTAACTATTTATTTTATAAAAATAATTGTATAATGAAATCAATAGAAAGAATGAGGAATTAATTATGGAAAAAAACGAATTGAGTTATGCAGTGTTTCTCATGAATGTAGAGCGTGGAAAATATATAGGCAAGTAAGAAGGTAATATTTTTACATTATATTTTATTCATATGATGCTTTTTATGTAGTATGATTATTGCATAAGGAGAATTGATAGAATGAATTACAATGATATTATCACTATTATTTCATCTATTTTAAGTGCAATCGGAACAATTGTAGCTATTTTGAGTTTATTGAAGATGGATTATAAAGATATTTGGAAAACAAACACTATGAATTATCTTAAATATACACCTATTCCTTTATTAATAGATGTTCTCCATGCTAGATTAGGGATTAGCATGATTTTGACTGCTTTGTTTTTAACGATATTTGAAATAACGAATAAATCAATTACAAAAATGCAGTTTTTAAACACTTTGATAATAACTTTTTTAATTTTAATGATTGTTATTACTGTAATAATTTTGATACACAAAAAAAATAGAAAAAAAATAATAGATTTGCAAAAAAAATATAACAGATAGTAAGTTTAATGATAAATAATAAAAAATTAATGGTATCAATATTAATAGAAGCATCAAAAATGAATGATATTAAGTATTGTGGAAAAACATTTGGTGTTGATGAAGAATTATTTGTTCAAGTTATGAAAATGATTGATAACGAGAAATACATAATCAATATGAAAATAACAACGAATATACTTAATAAGGTAAGCATATCATTTACTAATGGGGAGCCAGCAATAAGTATGAATGGTTATGACTTTATTAGAGAAAATGGTATGTTAGTTAAAACATACAAAGGTCTGAAAGAAATAAGGGATTGGTTACCGTTTTAAATATTATTGAGCAAGCATGATATTAAATTATTGTGCTTTTTTTTATATATAGCGGGTTGTAATATAGTAACAACATATGTTTCGTTAGCATGTGTGCCTGGTGCAAGTCCAGGACCCGCAACCAAATAGATAGATGAAGGGAGAGGCATATGAGTGTATTAACAAATATAAAACATGAGACATTTATACAAGAGATAGTCAAAGGAAACAGTCAACGTAAAGCATATCGTGTGGCTTATCCTAGATCAGTAAAATGGAAAGATGAAAATGTAGACAGCAAGGCAAGTACATTGTTCAAAAGTGACAAGGTTATGGCAAGGTTTGAGGAGTTAGTTAAGAAGAGTGAAAACGAAACTATTTTAAGCGCAATCGAGAGAAAACAATTTCTATCAAGTGTTGTTAAAGAGGAATTAGAAAAAACCGAAAACAAGATGAAAGCAATTGATCTATTGAATAAAATGGATGGGGTTTATATTAACAAAGTAGAAATGAATGGTCAACTTAATAACCCTTATGAAGAACTAACGACAGAAGAGTTAAAGAAGTTGATTAAGAATGAATAAAATAGATTATATTAAGCAACAAGCACAATGTGAACTCGCTAGACGTGAGTTCTTTTATTATTGCCGTGTAAAGGCGAATGACTTCTATAAAGAGGATAGAGACTATCTTGTAAATAAATGTAATGAAATGCAAGAGTTCCTATTTGATGATACTGAAGTATTGATTGTAAACGAGCCTCCAAGACATGGAAAAAGTCGTACTGCAAGTTGTTTTGTAGAATGGGTCTTAGGTATTAATAATACATATAAAATTATGACAGGTTCATATAATGAGAAGTTATCAACTTCATTTTCTAAAAGCATTAGAAATACGATAAAAGAAGAAAAAGCGGATGAAAATAGAATTGTATACAGCGATATATTCCCTAATACAAAAATAAAATTTGGTGATGCTGCTATGAATATGTGGAGTTTAGAAGGAGGTAATAACAATTATCTTGCTACCGCTCCAGACGGTACTGCAACTGGTTTTGGTGCCGACTTGATGATTATAGATGATTTAATCAAAAATAAGAAAGAAGCATACAACGACAAAGTGTTAGATGATCATTGGGATTGGTTCACAAATACAATGTATTCTCGTTTGGAAGGAAAGCGAAAGATAATTGTAATCATGACACGTTGGCATAGCAAAGATTTAGCTGGACGTATGATTGAATGGTGTAAAAAAGAAGGTAAGAAATATAAACACATTAACTTAAAAGCACAACAAGAAGATGGAACGATGTTGTGTGATGAAATATTATCAATTAAAGAATTTGAAAGTATTAAGAGTATTGTAAGTCATGAAATCGTTAGTGCAAACTATCAGCAAGAACCAATAGACATTAAAGGTAGGCTTTACACAGAGTTTAGTACATACGATGTTGCTCCTGAATTTGAAGGTATTTACGCTTATACAGATACTGCTGATGAAGGTAGTGATTACTTGTGTCAAATTATTTTTGGAGTGTACATGCATAAACCTTATTTGCTAGATGTGTATTATACACAAGAGCCAATGGAAGTTACTGAAATCGAGGCAGCATACAGATTGAATATATTTAAAGTGAATCAAGTTCGTGTTGAAAGTAATAATGGTGGTAAAGGATTTGCGCGAAATGTTAAAAGAGAACTTGAACTAATAGATAACTATTATACAGATGTAACGTGGTTTCATCAAAGTTCAAATAAGAAAGCAAGAATATTGACGAATTCAACGTATGTACAAAAGATTATGCAGTTCCCTCATAATTGGGATAAGTTATGGCCAGAATATTTTGATGCAATGATAAAATATCAGCGCGAAGGTAAGAATGAACATGACGATGCAGAAGATGCTACAACAGGAGTTGCAGAAACAATGATTTTAGGAGGGCTATAAAATGAGCAAGATTGGAGGATATGTAAAAAATATGATAAGAGGATGGTTAAACGTAAAGGAGGCTTCGGCAACTTCGTATACAATTGATGAGAAGTTAAATTATGATAGTACTGCTATTCGTAATAGAATTTGGTATCGAGGAGATCCATTAGAATTAAGTCAGTTATATAGACAAATCGGAAAACAAGATGCATCGTTTTGGAGTATGGTCCCTGAAAATGTTGAAGATGTACGCAAAATTCATTCAGGGTTACCAGCGCTAATTGTTGATACATTAGTAAGCATTGTAATAAGAGACATGGGTGATATTAAAATTGATAATAGACAAGAAGAGTGGGATTTGATTGCAAGTGATAATGATTTTGAAAGTTTAATTTCAAAAGTAATAACAGAGTGTTTATCAATTGGAGATGGTGCAATTAAATTTAGCGTAGACAAATCTATTTCTGATTACCCTATCATTGAGTTTTATTCAGGAGATGAGGTGGACTTTGTTTATGAAAGAGGAAGATATAGAGAAACAATATTTAAAAATGTTCATATTCATAATGACAAAGTTTATATTCATTATGAACACTACGGTTTTGGGTATATAAAGAACTATCTTAAAAAGTTTGGTGAAGAAGAATGTTTGCCTCTTGAAACAATTCCACAAACTGCAGGTATTATCGATACTGCATTTGCTGGTTATAAAGAAGAAAATGGTAAACAAGTTGCTAAAGGTACTTTTAATATGGCGATTCCAGTGAAGATATTTAATAGCCAAAAGTTTAACCATAGAGGTAAATCTATATTTGATAGCAAAATTTCTTCTCTTGATGCATTTGATGAAGTAGTTTCACAGTGGATGGATGCAATTAGAATGGGGAGAGCAAATTGCTATATACCTGAAAACTTAATACCTAAAAATCCTAAGAGCGGTAAAATACTTAAGCCAAACAGCTTTACAAATCGTTTTATTGAAATAAGAGGATCAATGGCTGAAAAAGAAAGAACGGGTATTAGTGTTACACAACCAACCATTCCTACCGAAAATTATCTACAATCTTATATCACATATCTCGATTTAAGCTTGCAAGGTATTATTTCACCTTCAACATTAGGAATCGACACTAAAAAGTTAGACAATGCAGAAGCCCAAAGAGAAAAAGAAAAAACGACATTATCTACGCGAGGTATTATTGTTAACGCCATACAAGATTTTATACCAGTGATTGTTAATACAGCACTAAGAACGCAAGATACTATGAAAGAGTTGAAAGTTGATTACGATGACGTGAAAGTAAATGTGCAGTTTGGTGAGTATGCTAACCCGTCTTTCGAGGCGGTTGTTGAGACAATGTCAAAAGCGCGACCTGGTCAACCAGTAATGTCGATTGATTCAGTTGTTGAAGAATTATACGGAAATTCTAAAGATGATGATTGGAAAGAAAAAGAAGTGAAACGTCTTAAAGAAGAAATTGGTATTGTTGAAGTAGAAGAACCGAAAATGAATAAAACAACAATTATGGAGGAAGATGATGAAGAAAATAAGCTTGTCAATTAATGGTAAAGTGTATGTAATGCCTAGAAAAAAAGCAATGGATGTTATGAAAATAGCCAAAGAGCATAATAAAGGTAAAAATGTTATTGTCGGACTTGCTAAAGGTCATGTAATCGAATGTCGATTAGATGAATATGATTCTGCCCAAGAGTTGTTAGATGCTTCAAAGGAATGGATTAAACAAGGTTATAAAGTATATTCGCAAAAATGTTATAAGAGTTTATTAAGCAACAATGAATGATTATGATGTTTCTTCTATATTTCAAGAAATGGAGAATTATCTGTTAAGTTCAATGTCACGAAATATGAAACGGCATACCAATTGGGAAAATGAAGAAGGTTTTCAATGGGAGATGTGGCAAACAAAACAACTAGATTCATTAAATGATTATAGAAAACAAAATAAAAAGTATATTGGTAAACAATCAAGTTTAATTCAGTTAAAAATTGAAGAATTACTAAAACAGTCAAATGAACATGGTGCTATGCAGCAAGAAATTAAAATATTAGAAGCGATAAAAAAAGGATTCAAACCTGGGCGAGTTCCAAAAGGGGTTAAGCAATCCTTTTTTAAGTTGAACGATAGAAAATTAAATGCTTTAATCAAATCAACTAACGGAGATATGCAAAAAGGTAGCACTGCTATGCTTAGAATGGTTAATGATGAGTATAGAAAAACTATATTTAAAGCACAGATGTTTGCTAACACTGGAACAATGACAACAGATCAAGCAATCGATATGGCAACAAAAGATTTTCTTTCAAAAGGTATCAATTGTATTGAGTATAGTAATGGTAATCGAGTTAACATTGCTTCATATGCAGAAATGGCGATTAAAACTGCAAATCAAAGAGCGTACTTCGAAGGTGAAGGTAGTAAGCGTGCTGAATGGGGTGTGCATACAGTGCTTATTAGTAGTTATGGATCGTGTAGCCAAACGTGTCTTCCTTATCAAGGAAAAGTATATGTAGATGATGTTTGGAGTGGAGGAACGGCAAAAGAGAGTGAAGAGTTAGGTTTTCCTTTGTTATCAACCGCGATTGATGGTGGATTATTCCATCCCAATTGTAAACATACAATGACAACATACTTTGAAGGAATTACGGAAATACCATCAAAGGCAGATGTTGCACAAACAAGTGAGAACAGCGATTTAATCTCTACACAACGTTATAACGAAAGAATGATACGAAAGTATAAACGTCTTGAAATCGGCTCTCTTGATGAACAAAACAAAGCGAAATACAAAACTAAAGTTAAAGAGTGGCAAGGTAAGCAAAGGCAATTGATTAGTAATCATCCTGAAATGCACAGAAACTACAAACGTGAGAGTTTACGAAGTGTTACTAATGTCGATTCGTTTGATAATAATATTATCAAGAAAGGGCAAGGCGCGGATAAACTATTAAAAGAAAATAGTGTTTCGAAACTTATCTATGAAGATGAAATACATTTTAATGATAAAAAACAAATGAACGAATTGCTATATGGATTTAAAGAACAGTATTCTAATCAAGAAGTAGAATATGGAATGTTGCTTAGTCCAAAAAACAAAGCCTTTGTTGTTAAAGGTACAAAATCTACAAATGATTTTTCCATGCTTTCTGATGATGTTTTTGAAAATTCATTTGTGATACATAATCATCCAAACCAAAAGACACATTACTCTTTTAGTGGTGCTGATGTTTCTTTTTTTCTTGAAAATAAAATTGCTGAAACTAACGCCTTTGATCATAAATATGAGTATAAAATAAAAAGGACTAAAGATACTTTGGAAAAAGGGTTAGATAGTAATGAATTCCAAAACACTTTTTTTGATATTATAGATGAGAATTTAATGAAAAATGAAAATTTCGTTGCTATCAATGATGAAGATGAGTATCATGTTGTTATAGATAGATTAGCAAAAAAATATAAATTCTTATATGAACGGAGATTAAGAAAATGACATATGGTGATGAAAAGAATAAAATAAGAGAGTGGTACCTAAATGAATGTCAAAAGATAAGTGAAAAATTTCCACATGTAAAACATCAATTAGACCCATCTATGGAAGAAGATGCAGCACAAAGAGAGTTGAACCTTGAACTTAAAAAAAGACTCTTTGAATTAAAAAAAATGCATATCAAATAAAATATTTTTAATGGCACATCAAATGATGTGTTTTTTATTATATTGGGAAGGAGGTGATAGCATGGCAAAAGACACTAATATCGAAGCTGTACAAGAAGTAAAAAAGGAAGCTACAAATGCAAAATGTATTAAGGAGTTTTACGATAAAGTAAACAATCAATATGTTAAAGTTGGTGAGGAGTTAAAAGTTAGTGAAGATAGACTTAAAACCTTAATTGCTTATGGTGTTGTAGTTAAGAAATAAAATAAATATAGAAACATAGGTGCTAGAAATAGTGCCTTTTTTCATGGCCACCCGCTCAAGCCGTTAAACTGTGCGTTTCCATTGTGGATAGAGAGACACTCGAAAAAACTGTGATTAAGGAGGACAAAAGAATGTCAATTAAATTAAAGTACGTGTTAAACAATCAATTATTTGGAGATGATGATGGAAGTGGTGGAGGTGATGGAGGTAATCCTAATCAAAATGCTACAGTTACGATTGATTATGAAAAACTAGCTAGTATCGTGAGTAAAAAATCAACATTAACCGAAGATAAAGTTTTACATGGGTATTTTAAAAATCAAGGACTTAGCCCTGAAGAAGCTGACGAAGCAATGAAAACATTCAAAGAGCAAAGATTACAAAAGACATCAGAAAAAAAGGATAAGTTAAAAAATCTTGAAGTTGAAAATGCAAAACTTAAAGCACAAATGAATGATGCGAAAGTTAATAACGCATTATCGTCAAAAGCAATTGAATTAGGTATCTCAGCAGAGAAACTTCCGTTTGCTTTGAAGTTGGTTGAAAGAAAAGATTTATTAAAAGAAGATGAAACTATCGATGATGAAAAAGTGAAATCTTCATTAGAAGAATTGTTGAAAGCATTTCCTGAAATTAAAGGTGCTGCAGAATCGAGTGGGAATGGATTTCAACAATTAGGCAGTGGAGGTAGTTCTGCTGGGAATTCAGCTGTTGATGCACAGCTTGACGCCATTTTTGGATTAAAAAAATAGGAGGTAAATTATGGCACAATTAAATTATGTAACACAGTTTTTCACACGCATTTTAGCAATGTATGATCAAGAGTTAAAATCTGTTAAGTTGTTTAACTCAAACTTAGATATTCAAGTAAAAGGTACAAAAACAATTAAGTTACCTAAAGTTACTGTAAGTGGTTATAAAGACCACACAAGAAATGGTGGTGGGTTCAATGCTGGAACATATGGAAATGATTTTGAAGAAAAGTCTTTAGATCACGACCGTGATATTGAATTTTCTATTGATCCAATGGATGTTGACGAAACGAATCAAATTGTATCTATTGCAAATATTCAAAATCGTTTTGAACGTACACAAGCAATTCCTGAATTAGATTGTTATACTTTCTCAAAGTTGTATGCAGAAGCAACGAGAGTTGGTGCAAAAATTAAAACAACTGCATTAACAACAGCAAATATTTTGGCTGATTTTGATGAGAATATGGAAGCGTTAGAAGACGCAGGTGTTCCACTTTCAAGATGCGTATTATACTGTACATCAACATACAAAAAGTTATTAAAGAATGCGGAAGGTATTCAAAGAACTTTAGATGTTAAAAGTGGTGGTGGTATTGATCGTAGAGTTCATTCAATGGACGATATTGGTGAAATTGTTGTTGTTCCTAGTGAACGTTTCAAAACGTTATACAACTTTACAGATGGGTATAAAGCAGATGCAACAGGTAAACAAATGAATTACATCTTAGTTGACCCAGAAGCACAAGTTTCACGTGTTAAATATTCATACATCAATACATTCACACCAGGACACGACAGTCGTTGTGCAGATAACTATATGTACCAAAACAGACGTTTTAACGGGACGTTTGGCTTAGATGGACAATTGAAACAATCTTGTATTGTTCATACAGTAGCGTAGGAGGTATGTATGTTAAAAGCGATTAAAGACAATAAAGTTTATGACATCAATGAAAATCAAACGGATTTTTATTTGTCTGATGGTTTTGATGTTTATAATGAAGACGGAGAAGTTATTGAATATTCACACTTGAAGACAATTAAGTACAGTGATCATTTAAAATTATTGGCTGAAGCAAGTAAATTAGAGAATGTTGAAACTGTTGTTGAATTAGAAGAAAAATTACAAGAACGTGATGTAAAAATTGCAGAGTTAGAAAATGAAATCAATACAAAACACACAAATGTGATGGAATTATTAAAAGCATATGCAGTTTCAAAAGGTATTGAAGTTGGATCAGCAACTACCGCTGCAGGAGTTTTAACAAAGATTACAGACGCAGAGAAAGTGTAGGTGATTTTATGTATCAGTCGTATGCTGATAAAGAATATTATTCCAATGTATATAATGGCACAATCATTAAAGATGAAGTATTAAATAAATATTTAAAACAAGCAAGTAGGCACATTGATGCACTAACGTTTAATCGTATTGTTGGAAGGTTTGAGTATCTAACTACATTTCAAAAAGACATTATTCAAGATGTTGTGTGCCAACTTGCAGAATTTGAATATGAGAACGAGACACTTTTGAAGAGTATACTTTCTTCTTATTCAATTAATGGTGTTAGTGTTAATATTGCAAATAGTCTTAATGCTCAAATTATTAATGGTGTAACTATCATGGATGATTTGTATAATCTATTATCTCAAACAGGATTGTGTTGTAGGAGTTTCATATGAAATGGTTAGAATTAATTCCTGATAGTATTTGTAAAACACCGATACATGTACTTATTGAAGAGGAAGGAATTAGCGAAGAAGGTGAACCTATAAAAGCTTTAGAGTTTGACGGTAATTGCAATTATCAAGATAGCGCATTTCGCACCTTGAACGAACAACAAAAGTTAATAACTTTATCAGGAAAAGCGTATTTTAATGGAGATATTGCTCCTAAATTACCTATTATTTCAAGTGGTGAAATAACGGTGTTTGGTTCAAAACGTAGAATATACAAAGGAACTAAGGCACGTAATCCTGATGGAACTGTTAATTATACTTTATTGGAGATTGTTTAAATGTCTTTTAAGCTTAATTTAAAAGGTATTAAGCAATTAGATAAAGGAATGCAACAATGCTTAGAAATGACTGGTGAGGCACTTTTGGGTAATGTTATATCTGCCCAAGTAATTCCTTTTGATGAAGGTGATATGCAAAATAAAGCAACGTTTGTCGATTATTCACAATCTAGCAAAGGTTTAGTTGAAATTGTAACAAATTCACCACAGGCGAGACGTCTTTATTTTCATCCAGAGTATGACTTTCAAACAATTAACAATCCAAACGCAAAAGGTGAGTGGTATAAAGATTGGTTAAAAGGTGGTTCAAAATTTGATTTTGCGCAAAATACATTTTCTAAATTTTTAAGGAGAAAACTATGATACTTACTTTAAAATCAATTAAAGACTGGATAAAAACGCTTGATACTAGCGCAGAACATTTCTATATTGGTAAACTTGATAATAAACAAGAAAAGGCAATAGGAACGTATGTGAGTAAAAAAACGCTTGCACCTTATATTGCATTGGGTGGAATTGATAATTCATCATACAAGCGTAAAGCAATAACATTTTTAATTCATTGGAATAAAAATCAAAATGATACAGAGATTGCTTCATCTTTGTTTTATAGTAAATTAGAAGCGAAAACTGATGCTATCATTGATGGCGTTAAAGTTAATTATGTTGAACTGCTTGATAATGAACCGATTGACGTAGGTACTGATGAAAATGGTATTTATGAAATGGTTATAAATGCAGTTTTTTATTATGAAAAGGAGGCCTAAGTAATGGCAGGTAAAACAGGAGTTTATCCTTGTTATGAAAATCAATTTAAAATTGAAACTGGAGTAACTGGAGAAACAAAAACAATGAGTACTATTGCTGACATGGAATCTTTTGGGGTTTCATTTGACAATGGAATTGAAGAATGGACACCATTCGAGACAGAAGGATGGGTAAGACGTTTAGCGACAGCTAAGGCGGTTACTATTTCTGTATCTGGAAAACGTAATGTAGGAGATGCAGGAAATGATGCTGTAGCTGCACTAATTAGTTTAAATGGTAGAGCAGTAGAAAAAGACTTTGAATGGATTTTCCCTGATGGAAGTAAGGTTGTGTTTAATAGCGCAGTAATTAATGTTACTAATGTTGGTGCAGGTGATTCAACTGGTGTTGCACCATTAGAATTTGAAGTTATGAGTAATGGAAAACCAACATTCACGCCAGCAGTTTAAAAAACGAGAGAGGATAAAACCTCTCTTTCATTTTGTTTAGAAAAAGAAGGAGGCCAAAAGAATGGCAAATATTGATTTAACAAGTAAATTTAGTAAAGAGAAACCAACAATTAAAGTAAGTGATGATCTAATTATTGAAGTAGACGACAATCACAAAAATGTATTGATTGTTAATGCGCTAATGGGTGATACAAAGTTAACAGATTCTGAAAGAATGGATAAAACATTAGAACAACTTTTGGGTAAGAAAAACTTAGAGCGTATTAAAAAACTTGAACTTCGTTTTATTGATTATCAAAAAGTTTTCTTTGGAGTAATGGCAGCGGTTAACGATGAATCTTATGAGGATGTTGAAAAACGATTTCGCAACGCATCAAAATAACGATGATTGGTATGATATTGTTGACGATTGGCCACTTATTGAATCTTCTTTTCTTAAACAATATGGAATACGATTGAGGTCAATTGAGGACATGCCTTGGAATGAATTTTGCTCATATTTAGCAGGCATAATGCCTAATACACCGCTTGGAAATATTGTGCAAATAAGAAGTGAAGATAATAAAGATGTTCTTAAAAACTACACAAAAGAGCAAAAGCGTATTCGTACAGAATGGTTAAATAGAAAAGCAAAAGCAATGAAGAGTGAAGAAGTTAACGATGTCATAGAAAGTTTTAAACAGATGTTTAAACAATTAGCGGAAGGAGGCAATTAACGGATAAAGTAGGAAATATTGGAATCGGAATACAATTGGATGGGAATGGATATAAAAAGCAAATTAAACAATTTGGTGATTATGGTTCCAACCAATTACAAAGTTCATTTAGTAATACTTTTAAGTCAATTGGTAAGATGGCGATTGCAGCATTTTCGATTAAAGCAATTGCTGACTTTACCGCTTCTTGTTTGAAGTTAGGTTCAGATTTAACAGAAGTTCAAAACGTAGTTGATGTATCGTTCCCTTCGATGACTGCCCAAGTTGATTCTTTTGCTAAAAATGCAATCACTAATTTTGGTATGAGTGAATTGGCCGCAAAAAAATTCATGGGTTCTTTTGGAGCAATGTCTAGAGCGTATGGTTTTAATGAAGCAAAAGCAGAAGAAATGTCAGAAACCTTAACTGGATTAGTTGGTGATGTTTCTTCTTTTTATAACATTGATCAAGAAGACGCATATGCCAAATTATCTGCTGTATTTACCTCTGAAACAGAAGCTTTAAAACATTTAGGTGTAGTTATGACGCAAAATGCACTTGATGAATATGCACTCGCTAATGGATATGGGAAAACAACAGCAAAAATGACAGAACAAGAGAAAGTGGCTTTAAGATACGCATTCGTTCAGAAACAATTATCTTTAGCAACAGGTGACTTTGTAAGAACACAAGACTCTTGGGCAAATCAAACACGTGTATTAACGTTGCGGTTTGAAAGTTTTAAAGCATCGTTAGGAAAAGGGTTTATAGCACTGTTTTCACCAATTGTAAAAGGTATAAACTGGGTTTTAGCAAACTTACAACCTTTGGCAGATTCATTCGCAAGTTTAATGGAATTTCTAACTGGTACAAAAGTAGAATCAGGTGGAGGAGCACTTGGAGAAACTGCAGGTGATTTATCCGATGCAACAAGTGGGGCAGATGGATTATCTGATGGGCTTGATGGTGCAGGTAAAAGCGGTGAAAAGGCTGCTAAAAAAATAAACAAGGCTTTTGCTGGCGTTGATACTATCAACAAACTAGATTTTGGTGGTAAAGATGAAAGTGGTTCTGGTGATGGTGGAGGCGGTACTGGTGGAAGTGTCGCCGATGCAGTTGATTTTGCTAAACCCACTGGAGAAGCATCTGTATTTAAAGGTATGTTGGATGGTATCATAAAAGAATTTAAAAGACTATTTGATATTTTTAAAGGTGGATTTTCAATCGGTTTAGGTGATTCATTCAAAAATATTGAAGAAATAAAAAAACATATATTCTCAATTGGAGAAACTATTGTTGAAATTTTTACGGATTCTAAAGTTATTAGTGCTGGTAAGAAATGGTTAGATTCTTACATATCATATTTAGGGTTAGTTGCAGGTTCATTTGCTTCGATTGGAGTTAGTATTGCAAATTTCATTTTTGGATCAATAGATAAATATTTAGATCAGAATAAAAATTTTATTAAGGATAAATTAGTAGAATTATTTAATGTTTTGACTAGATACAATGAAATTAGGGGAAAATTCATATTATTAATTAGAGATATTTTTAGTATCTTTAACACTGATGAAGCAAAACAAGTTGGAGCAAACTTGATTGAAGGAATCGCAAACGGATTTATAAGTGGTTTTGTTTTACTACAACGTTTTAGTGTTGATATTCTATCTTGTATTATTAACCCTTTAGTTGAAAATAAAGCTCTTATTATCAAAACGATAAAAGGAATGTTGTCACCAATTGAACAAATAACTAAAACAATCGCTAAAGGAATTAGCGATACATTCAAAACGATAGATGATGTATATAAACAATATTTAGAACCATCATTTATAAAAATTAAAGAAGGTATTAGTGCTATTTTATCAACTATATTAGAAAACTATAACAAATTTATAAAACCTGTCGTCGACATGATAGCGGTTGAATTTGGAACGCTTTGGCAAATATACATTCAACCAGCAATTAATTCAATGGCAGAATTTTTTGGGAAATTATTTGAATTGGTTTCTATTTTGTGGCAAAATGTCTTGTCTCCATTAATAGAGTGGTTAGTTAGTACCTTAGCACCAATTTGGGCGGCTGTTTTTGAGAACGCATGGAATGTAATAAAAACTGTATTCGCATTTATTAGTGATGTAATAAAAGGAGCAATGGAATTCTTTAGTGGTTTATGTGAGTTTTTATCGGGTGTTTTTACTCTTGATTGGGATAAAGCGTGGAACGGAATAAAAACTATGTTCACGGGTGTTTGGGATACTATGAAAGCGTGGGTTACAGGCGCAATTGATATAATATCAACCGTTATTAACAATACATTAAATTCCATTTCATCAATTTGGAGTGGTATATGGAATGGGATTTCTTCTGTCTTTGGAGATATTTGGGATGGAATATGTGACGGTGTAGACTCTGCAATTAATGAAGTTAAAGATACTATTGGAAATGTTCTTGGGACTATTGAAGGAATATGGAAAGATATGTGGTCAGGGTTAGAAGATTTTGTATCTGGCACTTGGGATAACATAATGAAATTATGGAATTCTGGTGGTGAGATTTTTACAAATATTTCAGACGGGTTTAAAACTATTTTTACAAATATCGTTAACGGAATGATTGGTGGAATAAATAAAGTTATTAAAACACCTTTAAAGGTTGTTTCTAACGCACTAAAGACAATACATGATATTGACTTACCGCTAATAGGAAAACCTTTCACAATTGTTCCTAGAGGTTTTGACATACCTCAAATTCCAAAACTTGCGCAAGGTGGTTTTGCAAAAAGAAATCAACCGCAATTAGCGATGATTGGTGATAATACACGTTATGGTGAAATTGTTGCACCTGAAAACAAGATGCTTGATATGGTTAATACAGCATTGAAAATGCAAAAAGAACAATCTTCAATTGTTGGACTAGATGATGTGATAAATTTAATTAAACAATTAATTTCAGTAGTGCAAAGTTTATGTCTAAAGGTAGATATAGATGTGAAGAAACTGTCTATATTATTAGAACAAGCACAGCGTGAACGACAAATGATAGGAGGATAAAATATGGGTTATAAAGCATTATTGTATTTGAATGGAAAAGAAATTAAAAATATAACATCTTATAACGATTTACCTTCTATTCAAGATGGGCAAGATTCAGGTAGAACTCCTGGGCTTGTAATGGATCGAGATATTTTAGGTAGAATAATGAATATCTCTGTCAATCTTGGAATTACTTCAAGAGCAGACGGCAGAGAAATTTTAAACATTCTTAAAAGTCCTAATATAAGTGTTAAATTTCTAGATAGTGAAACCGATACTTATAAAACGATTGATTGTTATTGCATTGATCCACAAAAAGAGTTATTAGAGGGATTGATTGATTATTACAAAACAATTTCTTTTGTTTTAAATTCTAACAGGAGGTATGATTAATGTATGAAGTAAGTGAAATGTTTTTAGAAGCAATTAAAAATAATGCAAGATATATTAAAAGTTACTTTTTGTTTGAAGGCAATAATTTTGAACCAGTTAGTGTAAATGTTGATGACAATATTTATCGAACTTCTCAAAGTGGAGATGCGTTTATTGGTACATTTATTGGGAAGTCTGGAACACTAAAAATTAGAGTGAAAGAAACAATTAATTTAGAAGATAAGGATATTTTATTGTTTTTTGGAGTTGTTGTTGAAAATGGTAATATTGAATACGTTCCTTATGGCACTTTTAGAATATATGAAAAAATAAGCGACACAGAATATAAAATATGCGATAAAAAAATATTTTTCAATGAAAAGATAATTCCAAATGAGATAACATATCCAATTACTATATTTGAATTAGCACAATGGGTAGGTAATAAATTAGGAATTGAAGTAATACTTCCTATTGGAACACCAAATAAGGACCTTACTATATCAAGTGAGGTCTTTTTTGGTTATGAAGCAACGTACGCTAATGTTGTTGAAGCAATTGCGCAAGCGACATGTACCTTTACGCATATCAATAGAAATGATCAATTGGAATTTAGGTGGTTGAAACGGATAGATTTTACTATTAGTCATGATAATATGCCTAAAGGTTATCCAGTAACACAAGAAAAAATGAATGATGTGAACACAGTGGTTTTAGCTAGAATACCACAAAATGACAATGTAATATGGCCTCCTGCTGTTGAAAACGAAAGATATGAATTTAAGATTGCTAACAATCCACTTTTAGATACTGATAGATATTCTTCTATTTTAGATATTTATGATAGAATGAACGGATTTAGTTATATTCCTTTAAAGGTCGATACACAAGGTTTTTTTCATTTAGATTGTGGTGATATTGTTAAGTTGCAAATTAAAGATGGGTCATATGTTGATATGATTGTGATGAATCATTCATTAAATTATCAAGGTGGGATATCAAGTAAATTTGAGACACCAACGTTATCAAAAACGATGATAAATTATGCTGCAGCATCAAGTATTGAAAGTAAAATATACAAAACGGAATTGGAAGTGGATAAAGTAAATAATAGGATTACTGCTGAAATATCAGAAGTGAATACTAAAATTGAGAATATACCAATACCACAAGCATCGCCATTTCCACCCGAAAATCCTAAAGAAGGTCAAGTATGGGTTGATATTACTACAAATCCACCTCTTGAAAAAATATTTAATGAAGGTGAGTGGGTGACTGTAGGTGATTACACTGGTGATTTAGAAGGATTGTCAGGACAAATTGAATCGTTGAATACTTCTTTATCGATTGAACAAGGTAAAATTGAAACGTTGATTAAAGATAACATTACGATCATCAATGGTAATGAAGTAACATTGAAAGAAGCGTATTCTTACATTCAACAACAAATAGATCAAATCAATTTTGCAATTAGTGAAAGTGGTGGAAACAATAAACTATTAAATAGTTGTGGTTGGAACTCTCTCAAATACTGGGAAACAAGTGGAGATGTTACATCAACTACAAACAATGATATTCGTAGTAATACGATAAGCGGATATGCGTTTAATGTGAATGCTGGAACACTTCAACAATCTTTTAAAACTATTGTTGGTAGAAAGTACTCTATTAGTTGTAAGATTAAGAAATTCACTAACTCATGTACTTTAATTATAAAAAATGGAACGTCAGAAGATGTTCTTTTTAATTTGAATGATGAGTATATCGATGGTTGGATTTCGTTTTCAATGCCGATTGAAGCACAAGATACATTATGCACTGTTTATGTCGAATCCGATGGGGAATATTTGCTATTATCCGATTTAATGGTCAATGACGGTGAGATACCGCAGCAGTGGTCATCAAGCAATGATGAAATCTATACATTGAATGTTAAAATAGATAGAGAAGGAGTTGAAGTATCACAAGACGATACTAATAATCGTACTGTGATGAATACGCAAGAGTTCGCTGGATACAGTGGTCCTGAAAGAGTGTTTGCATTGAATGGAGATGTCACTGAAGTAAATAAACTTGAGGCAAAAAGCGACGTCCAAATTGGGGTTGTAAAGATGTATGCGAAAACAAGTGGAAGTAAGCAAGGATTAGGTTTTGCTTATGTTAAGAGGTAATTGCTATGTCACAATTTATAGTTAATACAAGTGATGCGTATACTCAATTAATATGTAACACTTCTAGTGAATTGATTGGAAACTATCCTAGCATTACATTTAGAATACACTACAACTTTCAAGTGAGGCTTACGAATTATGGTAGTTGGTATTACAATGGATTTAAACTGAACTTTCACAATAAAGCGCATTCAGTAAACTTAGCTTGTAGTTTTGGTAGTGGCGGAGGAACTACAGGTGTTCTTGCAAGTGGATATATTGATTTACCTATCTATGGCCAATCCACAACTCACACTCCTGGATTCTCGTGTTCGGGTCCTTTTAGTGGAAATGGTGTTGCAAGAGAAAGTCAAACAATACCAAATGGAACGCTATCATCAAATCTTGTTAGTTATGATCACGATTCATGTGTTATTAATGTATCTATGAGTAGTCCTCGAAACTATTTTTATACACGAATTTATAATGCAACAACTGGAGCGGTGGCAATTGCTTCAGCATCAAATGGATATAATACTGTAAATGGGCTTTTAGCAGGGAAATCATATACTTTTTACGTTGAACTTTGGAGTAGAGAAGGTGTTAAAAAATCATCGCAAACAATTACGTTTAGAACAAATGGGTTCTCATATCTTGATTCGAACGTCGCGAACACAATTGGTAATTCCATAGTGTTCGCAGTTAAGACGTATGATGATACATTTACTACAAGAGTTAAAGTAACTTGTGGAAGTATTGTATTAAGAGAAGTTGATGTTAAGAGCAGTGGAAAGATTTACAACTTTGCTTATACACCAACGAGCGCTCAATTAAGTTCAATATATGCGTTGATACCTAATTCGTTAAGTACCACAGGAATTATCACATTAACTACTTATGTGAATGGCGTTGCGATTGGAAGTACATCATATACGATTACTTATAAAATAAACGAAACTACCAACACCCCAGTTATCACGTCATTTGATTATATTGATACGTCTCAAAAAGCAATTGATAAGACAGCGAATAATAAGTGGGTATTACAAAATGTTTCTACATTGCAAGTTAAAGATATAGTGGCAAGTGCTAAGAATAGCGCTACTATTAAATCTTATCGTGTAAGCATTGGTGATACAGTAGTAAATGCTACTACATATCCAATCAATGTAAGCGCACCAGTTGTTAGCAACAGTGGTATATATTTAACTGTTATTGATAGTCGTGGTTTGCAAGCAACGAAACTAATTGCGTTCACTCGATTTATTTCATATCAAAAACCTGTGATAACAAAATTTGAAGCTAAACGTGTAAATGATGTCGAAGAAAGTACATCGATTATTTGTGAAGGAACATTTGATCGTTTGAAAATTGATAACGTTGATAAGAACATTGCAATTAAAATGAAGTATCGATTTAAAGCTAGTGATGTATCATCATGGAGTACATATCAAGAAAAAGCGTTAACAATTGTAGATAATAAATTGACCTACAATAATATTGTAGGTCAATTTGATACTGGTAAGTCCTACGATTTTGAACTACTGATTGAAGATTACTTCTTTGGTATTGGTGCTTATGATTTGTTAGTTAAAAGTCAGTTTGAGTTTTTTATTGGCGATGGATTAGTAGAAGCCAATGGGGAGTTTTTACACAACGGAAACAAAGTGTTAAGTACAGTTAATGGAATTACAAAAGATGCTAATGTTGTTGCTAACTTAGCTTTAAAAAATGGATATGCTGGATTTGATAATCTTACTGGTGGTTACTTTAGAACGCCACCAAATGGGTTGTTACCAAATGTTAGTGGTGGAAGTGGTTACATTGGCACAAGTGGATGGCCATTTAATTATGGATATTTCAATAATATTTATAAAGGTGGTAGTCCTGTTGTTAACAATAATGAATTAAATGTTGTTAGAAATAATATAGGTGCGAGAATCGTTGGGGGAACTGTTGTAAAGTCTTTAAACAATCAAACTGGTGTTTTATTGCATACAAGGGCACAAGTTGAAGCCATGTTCGGTTTGTCAGGTATTAATCATCAATTAATAGTTGCTGTATATAGTAATGGTGATGGTAGTACGAGTTACGCTCATTTTGACGGTTCTACTTTAACTGCTGATGGTTGGAATGTTGTTTTAGATAGAGCTTGGACTGGAAATATAAGAGTTAACTATGCTTATATTTATTTAGTAAATCCATAAAAAGGAGAAGAATATGAAAGCAATAGAAATTGAAGTATCAAAAGAAAAGTTAAGTGAAGTTATCACTTCACAAATTATCATTTCAAATGCAGATGTAGAAAATCAAGACTTCGTGTTAGTAAAAGCATTTGATGAAGAAACAAATACAACAGATGCTCGTATGTTTAAAGTTGTAAATGTTTTGATTGATGAAGGACTTCAAGAAAAATATAAAGTATTGAAGTTAAAAGAAGTAAATTAAGAGCAGAAATGCTCTTTTTTAGTCATTATCATGACTTAAAACTGATAAGAAAGAATGTGAGGAACATGAAAAAAATGAAAATTGAATTTAATTCTATTGTGGCAATGTTTGCCACTGTTACTACTTACCTTTTTGGTGGATGGGATGTAGCCTTGATTACACTTGTAGTATTTATGGTTTTGGATTATATGACAGGTGTTATTATCGCGATTAATAATAAAACGTTGTCAAGCGCGGTTGGAATGAAAGGTTTAAGTAAAAAGTTCTTAATTATTCTTATTTTAATTGGAGCAGTATGCCTAGATAGATTAATGAGTAATGAAGCATATATTTTTAGAACACTTGTTTGTTATTTCTATATTGCTAACGAAGGAATTAGTTTAATCGAAAATGCAGCTAACTTGGGACTTCCTGTGCCACAAAAATTAAGAGAAGTGTTAGAGCAATTAAGAGATGAAAAAATAGGAAAGAATGAGGTAAAATGAAATGAGTAAATATACAGCAAAAGGTTTAGTTGATTTTTGTATCGCTAAAGCCAACAAATCAGAAACAATTTATGTATTAGGTTCTTTCGGACAAGAATTAACGACAACTTATTTGAATCAAGCATGTGCTAGATTGCCGTGGAATCAACAAAATAGAGGATTCTTAAGCAAATATGTTGATAAAGGAATTCAAGCGTTCGATTGCTGCGGTTTAATCAAAGCATATTTGTGGGACGATAACCCTGCAAATTATAACGTTAAACAAGATAGAAGCGACGCTATGATGTTAAATGACGCAAGAGAAAAAGGAACTATCGACACAATGCCAAACATTCCTGGTATCTTAGTTTTCATGGACGGACATGTTGGCGTCTATGTTGGTAATGGTAGAGTTGTAGAATGTACACCGAATATGCAACTTGGCGGTTGGGGTGTCTTAAATACAGCCTTAAATGGTCGCGGTTGGACGCATTGGGGTAAACACATTGATATTGATTATTCGAATAACAGTGTGGAAAAGCCACAACCAAGTCCAGCACCTAAACCTCCAGTAGCACCACATCCTAAACCTGAAAGAGCACCTAACCAAATTTTAGAAGTTGGTTCAGTAGTTACCTTTTGTAAAGGTTTGAGAGTTGAACAATATCGTGCAAGTGATGATTCAGTTTTTAACTCACGTATTGGTGGTTGGTTACCAGCTTCTATTATGGTAGAGGATAGTGCCAACGATGGTAAATTAGATAACTACTTTGCTAATACAAGAGCAACATTCACAATCAACAAGGAGTATACAGTTGATAAAGTTGAAAAACGTAATGGAGTTTGGGATGCGTGGTTACGTGAATTAGGTTGTTGGGTACATTGTGATCCTTTAGTAGAATTAAAAAATGGAAAATAGAATAAGTGTATAAAAGAAAGCCTCATTCCTTAGTGGAGTGGGGTGTTTTTTTTGTTTTTTTGGTATAAGTAGAGGAATATATTAAATGTAATAGCACCTTGAAATAAACGATAAAATAGTGCAAAAATGATATAAAAGCATATAAAAATGATATAAAAGTTACGCAAAAGTGTTGATTTTTTTATACAATAGCATATAATAATAAGTGACCGTAGTCCTCGCACCTCTCATTTGAAGTGGCCCAGGGGACTCTTTTAATATAAGGGGAAACTTTATGACAAGCGAATTAAAAAAGCCTTTGACATACAAGGAACAGTTGGATCATTTAATTAAAGATAAAAATTTGAAGGTGAAAAACTACGAAAATGCATTAATAATACTGATGCATAACAATTACTATAGATTAAGTGGCTACATGATAGATTTTTTAGATGAAAAAGATATATTCACAAAAGGTATTACATTTGAAGATATCTACAATATTTATGCAGTAGATAAAGAATTAAGAACAATATTATTCGCTCTTATTAATGATATTGAAGTATATTTAAAAACCCAAATCGCTAATTACTTCACATTAACTTATGGAACTTTAGGCCATAGGAATCCAAATAATTTCATGAAATATGAAGAAACCATTGAGTTATTAAAGAAATGTAATGATATTAAAAATAGAAATTCATCAAATTTAATTGTAAGACATCATAAAAATAAGTATAATGGAAAAATGCCATTATGGGCTATGGTGGAACTAATGTCTCTCGGTAATATTTCAAAGTTTTATTCAATTATGAAAACTAAAGATAAGAAAGCTGTCTGTAAAATCGGTTTCAAAAATATAACATTTAATCATTTGGAGAGTTTTTATCATTCTATTGTTTATTTCAGAAATGAGTGTTGTCATTATAGTAGGCTATACGATATAAACCACACTATAAGCCCCAAAATATACAGTTCAACAGAAATTGATTTAACAGGAATTAAAAATAATTCTACATATAATTTAATAGTTATTTTGTTATTATTAAATCCAAATAAAAAATTAGGAGAGAGAACAATTTACTTATTAAGAGATTTAGTGAACAAAAATAAAAGAATTGATTTTCAATTAAAATACGGTTTCCAAAAAGATTGGATAAAAAATCTATTTAGTTTTAATGGTTATTGTGTTTATGAAGAACTTACTCCAAGCGAGTAGGTCTTTTTTATGTTATAAT
This sequence comes from uncultured Erysipelotrichaceae bacterium, assembly GCA_964370395.1. Lineage (GTDB taxonomy): Bacteria > Bacillota_I > Bacilli_A > Erysipelotrichales > Erysipelotrichaceae > JBGUVL01. The sequence goes on from CAYJIZ010000001.1 coordinate 115,947, forward strand.
CATGGAAAGGAGTATTTGTAATGAATATTTATAATTTTCTGTTTACGATAACGTGTTTAGGAACAGCGTGGGTTAATAGAAAGCACAGTTTTAAATATAATATTTTGATGGCGATATGCTTAATGTTAATATATCATATCGGATATATTTCAATAGAAAATGCTTTTAATAATATAGAACCTACAACAATATTTACACCAGCACTAATAAAACAAATTAAAGATATAATTCTAGACCAAACTCTAGGAGATATCGTACCATTAGTAATTGGTTTTCTTATTATTTTAATACCATCGTTAATTAGGGAAATAGACAATTATTAGAATTAAATAAATATAATATTTAGAATAGTTTCGTGGCATACTTTTGGCATACTATTTTCAAATAACATGGGAATATATTGTATTAAAATGTAACGATTAGTGCTATTTAATAGCATTTAAGAACACATGAACTATGTATTTTTATTTCCTGTTGGGCACACCATAGTTTTACGATTGAACGGATTTCATGTTAAAAACAGTGTTGTATTCATTGTTTTGTGCATAATATTCGTTTTTTTATCATTTACCTTTAATGAAAAAAACAATTTCATTACAGGATTAAGTATCTCTTATGTACATCCGTTTAGTCTCAATCAATCATAATTTTACAAATAGAAATATGCCATTTATAAACAAAGAGTGAAAATGTATGAATACAGTTCATTCTTTTTTCATAGATGAAAATGTGCTATATTCTAAGTAATAATAAAATAGATAGGAGGTTGCTATGTCGAAATGGAATGCAGAGGAATATGTAAAGTTTGAACAAGAACGATCACAACCAGCGATGGATCTTGTTATGCGTCTTCAACAAAGTCATCCTAAAACAATTGTGGATTTAGGATGTGGACCAGGAAATAGTACAAATATTTTAAATCAAATGTTTCGTGAAGCGAAAATAATCGGGATTGATAATGCGAAGGAAATGATAAAAAAAGCACAGCAAACATACCCTGAAATATCGTTTTGCACAGGAAGCGTGGAAACATTAGAGGGAAAATATGACCTGTTGTTCTCAAATGCTTGTTTACAGTGGGTTGCAAATCATACGACATTGATTCCTACTTTAATGGATGCGTTGAATCCAGAGGGTATCATTGCGGTACAGATGCCTTATAATGCGAAAGAGCCGCTCTATGAAATTGTTGAACAAGTCATTGCTAATCCAAAATGGGGATTGCAAAATGCTGTTATAGAAAACAACCAAACGCTTTCTGTTGATGAATACATCAACATTTTATCCAAGTGTGCATCAAAATTCACAATTTGGGAAAGCAAATACTACCATTTTTTAAGTGATCATCAAGCGATGGTTGATTGGATAAAAAGCACAAAGTTAAGACCTTATTTAGAACATCTTAGCGAGGAAAACAAAAAGGCATTACAGAATGAAATACTAGAAGAAGCAAAGAAAAGGTATCCCTTTACCAAAAACACAGAAGTAGTATTTGGCTTTAACCGCTTATTTTTTATTGCTTACAAATAGAAACGGGTTGATAAAGAAAAAAAGGTGTTATATGAATGAAAAAGAAAAGATGATTGCTGGGTTAAAGTACAATCCAACCAATCCAAGAATTGTTTTGGATCATGCGAAAGCAAATCGCATTTGTACAAAATACAATAAGCGAGCGTTTAATGAAATAAATATGCGCTCCCCATTATTAAAAAAATTATTAAATACCAAAGGGAATTTTTGGATTAAGCCTCCTTTTTATTGCGACTTTGGTTACAATATCACAATTGGGAAAAATGTCATGTTGAATTACGGGTGTATTATTTTGGATGTGTGTCCTGTCGAAATTGGAGATTATACACTAATTGGACCGGCAACACACATATATAGTGCATGCCATTCAACCAATCCACAAGAAAGAAAAAACTATGTCGAACACGGTAAGCCAGTTAAGATTGGTAAGAACGTTTGGATTGGAGGGCATTGTTGTATTATGCCAGGTATCACCATTGGTGATAATGCAGTAATTGGTGCAGGAAGCATCGTCACAAAAGACATTCCTGCGAATGTGGTTGCCGTAGGAAATCCATGTAAAGTAATAAGAAAAATAGAAGAAGAATAGGTGATTTCACGTCACCTTTTTTGTTGGGGCTTGGCTTATAGAGAATCCACTTTACTTGTGCTATAATAGAATCTACGTGATAAATAATAAATCACTTGTAAAAGAAGAAAGAAGGATATGGATGACAAAGGATACTACATTTTCTTTATTAAAGAAATTAGAAGAAAATAAAAAAGTAGATGTAAAAGTAACAAATAAAAAATATGCGATTACTTTTCAACAACAACACAGTGCTTCATCACTTGCGCTTGACCCTTCTTTATTAAGTGTGAATGGACAAAATGAAATACGTGTTATGGTGAATGTCGAAGAGGATAATATCGAAGAGTTGGTACAACAAGTAAAAACAGTATTCAGCGATTATATGAAAGAAATGGCGAAAAGTGATTTTAGTATAAAATCATTTACCGAAGTAATTTGTCAGTTTGAAGACTACGAAGACTGCAAAGAGATGGTGTTGGATGTTAGTGTTCAAAAAGACAAACTATTATTAATGAAGGAAGAGGAAGTGGAAGAGCTTTTGTATACTTCCATGAATGATATTTATATTGAAAAAAGAAGTGTATTACAAGACAAACAAGGAAGCCAAAGCGAACGTAAGTATTGTTTGCAATTTGAGAATTGGGTAATTATCGAATGTGATGATGCGATTGTCGCGATGCATTGTTTGGCTATTGAAGATTTTTTTATGGCATTATCAAAAGCGTATTTTATGGCGTAGATGAAAAAAGGAAAAGTAGGTGATAGCAATGAATGACAAAACGGTTGTGTTAAATGGAAGTGTAATTAATTATGATGGCAATGTGGATTATAACAGCATCGCCAGTGATGTAATTGTATATGAGGAAAGTAATGAAGATGTGATTGTCTCACGAGTGGAAGGATGTCGTATTGTTGTGACAAAAGAAATGCCACTTACCAAAGAAGTGATAATGGCTTTTCCAAGTAGTGTGGAATTAATCTGTGAAGCAGGGACAGGGTACAACAATATCGATTTAGAAGCTTGTAAACAAAAAGGAATAACGGTTTGTAATATTCCTGCTTATAGTAGTGAGCGAGTAGCACATACCGTAATTATGTTGCTGTTGAACTTGGCTTCTTCTATGCAAAAACAAATACGTATGTTGGAAAGAGGAAACCATGATAACTTTCATAAGCATTTAATGGTTGACCATGTTGAGGTAAACAATAAAATACTTGGTATTATCGGATATGGGAATATCGGTAAGGAAGTGATTAAGGTTGCGCAAGCGTTAGGTATGAAAATACTCGTAGCAACACGTAGTGCAAGAGAAGATGTGGAGGGCATTCATTTTACAACACAGGAAGAAGTGTTAAAACAAAGTGATTACGTTTCACTTCACTGTCCATTAAATGAGCAAACAAGACATTTAATCAACAAACAAACTTTGGCGTTAATGAAACCAACGGCATTTCTTATTAATACAGCAAGAGGTGCGTTAATTGATGAACAAGCATTGATTGAAGCAATAGATAAGAAAGTCATCGCAGGCGCTGCGTTAGATGTGCAAGAGGAAGAACCACTTGCACATGAAAGTCCTCTTTACACGATGGACAATGTAATTGTGACACCACACATCGGTTGGCGAGGACTAGAAACAAGACAACGTCTTGTTTCTATGGTAAAAGATAATATTAGTGCGTTTGTTGCTAACGAAGCGATCAATGTAGTGAAGTAAAAGAAAAAAAGAGGGAAACCTCTTTTTTTATGTTTGTGAAATGGGTATAAAAAAACACGAGCCATTCACTGTATCGTGTCCTTGTTTTGGCACCCTCGACCGGAATTGAACCGATAACTAAATCTTAGGAGGATCTTGTTATATCCATTTAACTACGAGGGTAAAACTGCCTTATTATCGTATCATAAAATTATTTCTTTCTCAATGTATTGACAAAAACCCTACAAGCTTGTATTATTGTATTAAGCACTTAATACAGTGACACAGGAGGGACAAATGTGAGCATAGACTTTAGTAATGACAAAGCTATCTATTTACAAATATGCGACGCAATTAAAATGGATATCATTTCAGGTAAATATGTAGCTGGTGAAAAACTTCCCTCTGTGCGTGATTTGGCAATGCATTTTCGGGTTAATCCCAATACGATGCAGCGTGCCTTCTCACAGCTAGAGGATGAGGGCTTAGTTTATACGGAACGAACGAATGGACGTTTTGTAAGTAAGGAAGCAAAGAGAATGGAAGAGGAGAAAAGTAAATTAGTAATGGAAAAGATAGACGCGTTCTTAGATTATATGCATTCATTAGGTCTAAGCAATGATGAAATTGTCGATCAAATCAAACAAGCTAGAAAGGGTGAAAACAAATGAGTTTAGTTGAAGTAAAAAACGCAAGTAAATTCTTTGGTAGCAAATGTGCACTGAAGAATATTAACTTGACAATTGAAAGAGGAAAAATTATAGGATTGTTAGGATCCAATGGAAGTGGAAAAACAACATTAATTAAATTAATCAATGATTTGTTGGTTCCAGACAAAGGAGAAGTGCTTGTAAATGGGATGAAACCAGGGGTTGAAACGAAAAAGATTGTTTCGTTTTTACCAGAACGTTCGTACTTGAGTTTCAATATGAAAGTAAAAGAAGTATTGGCATTTTTTAAAGATTTTTATGACGATTTTGATGTTGCGAAAGCACAAAGATTATTAGCTGATTTTGATATTAGTGAAAATGATCGTTTAAAAACGATGTCAAAAGGGACAAAAGAAAAAGTACAATTGATTTTAGTTATGTCTCGTAGAGCAGACTTGTATATTTTAGATGAACCGATTGGTGGTGTCGATCCAGCGGCTCGTGATTATATTTTAGACACGATTCTTACTAACTTTAATGAACATGCATCAATTATTATTTGTACGCATTTGATTGCTGACATTGAACGAGTATTAGATGATGTCATCTTTATTTCAAAAGGGGAAATTGTGGAGCATAAAGCAGCGGATGAATTGCGCTTAGAAAAAGGCAAATCAATCGATGAAATCTTCAGGGAGGAATTCAGATGTTAATGAAATTATTGAAATATGACTTAAAAAATGAGTTTAAAAGTCTATTGCCAGTGTATTTATTGGCATTAGGAATGCCTTTGGTATTACGTATCTTAGTAATATTAAATGACACGTGGCCAATCTTAGCTACATTCTTAGGAATTTTCACATTTATGTATGTGTTAGTAGTCATTGGATTATTCGCATGGACATTAATTGTATCGATTAAACATTTCTATAATAATGTGATTAAGGACGAAGGATACTTAACAAATACCTTACCAGTAACCCGTAACCAAATTGTATTATCAAAAGAAATAACAAGTGTACTAACGATTGTTGTATCCACATTGATTGCGATTGTTTCCTTGTTTATGGCATTCTACTACGGAGATATCAAAGACTTCTTAGCGAATGTAAATGTTGTGTTTGAAGTGCAAGGTGTGGAAGTCACACAATTGATTTATTTGTTTATTATCTTGATGGTATTATCTTATGTATCACAAATGCAAATGTTCTTCTTAGCAATGATGTTTGGACAAACAAGAAACACAAATAAAGTGATGTTCTCAATTGTGTATGCGATTTTAATTTATATTGTAATGCAAGTGATATCACTTCTTGTACTTGGAATTGATTATTTGATTGCTCCAGATATTATGGAAGTCATGATGAATGAAGTTGCGACATTTAAAGAAGTAAGTGATTTTGTTATTTTAGTGCTTGGTTCAACTTCTGTATTTACAGTTTTGATTATGATTGCTGTTCATATGTTAACGGTGAAGATGGCGAACACTAAATTAAACTTAGAATAATGAAAAACACGTAATTTAATTTACGTGTTTTTTTTGTTGCTTATTGTTGCTGCGTGATTTTTCAAACGATAATAACTAATTACTTCTTGAAGTAAGCGGTATTCCACATCACCGATATCATGCAATGATAATTCGAACGGATGATCTTCAAAGATTAAAAAATCGGTTGTCACATCACATGCAATTCCAATCATCATAATATGCGTGGTGGTTGGTTTTGATGCACCGCTTTCCCAATTTGTAATTGTTTTTCTTGATACGTTTAATTTTTTTGCGAATGCTTCTTGTCCTAATTTTAGTTTGTTGCACCGCAGTAATCTAATTTTATCTGCTATATCCATAAAAATCCTCGTCATTCCTTTTAAAGTCTTTGTACAATAAAAATATAATTTCTCTTTGATCGTAAGTTAGTTGTGATAAATCGAGTGCTTTTCTTGTTTCGGAAAATAAGATTTGTTCTACTGTTGTCTCTAATAGTTTCGACATTTTCACAAGCGTGGGCAATGGAATTGCATTAACACCATTTTCCCAAGCACGCACGACATTAATATCTACGTTTAATTTGTTTGCAAATTCTCCAATCGACATTTGCAGTCCCTCCCTAGCTTGTTTAATTCCAATTTTTGTATTAGTGCTCATACGAATTCCCTCCAATATATACATTATATTTGCATTCGAGTACTATGTAATTCACACAAACGTGGTATATTTGGGAGGTTGTTATCGGTTAGTTCGAAAAAAGTAAACTATTTCCAATAATACTACATATAATGCATAAGCAATGGGGAAGTGAAGTTGTTGGAAGTAATGAAGTGATAAAAAGTAAACAAGGATGTTTAAAAGCGTTGCTTGTTTTGTTGTCACTTTATCGGGTAATTAGATTGACTTAAGGTAAGGAATCTCGTATTATAATAATAACCTATTAAAACGATAGGATATATAGTGAAAGGAGCGGAATGATGAAAATTTCAACAAAAGGACGTTATGGTTTACGCGTGATGGTAGACTTAGCAAAATACGATAGCGGTGAGTTCATTGCATTGAAAGACATTTCGCAACGACAAGAAATTTCCGTGAAGTATTTGGAACAAATTATGCGCTTACTAACGATGGCTAATTTAGTACAGAGCCAACGAGGTAGTGGGGGTGGTTATCGCTTGTTACGCAAAGCGAACCAATATACGATAAAAGAAATTATGAACGTTTGTGAAGGTAGCTTGTCTCCCGTTGAATGTGTGGAAGATAAAAACTATTGCAAGCGATGTTGTAACTGTGCAACAATCCAATTTTGGAAAGAATTTTATGATCATATGGGGGCGTTTTTAGAATCGCACACATTAGAAGATATCATTGGTAAAGAAATACAAATTGATTATGTAATATAGAAAGAGAAGGTACATACAATGAGTAAAATATATAAGAATGCATTAGCGTTAATTGGAAATACACCATTAATTGAAATGGAACATATCGAAAAGAATCATGATTTGAAAGCACGTATTGTTGCGAAGGTTGAGTTTTTTAATCCCGCTGGAAGTGTAAAAGATCGTATTGCGAAAGCGATGATCGAAACAGCAGAAAAAGAAGGTAAGATCAAGGCAGGGGCGACAATCATTGAAGCTACTTCTGGAAATACCGGAATTGGATTAGCAAGCGTTGCGGCGATGAAAGGGTATCGTGCCATTCTAACGATGCCAGAAACGATGAGTGTTGAACGTCGTAATTTATTGAAAGCATATGGAGCTGAAATCGTTTTAACACCAGGTTCTCTAGGAATGAAGGGTGCCATAGCGAAAGCGCAAGAGTTAGCAAGTGAAATAGAGAATAGTTTTATTCCTTCCCAGTTTGAAAACATGGCGAACCCAACGGTACACTACAATACAACAGGACCTGAAATATACGAAGCGAGCGATGGGGAAGTTGCCATTGTTGTAGCTGGAGTTGGTACAGGTGGTACATTAAGTGGAGTGGGGAAATATTTAAAAGAAAAGAATCCCGACGTGAAGATGGTAGCAGTAGAACCAGCAGCGTCTCCAGTGTTATCAAAAAATGAAGCTGGACCACATGGAATTCAAGGGATTGGGGCTGGTTTTGTCCCAAATACATTGGATACTGAAATTTATGATGAAATCATCACTGTCACAAACGAACAAGCGTATGCAATGGGACGTGAGATTGCGAAAACAGAAGGTATATTAGTTGGTATTTCAAGTGGAGCTGCGATGGTAGCAGCAATTGAAGAAGCAAAAAAACCAGAAAACGAAGGAAAACTAATCGTTGTTGTATTACCTGATACAGGAGAGCGATACTTATCAACACCGATGTTTCAATCATAAAAAAAGAACTTTCCGAAAGGAAAGTTTTTTTGTGTTTAATAGCGGTACAACCAATTCGCTTTTTTATAATAGATAACTAAGATGATCGCACTTAATACCCAAGTGATTGGCCATCCGACAAATACCGCTCTGATGTCATTGAAGATAGGTACACTGATCGTAATCCATACGATACGACAAATACACCAACAGAAAACCATGACAAACATAGGAATCTTGGTTAGACCAGCACCACGCATTACCCCAGCAAGACAATGCGATACAGCCAATAATAAATAACCCGGAACCACACAGTACATCATCGTTTTTCCAATCGCGATAACTTCAGGGTTTTGTGAGAAAATGGACATAACTTGAGGGGCAAACAATACTAGTAATGCGGAAATGACTCCACTTACGATGCAACTCATTAAAATTCCTGCCATTGCTCCTTTTTTCACACGTTCGTATTTTTGTGCTCCCATGTTTTGACCTACGAATGTAGTAAGAGCCATGGAGAAACTCATTACTGGCATAATGGCGAATCCATCTACCTTCATATAGCTTCCTGCACCTGCCATTGCTACTTTTCCAAAGCTGTTGATGTTTGCTTGTACAATTACATTAGACAAGGAAACGATTGCATTTTGGAAAGCACTTGGTAAACCGATGCGAATCATTTTTTTGAATACTTCTTTATGAAAACGAATTTTACGCAAATACAATTTATAGATTTGATCGGTATTGCATAACTTGTATACCGTTAATATCGCACTTACGAATTGTGCGATACAGGTAGCGATTGCTACACCGGCAATACCCATTTGGAATACAGTAACAAATAAAATATCCAATACGATATTAGTGATAGAAGAAACAATTAAAAAGTAAAGCGGGCTTTTGGAATCCCCAACGGCACGTAACATTCCACTTCCCATATTGTATACAATCAATCCGATGATTCCAGCGAAATAAAGTCGTAAATACAAGACACTGTTCCCCATTACTTCTGGATCGACATTTACCATCTTTAATATATAAGGGGTAGCAAATACACCTAGTAAGGTAGAAACAACTCCAGAAGCAAGCGTAAGTGCCATAGAAGTATGAATTGCTTTTTCTACTCCCTCTTTGTTTTTGGCACCAAAATAATTAGATATTACGACTCCTGCTCCAAGTGATAACCCCATAAAAAAACTAACAAGTAAGTTAATGATAGCCCCACTTGAGTTCACTGCTGCTAGTGCGTTGTCACCGATAAAATTACCTACGACAATGCTATCGACAGTATTATAAAGTTGTTGGAATAGGTTACCGATTAAAAGTGGAATGGAAAAGAATAATAACTCTTTCCAGATGACACCCTCCGTCATTAAACCTTTTTGTTTTACTTCACCCATGTTTACCCCTCAAATTTGTTTTTGTAATACTAATAAGTATACTCCTTTTTTTTATTTATTCAACAAACAAAAAAAAGGAAATGCGAAAGTAAAATATAAAAATAAATAGGAAAAAGTTTTGCTTTTCGATGATTTTGTTTTTGTTTGAAAGATTTTCTTGCAATGTGGTCACATTTCTTTTTAAATAGAAGTATAGTTGTTTGAGAAGGAGGATATTATGAGTTCAAAAAAAGCATTGGCAATTGCCAATTTTAAACATGGTCACAATTGTGCACAAGCTGTGGTATGCGCCTATTGTGAAGAGTATGGAGTAAGTAGTGAAGATGCCTTTCGTTTATCAGAAGGCTTTGGTGGTGGAGTACCGGGATTAAAAACAATTTGTGGAGCAGCAAGTGGAATGGTGATGGTAGCAAGTTTAAAAAACTGTCCTAGTAAAGATGTCGAAAACACCACAAAGAAAGTGACGTACCCATGTGTAATGAATTTAGTAAATGAATTTCAAAGTCGTATGGGTGAAATAGAATGCAAAAACTTACTAGCGATCAAAGATAATACATTGGTCGATGGAAAGAAAAAAGGTTGCATTGAATGTGTTGCTTGCGCGTGTGATTTGATTGAGGAGTACGTATGGACAACGAAGTAAAATTAGTGTTATGTGATTTGGATGGAACGATTTTAGACAGTGACAAAAAGATTCCTGCACAATTTTATGAAGTGTTCCAACAGTTGAAACAAAAAGGAATCGCAATGGGAATGGCAACGGGTAGACCAGTATCCAATATTAATGTTAAGTTTTCTGAAGTAAAGGATGAGTTGTGCAACGTTGCGGAAAACGGGGGATGTGTTACCTACAAAGGAGAATTGCTTCATCTTGAAAAGTTAAAAAAGGCGGCTTGCCATAAGGTGATTAATAAAACACGAACGATTGAAGATTGTGGTGCCGTACTTTGTGCATTGAATGCGACGTATATTGATAACCAAAATGAAGATATGGTTGCTGCATGCAAAGAATACTACCCTGATTTGAAAATCGTAGATGATTTACTTGAGGTGAACGATGCGATTGTGAAGATGTCAGTGTATGACTTGCAAAATAATTCATCTCGTATTTGTCGTTGTTTGGATAATATTGATGACTCACTTGAATATGCAACAAGTAGTAGTCGTTGGGTTGATTTAATGAACAAAGGGGTTTCTAAGGCAAAAGGAATTGAATACTTATGCGAACATATGGGAATTACGCTTGATAATGTAATGGCGTTTGGTGATGAAATGAATGATTACCAAATGTTATCAAAAGTGAAACATTCGTATGCGATGGGAAATGCATTAGAAGAGATTAAAGCGATTTGTCGTAATGTTTGCGAAAGCAATGATGAAGATGGTGTAATGAAAACATTGAAAAATGTTTTTCAATTAAAATAATAAAAACGCAAGAGTCTAGGTAAGCTAGAACTTGCGTTTTTTATTGTGTTAAACTGTTTGTTCGCTTCGTGCGATGATATCGTCTTGCGTTGCTTTTGATAATACGTTAAAGAAGGCACTATATCCTGCAACACGAACAATGAGATCGCGATGGTTTTCAGGATGGATTTGCGCATCTAATAATGTTTCTTTATCAACAACATTATATTGTACATGGTAGCCTTTTAAACGATTGAAGAAAGTACGTAATAGCATTGCTAGCTTTTGCTTGTTCTCTTCGCTCTCAAGTAAAGAAGGCGATACCTTTTGGTTAAGCAAAACCCCTCCTACAATCTTATCGGTTGGAAGTTTTGCCACACTTTTGAAAACCGCAGTAGGTCCATTGACATCCATCGCATGAGAGGGAGAACATCCTTCGGCTAGTGGTTCACTCGCATTTCGTCCATCTGGTGTAGCAAGGGTTGCTTTTCCTTGTCCTACATTTGCGGAAATAGAACTTGTTCCAGCATAACGAATGCCACCAATCGGTCCGCGATTGAAGCGCGTATTTGGATAATTAGCAATTTCATCGATGTACACTTGGTAAGCTTCATTCACCAATTGGTCAACATAATCGTCATCGTTTCCGTATTTTGGTGCATCATAACGAAGCAAGTTTTGTATTTTTTGTCCTTGTTCTCCTTCGAAATTGCTTGTTAAGGCATCCCAAAGTTGTTCACAAGTTATTTTCTTTTCTTCAAATACTAGTTTTTTAATTGCCGCTAATGAATCAGCTAGGTTGGCGATTCCAACTTGTAATCCAGAAATAAAGTCATATGTAGCCCCACCTTCTTTTAAGGTTTTTCCACGAGCGATACAATCGTCAACTAATGCAGAACATAAAATATCAGGTACTTCTTTTTCTAATGCGATATCCACTGCATTTTCCACGATGACACTCATTCGTGTAAGTTCTCTTAACACTTTGTCCCATGTTTGTTGTAGTTGTTCAAATGAGGTCATTTCTGTAAAGTGACCATATCCTTTGGTGAAACGTTTGTTTGAAACAGGATCGATTCCATCGTTCATAGCAATCAGCAGAACTTTTGGAAAATTCATATAACTCATCCCTGTACAGCGATATCCCCATTTACCAGGAACAGCTGTTTCAACACAACCAATTGCACTGTAATCGTAAGCATCTTCTTCTTTTACACCTAATGCGATAAACGAAGGAATGATAATTTCATCGTTGTTGAAAGCAGGCATCCCAAATCCTAACTTCATGACTTCGATGCATTCGTTCATAAATGTATCATCCATTCCTTGGTGATAACGTACCGTAAGGTTTGGTTGTGGTAATTTGGTTTGGGCAACACTCTTTAATACTAAGTAAGAAAGAGGGTTGGTTGCATTTTTCTTATCTCTTGTTTGACCACCAATTGTTACATTTTGGTACAGAGGACTTCCCGCACTACTAAATGTATGTGATTGGCTTCGAACTTTGTTGATTGTTAGTGTCTTAATCCATAGGTTTGTTAATAATTCAACCGCTTCATCCACATTGATTTTATGTGTTTGTAAGTCCTTTTCTAAATAGGGATACATGTATTGATCAAAACGACCATAGGATAAAGAATGGCCATTTGATTCAATTTGTAAAATTAATTGAATAAACCAAACCGCTTGCATCGCTTCCGCAAAACTCTCTGCTGGTTCGTATGGTACTTTTGCGCAGATGCGACTTATTTCTAATAATTCAGCTCTTCTTTTGTCGCTCGCATTTTGTGCTAGTTCAAAAGCGAGTTGAGAAAAACGTTGTGCATAGATTTGCACGGCTTCAATCACAATTAAAATAGAGTGATAAAAGTGGTATTTTTCTAAGTTTTCAGGTTTGGTAAGATCCAAATTATGCAGTTCTTTTTTTGTATGTTCTTCGTAACCTCTTAACCCCATCTTTAACATTTTTTCGTAATTCACGGCAAGGTGGGCATCTCCAGAGTTAAGTTTTCCTTCCATTCCAAAAAAACCTGTTTCCATAAAGACTTGTACTTCTTCTGGTATGTAGGCACCTCCACGAGCGCGCAAATTATTATTTTCCCAAAAAGGCGCAATGTCTCTTAATTGTTGTTTGGTTTCTTCACTAATGTAGAATACATCCCCATCTCGTTTTTCAAAAGAATCCAATTCATTGATTACAAATTCTAATGTATACTCAGGAAAAATAGGAGCATCGCGATTGGAAGCGGCTTGGTTACCAACTAGTAATGTTTCCTCTTCGATGTAAATCGACATCTTCTCAAGCACGTTTTTCAGCATGTAAGCACGTTTTATTACGTTTGGCTGAGCTTGGTGCTCTTTGTAAGCTTCGCTAACCAAGCAAGCACGTTGCGCACATATATATGGTTTTTTATTTAATACATCTTCTCTAAACTTCTTCATTCTAGGTGTTAGTTCACCAAATCTTGAAAGCATGAGTCGTTCCTCCTTATCGCATGATTCGACAAAATTATTATAGCACCGAAGTTTCATATGTCAATATATAAAGTTTCATATGAAACTAAATTATTTTGCGTACGAATGTTTTGTGTTGAAAAAAATGGCTTAAATGATATAATAACATTGTATGAAAGTAGAGGGTGTTTCAAATGGAAGGGTGTATTTTCAACATTCAAAAGTTTAGTTTACATGATGGTCCAGGAATTCGTAGTGTGGTATTTTTGAAAGGATGCCCTTTGCGTTGTGCTTGGTGTTCAAATCCAGAATCGCAAGACTTTCATCGTCAAGTGATTTGGGATGAAAGAAAGTGCGTCAAATGTTTTCACTGTATAAAAGAGGCGAAAGACAATGCAGTCTCATACGAAAACAATCGCATCGTAGCGCAATTTCGTGAAGATGAAAATTACAACGTTCTTTGCGAACATCACGCATTAAAGGTAGAAGGAGAAAAAAAGAGTGTTGACGAGGTGGTTGAGGCTGTTTTAAAAGATGAAATGTTTTATGAAGAAAGTGGGGGAGGAGTGACTTTGTCAGGTGGTGAAGTACTATCCCAACCAGACTTTGTAATGGCATTATGCCAAAAGCTAAAAGAGAAAAACATTCATATCGCTTTGGAAACAACGGGATTTGCCCCTTTTGAAGTATTTGCACAAGTCATAAAAAATGTGGATTTGTTATTATTTGATTTGAAACATTATGATACAATAAAACACGAACAAGCGTGCAAAGTAAACAATGAAATGATTTTGTACAATATGCGTTATGCAAGCACACAAAAAGTGGACATCATTGCGCGAATTCCTGTTATACCAGGGTTCAATGATACATTAGAAGATGCTTACCAATTCGCACAGCTGTTGCGTTCAATGGACATTGATAAAGTGAATTTGTTGCCTTTTCATCAATTTGGAATGGCTAAATATACGATGTTAAATAAAGAGTATGTTTACAAAGATGTACCACAATTGCATAATGAAGACATTGCGGCATACAAGGAAGTAATGCAAAAAGAAGGATTACAGTGCGAATAATAGGAGGGTAAGATGAACCAAAGACAGTTGAAAATATTAGAAGTGCTAAGCGAGAAGAAACGTGCAGATGTGAATGAGCTATCTACGTTATGCAATGTATCATCAGTAACGATTCGCAAAGATTTGGACTTGTTAGAAAGCAGTGGGTTACTACGACGTGAACATGGGTTTGCCATCGTAAACAGTGAAGATAATATTAATTATCGCCTTGCTTTTGGATACCAAGAGAAGTTTGAAATCGCACAAAAAGCGTTAGCATTTGTAGAACCAAACGAAACAGTGATTATTGAGTCTGGTTCTTCTTGTACCTTATTGGCATTAGCTATCGCAAAACGTAATCTGAATAATACCATTATTACCAACTCAACATTCATTGCCCGATATCTAAAAGATTACCCCCTAACAAAGATTATTTTATTAGGTGGGGAATACCAACCTTCTTCAGAAGCGATGGTAGGGCCATTGTTACGTGATTGCATACGTAACTTTAATGGCAGTAAGCTTTTTATAGGAACCGATGGCATCGATGTGAAGCTTGGGTTTACTGGTAGTGATTATGATCGTTGTGAGGCAGTCAAAGCAATGCGTTCGCAAGCGGATCAATTATTTGTGCTATCACAAAGCTATAAAATGGATAAGCATGCGATTTATTCGCTTTTTGCGCTAGATGAAGCAGACTACTTAATCAGTGATAATAAAATGTCGAAAGAAAACAAAGAAGTATTAGAAAGCCATGGTATTCAAGTTATTTAAAATAACAAAGACAACTTTCCTAATGCGTTTATCAAATAAAGAAAAAAGCACAAGGGTACAAGATACCTTTGTGCTTTCGTTATTATTTGACTAATTTTTCTTGGTTTGTAGCGAACGTGTATTCGTCTAATGTGTTAGTTACACGATCTTTAATTAACGCTTCTGCTTTGTTTTCGATTTGTCCTTCTCTTACTTTTGTATATTGAATAGGCATATATTGACTCAATAAGTAAAGAGGGATTTCATCCAATGAATTTAAGTTGTTGATTAATGTCGCAACGGCATTTTCCATTTCTCTGGTTGGCATGTAGTAACGGCAGCGATCAGAGAAAGAATATTTTCTTTTTAATTTTAATTCGCGAGGTGTTCCAGTGTAATATTTGTCCCATTTTCCAGGGTTCTTTAACATTTGTTCCTCTAATACTTCAATTAGGTTACTTGTTTTCACGTCACTATCTGCGAAGTATTCTTTTTCAATATTAGCTAGCGAAAATAAAGCTTCACGCATTGCGTATGTTAATCCAGGACCAACTTTTAAAATCGCAATGTGGTCTTCCACTAGTTCTTTTAATTTTTGTTTTGTTTGGTAATCAGTAGAGTGTCCTTCAAAAATTAAAGTAGGGTAATCTTGAATTGCTACTTTCAAGTGAGCTGCTTTATTGCGATCGTACTCTGTACATCCTGCATCTTTTTCTTCTACACCAGGTTGTACTACAATCGCGATAACATCATCCCACAACGCTTCGATTCCTTCTTCCTTAAATGCTTTTTTAAATGCATTTACTGTGTTTGCTAAGTCTTCGCTAGTTGTGATGTGCATTGTGTCATCACTTTCTTCTTGTGCTCCACCAGGAATTGGCACTTCACTACCTACAATGTACACAGGTTCAATCGCATCAGGATTTGTCTTGCGCAACTCTTGGAATGCGTCATTTGCCACTTTGACTAAAGTAGCACCACGTTTTGCGATGATTTCATCACTTAAACGAGTGTTAGCATCATCACTTGCTACTTTCATACTCGTATCAACATGAATTTTAGTAAAGCCAGCTAAAACATATTGACGAATTAATTCTTTGGCGTTTGCCATTGCTTCTTCTTCATTTAGATGTGTCCATGTTAATGGACCTAAATGATCACCACCTAGGAAGATAGCATTGTGATCCAAATTGATTTTATCAGCTTCTGCCATAACGAAGTTTTTAAAATCCATTGGTGTCATTCCAGTGTAACCTCCATTTTGGTCACATTGGTTTGCTGTTGCTTCAATACAAGCGACAGAGTTTTCTCTTTTTGCTTTTTCTAACACCGCTTTGATTACGTATTCATTTGCACTACAAGCACTATAAATACCGACAGCGTTGCCTTCTTTTTGTAATTTGGTAATATTCTTTAATGGGTTTCTCATTGGAAATACCTCCCTTTCAATCAATACTATAAAACAAAAACGAACATAAAACAACATTTTTGTGTTATAATTTGTTCGGAGGTGTGATATGTTAGATCAATTAAATGCAGTAAACAAAAAAAAGATTTATCATGTGAACGATTTAGAATTTGCTAAGTTTGGGCGTATTTTGCCTTATCGCATGAGTGAGCAAAGCGAAGCTTTCGTTGCGAAGCAGAACTTACAAAACAAAGCGAGCTATGTTGTTCATGAAGAACAACTGGCGAACGATGCTTGTATTGCAACACTTAAAAAAGAAGTGTTTGGGGAAATGCCCATTCAAGTTGGGCTAGTGTATGGAAGAAACGAAGCATTAACAGGAATTGAATACCATTTGGGAAGCGAAGTGAATTATGCTTTTGAAGATTGTGTCTTATTATTAGCAGAAGCAAAGCAGTGGAAGGAAGAGGGAATCAGCATCGATCAACTACAAGCTTTTTATGTGCCAAAACATACCATGATTGAGTTATATAGTAATGTTTTGCACTATACACCAATTGAAGTAGACAAGCAAGGAATGGCGATGCTAGTTGTGTTATTGGAAGGGACAAACACAGAAATAGAATACGAAGAAGGTAGCCTTTTAATCAAGAAAAACAAGTGGTATGCATGCCATGCTTCACAAAGTCAAAAGATTGCTTTAGGGTATCGTGTAGGTTTACTTGGTGAAATGTTTGTTTTGAACAAAATATAACTGTTTATTTATGTTTGGTTTGTTGATTGTTTGTTTGCAAAATGTTACAATCGTTGTGTAAGAGGGTGATATTTTGCTTAAACAAAATCGAAAAAAGTTAATTTTAGAGGAATTGAACAAAAAGAACTTCGCCAAAGTTGTGGATCTTCGTGATATGTTAGATGTGACAGAGATGACAATACGTCGTGATTTGCAGGAGTTGGAACAAGAAGGAAGTTTAATTCGCGTACATGGTGGAGCGAAACGTGTCGAATCGATTGCGTACACACAGTTGCAACATGATGAGCGTAGTAAGATTAACGTTGATATGAAAAAGGTAATTGCACGCAAAGCGGCAGCACTTGTACAAGATGACGATGTTATCTTCATCAGTGCGAGTACAACAAATGAATTTATGCACGACTTCTTAGATGCGAAAAACGTGAAAGTAGTAACAAACTGTTTGTATATTTATTACCAGTATATGAATGATCCTGAGTACGATGCTATTTTAATAGGTGGTAAGTACGATAAGTTAATTCAATCGTTTCTAGGTACGATTACATTAGAGACGTTAAGCAAAATTAATTTCACCAAAGCATTTGTCGGTACCAATGCCGTAAGCAACAACAAATTGTTTGCGACAAATGATGAAGAAGGGTTGTTGCATCGTACGGTGTTAGAGAACTCCAAAGAGAAGTACGCACTATGCGATAGTAGTAAATTCAACAGCGAAGCATTTTTCAATTTCTATACTTGTGACAAGCTAACAGCGATCATCACAAACAATAGTGAAATTGATAATATTCTAGAATATCGAAACATTGTAAGTATTATTTAATCCATGAGTCACATCATGGATTTTTTTTGTTCCCTTTTTTTTACTTACTTATTTGGGTAAATGTTTGGTATTGTAGTAGTGAGTACTTACTCAAACTTACTAAAAATACGCTTAATGTTCGGAAATGTTAACTATTTTTAAAAAAATGTTCGAAAATTATTGATTTAATGTTCGAAATAGTTTATTATGTGTTCGTAACGAACAATTACCTGTGAAAACAGCGATAGGAGGAAACAAAAATGAACAAAGAAGAAGTAGCAATGATTGGATTTGAAATCGTTGCGTATGCAGGCGATGCCCGTTCCAAATTAATCAATGCGCTTAAAGCTGCCGAAAAAGGGGATTTTGAAGAAGCACAACGATTGATTAAAGATTCTGAGGAATGCATCACACATGCGCATCAATCACAAACGGACATGTTGCAAAAAGAAGCAAGAGGGGAAAACATGGACCTAGGCTTCATTATGATGCATGGACAAGACCATTTAATGACAACAATGTTATTAAAAGATGTAATTGCTAATTTTATTAGCTTATACAAAAGAACAGACAGTTTAAAAGACCAATAAAAAAAGGAGAACAAAGTATGAAGTTTTTAGTAAGTAAAATCGAAAAAATGAAACCTTTCTTTGAAAAGATTTCAAACAATCCATTCTTACGTGCAATTCGTGATGGATTTATTAGTTTAATTCCAGTAATTTTATTCTCAAGTATATTCTTGTTGATCGCTTATGTACCAAATGTATTCGGTGTGTACTTAGACGAACAACTAGTTACAACATTAATGAAAGCATACAACTATTCAATGGGTGTATTAGCATTATTAATGAGTGCAACAATCGCAAGAAGTTTAACAGATAGCTTTAATGTTAAGTTACCAGCAACAAGAAAAATCAACACAGTAAGTACGATGATTGTTGCAATTATGGCTTTCTTAATTTTGGCTTCTGATCCAATTGATGGTGGATTCGCAAGTGGATTCATGGGATCTAAAGGATTATTAGCATCGTTTGTTGCAGGGTTCATTACACCAGTTATTTATCGTTTCTTCGTAAGTCGTGACATTAAAATCAAGATGCCAAAAGAAGTGCCAAACAATATTGCACAAACATTTGCGGATATCTTCCCATTAGCAGTAACGTTATTATTCTTCTGGATTTTTGATTTCTTCTTCCGTACTTACATCGGATTTGGATTCGCAGAGTGGATTATTGAGTTATTCAAACCATTATTTAGTGCTGCAGATGGATACTTAGGATTGGCACTTATTTATGGAGCAATGGCATTCTTCTGGTTCGTAGGTATTCATGGACCAAGTATTGTAGAACCAGCTGTCGCTGCAATTTATATTACAAATGTAGAAGCAAACTTCCTATTATTCCAAAATGGGGAACATGCATCAAATATCTTATCACAAGGATCACAATACTTTATTGCGACAATTGGTGGTACAGGAGCTACGTTAATCATTACCTTCATGTTTGCTTTCTTAGCGAAAAGTAAACAACTGAAAACAATTGGTAAAACATCAGCGATTCCTGTTATTTTTGGAGTAAACGAACCTGTATTATTCGGTGCTCCATTAGTGTTGAACCCAGTGTTCTTCGTACCATTTATTTTGGCACCAATTGCGAATGTTTGGGTATTTAAGTTCTTAGTAGATATGGGAATGAATGGATTTATTTATAACTTACCATGGACAACACCAGGACCTTTAGGAGTTATTATGGGAACGGGATTTGCACCACTTGCATTCTTGTTAGTTGTGATTATCTTGGTGATGGACTTTGTGATTTACTATCCTTTCTTTAAGGTATATGACCAAGAGTGTTTGGATAGAGAAGCAGAGTATTTAGCACAAGAAGCAAGCCAAGAAACAGTTAGTATTGATACATCAAGTATTAAAGGAAAGAAAAGTGTATTAGTATTATGTGCGAATGGAGCAACAAGTAGTATGTTAGCAAATGCTATCGCTGCTGGAGCAAAAGAAGCAGGGATGGAATTAGAATCAACAGCAATGGCATATGGACAACATAAGTCAGTTATCAATGAATTTGATTTAATTATTTTAGCGCCACAAATGGCGAGTATGTTAGATGAGTTACAACAAGACTGTGATGGAACTTCAACGAGTGCTGCAACAACGGAAGGTCCACAGTATGTAAAATTAACACGTGATGCGAATGCAGCACTTCAGTTTGCCTTAGGATTAATGCAAGGGGAATAGCATGAAGTTTTCTAAAGAATTCGTATTTGGCGTAGCAACAGCAGCATACCAAGCAGAAGGCGCAACAAAAGAAGATGGAAAAGGACCATGTTATTGGGATGAATATCTGGCAAACACAAAAACATTCGACCCTAATATGGCTAGCGACTTCTACCATAAATACAAAGAAGATTTGGCACTGTGCCAAGAATTTGGCATCAATGGAATCCGTATTTCAATTGCTTGGTCACGCATCTTACCACAAGGTGTAGGACAAGTAAATGAAAAAGCGATTGCCTTTTACAATAACCTAATCGATGAGTGTATCAAAGATGGTGTGGAACCATTTGTTACTTTGCATCACTTTGATACACCACTTTCCCTATACAAAGAGGGAGATTGGTTAAACGACAAAACAATCGATGCATTTTGTGAATATGCAAAAGTTTGTTTTGAACACTTCGGTGATCGTGTGAAGAAGTGGATTACCATTAATGAACCTTGGTCATTAGCCGCAGGACAATATATTGTAGGACACTTTCCACCAAACGTAAAAAACAGTTTGGAAAAAGCAGCGCAAGCAATGCACAAAATGATGGTTGCGCATGCGAGAGTAGTAAATTTATACAAAGCGATGAACTTAAATGGAGAAATTGGTGTCATTCATATTTTAGAACCAAAATTCTCAATTAGTGACAAAGCAGAAGACCAATTGGCTACGGTGAATGAACATACATTCTGTAATCGTTTCATGTTGGATGCGACTATTTATGGAGCATATCGAGAAGAAACATTAGCAGTGATGCATCGTGTCATCAATGCCAACAATGGTACATTAATCATCCGTGAAGACGAAATGGAAGCCATCAAAGAAGCAAGTAGTAAACTGGACTTCTTAGGTATTAACTATTACCAAAGTCACTTCATGGAAGCATACGATGGAGAAACAACGATTCATCATAATGGTACAGGTGAAAAAGGAACAAGTATTTATGCAATCAAAGGTACAGGAAAACGTGTTGTACCAAACAATATTCCAACAACCGATTGGGATTGGTTAATCTATCCTGAAGGATTGTATAAAATGATTATGGAAGTAGTCAATGATTATGGTTTCAAAAAACCGATCTATGTGACGGAAAATGGAATTGGTTTAAAGGATGAAGTAGTGAATGGTCAAATTGATGATCCAAAACGTATTGAATACGTAGAAGGGCACTTAGACTACATTGCGAAAGCAATTAGTGAAGGGGCAAACGTACAAGGATACTTTATGTGGTCATTAATGGATTTATTCTCATGGACAAATGGGTACAATAAACGCTATGGATTATTCTATGTCGATTTTGATACACAACAACGTATTGCGAAGCAAAGTGCCTATTGGTATAAAGAATTAGCACATCAAAGCAAAGGAAATGGTGAGTAAAATGAAAATTGTACTGGGAGCAGATCAAAAAGGATTGGCATTGAAAAATGAAGTGAAACAATTTCTATTAGAAAAAGGATTTGATGTAGAAGATGTTTCTGAAAATGGAGATGCTAACTTTATTGAAGCAAGTGAAAAAGTAGTAAGCAAAGTATTGGAAGACAGAAGTGAAAACAAAGGAATTATCTTTGATGAGTTTGGTGCAGGACCATTTATGGTAGCTGCCAAACACAAATATATTATTTGTGCAGAATTGAATGATGAGCATTCTGCCAAAATGACGCGTGACCATAATAATGCAAATGTCATCACTTTAGGTAGTGGTGTCATCGGAAGTGAAATCGCGAAAAAAATCTGTAACCGTTTTGCACTTGCGAAATACTCTGCAGGACGACACCAAATCCGTGTGGATATGTTAGATAAAATGTGTTAGGAGAAAAAGCCATGAAAATAGCAATTGGATGTGACCATATCGTCACTGGAATAAAAAATGATTTAAAAGCATACTTGGAAGGAAAAGGGATTGAGGTATTGGATTGTGGTACGTATGATTTTAATCGTACTCACTATCCTATCTATGGAAAAAAAGTAGCAGAAGCAGTTGTCAACAATGAGGTTGATTTAGGTCTTGTCTTGTGTGGGACAGGAGTAGGAATTTGCAATGCTGCTCAAAAAGTGAAAGGAGCACGTGTTGCATTAGTTGGTGATGTTGCTACCGCTACGTATGCAAGAGAACAACTTAATTGTAATGTGTTAGGTGTTGGTGGACGTGTTTCTGGGATTGGAATGATCGAAGATATTATCGATGCATTCTTAAATGCAAAATACGAACCAACCAAAGAAAATGAATTATTGATCGCAAAAATCGATGAATTAATCGATACTAAAAATGGTATGAATGACGACCACTATTTCGATGAGTTTTTAGAAAAGTGGGACAGAGGAGAATACCACGATTAAACCATAAGAAAACTGCATTTATTGCAGTTTTTTTTTGAAGTTTTGTTCAAACAAAAACAAAATTCTTTTTGTTTGAATGTTTTTGCTCGTTTATGTACGAGATTGCGCATTTGATATTGACGCTTCTTTTGTGTAGTACTATACTTAAATTGACAGTCAAAGGAGAACAAAAATGAGAAAATTAGATAAAAAAGCAAGTGAAATGAGTGTAGAAGAGTTGGCTTCTTATATCGACTACTCTGTATTGAAACCAGAATTCAGTGAAGAAGAAATTGTAGCTTTAACAAAAGATGGTGTCAATTTAAAATGTGCTACCATTTGTATTAACCCAGTTTACATGGATTTGTGTGAACCATACGTAAAGGGAAGTGTGACAATGTTATGTCCGGTTGTTGATTTTCCATTTGGAACAAGCAGTACGAAATCAAGAATTGAACAAATTAATAATGTTGCAGTATACGATAGCGTAAAAGAAATTGATATCGTTGCTAACTATGGATATATTCGTAGTGGAAAATACGACGTACTAACAAAGGATTTAAAAGCATGTGCAGAGGCAGCACATAAGTATGATAGACAATTAAAGGTGATTTTTGAAACAGATGCACTAAACGAAGAACAAGTTCGCAAAACGTGCCAATGTTGTGTTGAAGCAGGAGTGGACTTTGTGAAGACAAGCACAGGATTCTTAACAGGATTTGAAGCACATGGAGCAACACCAGAAATCATTCAAGTTATGCTAGATGAAGTGGATGGTAAGTGTAAAGTAAAAGGAAGTGGTTGCATTCGTACCAGAGAACATTTCTTACAGTTAATCGATATGGGAATTGACCGTATGGGAGTAGGGTACAAATCAGTACCAGTCGTATTAGGATTGGATACAAAAGTAAGCAGCGATAATTACTAAAAGCAAGGCATCGAAAAGATGCCTTTTGGCTATTTCGCAATAATAAAAGGTGCTACAATAAAAGCAGGAGGACCATCAATGAAAAAACCATTATTTCGTATGACACTTCATAATAAGGATTGTGATTTTGAAAGAATCGATCGCTTGCGTGAAAAGATGCAAAAGCGAAAAGCGAGTATTTGTTCACAACGAGCTTTGCTTTATACACAATCGTTTCAAACAAGCGAAGGACAACCATATATCATAAGAAAAGCAAAAGCGTTTGCGCATACTTTGGCGAATATGGATATTTATATTGAAGAAGATAGTCTTATCTTTGGAAATATGGCGAAACAAAATTTCGCTGCTCCTATTTTCCCAGAGTACTCGATTCAATGGGTCATTGATGAGTTGGATACATTTGAAAAGCGTGGAGGAGATGTTTTTTATATCACACAAGAAGTCAAAGACGATTTAGTAAGCATTGCTCCTTATTGGTTAAACCACACGCATGAAGATGAGGTAAAACGTAATATTAGTGAAACAAACTTATTGTCAGAGAAACAAGGTGTTCTGCATCGAGGAGGCATTTCGATGTCGGGAGATGGACATATTGTTCCGCATCATGAAAAAGTATTAGCCGTAGGGTTTGATGGATTAATAAAAGAAGCACAAGAAAAGCTTGCTCTATGCAATGAGGAGGAAGCGCAGCATTTTTATGAAGCTGTTATCATTACTTTAGAAGCTGCGCTTCGCTTGATTGATCGCTACGAAGAAGTAGCGATGCAATTAGCGCAAAAGAGGGAAGGAAAAAGAAAAGAAGAATACATAGCAATGGCACAGATGTGCCAACGTTTATTAAAAGGAAAAACACAACACTTTTATGATGGAGTACAAGCTGTCTATCTTATTCATGTGTTACAGATGATTGAAAGCAATGGGCATTCTTTTTGTTATGGACGTTTTGATCAATACATGAACGAGTTGTACAACAAGGATAGAGAGGCACAAGTCATCAGCAAAGAAAAAGCATTAGAAATCATTACGCATATGTTTTTGATGAATAGTTCTTGTAATAAGGTGAGACCGTATTCGCATACTAAGTTTTCACAAGGGTATCCTTTGTATTCCAATTTAATGATTAGTGGTTTGACACCACAAGGAAAAGATGGAACCAATGATTTGTCGTATCTCTGTATAGAAGCGATGCACCAATGTTCGTTGGCAGAGCCAAACTTCTCTATGCGTTATCATCGTGACACACCGATAACCTTATTGGAAGATGCAACAAAGTTAATTGCTACAGGATGTGGAATGCCTAGTATGTTTAATGATGAGGTTGTAGTCGAAGCGAAGCTTCGTTTGGGTATCCCCAAAGAAGATGCGTTAGATTATTGCGCTATTGGTTGTGTTGAAACAGGTATACCAGGAAAGTATGGGCATCGAGCAACAGGGATGACCTATGTGAATTGGGGAAAACTATTAGAGTTACTTTTGAATAATGGAAAAGATCCAAATAGTGGAATCCAACTAGTTTCCTTAACTGGCAAGAAAGATAGTGAAGTTCACTTTGAAACATATGAAGATGTGTGGCAAGGTTGGTTGACACTTTTACGATATTACAGTGATTTGGCAGTGGAGTGTGATCATGTTTGTGATGCTTCTTTAGTGAAGTATGATAGTGATCCATTTGCAAGTAGTATGGTAGACAATTGTTTGACGCTTGGAAAAACGTTAAAACAAGGAGGAGCGAAATACGATATTGTTTCGCAATCCAATATTGGACCAGTCGTTGTAGGAAATGGATTGGTCGCACTTAAGAAATTAGTATTCGAAGAGAAAAAGCTTACGATTGCACAAATCAAAGAAGCGTTACGTGATGATTTTCAATCAAAACAACATCGCCTAATCCAACAACAATTACTACAAGTTCCTAAATTTGGAAATGATATTGATTATGTGGACACGATTGTAAGTGATGTATTTCATTCCTATTTGGCACTGTTGCCAAATTATAAGACAAACTGTAGTGGCAAAGGTCCACTTATCAGTAAGTATACGATGTCCACTTCAAACATCACGAGTTATGTGCCAAATGGATTAGATGTGGGAGCTACTTGTGATGGTAGAAATGCGAAGACACCGTTAAACGAAGGGTGTTCACCAACCCAAGGAACAGATAAAAATGGTCCTACAGCATTAATTAATTCGGTTTCTAAATTACCGAATGTATTAGTAGGAGCAGGACAATTATTGAATATGCGTTTTACGCAAGACTCTTTAAGTGAAGCAAAACAAAAACAATTTATTCATTTCTTACAAGCGAGTTGCCAACTTGGCATTTTCCATAATCAATTTAATATTATTGATTCGGCTACGCTACGAAAAGCTCAAACACATCCAGAACAGTATACGGATTTAATTATCCGTGTCGCTGGTTATTGCGCCCAATTTGTATCGTTGATGAAAGAAGCCCAAGATGCTATCATTGAGAGAAGTGAGAATCAAATTTAAGAGGTAGGTATTCACCTACCTTTTCTTGTGCACGCTTTTTTGCACATCATTGTGATGCGCACCGCTAGTGGGAAGTGAGGGGAACATCATTGTGATGTGCAAAAAGGTACTCAATTATAGTGCTCAACATTGTTTGATTAAATATTCGCTATCCTATAAAATTTGAAGTGTAAGGAAGAAGCTTTATAATTCGCGCGAATGTTTTTTCTTTCAAAATAGGAGGGATGCATATGAATAGTACACTGATTTGTGAAGAACTTTGTGAACTAGACTTAGATGTCAAAGACACAGATGAGTTCTTTAAAGTTATGAGTGAAAAAGCCAAAAAATTAGGGTATGTTACTGAGAATTTTCTATCTGCAATCAAAGAACGAGAAGAAAATTATCCAACAGCGTTGCCAACAATGCCGTATCCAGTTGCCATCCCACACTCGGATCCAGTGAACATCGTATCACAGTTCATTGCTCCTGTTCGATTAAAGAATCCAATCGATTGGTGTGAAATGGCAAACAATGACAGTATCTTAAAAGTACAAATTGTCTTCTTATTGGGATTTAAAAAAGAAGAGGGACATGTGGAATTACTACAGATCTTACTTCAAAACTTCCAAGATGAAGCGATTATGGAACGTTTGTTACAGGCAAAAGACAAAGAAGAATACTTACATATTGTGAAAAATATGAAAGGGCTGTAATGAAAAAGATTATAGTTGCTTGTGGTAATGGTGTGGCAACCTCACAAGCTGTTGCATTTAAAATCAATCGTATGTTGGAGAATGCACGTATACGAGATGCAAGGGTGGAAGCAGTGAATCTTCGCTCATTACAGCGAGAATTACGCGGTGCTATTGCATACGTGGAAGTAATGAAAAGTGATGTCGATTATGGGATACCTAAAATTGATGGATTAGCATTTCTTCGCGGGGAAAATAAAGAAGCAGAGTTTCAAAAATTAGTAGAAGTTATTAATAGAAAGTAAGGAGAAAATACATATGAAAAAAGTAATTGTTGCTTGTGGTAGCGGTGTTGCGACAAGCCAAACAGTAGCTTCAAAAGTAAATCGTCTATTAACAGAAAAAGGCGTAGACGCAAAAGTGGAAGCAGTTGATTTAAAATCAGTAGATCGTTATTTGGTAGATGCAGCTGCATATATCACAATTACAAAAGTGAATAAAGAATATAATGTTCCAGTTATTAATGGAATTGCATTCTTAACAGGAATGAACCAAGATGCAGAATTAGATAAACTAATTGATGCAATCAACAAAGCGAAATAAAAATAATATTTAAATTTAGAAAGAGGGGTAACTACAATGGATGTATTACAATCAGTAGTTGATTATTTATTAAGTTTAGGAGCAGCGATTTTTGTTCCAATTATCATTATTATTGCCGGACTTATCGTTCGTATGAAAGTAAAAGATGCCATTTCTGCCGGTGTTACATTAGGGGTAGCATTTACAGGGATGACAATGTTAATTAGCTTTATGACTGGTGCGATTTCACCAGCTGCAGAAGCGATGTTAACAAACACAGGGATTTCTTTACCAATCGTAGATGGTGGATGGACAACGATGTCAACAATCTCATGGTCATGGCCATACGCGTTCTTAATGTTCCCACTATTAATTATCGTTAACGTTATTATGTTAGTGCTAAAGAAAACAAACACATTTAACGCTGACTTATGGAACGTTTGGGGTAAAATCTTTACGGCTGTTGGAGTAGTAGCAATTACAGGATCTGTTCCATTGGCATTTGTTGTTGCGACAATTCAAATTATCTTCGAATTAAAAACAGCAGACGTACACCAAAGACGTATTGAAGAATTATCAGGAATTCCAGGGGTAACTTGTACACACAAAATGGTTTTATTTGGAGCACTTATGTACCCAATTGACTGTTTATTAAGAAAAATTCCTGCTTTCAACAAAAAATTTGATGCACAATCATTAAAAGATAAAGTTGGGATTTTCGCAGAAAACCACGTATTAGGATTTATTTTAGGGGTAGCATTTGGTTTATTAGCTGGATACGAAGTATCTGCAACATTAACATTAGCAATTCAATGTGCAACAGCATTAACATTGTTCCCAGTTATTACAAAATACTTTATGCAAGCATTGTCACCAATTAGTGAAGCAGTAAGTGATTTCATGAATAAAAAATTCAAAGGAAGAACATTACTTGTTGGGTTAGACTGGCCATTCTTAGGTGGATCTAACGAAATTTGGTTAGCTGTTATCTGGTCTGTTCCAGTAACATTAATCTGTGCAATGATTTTACCAGGAAATGATATCTTACCATTTGCTGGAATTATTAACTTAGCATTAGCAGTACCAGCTTACTTAGTAACAAAAGGAAACTTACCAAGAATGTTAATCTTATGTACATTAGGTGTTCCTGCATTCTTATGGGTAGGTACGGCATTTGCACCATTTATTACTGACTTAGCAAATACGACAGGAGCCGTTGCTTTAAAAGCAGGAGAAATGATTTCGAACTCTTCTATCGATGGTCCAGTATTCACATATGCGATTTCGCAAGTGTTTGACTTGATCAATGGTAACTGGATTCCATTAATTGTATTAGTTGTGTGGGTTGTATGTTACACATTCTACTACAGAGAATTAAGTCGTGAAAACAAAGCAGCAGCAGAAGCAGAAGCATTACAAGCGAGTAGTGAAGCTTCAGGAGAATAACAATGACATTTACCAATCAAGAAGGAAAGGTAATAGTTGAAAATATCATTGCTGTCATACAAGCAAACAAAGATTACTTAAGTGAAATCGATGGTGCCATTGGAGATGGAGATCATGGGATCAACATGAACAAAGGTGCAACGATTGCCCAAGAGGAAATCAAAAACAAAGAGAATTTAAGCGATAGTTTAGGAGCGTTAGCCATCGTTTTAATGAATAAAATTGGTGGTTCAATGGGACCTTTGTACGGATCTATTTTTATGGGTATGCAAATGGCATGCAAAGATAGTGAAGTGATTGATGGAGAAGTACTACAAAAAATGTTAAACCAAGCGTATGAAAACATTAAAATGATTTCACCAGCAAAGGTAAATGACAAAACGTTAGTGGATGTACTAGATCCAGCAGTCCAAGCTTACAATGACACGTTTGCAAGTGGACAAGATGTTGTTGTTGCACTGCAAGCTTGTAAAGAAGCGAGTACGCAAGGAATGTTAGCAACCAAAGATATGCAAGCAAAATTAGGGCGAGCATCTCGATTAGGTGAAAAATCAATCGGGGTACAAGACGCCGGAGCGACTTCTTGCTCATTAATTATTAATACATTGTGCGATAGCGCAATCCAACTACTAAAATAAGGAGAGTATATGCAAAGATTTGTGAACCAACCAGATATGATTGTTGATGATATGTTAAAAGGGTATGCCAAAGCGCATAAAGACTTAATTCATATTAGTGAAGAAAACGATCATGTCGTTGTGAAAAATAACCTAGTAAAAGGTAAGGTTGGTATCGTTAGTGGTGGTGGAAGTGGACATGAACCTTGTTTTCTAGGGTATGTCGGAGAAAATATGTTAGATGCAGCGGCGGTAGGAGAAGTGTTCTCTTCACCGCCTGCTACTGCATTTCACCAAGCTTTCATCGAAGCCGATACTGGCGCAGGAGTAGCTTGTTTATTTGGAAATTATGCAGGAGATAATATGAACGTTAAAATGGCTGTGCAAATGGCAGCGATGAATGGCGTGGAAGTAAAGTATGTAACTGCAAATGATGATGTAGCAAGTGCACCAAAAAGTGAAAAAGAAAAAAGACATGGGATTGCAGGAAGTTTATTTATGTGAAAAATCGGTTGTGCAAAAGCAGCAATGGGTGGAACACTGGATGAAGTCATCCGCTATGCCCAAGAAGCAGTAGAACAAACACGTAGTATTTGTGTGGGATTAACACCTTGTTCGATTCCTGCCGTTGGCCACTCGAATTTTGAAATCAAAGAAGGTACAATAGAGTATGGAATAGGACACCATGGAGAACCAGGAATCGTAGTAGAAGATTTAAGTGAAGCAAATGTGATTGCAAAACGTTTAAGTGCTTATATTCAAGAAGATTTGCAATTACAAGATGGCGAAGAAATCGCGGTTATTGTTTCAGGATTAGGTGGAACACCAATTATGGAATTGTATGTTTTATATGATGAAATCGAAAAGTATTTTGCTGATTTAAATGTAAAAGTGTACAAATCATTTATTGGTGATTATGTGACTTCACTTGAAATGAGTGGAGCAGCACTAACCGTTATGCGTGTAAAAGAAGACTTTAAACCATTGTTGGATCTAAGTGTAGATACACCAGCAATTACCATTAAGTAGAAGGAGAGTATACAATGTCGTTGGATGAAAGAGGGTATAAAATATTAAAAATGCTTGTTGATAATCCAACGATGTTGGGTTCCCAACTAGAGAAGGAATTAGGCTTATCAAGAAAGCAGTTAAGTTATTCTTTAGAAAAAATTAATTATTATTTAGTTGATAACGGCTTTGAAGAAATTGGCCGTATGAAAACAGGAAAGTTTGTCATTGCCAGAGAAGTAATTCAATCCTTTAAAACGGATGGGTATTCTTATGATGACAACGATTATATTTTAAATGAACAAGAACGATTGTACTTAATTGTTTTAATCTTACTTCAACATAAAGAAGAATTAAGTATTAATCACTTTACATCGATATTGAAAATCAGTAAAAATACCGTCATTAACGATATGAAAAAACTGCAGAATACGATGTTACAAAACTATGATTTAAAAATTTTCTACGATCGCCAAAAAGGCTATTATATCGTTGGAAAAGAATACGAAAAAAGAGTGTTGATGATTACCATCATCCGTAATATTCTTCCTACCTTAAATGGGGAAGCGGTACTGAGTAGTGTGTTGGATATCAACCAAGAAGACTTTGTTCGTTTGCAACAAGATGTTGCAGCAGTAGAAAAGACATTACAAGTACAATATACGGATGATCGAGTAAAAGAAATACCATATATTTTATATTTTGTGTTACTTCGTATTAAAGCTGGAAAGTTGTTGG
Organism: uncultured Erysipelotrichaceae bacterium; assembly: GCA_964370395.1. GTDB lineage: Bacteria > Bacillota_I > Bacilli_A > Erysipelotrichales > Erysipelotrichaceae > JBGUVL01. The sequence continues at coordinate 147,325 of CAYJIZ010000001.1, forward strand.
ACTTCTTACCAGATGATTACCAACATATTGTTGGGACAAGCGAATATGGGAAAATTATGAATGTATTTGAAGAGCATGGTATCTTAAATGCGTTAGAACGTATTTATTTGGTATCACAATTTCAAATATCAAGTGTGAATTCTATTGCACAAAATGCTTCTTTTGAAAAAGATTTAAAAGAAGTTGCAAGCGAAGCACTGAATAATTTTGAAAATTTAATCTGTATTCGATTCAAAGATCGTGAATCATTGCTGGATGCATTGATTCAGCATTGTCGTCCTGCTTTATTTCGAATTCGTTTTCACTATCATATCGAAAGCAATATTTTAAATATGATTTTACCACAGCATAATTATTTGTTTGAACTAACAAAACATGCGATGGCACCTTTTGAGAAAATGTTAGGGAAAACCTTTCCGGATGAAGAACTGGCTTACATCACCATCTTATTTGGAGGGTGGATGACCAAAGAGGGAACCTTAGAAATATTGGAGCAAAAACGACGTATCATTGTTGTCTGTACAAATGGAGTATCCATTTCTAATTTCTTATTTTTAAAGTTAAAAGAAGCATTTCCAGAATTTGAATTCTTGTGTGCACTTTCATCGCGTCAATTTTATGAGTTTCGTGAAGAATACGATGCGATATTCTCGACGGTGCATTTAACGACAAAGATGCCACAGTTTCTAGTGAAACCGATTATGGACGAATACGAAATGCAAAATTTACGTAAAAAAGTATTTGGCGAATTACTGAATAAAAATATTTATGAAGTGAATTCTGCAAGTTTAGTGAATATGATTGAAAAATACGTAAGTATTAAAGATCGCAAAGGATTATTAAACGCATTGAAAAATTATTTAGGGGAAACAAGCGAAGAAAATCAAATGAAAAAAAGTGTGGACAAATTGCTTGAAGAACCTAGTTTAAGTGATGTTTTAAAACAAGCGTACGTACAAATTGAAAGTACGACATTAACATGGCAAGAAGCATTGAAAAAAGCATCGCAACCATTGTTGGATCACAACGTGATTCAACCGACTTATATTGATAATATGATTCATGCGGTAAGTGAAGAAAAACCGATTTGGACCATTGCAGAGGGGTTATTACTGGCACATGCAGGCGTTGATCAAGGTGTGAATGATTTAGGGATTGCACTATTGAAATTGCCAGCACCGATTTCTTTTAATGGGTATATGGATGCACAGATTATTGTTGTGATGGCGACACCAAATCGAGACATTCATTTGCGTGCTTTGTATGCCTTAATTGATATTAGTGAAAACGATGCGGATATGAAAATGATTCAAGCAGCAAAAACAATTGATGACATTATGGATGTGATCAGAAAAGAGAGGGACTAATATGTTAGAAAATTTAAAAAAAGATGTATGTGAAATTGCAAAAAGAGCACAAGAAGATGGATTGTGTAAACATAAATCAGGGAATTTCTCTGCTCGTGATAAAGAGAGTGGTTTGATCGTTATTACACCAACAAGTGTGGATCGTGAGTTATTGACACCAAGAGATATGGTAGTAATGGACATGGATGCAAATGTTGTGGAAAACTTATCAGGACTTCGTCCTACAAGTGAATCACTTGTGCATATTATGATTTATAAAACTAGACCAGAAGCAGCAGCGATTGCACATACGCATTCTATGTATGGAACAACGTTCGCATTATTAAACAAAGCAATTCCAGCACTTGTGTATGAAGTAGCAAACTTAGGATTAACACAAGCAAGAGTACCAGTGGCTCCTTATGGAAGACCTGGAACACCAGAATTGGCTGATAGTGTAATTGAAGCATGTAAAGAATCAGAAAGTTTCTTGATGGAAAAACATGGTGTTGTTGCATTTGATAGTAACGATATTTATGAAGCATTCTTAAAAGCAGCTTATATTGAAGAGTTAGCACAACTTTACTACAATGCATTAACTGTATCGCAAGGGGTAGAACCAGTTGGTTTTGAACAAGCAGAACTTCAAAAATGGGCTTACCCTAAAGAAATTAAATTCCCTAACAAATAAGGTTAAGGTATGTTGAAATTTTATTTTGTAAGACATGGAGAGACACTATCCAATACATGGCATACGTTTCAAGGCTTTTCCGATACACCTTTAACAGCAAAGGGAGTTGCACAAGGAAAAGCGTTAGGGGAAGGATTGCGTACTATTCCATTTCTTAAAATTTATACTTCTACAAGCGAACGCGCTTACGATACAGCATGTTATGCAAGACAAGAGCGCGATATCGAACTCATTATGTGCAAAGGATTGAAAGAAATGAATTTTGGCTTATTGGAAACAAAGCCCAATCATTTTGAAGGTTGTGAAACCTATGAAGAGCGAATCCTTTATGACTATGCAAGTGTAGAAGGAGAAAACATTGACCAATTAAGCGAGCGCATGAAACAAACGTTAGATGACTTAGTGAAAGAGAACCAACATTTAGAGGGAAACATAATGTGTGTATCACACGGGATATCTATTTTGGCGATACTGCGTTGTATTGATGAAGCAGCGTATGCGTATTGTTTAAAGAATGTGCGATTTGGTAATTGTTCAATTAGTATTGTGAATTATGTTGATAATAAGTTTGAAATTGAAGCAATTAATGATATGAGCTTTGTTGAGAAAGGGGCAAATCATGAAAAAGATAATTAATAATCCTGAAAACTATCTTCAAGAGATGTTAGAAGGGATTTATATTGCACATAGTGATCAAATCACATATGTGAATGACGACAAACAATGTTTGGTAACAAAAACAAAAAAAGCAAATAAAGTAGGTCTTGCAACAGGTGGAGGTAGTGGACATTTACCATTATTTCTAGGTTATGTTGGTGATGGTATGTTAGATGGATGTTGTGTAGGTGATGTTTTTCAATCACCTAGTGCAGAACAAATGCATGCAATCACAAAAGAAATTGACCAAGGTGCTGGTGTTCTTTACATTTATGGAAACTACAATGGAGATATCTTCAATTTCGATATGGCATGTGAAATGGCTGATTTCGAAGATGGCATTCGTGTTGAAACAGTACTTGGGGCAGACGATTGTGCAAGTGAAGGACCAAAAACACCAGAAGACAAATCAACACGTCGTGGTGTTGCGGGGATCTTCTTTGTATACAAATGTGCAGGAGCTGCAGCAGATCAATTAATGGATTTGGATAATGTGAAACGCATTGCCCAAAAAGCAAGTTGGAATACACGTACATTAGGAGTAGGACTTACTTCTTGTATCGTACCTCGTGTGGGACATGAAGGATTCCAAATTGGTGAAGATGAGATGGAAATCGGTATGGGAATTCATGGGGAAACAGGGATTCGTCGTGGAAAAATCGAACCAGCTGATCAAATTACAGACGAGATGATGGAACGCATTTTAAATGATTTACCATTTGAAAAAGGTGATGAAGTTGCTGTTTTAGTGAATGGTTTAGGGGCAACTCCATTGGATGAGCAATACATTGTAACTCGTAAAATTAATCAAATTTTAGAAGCGAAGGGGATGAGTGCATACCGCTATTACGTAGGGGAATATGCAACTTCGTTAGAAATGGCAGGATTGTCGATATCACTAATTAAATTGGATGAGGAATTAAAACAATTGGTTGATTATCCAGTGAACACACCATTTTTTAAACAATTATAAAAGGAGCAAGCGTATGTTAGATGTCAGAAAATTACTAGCTTGTATTGCGGAAGTAATGCAAGAAAATAGAGAATTATTAATTGAGCTTGATAGTGTTGTTGGAGATGGTGATTTAGGATTAACGATGAGTGATGGGTTTGTTGCAGCGAGCAAACAAGCTCAGTCACTAGATGAAAATGACATAGGGAAAGTATTGTATATGGCAGGAAAAGCAATGTCAACAGCAGTTCCTAGCACAATGGGAACACTTATGGCATCTGGTTTGATGCAAGCTGGAAAAGTGTTAAAACAAAAAACACAATGTGATAATAATGATGTTGTTTCATTGTTTGCTGCATTTGAAGAAGGCGTGGCAAATCGTGGAAAAGCAAAAGTTGGTGAAAAAACATTTATTGATGGAATTCATCCAGCAGTAGAAAGCTTACAAGCAAGTTGTAATGCGAACGAGTCGTTAGCTACAATGGCAAGCAAAGCCCTTACTGCAGCACAAGAAGGATATGAGAATACGGCAACGATGTTAGCGGTACATGGTAGAGCTGCAACACGTGGGGAAGCAAGTCGTAGTTTAAAAGACCCTGGTGCATATGTTGCAAAATTAATGATGGAAGCATTCACCAAAGCTGTTTAATTGTATAAATAAAGATATCGGTGAAAATCGATATCTTTATTATAAGAGGAGGAAATTATGGACTATACATTGTTAGAGAAAAGGGCAAATAATGTACGTAAAAATATTGTACGAATGGTACATGCAGCAAAGTCAGGGCATCCTGGAGGTTCTTTGTCAGCAGCAGATTTGATTACGTATTTGTATTTTGAAGAATTAAATATTACTGAAGACAATGCGGCGAGCAATAAGCGCGATCGATTTGTGTTGAGTAAAGGACACGCATCGCCATTATTGTATGCGGTATTAGCAGAAAAAGGATTACTGGCATCTGAAACATTAAGTGGATTTCGCCAAATTGATAGCAAGTTACAAGGGCATCCTAACATGAACTATATTGATGGTGTGGATATGTCAACTGGTTCTTTAGGTCAAGGAATTTCGTGTGCTGTTGGGATGGCATTAGCAAATAAAGTGGATCACAACTCACATCGTGTTTATGCATTGCTAGGTGATGGAGAATGCGAGGAAGGACAAGTATGGGAAGCAATGATGGCAGCCGCTCATTACAAATTAGATAATTTATGTGCCATCTTGGATTACAACGGATTACAAATTGATGGAAACATCAAAGACGTAATGAATGGACAACCTTTTGAAGAGAAATTTTTGGCATTTGGATGGAATGTCATCACGATAAATGGACATAATATGAAGGCAATCGCGAGTGCATTTGAAAAAGCGAGAAGTAGCAAAGAAAAACCAACGTTAATTTTAGCGAAAACAATAAAGGGAAAAGGTGTTTCTTTTATGGAAGATAATTATGCATGGCATGGTGTTGCGCCAAATGATGAAGAGTTAGCGCAAGCATTGAAAGAGTTGGGTGAATAGTATGACAAAAATAGCAACAAGAGAAGCATATGGAAAAGCATTAGCACAACTGATTGTGGAAAACGAAAAGGTTGTTGTATTGGATGCCGACTTAACAAAGAGTACGAAAACAATTGATGCGAAAAACGCATGTCCAAGCCGCCATTTTAATATGGGAATTGCAGAAGGAAATATGATGAGTGTAGCTGCAGGGTTGGCCGCGAGTGATAAGGTAGTGTATGCGAGCAGTTTTGCGATGTTTGCAGCTGGTCGTGCTTTCGAACAAATTCGCAATAGTATTGCTTACCCTAATTTAAATGTGAAGGTATGTGCTACACATGCAGGGATAAGTGTAGGGGAAGATGGAGCCAGTCACCAATCGATTGAAGATATTGCGATTATGCGTTCCATACCTAATATGCGAGTATTCCAACCTTGTGATGCAAAAGAAACAGATGCGATTATAAAAGCAGTAGCAGAAATAGAAGGACCTTGTTATGTGCGACTTGGAAGATTAGCAGTCGAAGCGGTAAATGATGAAAATTATCAATTTACTTTTGGGAAGGGAGTAGTTCTTCACAAAGGAAGTAAGGTTGCTATCATTGCTTCAGGGATGATGGTCCAAGAAGTACTAGAAGCCAAAACGTTATTGACTCATTGCGATCCAACGATTGTAAATATCCATACAATCAAACCGATCGACAAAGAGTTGATTGAACAAATCGCCAAAACACATGATGTCATTGTAAGTGTAGAGGAACATAGTGTCATAGGAGGTTTAGGTAGTGCAATTAGTGAAGTGTTAGCACCACTAGGTTTACCTTGTAAACAGTATATGATTGGGGTTCAAGATGAATTTGGTCGTAGTGGAACACCAGCTGATTTATTGGATTACTACAAATTAAATGCGAAACATATCGCTGCTTATTTGAATGATTTAAAACGATAGTTTACTATCGTTTTTTTTTGTAGTGACATAGGAAAAGAAAGTGCTACAATAGAAGTAAGCAAAAAGAAAGAAGATGAATTGTATGAATAATAAATGTTTGATTGCTTATTTTTCCCATCGAGGAAATAATTATGTGAATGGAAAAGTGACCTATTTAGAAACAGGAAATACAGAAGTGGTTGCACAAAAAATTGCACGTATTGTAGAGGGAGATTTGTTTTATATTGAAACAAAAGAACCGTATCCAGAAGCATACGATGCAGTCGCAAAACAAGCTAGTATTGAAATGCGTGAAGACGCTCGGCCACAATTGAAAAACACGTTGGATAGTATCGAAGCATACGATACGATTTATTTGGGTTTTCCAAACTGGTGCGGAACGATGCCGATGGTTGTTTGGACTTTCTTAGAAAGTTTTGATTTCACAAATAAAAACATATATGCTTTCTGTACCCACGAGGGTAGTAGCTTAGGAAATAGTGAAAGAGATTTACGTAAATTATGCCCGAGTGCGATTCACAAACAGGCAATCGCAATTAAGGGAAGTAGTGTACATGAGGCTGATGAAAGTATCAGACAATGGCTCACAAAAAAATAACGACTTGTGTCGTTATTTTTTTATCGCTTGTAGAAAGGTTTGTAGGATTGTTTCGCCTTCCGCCTTTTTGTATCCGTATTCTCCGATACTGATGTTCGGTTTTTTGCTACCGTGGAAGTCGCTTCCACAAGTCATAATTAAATTATGTTCTTTACAATAGTTTTCATAGTATTCATTATGAAATGGTTCGTGGTAGTTACTGTAAGCTTCCATTCCATCAATCCCTAAATCGATTGCTTTTTGAAGCAAAGCTTCGTTTTCATAAAAGGCACGCCAAGGATGTGCTAAGACTGCAATCCCACCTGTGGCATGAATCATATCAACGGTTAATTTGAAATCAGGGTATTTGATTTCTACGTAGTTTTTTGTGTTTAAGCTGCATTTATCCCAATAAAAATTGACTACTTGAGGGCTAGAACGTTTACCTCCAGGCAAATAATCCTGAAAATCTTCAATGTGAGCATTGTTTGGATCATTCAACATCATATCCACCAAAGTGAAAAACGGGTTTTCATGTTCAGGCGTGTTGGCATATACTTCTTCTTCGCTTAGGGTAACACCATAGTGTTTGCGAAACAGGACAAAACGCTCTGCCATCGCTGCATCCATCGCCTCGTCTACTTTTTTTGCTAAGTCTTGAAAATAAGGATGGTGGTAATCAATGTTAAAACCTAACACATGTACCTCTTGTTCGCCAAGCATGGAATCGCATTCAATCGCAGGAATGACTTGAATGCCTTTCTTTTTGCCTGCTTCCATCATTTCCTCAATTCCGCTAATGTCGTTATGGTCACTTAAAGCAACATATTGTAACCCTACTTTATGTGCCATTTCAATTAATTGTGTAGGTGTAAACTGCCCATCGCGGCTTACATTAGAATGCATGTGCAAATCAAATTTTTCCATAATGATACCCCCTATACGAATGATTGTAGCAAAATTTATGCTTTCCTACAAATCGAATAAGATGGGAAACAAACGTTGGTTATTCTAAAAAAGCATACAAAAAAGTTGGTTTTCAAAAGGATAAAAATAGGTAAAACCAACTTTTTTGTGTTTTGATTCAAAAAAACAAGAATAATTGGTTGTTTCCAAAAAGAAATAAACGTACTATGAAGGCGAAAGGATTATGCGTTATGTCAAAGACAACAAAAGTAAGAAGAGATGAAATAATAAAAATGGTATTAAGTGAAAACGAAGTTAAAGTGAAACAATTAGCAGATGACTTTCATGTTTCTATGGAGACAATTCGTAAAGACTTAAACCATTTAGAAGAGATGGGAATGCTAGTGAAAACACATGGAGGGGCAAGAGGAGTCAGTGAGTATTTTCAATTGCCTGTGGATGTAAAACTACAAGAGAATGTAGAGGAGAAAAAACGAATTGCGCGTAAAGCGATGGATCTCATTGATGATAATACCGTTATTTTCTTAGATGCAGGAAGCACCACCATTCAAGTAGCGAAATTGCTTCGTATTAAACAAGGTTTAACGATTATTACTAACTCATTAGTCGTTGCGAATATTGCGCTAGAGAGTAATCATAAAGTGATTTGTACTGGTGGAGTAGCGCAAAAAAGAGGGAAGTGTCTAATTGGACAATTTGCTACAAATGTTTTGGATTTGATTCATATTGATACAGCCATAACAGGAAGTGATGGTTTTCAAAATATGAGTGGACCGACGACTTTTTCTTTAGAAGAAGTTGAAATACGCAGGCATGTGTTAACCCAAGCAGATCGTAAAGTGTTGATTTGCGATGCGTCAAAATTTTCAAAAACTTCTACGTATCAGTTTGCGAAGTTTAGCGAATATGATTATTTCATTACCAATGAAAGTCCGCTTTTGGATGTAGAAGTAGTAAAAGAAGTAGAACATGTAATCGTCGTGAAAGGAGAATAAAGATGAAATTACAAATTGCGTTAGATACATTAACATTAGAAGAATGTATCGCTTTAATGGATGAGGTGAGAGAAAGTGTAGATGTGATTGAGGTAGGAACACCTTTTATTATTGAAGAGGGAATGGTTCCTGTACGTGCATTGAAACAACGTTATCCTGAAAAAGAAGTATTGGCAGATGTAAAGATTATGGATGCTGGTGAGTACGAAGCAGACAAATGTTTTGCGGCTGGTGCAGATATTGTAACTGTATTGGGAGCAAGCAATGATGCGACAATCGAAGGAGTTGTAGCAAGTGCGAAAAAACACGGGAAAAAAGTGATGGTGGATATGATTGCGGTAAAAGATTTAGCGCAAAGAACAGCAGAACTAGATGAGATGGGTGTTGATTACATCTGTGTGCATACTGCATTTGACATCCAATCAACTGGAAAGAATCCTTTGGATGAGTTAATGGTTGTAAATAAAATCGTGAAAAAGGCACAATCAGCAGTGGCTGGTGGTGTGAAATTAGCAACCATCGATGCAATCGTACAAGAAGGTGCAGGTATTATTGTTGTTGGTGGGGCGATTAGCAATGCCCAAGATCGTGCTGCCATGGCAAACGAAATGAAAACGCATATGCGTTAAGGAGGACATGATGGACAATAAACAATTTGCGAAAGTAGTAGTAGAAGAATTACAACACACACTAACAAGTATTGATAGTGATGCTGCCGATCGTTTTGTGGATTTGATTTTGAATGCGGATGAAGTGTTCTGTGCAGGGGCAGGACGAAGTGGTTTTCAAGTGAAAGGATTTGCAATGCGCTTGATGCATATGGGAGTTCCTTCTTATGTGGTTGGAGAAACATGTACTCCAAATATTAAAGAAAATGGTTTGCTTGTTGTATGTAGTGGAAGTGGAGAAACAAAATCACTTGTTAACCATGCAACAAAAGCAAAAGAAATGGGAGCAAAAATTGCTTTGATTACAATCAATCCCTCTTCTAGTATCGCAACGATGGCAGATGTTGTTATTGAAATTAGTGCACCTTCTCCAAAAAGTGCCAAAGAAGGAGAGATCAAATCCATTCAACCAATGGGTTCCTTATTTGAACAATCTGAAGGTATCTTTATGGACATTGCAATCATGATGTTGATGCAACGCAAAGGTTTGGATTCGGATACGATGTTTGGTCGTCATGCGAATATGGAGTAAGAAATATGAAAAAAGAGATGGTTAAATTTGTTGAGAAACCTTGGGGAAGTGAAAGTTGGATTGCGGTGAATGATCATTATGCACTGAAAATAATTCGTTTGAATAAGGGAAGTCGTACAAGTTTGCAATACCATAATTTAAAGGAAGAGCATATTTATTTGTGGGAAGGGAAGTTGCGTGTTGAAGAGGACGATGAAAATGGAAATTTAATTGTTTGTGAATACACGCAAGGTGAAATCATGCATAATCCTCCACTCGCAAAACATCGCTTAACCGCATTAGAAGACAGTGTGTTTGTGGAAGTAAGCACACCTCATTTAAGTGATGTAGTACGTGTGGAAGACGATTACCAACGTGATTAAATAACGATACGTAATGTATCGTTTTCGTATTTTCAAAAGAGGAGAATAAAATGAAAACACTAAAAAAGAAAAATATACTAATGCTTTGTTTATTGTATTTTGTTTCGTTTATCTCGTTTGCCCTTCCATATGGGTATATGCAGACGTTTTTGGCTTATGTAGGATACGATGTTGTAGAGCGTGGAATCATCTTGTCAGGAACGGCACTTGTCGCGATTGTCTTTCAATTTGTCGCGGGATACTTATGTGATAAGTTCAAAACAGATAAGTTATTTTATAATCTTTTAATTATTGCTTTCACAATCACAACGTATGTGATGTACCAAGTAACGGATTATAACTTCTTCTTACACTTGATTTTCATGTCATTAGTGGGAGGAATTTTTCGAACGGTAAATGCAGTACAAGATGCATGGTGTTTGGAAACGGATGATGATTGTAAGAATAACTATGGACCAATTCGTGCTTTTGGAGCGATTGGTTGGATGATTGGATCACCAATTGGTGCTTGGATTATCGCCCAGTATGGTTATCCTTCACTAGGAATTGTATTTGCTGGACTATCAATTGTGAATGTACTTATTACGATGTTTATGCAAGATGCAACCAAACATGAAAAAGCAGGCGGCATTAAAGTTAGCGATTTAAAATTATTGCTATTAAATAAGCGTTATGTGATTATCGTTCTTATCTTTTTAGTAGTCAACATCATTTCCATTGCGGATATTTATACGACAGTAGATAAGATGATGGCACTTGGAGCCAAAGAAGGAATGGTAGGAGCAAGATGGTCAATACAAGCATTTACAGAGCTACCGCTATTTTTTGCTGGAGGGTATTTGCTTAAGAAGTTTGGTGATTATAAACTAATGGTATTTGGCACGATTATGTACATTGTGCGTTTTGTATTATATGCATTCGTGCAGTCTGCAGAGTTAATCGTTGTTGTTTCATTACTACAATGTGTAACCTTCCCATTAATTATGATCACAAGTAAAACATTAGTGGACGATGCAGCACCAATTGAACTGCGCGCAAGTGGACAAACGATTGCTAGTGCGATCTATATCGGGGTGTCTTTATTAATCACACCAATCATTTCCGGGGTTATGGTAAATGCAGTAGGAATTGACATGACTTTAGTTATCATTGGGTTGTTTGGAATCGTTGCACTTCTTCTTGCAGGTGTTTATAAAAAAATATAAACATTTATTTAAATTTAGAGTTGTTGTATAATACAACGTATAGAAAATAAGGAGTGCAATTATGTTAGATAACGTGTATTTTCAAATGATTATTATCATTTTAATTATCGGGTATGGTTTATTTTGTTTGATTAAAGTAGGAAGAGTGTACTTACAACATTCAAAATTAAAAAAAGAGTACATTGAAAAAAACAGAGGAAAGTATGTGTACCAACAAGATTTTTATATTTGGGCAATTGTGTATAGTTTGGTTTCTGTAATCGCATTTGCATTAGCTATATATGATGTAACCAATCAAAAAGATTACACAATGGCAGCGGCATTTGCTTTTATGGGAATGTTCTGTGTTACCTTTGTAATGGATGCGATAATGAAACGCCAAGCATTCTTTGATGAAGATGGATTTTTCTACGAGTTAAAGTATTACCGCTATCGCAGTGTAGTACGTTTGGAACCAAGAAAATCAATTATTCAAAGTTATGATTTATTTTTAAGTGGCGATACAAGTATTCGTATTTCACGCAAAATGGGTGATGTATTGGAAGAGAAAAGAAAAGAATACAAAAAAAATAAGAAAAACAAGTAGAGGTATCGTATGTATAAATTAGCAGTGTTTGATGTCGATGGGACATTGGTGACACGCAAGGATCGCGTGTTATTGGATTCGACGATTCAATCATTACGAAAACTGAAAGAAAATGGAATTAAAATAGCGATTGCGAGTGGTCGACCACCATTTGCGATGGAAAAGAGTTTATTAGAACAAATTGATTTTGATTATTTTATATGTAGTAATGGAACGTATGTAATGAATGCTGAACATGTTGCATTGTACGTAGAAGAAATGCCGGCTTCAACAGTTGAAGCTTTCGCATTGGATTTTGCGAAAAAAGATGATGCTATCATGTTTCAATTTGCAGACAAAGGGTATTGTTATCATGGATTAAAACGTATTTCACATATGTTGAATCACTGTTTAGGACGCCTTGATTTATTGGCGGATGATCGAGAAGAAACATCACGTCATCTCACTTCGCTTCCCTTTGCAGCAGTAGCGTTTATTCAAAAGAATAATTTGGCGTATTACCAAACAAGATATCCTAGTTATCGTTTTGAATCATTTTTAAATGATTATTATGACATTTATCCATTCACTTGTAGCAAAGCGACTGGTATAATGCATCTATGTGAAAAGATTCAAATTGCAATGGATGACGTGATTTGTTTTGGCGATGCCTTAAATGATGTGGAAATGTTAAAGGCATGCGGATGTGGTGTGGCAATGGGAGATGCGCTAGAAGAAGCCAAAGCGGTTGCAGATTATATCACAACCCAATCAGATGAAGATGGGATTTATCAAGCGTGTTGTCATTTTAAATTATTGTAAGGAGAAAAAAACAATGAGTAAAAGTGCGTATGAAACAGCATTTGCGGTTGGTTTAGAAACCGTAAATAAAATTAAAGAAACCCAACAAGAGGCAATTACGAAAGCAGCGAAGATGATTGCGAATGCACACATGAACAAAAATACATTTTATGTGAGTGGAAGTGGTCATTCACACAGTGTTGCTGAAGAATTGTATGGTAGAGCAGGTGGATTGGCCTTTACAGTGCCAATTATGACAAGTGAATTAACACTTACAGAGCATCCGACGAAATCGACTTATCTAGAACGATTGAGTGGGTATGCAAAGATTTTAATAGAATTATACAAAGTAGGAAAAGACGATGTTATTTTAATTGCTTCCAATGCAGGACGTAATGCGTATCCAGTGGAATTGGCATTAGAAGCGAAAAAGAACGGTGCGAAAGTTATCGCATTAACAAACTTAACACATTCACAACAAGTAACGTCTCGTGATGCGAGTGGAAAACGTTTGTTTGAAGTGGCAGATGTAGTGATTGATAGTTGTGGACAATTAGGTGATTCAGCAACATACTTAGATGGTGTAGATGTTCCTATTTTACCAACATCTTCAATCGCGAATGCATTCATTTGTGCTGCATTGAGTGCGGAAGTAGTAGCGACATTACATGAGAATGGACAAGAAGCAGAAGTGTTTGTTAGTGCAAATGTAGATGGCGGATTTGAAAAAAATGAAGCATACATGGAAAAATATTGTAGAATGTATGTAAAGAAATAAAAAGAAAGAGGTAGTTATTATGGCAAAAAGTAAGAATACACCAAAGAAAACAATGGCGAGAATTATCATCGACGTATTTTTAAGAAGAGGAGCAATATCCCCAGATACTGCAATTCCAATTGAAGAATTCAAAGATGTGAAGATGACTTCTTCTGTCATTTCTTATACGATTGCAAATTTGATGCAAGATGAAATCGTACAAAAAACAGGAGATGATCGTTATTACTTTGTGGAAGACAAATGGCGTGCACTGCAAAAGAAAGTGGGACGTGCTTATTGGATTTTATTAGGAATGCCACTATTGGTGTTAATCGTCTTTTTGTTAGTTACTAACTGGAACGATTTATCAGCTATCTTCTTTGTGAAATAAGGACAATATATTGTCCTTTTTTTATGCTTAAAGTTATAAAAAATGTAGCAATAAATAGTTCAACTCCCTTTGTTTCCTTGAAAAAATTTCCATTTTACGATATAGTGAAAATAAATATAACCTATTTTGTTGGTTTAGATGGAGAAGGGAATTTTAGAAATGAGAAGAATGATTCAAAGGGTGAGTGTATTATTTATTGCTTTTACTATGATAATGGTGTGTTTCCCATTAAAGGTGCAAGCCCAAGTAGAAAGTGAAGCGTTATTATTCATAAATGAGGAGTTGTATATTGGTAGCGCTGAGAATGCATACAATTTTGATAAAAATGGTATGGAGAAATATACAAGACAAACGGATAAGTGGGAAATCGTAGGGAATACATTAACGCTAAACGGGTTTTCGTTTGAAACCACTTCAGGTTTGGGTTTAGTGGTTGCTGATGGTGGAATTATTGAACTTGCAGCCGGATCTGTTAATACGATAAAAACAAGCGGATCATTTAATATTAAAGATTCTAGTTACTATATTGAGATTTATGGAAAATCATTATCAATCCAAGGAAAAGGAACTTTAAATACATATGGAAGTACAGATAGAATCAGCGAACACGGGAGTTCAATTTTATCTTTGGGATCGTTGACATTGAAAGATTGTACATTAAATATGACCTGTCTAAATGTTAAATATTCACAATGGGTAATTTCAAACGAAGATTTAAATTGTGATAATGTAGAAATAAATATATATACAAAACAGACTTTAGGTTTAGAGGGGGCGTATGGGATTACGAGTTATGGAGAAGATAACAATATAAAAGATTCGTTTATTAATATTATATCTTACTCTAATTTAAATGGTCCCTTTGCTGCGGTACAGTCTGATAGAGGAAGGATAACCATCGAACAAAGTATTCTAAATATTGAAAATTTAGGTACCTCGGAGTTTACCAGTTATCGTTCATTCGGTGTTTTTTCAAAAGATTTAATGAAAATTAATAATAGTTATGTATCTGTTAACAAAGTAGAAGAGGCTTTTATATCAGAAGCTGATATAATTGCAGAAAATGCAACTGTAACAGGAGCGAAAGAAGAATTTTTAAGTGGGACTTCTAAACTATTGACACCAGGAGGTGAGAATCCAGTTATATTAGATAATAAAACATTTAATTTTATTGGATTAACAGCGAACGGAACCACTGAAATAGAGACAACAACAGAATTGCAATTAACATTTGATAGTTATGTGCCTTCTCTAACGGAAGATAATATTACAGTTACTGGAGCAAAAAAAGGAGCACTAACAAAAGTTTCTAATCGTGGTGAGTATACGCTAGCAGTTTCGGATATAACAGTAGAAGATAGAAAAAGTATCACAGTTGATATAGAAGTACCTAATTTAAAATTTGGAGAAAAGAAGCAATCTGTCGCTGAAAAAGCACCAGATCCAGTTCCTGTCAATTACGAAATGTTAGAAGGAGCAAATGCGCAATGGAGCAATGGAACCAAAGAAGGAATGGTTTTAAAATCAAATGGAGAGTTAGATAAATTTAAGGAATTAAAAATTAATGGAAACATCGTGGGTAAAGAAAATTATCTAGCCCAAAAAGGAAGTACAATTATTACTTTGAAACCAGAATATTTGAACACTTTGAATTATGGAAAATATTCAGTAGAAATGGTATTTATTGATGGTAGTGCCACGACTTCGATTACTATTAAAGGTGCTGCAAATGGAGATGATACGGGGGAAGAAGTTAAGCCTGGAGATGACACAGAGGAAGATGTTACACCAGGAGGAAAAGATGAGAATATTAAACCTGGTGATGGCAAAGAGGAAGATGTTACACCTGAAGGTGATAAAGGCAACGAAGAGAAATTGCCACCAGTTAGTCAAAAACCAGAAACAAAAAGTCCGAATACGGGAGATCATACAAATTCGTCTAGATGGATTTTGTTGATGGTGATGGCAGGTTCGATCATAATGTTATCGCGTTTCGCAAAAGAGAGATCACGTGATTAGTTTAGGTTATTGAGAAAAGTGAAGGAAAAACAAAAGAGTCATGTGGATTGTCGCATGACTTTTTCATATTGTATAAACGCAGGTTAACGATGAAATGTGGAGTCTAGAATTATTGTTTTAATGACAAATGTCAAAGAAAGATATAATGTCCTAACATTATATTGATTTTTAAAAATTGTTATACTATAATGAACTTAGAGGTGTTTATTATGTATCCATTAAAGTTGAAACCAGTATATGATAAAACGATTTGGGCAAACAATAAATTAAGTACACTTAGAGGTTTGCCAGAAGAAGGCTTTGGAACAAGTTGGGAAGTGAGTGCCCACCCGTATTCGCAAAATGAAATAATGAACGGGGAATACAAGGGAATGAACTTGTTGCAATTACTAGAAAAAGAACCAAAACAAATGTTAGGGAAACATCCAATGGAGAAGATGCTTCGTCTTGCCTTTTTGGATGCCAAAGAGGATTTGTCTATTCAAGTTCACCCTTACAATGATTATGCGAAAGCGCATGACAATGATTTGGGAAAAACAGAGTCTTGGTATGTTTTGGATGCCAAAGAAAATGCTACCTTGGTAGCGGGGACGTTAACACAAGACAAAGAAGTGATTCGTAAAGCAATAGAAGACGAGAATCTAGAACAGTATTTACGTAAAGTGGAAATGAAAGCAGGCGATTTTATTTTTGTTGATGCGGGAATGTTACACGCATTAGGTGGTGGGATTCTTGCGATTGAAGTAGGAACCAATTCAAATACCACATATCGTTTTTATGACTATGGTCGTAAAGATGCCGATGGGAATGGTAGAGAGTTACATTTAGAGAAGAGTTTTGATGTTGTTGATTTAACAAAACAAAGTGAAAAAGTAAGTACGCCAATCGTAGAAGGAATAGCACAAGAAAAAGTGCTAGTTGATTGCGATGAATTTTGCGTTACTCTTTATGATATTGTTGATGAATTAACCCTTGATACAAACCAGGAAGACTTTCATACGTTATCGTTTGTACATAATGATGCGATCATCGTTTATGATGGGAAACAAATACCAGTGGAATATTGCGATAATGTATTTGTTCCTGCAACTTGCGGTAAGTATACAATCAAAGGGAATGTTCGTGTGTTAAAAAGTGTAGCGAGATAGAGTATTTCATATTTCTATTTATGACCTAATTTGAATATAAAAGACATAACTTGACCAAATAACACAAATCACATAATTCGTTAAAAATTACAAATGTAATCACGATTTTTTACAGTAAAATAGGCGATTCCAAGGTGATTATGTGATAATTATGTGATTTTTATACGTAAATTTTTCGCAAAAAATGTGTAAAATTTCGCAAAAATGGTTGAAAAACGTGATTTCTTACGTTATTATAAAGGCGTAGTGAAAACGATTACATCTTTTCACGTTCTCTTGATGAAAGGAAAAATTAAATATGAAATATGTAGTTATGGTAAGTCATGGTGAATTTGCTCCAGGTTTGCACAGTGCAGTTAAAATGATGACTGGTGAACGCGATGACGTCTTAAGCACGAGCTTAAAAGACGGAATGAGCGCTGATGAATTCGCAAGTAATTTTGAAGCTTTGATTTCTGGATTTGGTGCTGAAGATGAAGTAGTGTTACTAGCTGACATCTTAAGTGGATCACCATTTACAAATGCATTAAATGTTTTAGACCAAAAAGGTTTAATGCCAAGAACATTAGTAATTGCTGGTATGAATATGCCACTTGCAATCACTGCTGTTTTAATGAAGGACAACATGGATTTGGTTGCCCTTAAAGATGTGTTATTGTCAGAAGGTCGCACAGGATTAGTTGAATTCTCAGTGGCTGCGGCTGATGATGACGATGATATTTAATCTGACTTTGGTCAATAGGAGGAAAATAAAAAATGATTAGTTTTGTAAGAGTTGACGACCGTATCATTCATGGTCAAATCATCACTAGATGGTCAAAAGAGTACCCATGTGATGGAATCATTGCTGTTAATGATAAAGCAGCAACAACACCTGTATTAAAGCAATCGTTTGTTGCTTCAACAGACAAAAAAGTATTCGTTTGGACAAAAGAACACTTTAAAGAAAAAGCACAAACAGTACTAGACAGTGATAAGAGATACTTCTTAATCACAAAAAACCCAGTTGATATGAAAGAATTATTAGTTGACTTCGGGTTTAAACCTAGTGACGTAAAACGTATCGTTATCGGTCCTTGTAACGATCGCCCAGGAGCTATTAAATTAGGACAAAATCAATCGTTAGTTCAAGAAGAAGCGGAAGCTTGTGAAGCATTAACAAACGCAGGATACGATGTGTACTTCGCTTTATTAGAAGAAACAGCAATCGGATCTTGGCCTAAATTCAGATCTAAATTTGGATACTAATATTGGGAGTATTAGGATTTAAATTCAGATATATACAATTAAATAACTATTAAAAAGGAGAAAAGTTATGGAAGGAATTACTTGGTTACAAGCCGGATTACTTGGTGTAATGTCTTGTTTAGCTGCATCTACCATTGCTGCTTTAGGTACTACTATTGGTAACTATACTTTAAACAGACCATTAATCGCATCAGTTTTCGTAGGTTTAATTCTTGGTGATGTAGAAGGATGTATTCTTATCGCCATTCCAATGCAAATTATTTACATCGCTTTAGTTACACCTGGTGGAACAGTTGCTGCCGATTTACGTGCAGTATCTTACATCGGTATCCCTTTAGCATACGTAACAGCAAAATCACAAGGTTTGGATTTAGCTGGAGTTGAAGCACAAGGGTTAGCAGGATCTATTGGGGCATTAGTTGGTACTGTAGGAACTGTACAGTTCTATGGAACAGCAATGATGAACCTTGTTTGGCAACACATCGGTTGGGCTAGACTAGACAAAAAAGATTTCAAAATTTTAGGTAAAGTAGAAGTGTTAATGCCTTTAATTTCTCACTTCATTATTTCATTCTTACCTGTAATGTTCATTACTTACTATGGTTCAGGAGCAGTTGCTGACTTTAAAGAAGCACTTCCAATGGATTCATGGTACATGAAAGCAATCTTTACTATTGGTAGTTTATTACCAGCTGTCGGAATCGCAATCTTATTAAAATCAGTTGTTACAAAATTAACTGACTTAATCTTCTTCGTATTTGGATTCACGATCGCAGCATCTATGGGATTAACATTAATCGCAGCTACAGCAGTTGGTGCTGTATTCGCATTAATTAACTTCCAAATGACAATGATCAGCTTAAGAGCAGGAAGAGCTGGAGTTGCTGATGACGACGAGGAGGACATTTAATATGAAAAAAATATCTAAAAAGTCTTTGAACAGCTCATTCTGGCGTTGGTTCTATGGAAACTTAACATGTTTCTCTCACGAACACATGCAAACATTTGGTTACATGTGGTCAATGCTACCAATTGTTGAAGAGTTATATGAAACAAAAGATGAACAATTCGAAAAATTACAAACTTACTACCCATTCTTCAATACTGAACCTCAAATCGGTTGTATCGTAGTTGGTATTACTGCTGGGCTTGAAGAAGCTCGTGCAAACGGTGCTGAAGAAGTAGATGACGAAATGATTAACGGTATCCGTGCTGGTCTTATGGGACCTTTAGCAGGGATCGGGGATTCATTAATCGTTGGTACTTACATTCCTGTATTATTAGGGATCGCATTAGGGTTAGCTGAAGGTGGATCAATCTTAGGTCCATTATTCTATATCGTTGTTTGGAACGTTACAAGTATTTGGTTCCAAAAATTTATTTACACTAAAGGTTACGAATTAGGAGGATCTGCAGTAGAAGTTATCGTTGGAGAACAAGCTACAGCACTTCGTGAATCAGTAATCATCATGGGTCAAGTTATCGTTGGTGCGATGGCTGCTTCATGGGTAAGTATTTCTACAGCATTAGTATTAACTACAGCTGGAGATACTGGAGAAAAAATGGTTCTTGCTAAAAATGGTAAGGACATCGTTATTGAAAAATTCGACACAACTAAAGATGTATTATTACAAGATTCTTTAGATGGAGCATTCCCTAAACTATTAACAATGTTATTCGTATTATTCTGTTGGTGGTTAATGGCTAAGAAAAACATTAGTCCAATTAAAGTTATGTTACTAATGGTTATTCTTGCATTTGTTGGGGTATTCGTTGGATTCTTCGATCCAGGATTATCTTACTAATCGAAAGATTATCAATAAATTTAATTTTATTTCATCCCTACCTCCCAAGTGGGGATGATTTTTTTAAATATTGCAATGCCTTTGGGGGCATGATAAAATCTTTATAGAATAAGTTAGGAGACTCAGTTATGACAAATAAAGAAAAAGAAAATATGAAGAACGAAATTGCTTTTCGTGATGTAATGACAAGAAAAGTAGGGAAGTATAGTAAATTCTGTTTATTGTTCTGCTTGTTGTTTGCAGCATTAGCATACTGGGGATTCAGTGGTATGCAAGATAATTTCTTAAATGTAGGGGACGATGTAAGAAATGTACTAAAATGGGTTGGGTTAGTGATTGCTATTCCAACAGGAGTATTATCTATCATGTTCTTTGTTGCCTATAGAAAATCAAAGAAACGCGTACTATTCTTAATTGATAAGTTACAAGGAAAAGTAAAATAAAAAGGACAGGATTTGACTAGTAAACTATACCCTATAGAACAGACACAAAAAAAGAAGTGTCATCTATAGGGTATT
>CAYJIZ010000002.1:0-157344 GCA_964370395.1 uncultured Erysipelotrichaceae bacterium
AGCAAGGCTTCCAGTGTTCTTTTTAAAGTGTCTACTTTCCGTTGACAACTTCAGTCAAGCTGTTACTTTTTTTTATTGGTTTACTTGTTGAAGTGCTTCTTCTACAAGAGCACAGCACATCTCACTGCGTTTGGCACTCATAATGGCACTTTCTAATTGTTTATTTTCAATACAATGATGAATGTGTTCTACTTCATAAATCATCTCATACTCAATTGGATGACTCACTTCTCTTTTTACACTTTCTTCATAGATGAAGTAATGCCTTGCTTTCCAGTATTCAGGAACGCGAATATAGCCATTTTCAAAGTAAAATATCGCATGGTTTTGGGTTAAACCATTCATTGAAATACGACTATTAATTAACACATCATCCATTACTAATGTAAGGCTAACACGCTCACACGTCTGTGTGTCTTCTAGTATTCCCATAGCTTGAAGTTTTGTGTGTTGTGGTTGTAGTAAGAAGTCCAAATAATGAAACGTATAGTTAGCACTACCATAGATGACTCCTCCTTGGTTTGGATCATGCATCCAAGGTGCGTTTGGATTCGCAAAGCTCGCGCTCATTTCTACTTGGTGTAGTTTTCCTAACGTTTGATTATCAATAATTTGTTTCAGATCAAGTGTTACTGGTAAGAACACGCTTTTTTGCGCTTCCATTAGAAAACAGTTATTTTGTTTTGCTAATGCGAACACTTCCTGTGCTTCCACCAAAGATAGGGCAATCGGTTTCTCTACTACCACGTGTTTCTTGTGGGATAGAGCAAGTTTGATTTGTTCCACATGGGTAGCGTTGTTAGTAGCGATGTACACGATGTCAACCAAAGGATCGCCATACATTGTTTGATAATTGTCATACACCTTTGTAATGTGATACTGCAAAGCCATCGCATTCGCTTTTTCTAGCGAGCGAGAAGCAATGGCACATACTTCATCACCGTATGTTTTCACCGCTTGAATAAAACGATGGGTAATGGTTGCTGTTGATACAATTCCATAACGTAGTCTCATAGTAATCACCTCATTTTAATTGTACTTTAAGTAAAGGGAAGAAACAAATGTAATACAAAAAAAAGAGACTTTCGTCTCTTATTTTGTAATGGCATTTAAAATGGCTTGTAAATCTTGTTGTTCACTTTCGTTGAAAGCAATACAGCAAGCATCCTTTTCATCATAGCGAGGAATCAAATGGACGTGGAAGTGATTGACACTTTGTCCAGCAACCTCATTAATGTTACTCAGAATATTCATTCCATTCGCATTCATTGCTTCGCAAATTTCTTTTCCTAACATCTGTGCTACTTCCATCACATGTAACATTACTTCACGCTCACACGTTAAGAAATTATCATAGTGTTGTTTTGGCACGACTAAGGTGTGTCCTTTTGTTACTTGAGAAATATCAAGGAACGCTTTCACATACGCATCTTCATAGACGCTATAAGAGGGAATGTTACCTTCTACAATTTCGCAGAATATACACATAATTAATCCTCTTGGTATTTTAAGCTATTTTTTAATAATTCTGAATAAATCGCAGCATCATGGATTGCATATCCTGTTTCGTTTAAGTAGTAGTTAAATGCTCTTTCATCAATCTTCAATCCTTCTGCATTTGCAGTCGTAATGTTTTTAATTGCATTGATTGCATCATCTTTGATTTCTTTTACTTTTGAACTCACTACTCTTACGATGTAGTAAGTACTTGTTGTATCATCAAAGATTGCTTTTTCAGAGATTTCTCCATCTTTTAACGTAAGCGTATTTGCCCATACTGCATTAGGAATACCACTTTGGTTAGTGTAAATTCCTTCACTACCGTTGTATTTTGTTGTATCACCGTATTTTGAAGCAGCAGCTTTCATATCAGGCGTTTTTTCTTTTTTCAACGTTTCTAACGCTTCGTTTGCTTTGTCTTTATCAGGTGTTACCATAATTTGAAGTTTTCTCACTTCGTATTCTTTTGCTAATTCATCAATGTTTTTTGAAACGTAAGCTTCTGTTACTTTTCCAATACGAACATTTAATAATACTGAATTTTTGTAGTAATCTTCTTCATCTTTAAAACCGTTTGTTGTGATGTAGTTGTCCCATTTGTCTGCACCCACTGATTTTTTTAATGATTCTAATGTGTCTTTTGCTTCTTTTTCAATATCTTTTGTTACAGGGACTGCTTTTTTCACAACTTGTTGTGAAATGGCATTCGTAACTGGAGTAATGTTTCCTCTAGAAGACAATCCTAAGTAAACATCACCTTTGGTAATATCATTACCATCAATTGTAATAAGCGCTTCGTTTTTGTCGCTTACATTTGTGCTTGCATCACTACACCCA
The DNA here is from genome assembly GCA_964370395.1 of uncultured Erysipelotrichaceae bacterium. GTDB lineage: Bacteria > Bacillota_I > Bacilli_A > Erysipelotrichales > Erysipelotrichaceae > JBGUVL01. The sequence goes on from CAYJIZ010000002.1 coordinate 2,338, forward strand.
CTAACGAAAAGTAGTAGGGCACAACATACGAACATTGTTAATTTTTTCATGTGAACCCTCCTTATTTTTCAACACCGATGTATTTCATCAGTTCTTTTTTCGTTTCTTTGTCTTTGAATTCAATTTTTAATTTTTTCGCTGTATTCCAAACGATTTCTTTTTGAATGTTTGGATTTTTTTCCATCACGATAGAAGCAATTGATTCTAAGTTAGCATCTTTCGCTAATAACTTGTCTTTCGCTGTGTTTTGAACATAGATTAAATGGTAACCGAAATCTGTTTTTACCCATTCACTTGTTTCTCCAGCTTTTAATTTCCAAGCTGCATCTTTGAATTCTTGCACTAAGTTAGACGATTTTAATTGTACTCCTAAACGTCCACCTTCTTTTGCACTTCCTGGATCATCAGAATACTTCTTTGCTACTGCAGAGAATTTATCACCTTTTTTCAATGCTTTTTCTACATCTTCCATTTTTTTCTTCTCTTCTGCAGTTGGATTTGCAGTATCTTTCACACTTACTAAGATATGTGAAACTTCGATTGGTGATTCACTTTTGTAGATTTCATCAAACGTTGCAGGGTTTTCTTTAATGTATTCCCCAACTAAACTTGATAATTTAATTTGGTTTAATAAGAAATCTTCAAATTCTGCGGAACCATCGTATCCAATTGCATTCAATTGAGGATCCAAATAAGTTTCATAACTATCCCCATATTGTTGTTGCCATTGTGCAACTGAACTCTCGTGAGCTGTTTTTGCTTGGTCTTCCATCGCATCATCGCTTTCAATGCTATTTGCTACTTCTTTTTCTAATAAAGAATATAACATAGCGATACCACTCTTCGTACCATCGCTTTCAGTGTTGTACAAACTTTTGTAAAATGAGTCTGCTGTGTAATTATAGTCATCTGTTGAAAAAATGACGTCCTTTCCATCCACTGTTTTGCCTGGAATTCTATCCTTGTTTGTGTCCCATGCAAAATAAACTGCAAAGGAAATGAAAATAACACCAACAAGAATAACAAACCAAAACTTTTTTAGTATTTCTAAAGCTTGTTCTTTCATGTAAATCCTCCTAAACGTACTCAATAATTATATGATAAAACGATTACAAATTCTAGTATTTCTGAAAAATACGAAAATTTCACACATATGTGAACAAAACATATCCGAAAAAGTATCGTTTTAATTGTATGAATATAGCAAATTTGGTAGAATAATACTTACTGAGAGGATGATGGTTTATGTCAAAATTAGTAATTAAGAATTTACATGTAAATGTGGAAGGAAAAGAGATTCTAAGAGGAATCGATTTAACAATAAATGAAAATGAAATCCATGCGTTAATGGGTCCAAATGGGAATGGAAAGAGTACTTTGTTAGCGGCGATTATGGGAAACCCTAAATACACGATCAGCGAGGGAAGTATTACATTAGATGGAAACGATGTATTAGCAATGAGTGTTGACGAAAGAAGTCGTGCGGGTATTTTCTTAGGGATGCAATACCCACAAGAAATTTCAGGTGTGAACAACTCTGACTTTTTACGCGCTGCCATGAATGCACGTTTAGAAAAACCAATTTCTTTATTTAAGTTTATCAAAGAGATGGAAGGTTCAATTAAGGAATTAGAAATGAAACCTGATTTAGCCCACCGTTATTTAAACGAAGGGTTTTCTGGTGGTGAGAAAAAACGTAATGAAATCGTGCAAATGAAAATGTTGAAGCCTACATTAGCGATGCTAGATGAGATTGATTCAGGTTTGGATGTCGATGCACTGAAAGTAGTAGCGAAAGCAATTTTAAAACAACAGGAAGAAACAGGTGTTTCTTTGTTGGTAGTTTCGCATTATGAACGATTCTATGATTTATTGAAACCTACGCATGCCCACATTTTAATCGATGGAAAAATCGTTGAAGAAGGTGGCTATGACTTAGTAAATAAAGTAGATAGCGAAGGGTACGAATGGGTATTAGAAAAACACAACATCACATTACAAAAAGAAGCGAAGAAACAAGTCATTCGTTTGGATGCATGTGGAGCGAAGAAATAATATGGCTTTTTTAGAAATAAACAAGGATGGTGTGTACCAATACTCATATTGTGGTGAAGAAGAAAACATCACGATTGAATTGAAAGAAAATGTGAATGCTACCGTTATGGTTAGCTTTGATGGTGACACGATGAAGGTGCAAAAAAAGATTGTACTGAAAGAAAACAGTACATTGCATTTATTGTATCGTAATGCATCTTTGCACTTCACCAGTGAAGAACACGTACAAGTGTTTGAAAATGCAAAATTACACGTAGGGTATTTTGAAGTGAACAATGCGGTTACGAAAGTGAAAGCATTGTATGAATTGTTAGATAGAGAAGCAAGCGTAGATGTGATTACGACTACGTATGCAACCAAAGCAAAAGATTACGATATTACATGTTTGCATAAACATGCAAGTACGTATTCTAATATGGAAAACTATGCGATTAATGATCACGATGGAAAAATCAACATTGTCGCTAGTGGAAACATTCAAAAGGGTGCGAAAGGAAGTAAATCGCACCAAGCAACACGAGTGCTTACATTAGTGGAAAAAGAGAGTGTAAAAGTGACACCGTTATTATTAATTGATGAAAATGATGTAGAGGCGAGTCATGCTTGTGGGATTGGTGAAATGAATGAAGATCATTTGTATTACTTACAAACAAGAGGATTAAACAAACGCCAAGCATTAGGATTATTAACACTTAGTTATTTGTTACCGATTGTAAAGGTGGTAGAACACAATGAACAATTGAAACAAATGATGGAAGACGAAATTCAAAGTAAGGTGGGGTTAGCATGTTAGATGTGATGAAAATCAGAAATGATTTTCCAATGTTGAAAAACAAATCAAAAAAAGGACATGACATCATTTATTTTGATAATGCTGCAACGACTTTTAAACCGCAATGTGTCATTGATGCTGTGGTAGATTATTATACGAAATACAGTGTCAATGCGCATCGTGGTGACTACGAACTAAGTTACCAAGTGGATGTTGCTTTTGAAGGAGCAAGAAAACGAGTTGCTCACTTTCTTAATTGCGACAGCAAAGAAGTGGTTTTCACATCCGGTGCGAGTGAAGCATTGAACTTAGTCGCATATGGATATGGACAAACACACTTACAACCTGGGGACATCGTTTTAAGTGATGAGGCAGAACATGCTTCAAGTATTTTACCTTGGATGAAAGCGTGTGAAGAAAGTGGTGCCACTTTAGATTACATTCCTTTGGATGAGCAAGGACGTATGCATATTGAAACGTTCAAAGCGAAAATGAATGAAAAAGTGAAAGTTATCGCATTGGCACAAATTACGAACGTATTAGGGTATGCTTTGCCAATCAAGGAAATTTGCGAAATTGCACATGCTTATGGAGCGATTGTAGTGGTGGATGCAGCACAATCCATTCCGCATAGAAAAGTTGATGTGAAAGAGCTAGATTGTGACTTTTTGGCTTTCTCAGCACATAAATTATGTGGACCAACTGGAATTGGGGTATTGTATGGTAAATACGATTTGCTTCAAGAGACAAAACCTTTCATGTTAGGGGGAGGAAGCAACGCACGTTTTGATATGTGTGGAAATATTTTATTGAAAGATGCTCCTTATAAATTTGAAAGTGGAACACCAGCAATTGAAGCGGTGTTAGGAATGAAAGCAGCCATTGATTATATTAGTGAAATTGGTTTAGAAGCAATTGATGCTTATGAAAGACAATTGAAACAATATTTAGTGGACCAAATGAAACAACTAGATAACGTCATTATCTACAATGAAGACAACGACAGTGGTATTGTTACTTTCAATATCAAAGATGTGTTCTCGCAAGATGCAGCGACTTACTTTAGTGATCATGGAATTTCACTTCGCAGTGGGCAACACTGTGCCAAGTTATTGATGGATAAATTACAAACGAGTAGTACACTACGTGCGAGTGTCTATTTCTATAATACAAAAGAAGAAGTTGATCGTTTTATTGAGGTGTGCAAACAAATTAATAAAGACAGTATGTTAGATGTATTCTTTTAGGAGGTAGTAAGATGAATGATATGTTAAAGGATCCACTTGTATTACGTAGTATTATAATGGATCATTACGAATACCCAAGAAATCATGAATTAAAAGAGGATGATCGTTATTTGAAAAAACATATGGCGAGTGAATCTTGTATTGATGATATTCATGTACAAGCGTTAATTGAAGACAAAAAAATCAAAGATATTTGTTTTGATGGTGTAGCTTGTACGATTGCAACAAGTTCTACATCGATTATGTCTGAATTATTAATTGGTAAGGATATCGATGAAGCAAAACAGATTAATGAGCAATATCGTAATATGATTGATGGAAAGCAATACGATGAAGATGCGTTAGAAGAAGCGGTAGCATTTCAAAATGTTGGTCGCCAAGCGAATCGCATTCATTGTGCAACCATTGGTTGGGATGCGATTATCGCATTGATTGAGGAAAGTGAGGAAGTCTAATGAATGAAAAAAACATCCCTGTTGGGGATTACAAATATGGCTTCCACGATGAAGATACAAGTGTTTATCAAACGAAAAAAGGGTTAAGCAGAGAAGTCATTGAAGAAATCTCAGCGATCAAACAAGAACCTGAATGGATGAAAGAGTATCGTTTAAAAGCATACGAATCGTTTATGAGTAAAGAGATGCAAACATGGGGTCCTAATTTAGATGATTTGCATTTTGATGAATATACGTATTATATTAAACCGAGTGAAAAAACAGAAAATAGTTGGGATGATGTTCCTGATAAGATTAAAGAAACATTTGATCGTATTGGAATTCCAGAAGCAGAAAAAGAATTTTTGGCAGGAGTAACAACACAATATGATTCAGAAGCTGTTTATCACAATATGTTAGAAGAAGTGGAAGAAAAAGGTGTTATCTTCTTGGATACGGATTCTGCCTTGAAACAACATCCTGAATTATTTAAGAAGTACTTTGGTACATTGGTACCTTATAGTGATAATAAATTCTCGGCTTTAAACAGTTGTGTTTGGAGTGGAGGAAGTTTTATCTATGTACCAAAAGGAGTGAAGTTAGACAAACCATTGCAATCGTATTTCCGTATTAATACAGAGCGAATGGGGCAGTTTGAAAGAACGCTTATCATTGTTGATGAAGGGGCAGATGTACATTATGTAGAAGGATGTACTGCACCAAATTACAGCAAAGAGAGCTTGCATGCTGCAGTGGTTGAGATTTTTGTACACAAAGATGCGCATTGTCGTTATTCAACAGTACAAAACTGGTCTGATAACATCATGAACCTTGTAACCAAACGTGCAAAGGTATTTGAAAACGGTAGTATGGAATGGATTGATGGAAACATCGGTTCAAAAACAAATATGAAATACCCAGCTTGTATTTTAGCGGAACCATATGCAAAAGGAACATGTATTTCGATTGCAGTAGCGGGGAAAAACCAAATTCAAGATGCGGGAGCGAAAATGATTCATTTGGCACCAAATACTTCCAGTAACATCATTTCAAAATCCATATCTCGTAATGGGGGAGAAGTGAATTATCGCGGAATGGTCTCACATGGACCAAATGCAACACAAGCCAAAAGTAAAGTGGAATGTGATACGTTAATTTTAGATGATCTTTCACGCAGTGATACGATTCCATTAAATGCGACGATGACAAATTCATCAACAATTGAACACGAAGCGACAGTTTCAAAAATTAGTGAAGACCAATTGTTTTATTTAATGAGTCGTGGTCTGACAAAAGAAAGTGCAACAGAAATGATAGTAATGGGATTTTTAGAACCATTTACACGTGAATTACCTATGGAGTATGCTGTTGAATTAAACCAATTGTTGAAGATTGATATGGAAGGAAGCATTGGATAATGAAAGATGTTTTACGTAAACAAGCACTACAAAAAAGAAGTTTGCTATCGGCAAGTGAAATGGCAGAGAAAAGCAATCAAATTGTAGAGCGTTTACTCCCTTTATTAAAAGATAAGAAAACAATAGGTATTTATATTGCGATGCCAGATGAGGTAGATGTGACTTCCTTGATGTTTCTGTATGACTTTGTTGGTGCACCTAAAGTTCGCAATACACAATTTATGGATTTCTTTTTAATTCGTAGTATTGATGACTTGCAACCGGGTTGTCTAGGTATTTTAGAACCAACCACAAATGTCATCATTGAACCAAATGATTTTGATGCGATTATTGTGCCACTTGTTGCATTTGATGAAAACAAAAATCGTATTGGACATGGAAAAGGATATTATGATCGCTACCTTGCAACAACAAGTGCATTAAAAATCGGGGTTGCATTTGAAGCACAAAAAGTAGAACCATTTACAAAGAGTTCACATGATGTTACTTTGGATTACATCGTAAGTGAAACAAAACAATACAAATAACAACTAGTGTATGAGCTAGTTGTTTTTTATTTGATTAAAATGAATTGGGATAAGAAAAGCCGTCTCATGGTTCTCAAAGAACATAGACGGCTTTTCTATACTATTTCGTTACAATTGTTTGAATGATGTTTTCTTTGGTAATACCGTTTTCCTTTAATAAAGAAGCGACATCATAGCGATCAGGAAATCCTTTAGCAATCGCAAAGTTGTGTACTTTCATTGTGCTAGGTCCATAGAAAGAAGCTATTCTTTCTCCTAAACCACCATCTAAGATTCCATCTTCAATGGTGATGACTTGATTGTGCGTGGCAAGTAATTCACTTAGTAATTTCTTGTCTAATCCAGATAAGTAAGTAGCATTAATGAAGGTAGCATTGATATCGTGTTCCTCTTCTAATGTGTCCACGATGTCTTTTGCCATTTCATAGAAGTTACCAAAGGTAATGATAGCCACATCTTTACCTTGTTTTTCTACCTTATACGTATTTAAGTTTGCATATTCAAACGTATCTTTTTGTCCTGTTTCACGAAGCGCTACACTAGGCACGCGAATAAATACAGGATGTTCTTTTTGCGTAGTGGCATAGTGAAGCATCGCTTCCATTTCTTCTTTGCTTGAAGGTGCCAAGTACACTAAGTTTGGTATGTTACTTAACATACCAATATCATAAATACCTAAGTGTGTTTTATCGTTCATACCATAAACCGAAGCAGCGTAAACCAAAACGACAGCAGGATTGTTGTTTAAACATAAGTCATGTGAGATTTGATCGTAAGTACGTTGTAAGAAGGTACTGTAAACGGCGTAAATAGGCGTACCTTTTTCTTGAGCGATCGCTGATGCGTATGCAATTGCGTGTTCTTCCGCAATCCCTACGTCCACAAATTGTTCTTTCAAACTTTGTTTTGTTTGCTTGTCAAAACCGAAGATGCCAGGTGTACCTGATGTAATGGCTACTGCGTTTGCGTTTTGATGTAGTGTTTCTTTCACAATGTTACTTATGACACTTTCGTATGTTTCCACTTTTTTTGCGTCGTTTGTTTGGTTTTGTAAATCAAATGGACCATTAAAATGCCATGTTTCTTTGTCTTGTTCCGCAGCAACAAAACCTTTTCCTTTGGTTGTATGAATGTGCACAACAACAGGATGTTTTGCATCTTTTACTTGATCAAACGTTTCGATTAAGGATTCAATGTTATGTCCATCAGAAACATAATGATACTGTAAACCTAATGTTTTAAAGAAGTTGTTTTCACAAGTTCCATTGCTTTCTCTTAGTTGTGCTAAATTGCGATACAATCCACCATAGTTTTCCGCTATCGACATTTCATTGTCATTAACGATAATAATCATATTAGTGTTTGCTTCAGCAGCGTTATTTAATCCTTCGTAAGCTTCGCCTCCACTTAACGAACCATCTCCAATGATGGCGATGATATTGCTGTGTTCCTTTTTAAGGTCTCGCATTTTCGCTAATCCACAAGCAAGTGAAATCGATGTGGAAGTGTGTCCCATACAAAATAAATCATGTTCGCTTTCTTCTGGATTACTAAAACCAGAAACGCTATTATATTGTGAAGCATCTAAGAAAGCCATATTTCTACCAGTTAGCATTTTGTGTACATAAGTTTGATGTGAAACATCGTATACCATTTTATCGTTAGGCGATTCAAATACATAATGCAAGGCGATGGTTGTTTCTACCATACCTAAATTAGAAGCAACATGGCCACCATGTTTGCTTAACTTAGTGAGTAATGCTTCGCGAATCTCACTCGCTAATTCATTTAATTGTTCTACTTTTAATTGCTTTACTTCCCTAGGGGAATGAATATTTTCTAAATACATAGGTATCCTCCTTTTGGCTATGTTAGTTAAGTAAAATAACGTATCGTTTTTACTTAATGTTCATAGCTTATCATCTAGAGTTAACTCTAAGTCAACACTATTTTCTAAAAAAATGAAATTTGTTTTTCTTGTGAGTTCTTTCACTTTTTTTTCATTGTTTTTAACCTGCTTTTTTTGTTGTGCATAGATAATAGAAAAAAGGGGAAGGTAACGATGAAGCGAATGAACATTTAAAAAATGCACATAAGTTATTGGAAGCGTTGGAAAAAAATCGAAAAAATGGTTTTGATCGCTTCATATGTTGTGTGTATTGTTTGCAATTGAAAATGTAGCAGGTGTGATGATTTCTTCAGATGGTTTTCATGCGATTATTGTAGTGTGTGCTTTGGCTTATCAAGAAATGATTGTAACTAGATAACCACTTGTGCTAGTAAGTGAACTTGTTACTGTTTTTATAACCATAGTGCTATCGTATTACACAAGAAATCGATTTGCACCAATCATCTATATAGGAATGGTATTACGATGGTGATGATTGTAAAGATTGCATTTAGCATCATCATTGTAGTGATTGACTTATTAATGTATTTGCACTCATGTGAACATGTTGTGTGCAATCGTCAATACAAAAAGAAAGTTAGTTTGCTAACTTTCTTTTTAAATGGAATAGGGAAGTAAAAAAAGCTAAAAAGATAGGCAAAAAATGACTATTTAATGCTATAATATTAGAAGTGTGGTTATTTTTAACCGATACGAAGTTTATGCAATGAGTTATCGCGAAGGAGTGTTAAAATGGCGAATAAAGCATATGATGGAAGTGCCATACAAATACTGGAAGGGCTAGAAGCAGTTCGTAAAAGACCAGGGATGTACATCGGTTCTACAGATGGTAGAGGGTTGCATCATTTAGTGTGGGAAATTGTAGATAATTCAATTGATGAAGCGTTGAATGGACATGGAGATACAATTCGCATCACTTTGATGAAAGATGATATTATCTGTGTAGAAGACGAAGGGCGAGGAATGCCTGTTGATAAGCATGCTTCTGGTAAAAGTGCACTAGAAGTTATTTTTACTGTGTTACATGCAGGAGGAAAATTCTCTGAGTCTGGTGGTTATAAAACGAGTGGAGGATTGCACGGAGTTGGTGCCAGTGTTGTAAATGCGTTAAGTGAATGGGTTGAAGTTACTATTAATAGTAACAATGGAAAACAATACTTTATGCGTTTTGAAAATGGTGGAAGTAAAGTAAGCAAATTAGAAGAGCGTGGAAAATGTTCGAAAACTGGTAGTAAGGTTATGTTCAAAGCAGATCCTACGATTTTTTCGACGACTCATTATTCTTATTCACAAATTTGTGAACGTGCAAGAGAGAGTGCGTTTTTATTAAGTAATATTAAAATCATCGTTGTGGATGAACGCAAGGAAGAAAAAAGAGAAGTGGAATACCACTTTGCGGATGGATTAGAAGCATTTATGAATTATCTTCATGAAGACAAAGAAGTATTTCATAAACCAGTTCCTATTTCTGGTTCACAAAATGGTATTAGTGTGGATTGTGCGTTTCAATACATTGATGAATACCAAGAAAATGTTTTCTCATTTGTAAATATGGTTCGTACCAAAGATGGGGGAACCCATGAAGTAGGGGCACGAACAGCATTTACAAAAGTATTCAATGAGTATGCGAGAAGAAATGGGTTAATAAAAGAAAAAGATAAGAACTTTGAAGGTAGTGATGTTCGTGAAGGATTAACGATTATTATCTCGTTGGGTATTCCTGAAAGTTTACTTCAATTTGAAGGACAAACCAAAGGGAAATTAGGTACTCCTGAGGCACGTAATGTGGTAGAAAACATCATTAGTGAAAAGTTAACGTACTTCTTAGAAGAAAATAAAGATTTGGCGATTTCATTAGTGAAGAAGATGCAACGTGCGAGTATTGCTCGTGAAGCAGCTCGTAAAGCGCGTAATGAAGCACGTAATGGAAAATCAAAATCAAAAAGTGAAAAAGTATTATCGGGAAAATTAGCAAGTGCACAAAGTAAAGATGCACGTCGTAAAGAATTGTACTTAGTCGAAGGGGATTCTGCCGGAGGTAGTGCAAAACAAGGAAGAGATTCTCGATACCAAGCAATTTTGCCATTGCGTGGGAAAGTATTAAATACAGAAAAAGCAACGATGGCTAACGTTGAGAAAAACGAAGAGTTAAATACGATTATTCATGCGCTAGGAGCAGGGGTTGGTGCTAACTTTAATGTGGAAGATGCAAACTACCACAAAGTAATTATTATGACCGATGCCGATACCGATGGAGCACATATTCAAGTATTGCTTTTGACTTTCTTCTATCGTTATATGCGTGAATTAATTGAAAATGGAATGGTTTATATCGCTCTTCCACCATTGTTTAAATTAGAGAAGAGCAAAGATGTAGTTTATGCTTGGACAGAAGATGAGTTAGAGAGCATGCGTGCAACACACAAAGGGTATTCGCTTCAACGATACAAAGGACTTGGGGAAATGAATGCGAGTCAGTTATGGGAGACAACAATGGATCCTGCGACACGTACATTAATTCAAGTAAGTATTGAAGATGCGATGATTGCAGAACGTCGTGTTAGCGTATTAATGGGAGATAAGGCAAACTTACGTCGTGATTGGATTGAAGAGAATGTATCCTTTACGATGGAAGATTCCTTTAGTGTGGAGGTGAAACGATAATGGCGAAAAAAGAATTTGTCGACAATAGTAAAATTATTGTTTCTCCACTAGAAGAGATTATGGGAGATCGTTTTGGACGATATTCTAAATATATTATTCAAGATCGTGCGTTACCAGATGTTCGTGATGGTTTAAAACCAGTACAAAGAAGAATTTTGTATGCGATGCAAGAAGATGGAAATACACACGAGCGTAAATATCGTAAAAGTGCAAAATCTGTCGGTTTGATTATGGGGAATTATCACCCTCATGGTGACAGTAGTATTTATGAAGCGATGGTTCGTTTGTCACAAGATTGGAAGAGTCGTATTCCACTAATTGATATGCAAGGTAACAATGGTTCTATCGATGATGACCCAGCTGCTGCAATGCGTTATACCGAAGCAAGACTAGCGCCGATTGCGCAAATGATGCTACAAGATTACGACAAAGATACTGTGAAATTTGCACCTAACTTTGATGATACAGAAATGGAACCAACGGTTCTGCCAGCGCGTTATCCAAATTTATTAGTAAATGGGATTACAGGTATTGCGAGTGGGTATGCAACCAATATTCCTCCACACAACCTTAATGAAGTGATTGATGCTTGTGTGTATCGTATTCAAAATCCAAAAAGTACTTTGGAAGATTTAATGGAATACGTAAAAGGACCAGACTTTCCTACTGGGGGAGTGGTACAAGGTTTAGAAGGAATCAAAGAAGCGTTTACGAGTGGTAAAGGTAGAGTAATCATTCGTGGTAAAGTAGAAATTGAAAAAACGAAAACGATTCAACAAATTGTCATTACTGAAATTCCATATGAAGTTGTGAAATGTAATATGGTGAAAAAGATGGATGAGATTCGTATCAATAAGGATATCGATGGGATTATTGATGTTCGTGATGAGAGTGATCGTAATGGATTGCGTATCGTGATTGATGTAAAAAAAGATGCCGATGCGAATTTGATTTTAAATTATTTTTATAAGAATACCGATTTACAAGTATCGTATAACTATAATGTAGTGGCGATTGTAGACAAACGCCCTACGCAATTAGGGTTGGCACAAATGCTGGATGCGTTTATTGCCCATCGTGAAGAAGTAGTATTACGTAGAAGTAAATTTGAATTAGATAAGAAAGAAAAACGTTGCCACATTTTAGAAGGATTGATTAAATGTATTTCGATTTTGGATGAGGTAATTGCTTTAATACGTAGTGCAAATGACAAAGGGGATGCCAAACGTAAGTTAATGGATGCTTATCACTTTAGTGAGCCACAAGCAGAAGCGATTGTAACATTGCGCTTGTACCGTTTAACGAATACGGATGTCACCGCTTTAAAAGAGGAATTTGCACAGTTGTTGAACGAAATGGAAGAATTGAATGAAATTATAGAAAACCGTTCCATGTTACGTAAAGTAATCATAAAAGAGTTACGTGAAGTGAAACAAATTTATTCTTCTCCTCGTATCACACAAATTGAAGATGAAATTGAAGAAATTAAAATTGATAAAGTACAAATGATTACGAATGAAAGAGTAATGGTTAGTGTTTCCAAAGATGGATACGTGAAACGTGTCTCTCTTCGCTCCTTTGCTTCCAGTCAAGATGCATTGCCTGGGATGAAAGAGGGAGATCACTTAATTGGGTATTGTGAAGTGAATACCTTAGATTATGTTATCTTCTTTACTAACCAAGGAACGTATGGGTATTTACCAATTTATGATATCGATGAAAACAAATGGAAAGATGTCGGTATGCATTTTAACTCAAAAATTAAAATGAGTGGGGATGAAAAAATCGTGAATGCGTATATTGTCTCTGATTTTAATTGTGATGGTTATTTTGTGAGTGTTTCAAAAAAGGGAATGGTGAAAAAGAGCGCGATTTCTGACTTTGAAGTTTCACGAAACAATAAGACAATGAGTTGTATGAATTTAGTAAAAGACGATGAAATGATTGCAACTTATGTTGCTTACGATAACGAAGAAATCATTTTAACATCACGTAATGGATATGTATCTCGTTATGGTGTTGATTTAATTCCAGCTAGTGCTTGTAAAGCAAAAGGTGTAAAAGCGATGAATTTATCAGATGATGTCATTGCGGCAGCGACAATACTAGATGGAGAACAACAATTGTTAGTAGTAAGTGAAGCAGGAATGATGAAGCGCGTAAAAACAGAAGAAATTGTTGTATTGGGTCGCCCAGTGAAAGGGAACTTAATTCACAAACGAGTGAAAAGTAATCCGTCTTATATTCGTTATGCACGTGTAGTGAATGCACAAGATGTCTTGCGTTTTATGGACCAAGAAGAGTATACTATAGAAGCGAAGGATATTTCGATTATGAGCAAGGATGCTACATATTCTTCCCCTCTTTCTTTAAGCCCAGCATTTTATTTGATGAAACAAATCACATGTGTGGAAAAAAGAGAGAAGAAAGCAATAGTAACAGAAGAGAAAGTAGAAAATGAAGAGAAAATCGAAGAACTTCATTTCGATATTTAGAGGTAACGAAAATGGAAGAAAAAGATGTAATTGATGTGGAAGTAGTGGAAGAGGAAGTAGAAATCATTCCTGATGAAGAAATGGAAGAAGTAGAGCAAGTGGAAGAAGAACCACAATTTAGCGATGAAGAAATTGATGAAAAAGTTCGTTTCTTACGTGATAGTATTATTGATAACAATTATGAAAGCAATGATACGATTGCTCGCTTAGCAAAAGAAATTGCGACTAATTCAAAAGATTATTTAGATAACGATACGTATTTATGGGTGATGTATGCCTATGCACTTGGTTATAAAGCGGATGGAAACAAAAATGCGGAGCGTTTCTGTTTTATTCGTATGCAAGATATTATCGCAGCAGAAAATGGGAAAGACCATAAACCAAAAGCATTAACATTTATTCAAGATACGCTAGATGAACACATTCGTAAGGAAGTGGTTGACCAAACTGCATTTATGGATGATGTTGTCGCTAGTATTAAAAAACAATTTATTATGATGGAAGCTGTTGTATTATTTGTTTTTGTCTTAATTTTAATGTTCTTATTGCGTTATGATATCTTAACAACCCTAGTGTTTACTGGAGCGGTTGCTTTATTTAACGTGTTATTTACTTACCGTCGTTTGAAAAAGAAATTTTTCCTTAACCAAACGAACACTTCAAAATCATACTGCCAAGATGAGGAATTAATCCGCTTTGACTTGCCAGTAGCAAATTCTTAAAGAAGATAAGACAGGCTCATTGCGATAAAAATGAGTCTGTTTTTTTGTTTGTTTAATGTGGGAAGTTATGTGAAAATTTGATTTTTTTGTTCATCATGATATAATAACACTTGTAGTCAAAGGAGTGATCCAATGAAATTTACAAAATTGAATATTGAAAAAATGAAAAAAGAAGGGTTAACTTACGCTGGTAAAGCGAAGGATAACTTAGTTAAATTAGTAGGGAAAGCAAAAGAAATGAACAACCAAAAAAACTGGGGTGAAAATGTTGCGGCATTAAAAAATGTCCACTTCAATTTCCACCACTTCGTAAGTGTTGTATTAGTTTCAATCTTAGCTTTCTTCATTACATTCTATTCTACAGGAGCCAATACGAAAGAAGTAAAGGCTTTGAGTGAGGATGTGAAAATAGCGCAATTGAACAAGAAAGCAATTGACGTTAACTTCGGTGATACAAAAGTAATTGCCGAAAAAGCAAGAGAAGTACTGAAAGACGATGTGAGTGATGTTGTTGGTTTAAAGACAGTTTCACAAACAAATCAATCTGGTGTGTATGAATTAGAAAACTATATGATTAAAGTTTCTATTTCAGAATCTGGATTAGGGGAACGTACTGCATTATTAACAATTGAAAACAAAGAAGACTACAATAAAACAGAAGCAAACAAAGTGGATTTAATGAGTGCGCAAGATGGTAGTATCGCAAAAGGAACAAGTGTTTCCTATGAAGTAGTAATCAATTTAATTGATACAACTGCTCCAGTGATTCACATGAGTTCTAATGATACGACAATCGCTGCCGAAGAGGAATTCGACCCTAGAGATTACGTTTCTTATGTTGAGGACAACGCCGATGGTATTATCGCTGATTATACAATCGAAGGTTCAGTCAACAAAGATGGTGATGTGTTAGAGAGTGGAAAACACACTTTAACAATTCGTGCAAAAGACAAAAGTGGTAACGAAAGTGCTGCTACATTGATTGTACGTGTAAAAGAACCAGTAAAAGAAGAACCAGAAGTACAAGCAACTAGCGCATATACAAGAGCTAGTTATGGAAGCTATGCAGCAAGTCCTTATGCAGGATCGATTGTTGCTGAAGCAAGATCACATGTTGGAAAAGCATATGTATTTGGTGGAAATGGGCCAAACACATTCGACTGTTCAGGTCTAGTACAATATGTGTACGCTAGAAGTGGTATCTCCGTTGCGAGAACAAGTTCTGGCCAATCTTATGTAGGAGTTGCAATTGACCCTAACGACATTTCACAATGGCGTGCAGGTGACATTGTTACATTTGGTCCAGGTGGAAGCCAACATGCTGCTATTTATTCAGGAGCTGGAACTTTCATTCATGCCTTAAACCCATCACAAGGTGTATTGGAAACAGGGCTATATGGATTTGGAACAATCTACGCAGTAAGAAGAGTACAATAAGAAAAGGCAGATAACTGCCTTTTTTTCTTTTAAAATAGTGTAAAATTAAGTATAATTTGAGAGTGAAAGAGGGATACTATGGAAATCACATCATTGAGTAATCATAAAATTAAAACATGGATGAAATACCAACAAAAGAAGTATCGTGATAAAGATGCTCGTTTTTTAGTAGAAGGAGAGCATTTAATTCAAGAGGCACTACAAGCAAATTGTTTAGAGTACTTAATTGTAAGAATGGGTGCAACAAGTAATTTTGCTTTTGTGGATGAAATTTATTATGTCAGTGATGAAATCATGGATAAGTTATCGAAGAATGTTTCAAAGGTGGATTTTATCGGTGTGTGTCGTAAACAAGAAGTGGCTATTCATAATGCAACGCGTATTTGCTTGCTTGATGATGTTCAAGACCCGGGTAACTTAGGTACCATTATAAGAACGGCATACAGTTTTGGATTTGATGCGATTTATTTAGGAAAAGGTTGTGTGGACGCATACAATGAAAAAGTAATTCGTTCAACACAAGGGGCATTGTTTCATGTCGCTTTGTTTGAACAATCATTAGTTGATTTTATCCCGAAAATCAAAGAGGAAGGATTTGTTGTCTATGCGACATCACTACATGATGCGAAGGGATTGCAAACCTTTGAGAACAAAGGAAAAATAGCAGTTGTTTTTGGTAATGAGGGTAGTGGTGTGAGCGAAGCAGTAATCGCGTTAAGCGATGACTCCATCTTTATTGAAATGCACGCATTTGAATCATTAAATGTAGCTGTAGCTGCAGGAATTTGCATGTATCATTTTCGCAATGATTAAAAATTGGTAATAAAAATGTCTTTACATTATAACTACTTGTTGTATAATGAAGTAGTCGTTAATTATATTAACAAACAGAAAGGAGCGCTAAAGAATGAACACATTTACATATAAAACAAGAGGAACTTGTTCACAACTAATGAATTTCGAATTTGAGAACGATACTATTTTAAGTGTCGAAATTATTGGTGGATGTGAAGGGAACCTTAAAGGAATTTCAAACATTATTAAAAATAAAACAATAAGTGAAGTAATAGAAGCATTTGATGGCGTTACCTGTGGTAGAAGAGGGACGTCATGTCCTGACCAAATTGCGTTTGCATTGAAACAATACAAACAGCAATAGTTTATTTTGTCTTTTTTTAGACAATATAATTAGATCATTAGGAATTTGCGATAAAAACAGGCACTTAGTCTGTTTTTTTTGTATAAAAGGGGGAAAAAACATGAAACAAATAAAGTTTATTTTAAAGTATACAAAACCGGAACGACATAAGCTATTTTTTATTATCTTATTTGTCGTATTGTATTCGTTCGGTTTATTATTAGCACCATTAATTATCAGTTTTATTTTAGATAATGTCATCAATGGATTGCCATTGAATAATCCATTGACAGAAGCGATTGTATCACTTTTTGGAGGTGTACAAGCATTCAGTGAGAATGATTTACTAGGACCTATCTTGATTTTAACTATTTTCGCTTTCATAGCGATTGCAGTTTACAAGAAGGGTTCGTATGCGGGTATTGTAAGTGAAACGTTCACTTCTAATGTTCGTAACAAGTTGTACAATCATCTACAAATGTTGCCTTTCTCTTATCACAAGATGAAAGACAGCGGAGATTTAATTCAAAGAAGTACTTCCGATATCGACCAAGTTCGTCGTTTTCTAGGTAGTCAAATTGTGGAAATGGTATTTGCGATTTCTACTGGATTGATTGCGATTATGATTTTGTTATCGATAAATGTGAAGCTTACTTTGATCTCCTTCATCACATTACCAATCTTACTATTCTCTAGTTATTTCTTTTTTAAGAAAAGCAAACGAATCTTTTTGGAATGTGATTTAGCAGAATCAAAATTAACGACAACGATTCAAGAGAATCTAGCAGCAGTAAGAGTAGTAAAAGCATTTAATAAAGAGAACTATGAAATTGAGAAGTTTGATAGTGTGAACCAACTGTATCGCGATCGTATTTATGAATTGATGCGAGCACTAGCTATCTTTTGGAGTTCCACTGATTTTGTTGTGTTAATGCAAACCTTTGCGACATTAGCATTTGGTATTATTATGGCAAATAACAACGAAATTACAGCAGGTGAGTTTTTATTGTTTATCACGTATATCTCAAGTGTACTATGGCCGCTTCGTCAATTAGGACGCGTCATTGCGGATATGGGGAAATTAAGTGTCGCATTAGAAAGAATTAATGAAGTCTTAGAAGAAGACAAAGAAGATTTAACGCAAGGACGCGCTATAGCAATACAAGGGAATATCGTATTTGATCATGTTAGTTTTGCTTACGATGATGCGAACACTGCTATTTTAAAGGATGTTTCGTTTACAATCCAAGCCCATGAACGTGTTGCGATAATGGGACCAACTGGGAGTGGGAAATCAAGTTTAATTAGTTTGTTAGCGCGATTGCATGAATACGAAGGTAGTATTCGTATTGATGGAGTGGAATTAAGAGACATTAGTAAGCAATGCATACGTAAAAACATTAACATCGTATTGCAAGAACCATTTTTGTTCTCTAAGACAATTTTTGATAACATTTCTTTGGCGAAACCAGGTGCACGTGAACAAGATGTTGTAAAAGCTGCCCAATTGGCTCATATTCATGATGTTATCGAAGAATTTGACCAAGGGTATGAAACAGAAGTCGGAGAAAAGGGAGTAACCTTATCGGGAGGGCAAAAACAACGTATTGCGATTGCACGTACGATTATTAATGATGCACCGATTGTTGTGTTTGATGATTCCTTAAGTGCTCTTGATACCAAAACAGATGCGATGATTCAAGCAGAACTTGCAAAAATGAGTCGCGAAATCACGATGTTAATGATTACACATCGTATTAGTAGTGCACAAGATGCAGATAAAATTATCGTATTGGATAAAGGAAGTGTGTGCCAAATTGGAACACACGAACAATTAATTAAGGAAGATGGAATTTATAAGACAATTTATGAAATTCAAAATGAAGGGGGGAACCAAGATGAGTAAGACAATGTTAGAAGAACAAGAATATTCTTTTGATAGTTTAGACAAACGTATTTGGGGCAGATTGTTCAAAATAATGTGGGAAGATAAAAAGTTAATGATTTTATTGTTTGTCTTTATGGTGTTTACAGCCCTTTTAGACATTATCTTTCCTTTACTAAATCGTTACGCTCTAGATTATTATGTACTAGGTGAGAACAGTTTGGATAACATATGGATTTTCTTTTCAATCTATGTGGTATTAAGTGCATTACAGTGTTGTAACGTATTCTTTTTCTTTAAATTTGCAGCGAGACTAGAGAGTCGATTTGGGAAAAACTTACGTGAAAAAGCATTCACGAAACTACAAAACTTATCGTTTTCGTATTTTGATAAGACAGCAAATGGTTGGTTAATGGCTCGTTTAACGGGTGATGTCAACCGTTTGGCTGAAATATTAGCTTGGAGTATTGTCGATTTTGTATGGGGTGTATTCCTAATGGGGGGAATCGCCATGGTAATGATCGCAATCGATGTGAAGATGGCACTGTGTTTGTTGATTGTCGTTCCTTTTGTTTTCTTTGTGTGTAATTATTTTCAAAAGAAAATATTGAAAGCACATCGTAAAACAAGAGCGATTAACTCTAAAATTACAGCGAGTTTTGCGGAAGGGATCAATGGTGCCAAAACAACGAAAACTTTATCTTTAGAAGAAGTAAACTTAAATGAGTTTATTCATAAAACCAAAGACATGAAGATGGAATCCATACGTGCCGCAAAAATCAACGCAGTGTTTCAACCAGTCGTATTCTTGTTTTCCGCAATTGTAAT
The DNA here is from genome assembly GCA_964370395.1 of uncultured Erysipelotrichaceae bacterium. Taxonomy (GTDB): domain Bacteria; phylum Bacillota_I; class Bacilli_A; order Erysipelotrichales; family Erysipelotrichaceae; genus JBGUVL01. The sequence goes on from CAYJIZ010000002.1 coordinate 21,869, forward strand.
TGCAGGTTTGCTTTACATTGGAGGGCAACAAGTAGTGTTGAAAACAATTGAATTTGGTACCTTAACACTATTTATTAGTTATTCCAATTTGTTTTTTGATCCTTTAAAACAAATTGCACGTTTGCTAGCAGAGTTTCAAATGGCACAAGCGAATGCAGAACGTATTTTAGGATTGATTGATGAAGAGGTTGAGATTGTCGATCGTGAAGACGTTATCGCGAAGTATGGTACACTACAAAAACCAATCACGGCTAATTTTGAGAAGATAAAAGGAGATGTTGTGTTTGATGATGTCACTTTCTTCTACAATGAGAAAGAAGTCGTTTTAGATCGTTTCTCACTTGATGTTAAGCAAGGAGAAATGATTGCTTTAGTTGGTCATACTGGAAGTGGAAAAAGTACGATTGTGAATATGTTATGCCGTTTCTATGAACCAAAGAAAGGGCGTATTCTAATTGATGGAAAAGACTACAAAGATCGCAGTATCGCATGGTTGCATTCGCAATTAGGATATGTGTTACAAACACCTACCTTATTTAGTGGAACCATTCGTGAAAACATCAAATACGCAAAACCTGATGCGAGTGATGAAGAGATGATAGCAATTGCGAAGATGGTGAATGCGCATGACTTTATTATGAAAACAGAACAAGGTTATGATAGTCAAATAGGAGAAGGGGGAGACAAACTCTCGACGGGAGAAAAACAGTTAATCTCTTTTGCTCGTGCTCTTATTTGTGATCCAGGTATCATTATTTTAGATGAAGCAACTTCATCTATTGATACAGAAAAAGAAAAGCTAATCCAAACAGCGATTGCGAAATTGTTGAAGGGAAGAACGAGTTTTGTTGTGGCACATCGTTTGTCTACGATTGTAAGTGCCGATAAAATCATCGTATTAGACCATGGAAAAATCATTGAAATGGGAACGCACGAATCGTTAATGAAGCAAAAAGGACATTATTATGAGCTTTATACGAACCAATACAAAGAAGAGAGAGAAAGTGCGATTCTAAAATCGTAAAAAAGAAGCAGAAATCATTATGATTTCTGCTATTTTTCTAAGTGTTGTAACACATCTTGATATACTTGTTCCTTGTTTTTTTCATTCAATATTTCATGGCGCATACCTGGATATTTGATGCATCTGATATTGTTGTATCCTACATCCTTCAAAAAGAATATTTGCTTTTGAAATTGTTGTTGGTTACCAATCATAGGATCTTGTTCACCCGCTATGATTAAGATTGGTAATTGTGGGTTGTTTACTTTGTATTTTCCTTTTTTGTAACATTCCTTCAATAAGTAGAAGAGGTTTTTAAACCCATTGTTAGTAAAGACAAAACCACACTTTGGATTGGTGTTGTAAGTTTGCACTTCATCTATGTTACTATTAATCCAAGCGTTTTTTAAAGGTTCCTCAAACTTTTTGTCGAACGAAGCAAAGGCTAAATTATGAATTAATTTGCTACGCTTCTTATCACCTTGAAGTTTACTTGTTATGTTTGCCAACACATAAGCAAAAGGGGCTGCTGTATTATGGTAAGGAGGTCCACTTAAGACTAGTTTGGTAATGCGATTGTCATTGTTTTGAAGGTAATTGCGTGCCACTAATGTTCCCATACTATGTGCGAACAAAATGACCTCTTTTTCCTGATACGTCGCTTTTACATAATCGATAATCATTGCTAGATCATGTACAATGGCAGCACCAGTTTCATCATAAAAGTAACCATAGTCTTCCATTTTGTTGACACTTGCTCCATGACCTCGATGATCATAGATAAGACACAAAAAACCATGTTCATTTAAATAATGAATAAAATCATAATAGCGTTCCTTATGCTCTGCCATACCATGACAAAATACAACGATATGCTTCGCGTCTAATGGTCCTTCTAAATGAAGAAAAAGCGTTACCTTTTTATCTGAGCTTGGTAAAGTAAAATCATATTTCATTGTTATCACCTAATTTAAGTATAACGTAAAAATGATGTTTTGTACGTATATAACAACGAGAAAAGCAAAAAAATATTTTTTTTATGATGACATAGTAAAATAGGGTTTACAAATACGTTTATATCATGTATAATCATACTTGCTTGTGATACATGGCGGATGTGGTGAAGTGGTTAACACAGCGGGTTGTGGTCCCGTCATACGTGGGTTCGATCCCCATCATTCGCCCCATTAATAAGTAAATGAACTATGTTTGATAGAAACACTATCGAATGTAGTTTTTTTTTGCTTGTTTTGATTATTAAGTAGGGATAATTAAGCTGCGTATTTGTTTGAAAGGTTTGCAAATGTTTGCTTTTTTATTTATATTTATAGAGTGAGGTATACAATGAATCATTACGAAGAAAAGAGTATTGCTATTATTCAACAAAATAAGGTGTTAATGGATATTTTAAGCTATCTTGAAGAAATGCAATTACCACAGTGCTACGTTGCTGCAGGATGTGTGTTTCAAACAATATGGAATTATTTAGATGGCAATGATTTGATGTATCATATTAAAGATATCGATGTTATTTATTTTGATGAAGATTGTTTACAAGCAAGTAGGGATGATAGGATTGAAAATGAACTAAATGAGTATTTTCATGAACGTGGATATGATTTATTGTTTGATGTTCATAATGAGGCGAGAATGCATTTGTGGAAGCAAGCTCATGAACACAAAGAGATTGAACCTTACAGTAGTAGTGAAAATGCGATGTCGAGATGGATTACAAGTGTTCATGCAATTGGCGTACGCAAAGAAAAAGATCGTATCATTGTGTGTGCACCCTGTGGATTAGAAGATATTTTCACGAAAACAATTCGTCCTATTAAACATTGTGATAATAGTGAAGCGTTGTATTTGATGAAAGTGAAAACGTGGCAAAAGCGTTTTCGTAATTTGAATGTGATTACATGGGAAAGCGATAGCGAGTAGTGAGCTTGTGAATTTCTTAATAAAAATACGTTGAAAAGGTGTATAATAGTACTAATAGAGGAGAAATGCTATGGCTAAAGTATCATGTAACTATATTAAAAAAATTAAGCAATTAGAGAAAAAATCACTATCACAACCAGTGGTATTTGTGGTGGATATGATAAATGGGTTTGCCAAAGAAGGAAGTTTAAGCGATTTGGAGATCATGAAAATTGTACCCACAATAAAAGATCTGTTGGATGTTGTACATCCAAGTTATTTTATTTGTGATTGTCATGATTTAAATGCGAGAGAGTTTGCTTCGTACCCGTTGCATTGCATCAAGGATACGGAAGAATCTGATGTGGTCGAGGAATTGAAACCATATGCAAAAAATAAGATATTAAAAAATTCGACAAATGCATTTCATAGTCCAAAGATGAAGTCGTTCATTGAAAATGAATTGCCACTTTATAAGGACATCGTAGTGGTGGGGTGTTGTAGTGATATTTGTATTCTACAGTTTGCGTTATCGCTTAATACGTATCTAAATGAACATGAAATGAAAGACAAACGAGTAATTGTTCCTGTTAATATGATTGAAACATTCCATATTGATGGTGTTCATGACAGTATGAAATGGAATGAAATTGCTTGTGATTTAATGTTAGCAAACGCAATTGAAGTAGTGGAATTAAAGTAGGGGAGACATATGAAAAATTTTGATTTGAAATTTGATTTTAGAGATCAACGTAATTTAAGTATGGTGATGGACTTTTATGAGTTAACTATGTCACAAGTGTATTTTCAAAGTGGAAGAAAAGATCAGATTGTCACTTTTGATATGTTTTATCGCCGCAATCCAGATGAAGGTGGTTTTGCTATTTTTGCTGGATTAGAACAGCTTATTGGGTATATTCAAAACTTGGCATTTAGTGATGAGGACATTGCTTATTTGCGCAAGCAAAATAAATTTAGTGAAGATTTCTTGGATTACTTGCGTCATTTTATTTTTACGGGTGATATTTATGCTGTAAAAGAAGGAACACCAGTGTTTCCTAATGAACCTTTGATTCGCGTTAGAGCGAAGATGATTGAAGCACAGGTAGTGGAAACGGCACTGTTGCTAGCAGTGAATCACCAAACGATGATCGCAACCAAAGCCAATCGTGTTGTTCGAGCTGCACAAGGACGCGCTGTAATGGAATTTGGAGCACGTAGAGCTCACAATTTTGATGCTGCTAATTTTGGTGCGAGAGCCGCTTATATCGGTGGAGTACACGCTACAGCAACAACATCAGCGAGCCGTGATTTTGACATCCCAGCGACGGGAACAATGGCACATTCCTTTGTGCAAAGTTATGATTGCGAATACGATGCGTTTTTGGCTTATGCGCAAATTTATCCAGATAGTTGTACATTGTTGTTGGATACGTACGATACGCTTCGTAGCGGTGTTGTGAATGCGATTAAAGTCGCACAAGAATATTTGATTCCAAATGGACATCGTTTGGCTGGTGTTCGTATCGATAGTGGAGATATTGCTTACTTATCAAAGAAAATTCGCAAAGAGTTAGATAAAGCAGGCTTACAAGACTGTAAGATTGTTGCGAGTAACTCTTTTGATGAATATATTATTAAATCGTTAATTGAACAAGGTGCAAAGGTGGATTCCTTTGGTGTTGGTGAAAATCTAATTTGTTCAAAAAGCACTCCTGTTTTTGGTGGTGTGTACAAGTTGAGTTCGGTGTATCGTGATAATGAATACATTGCGAAGATTAAAATCAGCGATAATGTTGAAAAGCTAACAAACCCTGGTTACAAAGATTTGTACCGTATTTACGATAAAGAAACAGGAAAAGCAGCAGCGGATTTGATTTGTATTCATGGCGAAGAAATCAGTGAAGATCGCGATGTTACCATTTATCATCCAGAAAACATATGGAAAAATAAAACGTTCGCGAAAGGAACGTTCACATTAAGAAAGATGTTAGTGCCAATTTTTGAAAATGGAAGATTGGTTTATGATTGTCCATCTTTAGAAGAAATTCGTAATTATGCACAATTAGAATTATCTACTTTATGGGATGAAATATTCCGTTTTGAATACCCGCAGACATATTATGTAGACTTATCCAAAAAATTATTGGATTTAAAACTAGAAATGTTGGAGGATATTAGAAAAAGATAATGAAAAAAGATAAATATAAAGCAATTTATTATTCGTGTTGTATCGTGTATGGTTTATTTTTAGCATATGCATTTTATGATAACTTTACAAAAGGGTATACGCATTCACTTATGATGGTGTATGTGTCATTAGCACTCGCTTTTGTTGCTCCTGTTTTGTTTAAATTAATGAAATGGAAACCCGTATATGAAATTTATATTTTAGCTTTAGTATTTATGTTTTTGGCTTCTACGTTAGGAAGTGCTTATCGCTTTTATGATCATGTATTGTATTGGGATAAGTTTGTACACTGTGTTAGTGGTGTCTTAGGTTTGCTTGCTTCGTATTTGTTGTTTTGTTCATTGAAGAAAACAACAAATGTCAAAAAAGAAGATAGAATAATTATGTATGTGTTTATCAATGCTTGTAATATGAGTATAGCGGTATTATGGGAATTGTATGAATATGCAACTCTTGTATTGTTTAATTATGATGCAATACGTCATTATTCTACTGGTGTACACGATAGTATGACAGATATTATCGTTTGTATCATTGGTGGGTTGTTCGCAACATACTTTATCTATCGCTATTATAAAACAGGAAAAGACAATATATTTACTAATGTATACAAGAAGTTTTATATCGCAAATTCAAAAAATGCAAAAAAAAGCGTATCCAAATAGAGATACGCTTTTTTAATTTTCGATTTGTATTTCTTCTTCAACCATTTCAATTGGATCTGGTTTTTCATGTTCGTTCGTTACAATTTTATCATCCATGAACAAGTTGTAAATTTGCCAGGCATCCCATGAAGAATTGTCATGGAACATCAGTTGGTGTTTTCCTTTATGAATAATAAACAGCTTCTTTTTATCATGCTTAATCTTATCGTATGCGTTAATGCTGCTACGCAATGGAATCACTTCGTCTTTGTCTCCATGAATCATACAAATGGGACAATCTACATTTGCGATATCCTCTTTGCACATGCGAATCACTTCCATAAATGTTGTCGTGAAACTAGTTGGTAAAGAGAACACCTCACTTGTGGAAGGATTTCTAAGGTAGTTCATTGCGGAAGAAACGATGTTCGATAAATTAAGGTAATCAAATGCAGGAGCGATTAAAAACAGCTTCTCAATCGGATATTTACTGGCTAAATGGGATGCTAACACTCCACCCATTGAAAATCCGATCAGTGATACTTTGTAACCTGCGTTTATATAGGATTCTACCATTCCTTCACATCGACGAATCCAAATTACTGGATTGTTGTCTTCTGCATTGATTTCGAAAATAGGGAACGTTTTAAAGTTAAATTTATCGTTGTTGTAGATTTTAAAGTTATCGTACTCACTGTCACGTTTTGTACCAAATCCATGAACACAAATTACGACTTCTTTTTCTACTTTTATTTCTTCCTCTTCTTTTTTAAAGGTAAATATTTTTTTGATTTTTTCAAACATAGCAAATCTCCTTGCTACTATTATAACAAATATTTTAATCAACGGGGTAAGGGATGAATAAAAGAAATTAAACTTTAGATTTTCTATCAAGCAATGACAGAAAATAATTAAAAATGAGCGATATTCTAATAATAAGTTCAATTAGAGTGAACTGCTGATATGTTTGTAATATGCATGTATTTATCGTTGTTTTTCTTTGTTTTCGACAGAATTTTTTTATTGTTGTTTAGCTTTAAAATGAAAAAAAACAAAAAAATGGTTGGTTAGTAGTTGACAAGTATTTGTAAACGTTGTAACATAAACGCATATCAAAAACGAGGAAAAGAAGAGTACTCATGGAATGCCTTTGTAGAGAGCAGATGGTTGGTGAAAATCTGTAAGGATGAAATGAAGAAAATGGTCTTGGAGTTGTTTATTCGAAAGTTTACTTTAGAATAAGCCGGGTTCACCCGTTATAGTGGTAGAGTATGATGGTACTCGAAGAGGCAAATATCGTGAGGTATTTGTGAATTAAGGTGGTAACACGATGCATTCGTCCTTATATGGGATGGATGTTTTTTTATTGTAAGGAGTGATAAAATGATTGAACTTAAAAATATCGTAAAAGTATTCAAAGGCAAAGGAAATGATGTTCATGCGGTAAATGATGTTAGTTTACACGTTGAGAAAGGTGACATCTATGGTGTCATTGGATTTAGTGGAGCAGGAAAGTCAACGTTAATTCGTTGCATTAACTTGTTGGAACGTCCAAGTAGTGGTGAAGTGATTGTGGAAGGAAACAATCTAGTGACATTAGATCAAAAACAATTACGTGAAACAAGAAAGAAGATTGGAATGATATTTCAACACTTTAACCTAATGCGCTCACGTACTGTGTTTCAAAATGTAGCATTCCCATTGAAAGATAGTGGTTTAAGCAAAGATGAGATCAAAAAGAAAGTGAATGAGTTATTGGCACTAGTTGAATTAGAAGAGAAAGAATGTGCGTATCCTTCACAATTATCAGGAGGGCAAAAACAGCGTGTTGCGATTGCAAGAGCCTTAGCAAACGACCCTCATATCTTGCTTTGTGATGAAGCAACAAGTGCTTTGGATCCACAAACTACACAGTCGATATTGGCTTTGCTAAAGAGTTTGAATGAAAAGCTAAATATCACAATTGTGATTATTACGCATGAAATGGCAGTAGTAAAAAGTATTTGTAATAAGGTAGCCATTATGGAAGCGGGTAAAGTTGTAGAAAGTGGTGAAATATTAAATATCTTCACGAATCCTAAAAGTGAAGTCACGAAGAAATTCATTAATACGACAACTTCAATTCATCAGGTGTTTGAAATGATTGAAAACAATGATCCACTTGTACGTTTACAAGGTGATGAAGTGTTAATCCGTTTGATTTATTCTTCACAAAATGCCAAGGATCCACTGATGTCTTATTTGGTAAAAACATTTGATGTTGACTTCAATATTATTTTTGGGAATGTGGAAGTGTTATCAGGGAAACCATTAGGAAACTTGGTTGTGAAACTACAAGGTGAAAAAGATAAAATCGAAGCAGCAATTAATTATATTAAACAAGATGACGTTAGAGTGGAGGTGTTGAAATAATGAATGTATTTACGATGTTAGCAGAATTGTTTGCACCAGTATTAGAAAGTATCTTTACGTTTATTAATTCGTTTATTCCAATGCCATTTATGATGTATGAAGGTAGAAGTTTAGCGTTAAGCAAAGCGATATTTGATACTTTGCATATGTTGATTGTACCAGGGATCATCGCTTTCTTAATCGGATTGATCGGTGGTGTGATTTTGGTGGTATGCAAACCAAAAGGAATTTTAGAAAATAAAGTATTGTATTTTATCGTTGATAAAATAGTAAACTTCTTTCGTTCCTTGCCATTTGTTATTTCGATAGGGTTATTGTTAGGTTTATCGAGATTAATTATGGGAACGGGTTCGGGAGTACAAGGAATGTATATTCCGTTAATATTTAGTGCCTTTCCATTTATCGCAAGACAAGTGGAAAGTGCTTTATCAGAAATTGATGAAGGATTGATTGAAGCCAGTATCGCGATGGGATGCAAACCGATTGACATTATCCTACGCGTTTATTTAAAGGAAAGTATCGCGAGTATTGCAAGAGGGATGACGATTACTTATATATCATTAATTGGTATTATTGCGATGGCTGGAGTTGTTGGAGCTGGAGGAATTGGTGATTTCGCCGTTCGTTTCGGTTGGAAACAACGTATATTTGAAGCAACCGTTGTATCGGTCGTGATAATCATTTTGATTGTCAGTATGATTCAATGGATTGGTAATTTTATTGCAAAGAAAACAACACATTAAGAAAAAGGAGAAAGAACATGAAAAAATTATTAAGTTTAGTCGTTGTAGCAGGATTATTTTTAGGGTTAAGTGCATGTGGTTCAAGCGAATCAGATGACAAAAACATTGTGGTAGGGGCTTCGTCTTCACCACATGCAGTTATTTTAAATTATGCGAAAGCACAAGTAGAAGAAGCAGGGTATACGTTAGAAGTGGTAGAATACGATGACTATCCAATTCAAAATATTGAATTAGATGATGGGCAATTGGATGCGAACTTCTTCCAACACCAACCTTATTTGACACAATTTAACGAAGACCAAAATACTGATTTAATTAGTGCAGGAGCAATTCACTTTGAACCATTAGGAATTTATAGTAAAGATGCAACGCAAAAAAACCAAGCATTTGCATTAGCTGATGTAAAAGAAGGAGCGCGTTTTGCAGTACCTGATGATCCAGCAAATGGAGCAAGAGCACTTCAATTATTAGCGGATCATGGAATTATCACATTAAAAGAAGGAGCAGGTTTAAAAGCAACGAAGATTGATGTTGTGGAAAATCCTAAAAACGTGGAAATTGTTGAGTTAGATGCAGCAAGTATTCCAGTGTTATTGTCAGATTTTGATTATGCTGTAGTAAATGGTAACTATGCATTAAGTGGTAAAATTACGGATAAAGTAATTGCTACAGAAGACAAAGATTCAAAAGCAGCAAAACAATTTGCGAACATCATTGCGGTACGTAACGGTGATGAAGACAGTGAAAAAATTAAAGTATTATTAAAAGCATTACAAAGTGATAAAACAAGAAAATTCATTGAAAAAGAATTTGGTGACTTAGTTGTTCCTACGTTTTAGTTAAAAGATAAGCGCGTTTACGCGTTTTTCTTTTGCTTTTATGGTATGATAATACATAAGAGGTGGTAGTTTGTCTTATATTAAAAATAATAAAGTGTTCTTATTTCTATTTACAATTTTATTGGCTTTAATTGTAGCCTTGTTTTACCAGTTCATTAATCCAGACAGTATGAATGGACCGTTGGAAAATGGAAATGCGACATCAAACGCAACACAAATATCTAATTTTCATGGACAGTTCTCTGATGATCGTTTAGCGGTTGAATTGAGTTGGAATATTAATCGTGGAAAAAAACAATTGGAAAATGTTGAATTAGTCTATGGCGAAGGAAGACGCAAAGATGTGACAGATTTACGAAGTATTTCTATGCCGTTGGATACGTATAATATTTTAACGGGGAATAACGAGTTTCAATTAATTGCGACTTTTAGTGATGGTACAGTATTGGATAAAACGGTATTCGTCTACATTAATGAGGCTTATGATTTTAGTGTGACGGCACAAAACATGGATACGAAAACAATCGTAACTGCGACTTATTATTTTGATAAACGCCGTCCATTGAATACACCAAGTGTGTTCTTTAATGGGGCACAAGCTAACTTTACTATGGCATTTGTATCTTCTGAGAAAGTAGAAGAAAAAGACAATCGCATTAAGATGAAAGTAGTGTACGAGGTTCTTTATAATGATGCGAAACGAGGGGATTATAATTTGAATCTTACGTATGCCTTTGAGCAATACAACTTAGAGATTAATTATCCTATTTCATTTCGAGTAGCAGTTGGAGTGGATGAAAATGCATAAAGAAATAGAAGCGAAAATAATTGCAGCCAAAAAGATTGTTGTGTTTAGCGGAGCTGGGTTTTCAACGGAAAGTGGCATTCCTGACTTCCGTAGCAGCGATGGTTTGTATTCGAAAAAAACGTATGGATTCAGTTGTGAAGAAATGTTGTCACATACGTTTTTTATACAGTATCCAGAATTGTTTTACCAATTTTATAAAAATGAGATGATTCACCAAGATGCAAAACCTAATGTTGCACATCAAGCTCTTTGCGAGCTACAAAAACAAGGGAAGTTGTTGGCGGTTGTGACACAAAATATTGATGGATTACACCAAGCAGCACATGTTGATCGTGTGATTGAACTGCATGGAAGTGTTCATCGAAACTATTGTATGAAATGCCACGCTTTTTATGACTTAGATGATGTGATGGCAAGTGATGGTATTCCATATTGTGAAAAGTGTGGGGGAATCATTAAACCAGATGTTGTGTTATACGAAGAAAGTTTATCCCAACAAGTGATAGAAAAGGCAATAAAAGCAATTGCAGAAGCAGATTTGTTGATCGTTGCTGGGACTTCTTTGCAAGTGTATCCTGCAGCAGGGTTTGTGAAGTATTTCAATGGTGATGCGTTTATCATATTGAATCGTGATGCGACGAGTATGGATGATGCAGCAAGCATAGTATCAAGAAATGCGATTAGTGAAGAGTTAGCGTTTTTAATAGAAAAATAAGAAAAGCTATTTGAATGATATCAAATAGCTTTTTTCGTTAGATATTTACACTGTATAATAAATCTCCATAGCTTGGTAATGGCCAATATTCTTTCGAACAGAATTGTTCGATTTCATCACTAACAGCACGAAGTTCTTCCATTTTTGTTAAGACGTGTTCAGCGTAGAATTGATCTTGTTCGCTTAATGAAGTAATGTCTTTCGCAGCGTGTGTTACTTGTTCTAAATCATTCGTTAAAAGATGCATTTGTGAAGTCAGTGCACTTATTTTTTTCACTAAATCACTTTCTACATCGTAAGAACCAATACCGATGCTTTTCTTAACAGCAATGGCTTCACTAAGTGTTTTCACATAGTTGATAACACCTGGAATAATTGTTTTACGTGACATGTTCACCATTGTTTCTGCTTCGATTTTGATTGCTTTTCCATATTCCTCTAAAATGATTTCACAACGAGATTGCATTTCTTGTCTTGTGTAAACGCCGTATTTTGTGAATAAAGCAACGTTTTTATCATCTAAGTAGTGAGGTAGCGCTTCAGCCGTAGTACGTAAGTTTAATAAACCACGACGTTGTGCTTCTTCAACCCAAGCATCATCGTATCCATTTCCATTGAAGATGATACGTTTGTGTTGGTTGATTGTTTCCTTGATAATTTCATGTACATCTTTTTCGAAATCTTCTGATTTTTCTAAACGTGTAGCAAACTCATCAAATACTTCTGCAACCATTGTGTTCAACATTACGTTAGGACAAGAAATGGATACTTGTGAACCTAACATTCTAAATTCAAACTTGTTCCCAGTAAAGGCAAATGGGGAAGTACGGTTACGATCGGTATTGTCTTTTGGGAAGTTAGGTAGAGCATCTACAGCAACTTCCATAAATTTTTGGTTTTTTGCGACATATGGATTATCGCTAGCAATACAATCTAAGATTTCTTCTAGTTCTTCTCCTAAGAAGATGGAAATGATTGCTGGTGGTGCTTCGCTTGCTCCTAATCGGTGGTCGTTACCAGCACTTGCTACAGAAATACGTAATAAGTCTTGGTATTTGTCTACTGCTTTGATTAGTGCAGACATAACCAATAGGAATTGTGCGTTTTCATAAGGAGTAGCACCCGGTTCCAATAAGTTAATTCCAGTATCGGTTGCAAGTGACCAGTTGTTGTGTTTCCCACTTCCGTTGATTCCAGAAAATGGTTTCTCATGTAACAAACAAACCATGTCATGTTTCAATGCGATCTTTTTCATTAATTCCATCGTTAACTGATTGTGATCAGTTGCGATATTTGTAATAGCGTACACAGGCGCTAATTCATGTTGCGCAGGTGCGACTTCGTTATGTTGGGTTTTTGCTAGAATACCTAATTTCCAACATTCCTCGTTTAGCTCTTTCATAAACGCTGCTACTTTTGGTTTTAATACACCGAAGTAATGGTCGTCTAATTCTTGTGTTTTTGGTGGTTTTGCACCGAATAATGTACGACCTGTATAAATTAAGTCTTTTCTTTTGTCATACATCTTTTTATCAATTAAGAAGTATTCTTGTTCTGCACCTACTGTGGTATTCACACGTTTTGCATCTGTGTTACCAAATAAGCGTACAATACGTAGGGCTTGTGTGTTAATCACTTCTTGTGATTTTAATAAAGGGGTCTTTTTATCTAAGGCCTCTCCGTTATAAGAACAGAAGATACTAGGAATACATAAAATTCCTTCTTTTAGAAAGGCAGGTGAAGTAGGGTCCCATGCAGTGTATCCACGTGCTTCAAAAGTAGCACGTAATCCTCCGTTAGGAAAACTGGAAGCATCTGGTTCACCTTGGATTAATTCTTTTCCTGAAAACTCCATAATGACGCTGCTTTCACTTGCAGGTGTGATAAAGGAATCGTGTTTTTCAGCAGTAATACCTGTCATTGGTTGGAACCAATGAGAATAATGTGTTGCACCATTTTCAATTGCCCAATCGCGCATCGCGGTAGCAATGGTGTTGGCACAAATAGGATCTAATGCTTTACCTTCTTCAATCGTTTTCTTGTATTTCTTGTATACATCTTTTGGTAGTTTTTGACGCATAATACGATCGTTAAATACTAAGCTACCGAAGATTTTTGAAACGTTACTCTCCATCCGAATTCTCCTCCATTTTATTTATTAAACAAAAGACGCCGTGGGTTACACCACCCACAGCGTCTTTGCTGTTAAAAAGATTTTATACTTTGTGCATTTTTTTGTCAATAGTTATCGGCGGTAATTGTCGATTAAAAGCAAAGTTTTGTGACATCATTCACAAATTGGAAGTTCTAGGACATATGCCTTTTCATTCTCTTTATTGTATGCTATTATTTTGACAATGGTTGGTGATGAAATGAAACGAAAAAAAGAATATTCAAAAAAACGAAAAGTAGTGGATTCTATTATTTTGGTTGTTGCTGTTTGTGTATTTTGTTATGCAGCATACCAGTTGTTTTTGATTTATAAAGCGAATTTTGACGAAAAACAAGAAACGGATAAGATTCGTGAAATCGTGAAAGTGCCTGACACTAAGTTGGATGAGTTTCGCGTTGATTTTGATGAATTAAAGAAGATTAATGAAAATGTTGTTGGTTGGATTGTGGTAGAAGATACGGAAATTTCGTATCCGATTGTACAAGGAAGTGACAATGTGTATTATTTGGATCATACGTTTGAAAAGAAGAGTAATTATGCAGGTTCCATTTTTATGGACTATACAGCTGCAAAAGATTTCAGCGATCTAAATACTTTTATTTATGGTCACAATGTGTACCATGGAACCATGTTTGCAGAGTTATCTAACTATATGGAAAAAGATTTCTTTGAGAAACATCCATATATTTATTTGTATACACCAGAGGGTAATTACAAATTGCAAGTATTCAGTGCGTATATTGATAAGGATACATCAAACTCCTATCGCATGGATTATGTGGATGAAAATGATTACCTAAATTATCTTAATTTAGTGAAGAGCAAAAGCAAGTATGATACCCAAATAGAAGTGGGTCCACAAGATCGTACGATTACACTGTATACTTGTTCCTATGAGAGTGGGGATAACCCTACTAATACAGATCCAGAGTTGATTGATGATCGTTATTATGTGCATGCGAAATTAATTAAAGATTTGGATGAAAACAACAAGTAATTGGACTTGTTGTTTTTTTTCGTGTTTACTCTTGCATTTGATAGGGTAACGTTGTTTAATTGTAATGGTAGTTTGTTGTATAGTTTTTGTTAAAACGATACAAATACGTGATATAATAAATAAAATGGAGTTGGTAATTTTGAAGATTGTTATCGCAACTGGTGGTACAGGTGGTCATATTTATCCTGCGCTTGCCCTAGCAGACCAAGCTAAGAAGAGATACAAACATGTCGATATACTTTTTATCGGAAATAATGATCGAATGGAAAAAGATATCATACCTGCAAATGGGTATGCTTTTTATGGTTTAAAAGCAAGCGGATTAAGTGGTTCGCTTGTAGCGAAAGCGAAAGCCGTTTGGCAAATGGTATTAGCGCAAAAAGAAGCAAAACGTATTTTGGCTGAATTTTGTCCAGATATTGTAATTGGTTTTGGCGGATATGTGAGTGCGCCAGTTTTGTTGGCGGCAAAATCATTGCACATTAAGACGATGATCCATGAACAAAATTCAATTGTTGGTAAATCCAATCAAGTGTTAGTGAATAAAGTTGATGGAATTGTGATTTGTTATGAAAAGTGTTTTGAGACGTTACCGAAAGAAAAAACAAGACTGTTAGGAAATCCAAGAGCGACATTAGCGATCGAAACGCCTTTTGATGAAGCGTATTTTAAGTCGCTTCAATTGGATGACAGCAAACCGATTGTATTAATCGTAATGGGTTCATTAGGGTCCAGCACGATCAATGAAATAATGGTAGAAGCGCTAAAAGGAATTGAGGATGTTACATTTTTGTATGTAACTGGTAAAAAAGACTATGAAAAAGTAAAAAACCAATTTCAACAAACGAACGTTCACGTTGTTGACTATGTTAATCAATTGGCTATTTTAAAACGTATTGATTTAATTGTATGCCGTGCAGGTGCAACTACGGCAGCGGAAATTTGTGCACTAGGAGTGCCTAGTATTTTAATTCCTAGTCCTTATGTCGCAAATAACCATCAATTTTATAATGCAAGTGTGTTAGTAGACCATAACTGTGCGGATATGATTGAAGAAAAAGACTTAAATAAAGATGTCCTTTATGATAAAATAAATATGATTGTACATGACAAACAATCATTGGCAACAAGAAAACAGAATGCGCTTGCGATTAGCTACCCTAATGCAAGTGAAACGATATTGGATTTTGTAGATGAAATCGTGGGGTAATTATGGATAGAACATTAGAAAAATTAAGCGCGCATGGGGATGTTGAAACCAACGAACCATTAGCGAAACATACTACTTTTAAAATTGGAGGCGAAGCACGTTACTTCGTTTATCCAAAAAATGAATTGTCACTGTTACGAGTGATTGAAATATGCAAGGAAAACAAGTTACCTTACCAAGTATTTGGAAAGGGAAGTAATATATTATGTAGTGATGCGTATTATGATGGTGTTGTCATTTGTTTGGACCGCTATTTTAATGAAATGCAATTTCAAGAAGATGGAAGTGTATACGCACAAGCAGGTGTATCACTTATTTTATTAGCGCACGAAGCGATGAAAATGTCGTTAAGTGGATTGGAATTCGCAAGTGGGATTCCTGCAACGTTAGGTGGAGCAATCTACATGAATGCAGGAGCATACAAAAGTAATATGGCGAACGTAATTCAAAAGGTATACGTATTAAAAGAAGATTGTTGCGAATGGATGGATGTTACGCAATTAGAATATCGTTACCGTCATTCGATTTTTCATGAACACCGCGATTGGATAATCGTTGGAGCTAGTTTAAAGTTAACCAAAGGGGAACAAAGCGAAATTAAAGCATTGATGGATTCAAGAAGAGAGCGAAGAATGATGTCGCAACCGTTGGATAAACCAAATGCAGGTAGTATGTTTCGTAACCCGGATGCGTATCCAGCATGGCAGTTGATCGAAGAGATCGGCTATCGAGGAAAACGTGTCGGTGGAGCGATGGTGAGTGATAAACATGCGAATTTTATTGTGAATGTGGGTAATGCAAGTGCCCAAGATGTGATTTCTCTCGTAGTTGAAATTCAAAAGGAAGTACAAGAAAAGTACCAAGTAGAAATGAAAATGGAAGTTGAGAAATTCAATTGGCCAAAATAAAAAAGCAAAAGTATGATTTCGATGAAGTACTTCAAAACGATGAATTAGAAGAGAGAGAAAGCATAGCAAACGAAAGCAAACGCAAAAAAAAGGTACGACGCAAACGCAGACGCAAGCTAGTGTTATTATTAATAGTAAGTGTCGCAGTGTTTTATCTAATTAGTGATTATTCGAATGTGAATGTTGTGGAAATGAATGGAAATGAATACTATTCAAAACAACAAATTATGAAAATAGCAGGTATATCCTACGATAGCAAATCGGTCTTTGCGCCATCATTTCTGATTCGAAATCGATTGGAAGACGATGAGTTAATCAAAGAAGCAAGTGTTTCAAAGAGTTGGGATGGTGTGGTATCCATTCAACTAGAAGAAGAAAAGTTATTGGGTTACTATATGGACAAAGATGACTATTATTTGCTTGTGGATAGCGAAGATGCGATTTTGATGAAAGACAAAGATAAGTTGGCTAATGTTCCTTATTTAAATGGGTTAAACAAGCAACAAATCGCTGGATTTAAAAAGTATATTAAGGATGTAAAGAAAGAAAATATCTTATTAATTTCTGAGGTTTTGCATTATGAAACAAGTTATGACAAAAATATGTTAAAATTAGTTATGCAAGATGGACATATCGTGTATACAACCTATAAGGGTTTGCCTTTGATGGATAGTTATACAGAGATGTTGAAGGGATTAAACACAGATTTGAAGTGTGTTGTATTTGCGGAAGAAACCAATACCATGTACACTACAAAATGTGAATAATATTTATTTTTCTTAAAATATGATATAATTTTTAAAATGTAGAGGAGGCAGTTTATGTCAGTTACAAGAAATACGAAATTTGGAAATATTAATATTTCAAAAGAAGCAATTACAAACTTGGCTGGTGGAGTCGTTAGCGAATGTTATGGAGTTGTTGGTATGGCTTCTCAAAAGATGTTGAAAGATGGGCTAGCTGAACTATTGAAGAAAGAAAATTATTCTAAAGGAGTTGTCGTTAAAGAAAACGAAGGAATCCTTGATTTAGACTTATATATCATTGTTTCCCATGGAGTGAAAATCTCTGAAGTAGTTATTGAAGTACAAAAGAAAGTGAAATATGTTCTTGAAAAATCATTGGAAATTGAAATCAATTCTGTTAATGTTTATGTTCAAGGTGTAAAAGTAATGGAATAGGTGATGGTATATGGAAAATATTAATGGTGCGTTATTAAAACAAATGTTAGAAAGTGGAGCAAATAATTTAATGAATCAATATACTCATATTGATGCGTTAAATGTTTTCCCTGTACCAGATGGGGACACTGGAACGAATATGTCATTGACATTTAGTGCTGGTGTTGCGGATGCTTTAAAATGTAGTAGTGAAAGTGTTTCAGATATTGCGAAAGCATTATCCAAAGGATTGCTTATGGGAGCAAGAGGGAACTCAGGAGTTATTACCTCTCAAATTTTTAGAGGGCTTTACCAATCGTTAGAAGGGTTGGAGGAAGTCAATGCGTTACAGTTAGCAAATGCGTTCGTAAACGGATCTAGAGTCGCTTATAAAGCGGTAATGCGTCCCGTTGAAGGAACGATCTTAACAGTAATTCGCGAAGCGAGTGATTATACGTTGTTATATGCTGCTGATCAAAGTGACATTACTTGTGTTGATGTTATTAACAAGTTAGTAGTAGAAGCAAAAGAATCATTAGAAAGAACACCAGATTTACTTCCTGTATTAAAAGAAGTAGGTGTGGTTGATAGTGGTGGAGCTGGATTGGTTACCATTCTAGAAGGTTTTTTAAGTGCATTACAAGGCACAATTATTGAAAAAGACGATTCTGTCGCAACAACAGCAGTTGCTGGTGCGGATATGGAAAGCGATGAATTTGGATACTGTACAGAGTTTATTATTCGTTTGGATCCAAACAATGAAAAAACATTCAAAGAAGAAAAATTACGTAATCAATTATCACAATTAGGTGATTCTTTGGTTGTCGTACAAGATGAAGAGATTGTAAAAGTTCATGTTCATACACTTCGTCCAGGAGATGCGTTAAACTTAGCGCAACGTTATGGTGAGTTTGTGAAGTTGAAAATTGAAAATATGCAAGAACAACATGATACGATCATTATGAATGAAAGTAGCAAAGAAGACAGTAAACCAACTAGTAAATATGCATTGATTGCTGTTGCTGCTGGAGAAGGTCTTGCGAATATGTTTAAGGAATTACGTGTTGACCATATTATTAGTGGTGGACAAACGATGAATCCTTCAACAGAAGATTTTGTAGAAGCAATCAAAGCGATTAATGCGGAACATATCTTTATTATGCCAAACAACTCTAATATTATTTTAGCGGCACAACAAGCTGCACAAGTAATGGAGGAGTATGATATTCACGTGATTCCAAGTAAAACAATTCCACAAGGATTGTGTGCTTGTATGATGTTTAACCCTGAGGTTGATGTTGCGATGAATGATTCAGAAATGAATGAAGCAATTGCGAATGTGAAAACAGGACAAGTAACCTATGCAATCAAAGATACAACTTTTGAAGGATTGCAAATAAACGAAGGTGACTACATGGGTATCAAAGAAAAAGATATCGTAGTGAGTACAAAAGACAAACTAGAAGCAACAAAAGGATTAATTGATGCCTTATTGGATGAAGATAGTGAAATTGTAACCTTAATTGCTGGTGAAAACACGAGTGAGCAAGAGGTAGAAGAAATCACTAACTACATTGATGAAAAATATGGTGTTGAAGTAGAAGTGAACCGTGGAGACCAACCAGTTTACTCGTTCATTTTAGGAGTGGAATAAAACAAGAAGAAAGTGCTTAGTTAAGCACTTTTTTTGTTGAGGGTAACAAAGTTGCATACCCGTTATCTTATGGTATAATAAGGAAGAATTATTTATATTTGAAAGGGGTGTAGATAGATGGAATGGATTTGTAATATCTGTGGATATGTATATGATAAAGAAGACTTCTTACAAGAAGATGACAATTACGTTTGTCCACTTTGTGATGCAGGGAAAGAGGCGTTTGAAAAACGTGATGTCGAACTTGAAATTCAAATTGCGACAAACGAAATAACAAAAGGATAGAGCGAAAGCTCTTTTTTTGTGGGATTGTGAAAGAAATATGATAAAATGATAGTACAGTAAAACAATAGGAGTATACAACTTATGACAAGAGATATTTTTATGTATGAGTGGAAAAAATACAAGGAACATTATGATATTTTGGAAGATGGCGAATATCGTATTCATGATGATGCACCTGACCATGTGAAAGAGAGTTTTCGTGAATATGACAACATGATTAATAAGGTGAAACATTTCTCAAGTGATCGTGTTCATTTGTTTGATTCTTTTAGTGGAAACGCAAAAGCAGTAAAAAAAGGAATGAAACCAAAAAAAGCAAAACGCGATGACGAATACACACAAAGTGTTGATGCATTACGTGATGTGATGAAAGAAGTGGAACATCCACAAACAAGCAAAGTTGAAAGAGTGGAAAAGACAACTTCAAATACTATTCTAATGATTCAAGACATTGATGCGAAGATCGCTGTTGCGACAAAAGTATTAGATGCTTTGCCTGCTTATTTCGGTATTGAAGAAGCGAAACAAGAATACATTAATAAAAGTGCGATGCTACCGTTTTGGTGTGCAAAGAATAACGAAGAAGAAGTGGGTTTTATCACGATAAAGAAAACGATGCCAAAATGTGCAGAGTTGTATGTGATGGGTGTATTAAGCGAGTACCATCATCAACATATTGGAAGTGATTTGCTTTATCATGCAGAGTTATGGTGCAAAGAAAATGGTTTTGCATATCTTCAAGTAAAGACATTAAGTGATGATAGTGATGATATCAACTATGCGAAAACAAGAGCGTTCTACGAAGCGAATGGTTTTGTGGGGGTAGAAGTGTTTCCTACACTGTGGGACAAACGCAATCCTTGTTTACTTTTGATTAAGAAAATTGCATAAATAGTGTAAAATTATATAACCTATGATATACTGAATTTAAGGATAACATATGTTAAGGAGGTAATGATCATGGGAAATGAAGTAAAATGGGTATGCACAGTTTGTGGTTATGTTTATGATGGACCTGACTTTGAAGCTGAACCAGATGACTACACTTGTCCAATCTGTGGAGTTGGTAAAGATTTATTCGAAAAACAATAAAAAATAAAAGACTCGTTGAGTCTTTTATTTTTGGTTTTCAATGTATTTGATTGCGATTTGTACGGCGTTTGTAGCTGCACCTTTGCGTACTTGATCTCCACAACACCAAAGTGTTAATGACTTGTTGTCATCGCGAGACAAGTCTTTACGAATTCTACCTACAAAAACCAAATCTTGGTCTGTCGTATCAAGTGGCATAGGGTAGACTTGGTTGTTTGGATCATCAACTAGTTTTACACCTTCTGCATTACTTAATAATTCTTTTGCTTTGTTTACGTCAATTTCTTTATCGAATGACAATGTAATCGATTCTGAATGAGAGCGGAAAACCGGAATACGAATACATGTACAAGTGACTTTTAAATCTGGATGGTGTAGAATTTTTCTACCTTCATTTTGCATTTTCATTTCTTCACTTGAATATCCATTTTCATCAAATCCACCAATTTGTGGAATTAAGTTAAATGCAATTTGGTATGGAAAACAAGACGGTGTCGTTGTTTCGTTATTTAAAACTTGTTGTGCCTGTTTGTTCAGTTCTGCGATTCCTGGATTACCAGCACCAGAAACGGCTTGGTAAGTTGATACAATCATAGAATTTACATGAGCATATTCATGCAACTTGTTGATGGCAACCAAAGCGATAATCGTAGCACAGTTTGGATTTGCGATGATTCCGTTGTTGTTGAAGATATCTTGTGGATTTACTTCAGGAACCACCAAAGGAACATCATCACACATACGGTACGCACTAGAGTTATCAATAACTAATGCACCTGCTTTTTGTGCGAATGGCAACAGCTTTTCCGCAATATCGTTTTCTGCTGCTCCTAATACAATGTCCATACCTTCAAAAGAATCTTCTTTTGCTTCTTCAATGATGATGTCTTCACCATTGTATTTCATTGTTTTACCAGCACTTCTTGCTGAAGCCAATAATCGTAATGTTTGAATAGGGAAGTTTTGTTCCGCTAATACTTTCATCATTTCTTGCCCAACAGCACCAGTTGCCCCTAAAATTGCTACATTGTATTTCTTCATTTTATTCACCCTTATCTTTTTCCTTCGAACTCATCATAAATAGCTCGAATTGTTTTTTCATAATCTTTATTGTGTACCCCAACAATAATATTCATTTCATCACTTGTTTGTGAAATAACGATAACGTTGACACCGTTGTTTCCAAGTGTTGTAAATAGGCGTCCTGACATACCAGAACGGTTTTTCATCTTACGACTAACAGTAGCAATCAAAGATACTTCTTCCACAACCGTCACTTCATCAGGTTGGCAATCACGTTTGATTTCTGTAATCAAATCATATAAGAATGGTTTGATTGCTGCACTTTCTACAATCACACTAAAGGAATCGATTCCACTAGGAATGTGTTCGATACTAATGCGGTAACGATCAAAGATGTCCAATGCTTTTTTAATTAATCCGACTTCGTTTGACATATGGTTTTTCTTTACTGTAATAACAGAGAAATCCTTTTTACCTGCAATACCAGTAATGACGTTGTCATCGCTGTCTTCTACGTTATCTTTAATAATCGTTCCTTTGCTTTCTGGTTTGTTAGTATTTAAAATATGAATTGGAATGTCTTTTACTTTTACAGGGAAGATTGCTTCTTCATGAAGAACACTTGCTCCCATGTAAGACAACTCACGCAATTCACTATAATTAATCACATCAATTTCTTTTGGATTCTTCACAATACGTGGGTCCGCTGTTAAGATACCAGAAACATCAGTCCAGTTTTCATACACATCGGCATCGATGACATTGGCCATAATACTTCCTGTAACATCACCACCACCACGACTCATGATTTTTAAACTACCATTTGGTAAGGAACCATAAAATCCTGGGATTACTAGACGGTCGTTTTCTTTCACAATGGCATCGAATGCTTCTTTTACTTTTGGATAATCAATTGTTCCATCGTAGTGAAAGAAAATAATATCTTTTGCATCGACAAATTCATACCCTAAGTATTCAGCCATCAATAAACCTGTTAAGTATTCTCCACGGCTTACTAGGTAGTCCAAATCAATGTTTTTGTCCAATTGTGTACGTAATAAATCAAGTTCTTTTTTGATGTTGTAGCGCAATCCTAATTCTTTTGCGATACGTAAGAACTTTTCTTCAATCATACGATAAATATTGTCACAGTTAATATTGTATTTAATATGAGCATGACATAAATATAATAAGTCAGTAATCTTATTGTCTTCTTTGTTTTCTCTTCCAGAGGCACTCACAACAACAAAACGTCTTGCATCATCACTAGTTACAATGTTTTTTACTTTCTTAAACTGTTGTGCATTCGCGACAGAGCTACCTCCAAATTTAACGACTTTTACCATAATACTTCTCCCTTTTACTTATTTTTACTCAAATGCGGCTATTTTAGCGACAAATGCATTTTCATCATTGTGCTTAATACTATTTACTAAATCCATCATATCGTGTGTTGTGATTGATGTTGTGTAAATATAGTAATTGCCTTTGTATTCTTCAACTTTTTCTACCATTTCATTGTTGATAGCTTTGTTAGTACGAATTAAGTACTTGTTAGCAAACAATGTATTCGCATATGGAATTTCATTTGCTAAGGAAACGCTTGCTTGTGCATTGTTTAATTTAATATCTAAGATATCTTGCACAATGGCATTTGCAGTTGGTAACTTACCAGCTCCTTGTCCATAAAATTTAAGGTCTCCGATGCTTTCTCCATGAAGTGTTGCAATGTTGAAGTTAGTACGCACATTTGCTTCCACACTAGTTAGTGGAAAAATGTTAGGCATAACAAATGCTTCATAAGCTTTGTTTGCACATCTAGCCTCACCGATATATTTTACTGCTTTTTGTTTACTTTTTAAATAGTGAATGTCCTCAATATTGATTTTTGCCATGGAAAAACATGGGAACTCATTCATATTGATACTTGCATCAAAGGCAAGGGCACTACTAATTACTACTTTATTTTGTACATCATAACCATCGATATCAGCACTAGGATTTGCTTCTGCATACCCTAATTCTTGCGCTAATTTCAATACTTCATTAAAATCTTTGTCGTAATGGTACATATGATCCAAAATGAAATTACTCGTTCCATTAAAGATTCCATAGAAACGATCGATTGCATCGATACGTCTTGCTTTTTTAATGCTCGCTAACCAAGGAATTCCACCACCAACACTTGCTTCAAATAAGAATTGTACTCCTTGTTTGTTTGCTTCTTCAACAAACTCATTTAAGTATGCTGCTACGACTGCTTTGTTTGCAGTGACAACATGTTTCTTGTTTTGTAAACATTGCATAATGAACTCATATGCAGGATGCAAACCACCCAATGTTTCTACTACCACATCGATGCTTGGATCGTTTGCGATATCATTAATATCACTCGTGATGATATTTAATTTGTCTTTGTTTTGCGGTAAATCTAAGATGCGTGTAACAAGTACATCATCTAATATGTTATTTTTTGCGTCTTTTATAATTTCATAAACTCCGCTACCTATCGTTCCAAATCCTAAAATTGCTACGTTCATTTTATTCCTCCTTGTGTCTTTGTGTAAAAAACACTTGTATTTCGATTGGAAACATTGTATCATAGGTAAAGTAAGAAAGCAAGGAGATATTTTTATGAATCAATTTTACGAAAGTACACGTGATAAAAATGTAGAAAAGCAAGCTAGTGAGGCTATTTTACAAGGTCTTAGTAGCGAAGGGGGACTTTTTGTCTTACGTGATTTAAAGCAAAGAAAATTAGATATCGCAAGTTTAGTAGGAAAAGATTACTATACTGTTGCGAAAGCAGTGTTTACATTATTTTTAAATGATTTTAGCGAAGAAGAAGTAAATGCTTGTGTGCACAATGCATACGAAAATAAATTTAGTAACGAAGAAATTACACCGCTTGTTAAGTTAAGTGATGCGTATGTATTGGAATTGTTTCATGGTCCAACTAGTGCCTTTAAAGATGTTGGATTATCAATGCTTCCACAATTAATTAAAACTTCTTTGAATAAATCTGATATGGAAGATGATATTTTAATTTTAACAGCCACAAGTGGAGATACAGGGAAGGCTGCTTTAGAAGGGTTTAAGGATGTGCCACGTACGAATATTATGGTGTTCTATCCAAATAATGGAGTGAGTACTGTACAAGAAGCACAAATGAAAACCCAAGAAGGAAGTAATACGAAGGTTGTTGCGATTGAAGGAAACTTTGATGATGCACAATCAGGAATTAAGAAATTATTTGTTGATGAAGCATTCAAAGCGGATTTAAAAGCAAAAGGAATTCGTTTATCAAGTGCAAACTCTATTAATATTGGGCGTTTGTTACCACAAATGGTGTACTATGTGTATGCGTACACGCAATTAGTAAACACAAAAGCAATTAATTTAAACGATAAAGTTAACTTTGTTGTACCAACTGGAAACTTTGGAAATATCTTAGCTGGTTATTATGCAAAATGCATTGGATTACCAGTCAACAAACTAGTGTGTGCATCCAATGACAATAATGTCTTGTATGACTTTTTAACAACTGGAGTTTACAATCGTAAACGTGATTTCTTAAAAACAATTTCACCTAGTATGGATATTTTGATTTCTTCTAACTTAGAACGTCTACTTTACTATGTAAGTGGTAGTGATAACGAATATGTCGCTTCTTTGATGCGTGATTTACAAGAAAAAGGGGAGTATACAATTGCTCCAACATTACTTGCACAATTGAAAGAAGAGTTTAGTGCAGGTTATGCAACAAACAAAGAAACACAAGAAGTGATCAAAGATGTTTATGAAAAAGATGGGTATGTGTTAGATCCACATACAGCAGTGGCATATAAAGTATTATTGGACCAAAAAGATGAGCAACATGTGAATGTTGTGTTGTCTACGGCTTCTCCTTATAAGTTCACAAGAAGTGTATACGAAGCATTGTATGATGAAACAAATGAGGATGAATTCACTTTGATGCGTGAATTAAATAAGAAAACGAATGTAACAATTTGCGAAAATTTAAAAGACTTGGATAAAAAACCTGTTCTTCATGAAGATGTAATCGAATTAAAAGATATGAAAGACTACGTTCTTTCTAACTTACGTTAATACGATGGTTAAAGTAAGAGTTCCAGCCACTAGCGCGAATGTCGGTTGTGGTTTTGATACCTTAGGTATCGCTTTTAACTTGTATACTACATTTACATTTGAAGAAATTGAAGAAGGTGTTGTCTTTGAAGGATGCGAAGAAAAGTTTGCGAACGAAGACAATTTGATTTACACAACTTTTTTAAAAACATTAGAAAAGTTAAACAAGAAGGTAAGTGGTGTGAAAATCACCATTGATTGCCACGTCCCTGTCTCACGTGGATTGGGGAGTAGTTCCACATGTGTGGTCGGTGGTATATATGGTGCGTATGCACTTACTGATACGCCAATTGATCGTGATGCTATCTTTACGTTAGCAAGTGCGATTGAAGGGCATCCAGACAATGTTTCACCAGCTATTTTTGGAGGGTTAAGCGCGTCATGTATGGTAGGCTTAGAAGCGATTACTGTACAATATGCCATAGATGAACGCTTTCGCTTTTTAGCACTTATCCCAAACTTTGAAACATTAACGGCAGACATGCGTAAGGTGCTACCGACTAAGGTGAATCGTGAAGATGCAATCTACACGTTATCTCGCTTAGGGGTAGTCCTAAAAGCGTTTGAAACGTATGATTTGGCTATTTTGAATAAAGTGATGGATGATGCATTGCATGAACCATACCGTAAAACACTAATTCATGAATACGAAGAAGTAAGAAGTATTTGTGAAGCAGTCGATAGTGTGTGTTTTCTGATTTCAGGAAGTGGTAGTACGCTTTTGAATGTTGTGGAAAAAGAAAGTAGTGCACAAGAAATCCAACAGCGACTTCAATCGTTACATTATGATTGGCAAGTAAAACAATTACGCGTCGATAGTGAAGGGACGCTTGTGTTAGGTAACTAATATGTTAGATGAATACTTAATTGTAAACAAAGAAGTGTTGCCTGAAGTGTTTGAAAAAGTGGTGCAGGTAAAACGCATGATGGAACAAGGTGAAACACTACAAGTGAGTGAAGCAGTAAAAAAAGTTGGACTATCAAGAAGTGCTTACTATAAATACAAAGACCATGTATTTGAAGCGAGTGAGAATGTGAAAGAGAGAAAAGCAGTGTTGGCTTTTATGTTGTCGCATGAAAAAGGTTTGTTGTCAGAAGTGCTTCATGTATTAAGTGATAGCCATTGTAATATCATAACAATTAATCAAAATATCCCGATACGCAAAAAAGCAAGTGTGACAATTAGTATTGATATCAGCGATTTAAAGGATACGATTGAAGAAGTCGTGAATCGTATTGCGAATCTTCGCGGTGTTAACCGTGTTAGTTTAATATCATTAGAATAAGCGAAATGTTATGTTTCGCTTTTTTTTGTATGCACATATCATTTTGATTTGCGTTATAATAAAGAAAAGGAGATTGTGAATATGTATTATTCGTTAAAAACTTTGGATGCAAGCGAAGAAAAAATAACACAACCATACATCGCTACGTATGATCATAGTGAAGTCAATCAATTGTATGAAGCGTTTGATCCGATACTTGTGGATGACATTTTACGGCAAACTAGCATTCGCTATGAAGACCATTTAAGTTTTGATGTATTATGTGTTTGGAAAACGTTGGTTGTCGAAGAAGACAAAAAGAACAACGTCTTTATTTTTGTGGCAAAACAGAGCATTCACTTAATCGGTGATTTGTGTGAGTTGGATGCATTTATGGTGCAGCTAAAAGAAAAGATGCATACGGATCAACTCAGTGTAGGGATGGTGCTTCACCAGTACTTACTGCATTTGGCGAGTGATTATTACATGGTAACCAACCAAATTGAAAATGAGATCACTTTATTAGAAGATGAAATTTTAGAAGAAGTAGGGGATGAGAAACTGTATTCTCGTCGTATTTTGCATTATCGTAAAATGTTATTGCTTCGTAAACGACGCATGGAGCAATATTTGGATGTTGTCGATTATTTGTTAGACAACAACAATGAAATTTATGATGAATTGACATTATCGCGTTTTGCGATATTAAAAGATCGGTTTTCTCGTATGTTTTCTCAAATTAATTCACTGTTGGAATACGTTACAGAAGTTCGTGAAGCGTACCAAAGTGAAATGGATAACCAGCAAAATCGAATCATGTCATTGTTTACCGTTATCACTTCCATTTTTTTACCATTGACTTTAATTGTTGGATGGTATGGAATGAATTTTAAAATGCCAGAATTTGAAAATGAATTAAGTTATCCAATTATCATTGTAATTAGTGTCAGTGTGGTTATTTTTTGTTTGTATTATTTTAAAAAGAAGAAGTGGTTTTAACATTGAAACACTGGCGACATCGTGCTATAATAATCTTAATTAAAGGAGGGATTTTTGATGAATATAACTCAAAAAATTAAAGAATTCATATCACCTATGGACGAAGATGAAGTGATTGAATACGAAGATGAAGAAATTGAATCAATCTCTGAGTATGAAAAAGTTAAATCAAAAGCGGTATCTCGCTTAACAAATGATACAAAAATGGTTTTGTTTGAACCACGCTCATTTGAAGAAGTTGATGAAATTGGAAGAAGAATTAAAGAAAATCGTGCGGTTGTTGTAAACTTGCATAAACTGACAAGAGAATTTGCACAACGTACAATTGATTTCTTACAAGGAGTAACATTCGCTCTTGATGGATCAATTCAAAAAATTGGTACTAATGTTATCTTATGCACACCTAAATCAATGGGTGTACATGGTGCAATTGAAGGCGATGGGACAACCGAATAATAAAAATCTATTGATGCACTTTAAGGGGTATGAGGATTTTGTTTCACGAATACTGGACTTACAAGAGAAGGCGAAACGGTATCGAAACATAATTCATACTCCTTTTTTGAGCGAAAAAGAGCGTGAAATCGTGTATCAAATAGTGAATGATTGTTATGTTTATGAGGATTCATTAAGTTTTGAGCGTAAGAAGATGGCGATCAGTTATTACGAAGAAGAAGACATTCCTTTTCCTAGTGTTTGTTTAAATGATCACTTTGATGCGAAGTTTCATCGGATTACACATTCTGATGTAATGGGTGCGGCACTTAATTTGGGTGTGGATCAAAGTGTGATTGGTGATATCATTGTTGAAGATGGTAATATTTTTTTGTTTGTTGAGGAAGAGATTGCAAATTACTTTATGAGTAACTTAGTGATGATTGCGCGTTGTCCAATCAGCTTGAAACAATATGATCAACAAGTAGAGAAAAAGCATAACTTCACATACCAAACGTATACCATCTCTTCGTTTCGTTTGGATGCAATTGTAGCGGCAATTACACATCTTTCAAGAGAAAAGGCGAAACAATTAATCAAAGCAGGAAAGGTGAAAGTAAATCAAGTTGTACTTGAAGATTACGATTACTTATGCAATAATAATAGTACTATTTCAATACGAAGATACGGTCGATTTATTGTTGTGGATAAAAATCGCAAAACAAAAAAAGATCGCTATTTAATTGAAGTGGCAAAGTATGTCTAGAGGGGTGAATGAGATGCCATTCGATACGATGAAAAAAGGTTATAATCGTTATCAAGTTGATATGGCGATCAATAACTTACAAGAAGAAATTGAGACATTAAAAAAACGAGTGGAAGCATATGAGCTTCAATCACAGGAAGATAAGGCAAAATTGTTAAGTGCGAATACGCGTCTTTATGAGATGTCACATGACATTAAAGTAAAAGAAGAAGCGGCAGCAAAGTTAACACAAATAGCACTAAAAGAAGCGAATGAGATTTTGCAGAATGCAAATGCAAATGCAGATTTGATCATAAAAGAAGCGTATTATAGTGCGAAAGATATCTTGCTGAGTATTTCTAAACTTGGCGTAGAAGCGAAGGGAATGAAAGAAACACTGAATGTGCAGTTAGATGCATTAACAAAATCGATTGAACAATTCGATGTTCCACCCATTCCAAGTAGTGAATTATTAAATAAATGCGATGATTAAGACATGTTAGTAACGAAAAGTTGAAAGAGAGTTGTTGGTTGGTGTAAAACAATGAACTAGAAGTTATTAAAATCACTTAGGAGCAGATCTTTTGAATAAAGTAGAAAGATACGGTTACTCTACGTTACAGAGATTGAGTGCATACCTTTTGGTATGAACTAAGGTGGTACCGCGTTAGTATAACGTCCTTAGCGATAAGGGCGTTTTTTATTTTTTTAGGAGGAAAAGAGTATGGAATACAAAGATACGTTATTAATGCCGGCAACGGATTTCGAGATGAGAGGGAAGTTGCCAACCAAAGAACCAAAAATTCAGGATGATTGGAAAGCAAACCAATTATATGAAAAAATGTTAGCCAAAAGAGAAGGATGCGAATCATTTGTTTTGCATGATGGGCCTCCTTATGCGAATGGTGACATTCACTTAGGGCATGGATTAAACAAAACATTAAAAGATGTGATTGTTCGTTCTAAATTCATGGCTGGATACAAGGTTCCCTTTATTCCAGGATGGGATACACATGGATTACCTATTGAAACAGCAATTACTAAATTAGGGTATGATCGTAAGAAAATGCCATTGAGCGACTTTAGAAAACTTTGTTTTGATTATGCGTTGGAACAAGTAGAGAACCAAAAGAAAGGGTTCTTATCTCTTGGATGTATTGGGGATTATGATCATCCATATATCACGCTACAAAAAGAGTTTGAAGCGAAACAAATTGAAGTGTTTGGAAAAATGGCGATGGATGGTTTGATTTACAAAGGGTTAAAACCTGTTTATTGGTCACCTTCAAGTGAAAGTGCATTAGCGGAAGCAGAAATTGAGTACCAAGATGTAAAATCACCAACTATTTTTGTGAAGTTTGCTGTAAAGGATGGAAAAGGAATTTTAACGAGTGACGACAACTTCGTGATTTGGACAACAACACCTTGGACGATTCCAGCTAACTTGGCTATTTGTTTAAATGAACGTTTTGACTATGCTTTAGTAAAAACGGAAAAAGGAAACTTGATTTTATTAGATGAAAAAGTAGAAGAATTATGCGATAAATTTGAATTAACACAACGCGAAGTAATCAAAAAGTTCAAAGGAAAAGAATTAGAGATGATCACTTGCCAACATCCTCTTTATGATCGTGAATCACTTGTTATTTTAGGTGACCATGTAACCAATGAAGCAGGGACTGGTTGTGTTCATACCGCACCTGGATTTGGAGCGGATGACTTCTTTATCGGTTCGAAATATGGATTACCTGCTTATTGTAACGTGGATGAACATGGATGCATGATGAGTGACGCTGGCGAATGGTTATCGGGACAATATGTGGAAGATGCAAACAAAACAGTTACGCAAAAATTAGATGCGTTAGGTAATTTATTAAAATTAGAATTTATTACGCACTCGTACCCACATGACTGGCGTACTAAAAAACCAATTATCTTTAGAGCGACAACACAATGGTTCGCTTCTATTGATAAAATTCGTCAACAATTATTAGATGAAATTGCTGCAGTAGATTGGATTCCAAAATGGGGACAACAAAGAATGCACAATATGATTGCGGATCGTGGAGATTGGTGTATTTCTCGTCAAAGAGCTTGGGGAGTTCCAATTCCTATTTTCTATACAGAAGATGACACGCCAATTATGGAAGAAGCAGTATTTGCACATGTTGCGAAATTATTCGCAGAACATGGTAGTAACATTTGGTTTGAAAAAGAAGCGAAAGAATTGTTACCAGAAGGATACACGAATCCGTTAAGTCCAAATGGTGAATTTAGAAAAGAAACAGATACAATGGATGTTTGGTTTGATTCTGGTAGTTCACACACAGGTGCGATGTTACAAGCAGGGTTAGGTTATCCAGCTGACTTGTACTTTGAAGGAAGTGATCAATACCGTGGTTGGTTTAACTCTTCGTTAATTATCGGTACAGCTGTACATGGTAAATCACCATACAAACAAGTATTGTCACATGGATTCTGTATGGATGAAAAAGGTGTAAAAATGTCAAAATCGCAATGGAATGCGGTAGCACCTAGTAAAGTAACAAGCCAATATGGAGCAGATATCTTACGTTTATGGGCTACTTCAATTGATTACCAAGCAGATATGTCAATGGGAGATAACATCTTAAAACAAGTTAGTGAAAACTATCGTAAAGTAAGAAATACATTCAAATTCTTATTAGGAAATATTAATTCAAATGATTTCACAAAAGCAGATATGGTTGCAACGGAAGAGTTAACAGTTGTTGATCAACATGTTTTAATTCAATTGTATGAGTTAAGTAAAGAAATCAAAGAAGCGTACAAAAACTACGATTTCCCTTTGATTACAACTAAATTAACAACGTTTATGACAAACGTGTTAAGTGCTTACTATACGGATTTCACAAAAGATATTTTATACATCGAAAAGAAAGATGGATTACGTAGACGTCAAGTACAAACAGTTATTTACAAATCAGTAGATACTTTATTGAAGTTATGGGCACCGATTTTATCTCATACAGCAGAAGAGATTACTTGGTTCTTTAATGAATACGATGGAGAAAGTGTACACTTACAACCATTCAATGTTGAAGAAGTGATTGAAAATGCAGAAGCGATAAAAGCGGATATGAATCAAATGTTCGCGTTACGTAGCGATGTCTTTAAAGCAATTGAAGAAGCACGTAATGAAAAAGTGGTAGGGAAGTCACTTGAAGCACATGTTACATTACATGTAAGTGATGAACTGAAAGCGGTTATTGATCGTTGTATTGGCGATTCGTTGAACCAATGGCTAATTGTATCTAAGGTAAGCTTTACAGAAGATACATTACCAGCTTATGAAACGAGTGAAGTAAGTGTTTCGAAATGCGAAGGAGTAGTTTGTCCTCGTTGTTGGAATATTACGGATTCAACTCATGAAGATGGGTTATGCGCTCGTTGTGAAGAGGTTCTTAAATAAAAAAGAAAAAGATTTGTCGAAAAGACAAGTCTTTTTTTATGAATGTATTTCGATATTCATCTAACTTATATGTTGACAATAATATAAATTTAGTTTAGACTAATATCGAAAGAGGTGTGTTATGAAATCTGTAAAGTATTCTGCTATTTTAAAAGAAAAACAGTTTATGAAGTTATTGATCGCAAATGTGATTTCTCGATTTGGGGATTCGATTGATGCGATTGCGTATAGTTGGATTATGTATGAGGTTACGGGTAATGCGTCGTTGATTGCCTTAATTATGGCGTTAAATTATTTGCCTACCATCTTACTTCAGCCTTTTTTAGCGGTGTTTGTCGAACGAATGAAAAAGAAAAACGTAATTGTAGTAACCAATATTGGACGTGGGGCACTGGTTCTGCTAACGATGGTCTTATACATAAACGGTACCATCAATACTACTTATTTGATGATCGCAACCATTCTTACTTCTACAATGGAATCATTTTGCATTCCAGCAAGTATTTCATTCTTACCTAAAATTATCGCAATGGATAAAATCGTAAGTGCCAAAGCGATGATGACTTCGATGGAAATGATTGCACAAGTCATCGGTATGAGTTTGGCTGGAGGAATCATTGCATTTTTTGGAAACTATTTCGCATTGTTGATAGATGCTATCACATTTCTACTTGCATCGTTTATTGTGTTCCTTATTCGTTACCATGAAAAACGCAACACAAGCGAATTAAGCTTTCACCAATACAAAGAGGACTTACTTGGAGGCTTTCGTTATCTAATGTCCAAAAAACTTTTGATTGCTATTATCTTTGTCGGAATGGCTTTGAATAGTGTAAATATTCCTTTTAGCTCTTTTCAGTCGATATTTGTCGCTGAGTATTTGCATTTGGATGCCATGGCACTTTCCGTCTTTGGTGTGTTAATGATGTTAGGAATGTTTTTAGGATCAAGCATAACACCCAAAGTAGCAGAAAAAATTGGAATGCGTTTGGCAATTGTTTATTCAGGATTCATATTGGCACCATTTTATATTCTTGCGTATTTTGTATCAATTAATATTTCTTCGTTCACAAACCTTCAAATCTATTCGGTATTGGGAACAAGTATCTTAGTATTTGGAATTGGAATGGGGGTAATCAACGTGGCCTTTGGAGCTGTCTTTATTCAAAATATCGATGAAGAATACCAATCCCGAATTGGTGGGATCACCAACGCTTTGTTAACGCTTATGTTACCGCTTGTTTCCTTAATCAGTTCACTGTTGGCTGTATTTTTAGAGGTAGATATGATATTCTTAATAATAGGGATTATCATTATTATAATGTATTCAATTATCGCAAAAATGAAAATATACAAACAGTTGTAGAGGTGACATATGGAGTATCAATTCAATACAAAAATAGATTTATTTATGGAAGCAGGGGTGCTAGTAAGCCGTCATTATGACACAATGAATAGCACCAAAGCTTTTATCGCACAGCGCATTGAGAAAAAAGCAACAAACGAGAAGTGGTTGATGAACTTACTTGCACCAATCGTTGCAGCTGAGGAAGATGTGTTCTCACAAGTGGAAATAAGTGAGGAAGACTATAACTTGTATTTCAAAGTACAAAATCGTGACAGTAGTTTAGAAATGTCATTGTTTGATGTCTTTAATTTGATGAATGTAGTAAAAACATCAGATGAGGAACAGCATTTAAAACAGTTGTTTGCACAAATCTTATTTTTTGATGAAAACAATCATAAGCCAATTATTAGTGAAGAGCAGTTTATCGCTTGTTTAAAACAAGTGGATATGGAGTCACAGTTTAAATGGAATTGTTTGGATGTGTATTCCAATTTATTGCAACACAAAAATAGATTAGAAACGATATTGGAACCTATTATTAAAATTTTAAAACGTCATGAAAAGGCGTTGCAAGCATGCATTGATCAAGTACAAAACAAGGATAATCTACATTATTTTAAAAAGGAATTTGCGATTTTAGATGTGAAAAAGATGCAGATCAATCTGGTATTTTGTGTTTTTGGTTTTAATTCACTATGGATAAGTTCAACACACTTTTTAAAAGAGGATAGTGCACGTACGATTTATGGAGTATTTATAGATACGTTTATTGAAGAACAAAATGAAATTGAAAAAACGACGAGAGCTTTAAAAAGTTTAGCGGATAAGAGTCGTTTTAAAATTTTATTGGCATTGACCGATCATGAATTATGTGGACAAGACTTAAAGAAACGATTAGGGTTGTCGAATGCAACCATTTCACATCATATGAATGAATTGTTAGGAGATAGTTTAGTTACCACTAGAAGTGAGGGGAACAAAGTGATTTATTCGATTAATCAAACTCGTATTGCAAGTTTGATTGAAGTGTTAAATTCTACCTTTTTGAAGTAAGAGAACAAGAGTTCTCTTACTTTTTATGTTACAATGAAACAGGAGGTATTTATGGAAATTATTAGGGAACATGAATTTGAACATGCATATAAAATAATGGAAGAAGCCTTTCCTGCTAGCAAACGTAGGCCTTATCAAAAAATGTATGATTTATTTAAAAAAGAGGCATTTCGTTTCTTTTGTATCAAGGAAGACCAACAAGTATTGGGTGTCATCATGTGCTGGGAATGCCAGTCTTGTGTGTTTGTTGAAAACTTTGCAGTGTCTAAACTTGCTAGAGGAAAAGGAATCGGTAGTGAAATTCTAACAAAAGTAAAGCAGTATTATAATGATGCAATAATTGTGCTAGAAGTGGAAACACCACACGATGAAATGAGTGAACGACGCATCGGTTTTTATAATCGTAATGGGTTTATTCTGAATGTGTATGGCTATCTTCAACCGAAGATTAATGAAACGATTAACGAGATTCCATTGTTGATTATGAGTTATCCAAAACGTTTGACAAAACAACAATACGATATCATGAAAACAGAGATATTTCATGATGTTTATGAAGTGGAAAACTAAGCTATTTGTATTTTACTTTATGGCATAGTTGTGGTAATATGAGCATGAAAAAAAGGATGGAAATCCTTTTTTTGTGAGTGGAGGAAATATGAGTATATTAACAGTAAGTAACGTATCCCATAGTTTTGGAGGACGTCAAATATTAGAAAATGTATCATTTCGTTTATTAAATGGTGAACATGTTGGTTTAATCGGTGCAAATGGAGAAGGTAAGAGTACTTTCTTAAATATTGTAACGGGTAAACTTTCGCCAGAAGAAGGTAAAGTAGAATGGTGTAATCGTATCACAAGTGGGTATTTGGACCAACATACGGTATTGGAAAAAGGGAAAACGATTAAAAATGTGTTAGAAGATGCTTTTATTCATCTGTTTGATTTGGAAAAAGAGATGATGGAACTATACGAAAAGATGTGTGATTGTAGCGAAGAGGAAATGAATCGTTACATGGAAGATGTGGGTGAGATACAAGATATCTTAGAACATAGCGGCTTTTATATCATTGATACAAAAATAAATGAGGTAGCAAGTGGTTTAGGGCTATTGGATATTGGATTAGACAAAGATGTAAGCCAATTGTCTGGTGGACAACGTTCGAAAGTATTGTTGTGTAAGTTATTGCTTGAAAATCCGATGATTTTAATTTTGGATGAGCCAACAAACTATTTGGATGAAGAACACATTCGTTGGTTAACGAATTTCTTACAAAATTACGACAACGCTTTTATTTTGGTTTCACATGATATTCCGTTCTTAAATAGTGTTGTGAATATTATCTATCATGTTGAAAATTGTGAGTTATCACGTTATGTGGGAGATTACAATTATTTCTTAGAACAGCATGCGATTAAAAAACGCCAACTAGAAGCAGCTTACAATCGTCAACAAAAAGAAATCGATGATTTGGAAGATTTCATAGCGCGTAATAAAGCGCGTGTTGCAACTCGTAATATGGCCCATTCTCGTCAAAAGAAATTAGATAAAATGGACTTAATTAGTAAACCGAAAGAAAAAGCGAAACCAAGTTTTTCGTTTTTGGAAGCAAGAACTCCTGGACGTGTTATTTTTGAAAGTCATGATTTAGTTATTGGTTACAACGAACCATTGACTTCACCTTTGAATCTGGTGTTAGAACGCAATCAGAAAGTAGCAATCAAAGGAGTGAACGGACTTGGGAAAACGACATTATTAAAAACACTGATGAACCGTATTCCATCGGTAAGTGGAAGTGTAGAAGTTGATCCTTTTGTGGAAGTCGGATTCTTTGAACAAGAACAAGCCTCTTCAAGTGTTAGTGCACTTGATGATTTTTGGCAAGAGTATCCAGGATTCAGTAATGGAGAAGTGCGTTCGGCTTTAGCAAAATGTGGATTAACTACAGATCATATTGAATCTGCATTGTGTGTGTTATCTGGAGGAGAACAAGCAAAAGTTCGTCTTTGTAAGATTATGAATCGCGAATGCAATGTACTTGTGCTAGATGAGCCGACAAACCATTTGGATGTGGATGCAAAAGAAGAGTTAAAGCGTGCTCTAAAGGCGTACAAAGGAACTGTTTTATTGGTGTCGCATGAGCCTGAATTTTATGAAGAAGTAGTAGATGAAGTTTGGAACTTAGAAGAGTGGACAACTAAAATTATTTAAAAGGCAACAAGACCTGAGCGTCTTGTTGCCTTATTTTGTTAGCCGAATAATATTAAATTGCGGTGGTGTTAACAATCGCATATCTGTTTTTGTCGTACCTAATCCATTTGAAATAATTAACTTTAAGTTTTTCAATTCGTAGGTTCCTCGATCATATGTCTTAGCACCATCCATTTTGTTTAATGTACCGATGATTGGCAAATAGGTTTGCCCTCCCAAAGAATGACCAGCGATAACAAAATCAACGTTATCGTTTGCTAAGGAAGAGACGGTATCAGGAGTGTGTGTAAATAGCAGTGAATAAGAATCAGCACTTGTACCATTAAAAGCAGCTTGTATGTCAACGTTACCATTAACACAATTGTCTAATCCTATTAACGTAATTCCTTCGCTTTTTCCATTGTGCAAACGAATGTTGCGATTTGTCATATCCTCAAATCCAGCATTGTATAAGATGCTAGTAACCAAAGTTCTTGTGTCAGGAGTTGTATTGTCGATGTCACCTAAAACAAAAAACTTTCCTAACGGTGCTTTTAAACCACTCAATTTCGAACTTATTTTATTAATCACTTCTGCGTTGATGTTGGGATCTTGTGGGTTTGCGAATAAATCTCCCCCAAACAACAAGATGTCCACATCGCTATCATTTATTTTTTGAATCATTTTATCCAAACGTTCATCGTTCATAAACTCCATATAATAAATGTCACTAAAGAAGCCAACGTTTACTTCATCAAGTGAAGCAGGAATCTTATTTGATGTAAGCGTATCGTGTCGAATCGTTAGTTTGTCAGGCGAAATGTAAATCGCATAAAACAAACATCCAGCAATCACTAACGTTAACAATAGTAATATGGATAAAAATTTAAGTAATCTATGTTTCATCATAACACCCTTTTCTGTTGCTATTTTAACATAATTACGAGCGTTAATAAACAAACAATTCTTTTATTGTTCATTTGATTTTGCTATAATACTACAAGAGGTGGTTTTATGAGATTGAAAAGAACTTTACTAATCGTTTCGCTTTTGGTATTTTCTTTTGTGTGCATTTATATGATGAATGATAGTTATGATCGTTTGGCGCGTTACCAATATGAAATCACAGCAGAACAGCGAGAAATTTTAGAATCGCATTTAAGCGATGATGATATTAGTTACATTATTCAACAAAAAATTAAACCAGAACAATTGATGAATTATATTTCGTTAAATGGCTTTGATGTGCGCAACACATTGTACTACGAAGTTTGTGAAGCCATTCGTCCGATGGATAAACAAGCGATTGTAAATTTTGTGAATACGTATAAAAAACATTTTACTTTTACGACATTAGAGTTATTGGTTCAAAATTATGATTATACAATGCTAAGTGAATTTTACGATGGGGAATATTCTTATATTGAAGAAGCTAAGCTATTAGTCGATCCTTCTTTGATCGATGTGAATATCACAGAGGAAGAAACGGTTTATAAATACCAGCCAGATGGACTTGCATTAATTGGTGATTATGTTGTACCAACTGCATCGATTTTCCCGCAACAACAAGTGCAATTAAAAAGTGAAGTGGTAGAACCTTTGACTAAATTGTGTGAGGGGTTAAAGGAAACAAACAATACGACTTGTGGTGGGTTGATTTTGGTAAGTGGTTATATTAGTTATGAAAATCAAATTTCACTTTATAATGAAGCGATTGTTAAATATGGAGTGGATAACTTTAAAAAATACGCTGATTACCCTGGACAAAGTTATAGTCAATTAGGGTATACATTACGCTTTGTGTTATCGCAAACACCACAAGAGCAATTCGCGAATAGTGAACAAGCGAAGTGGTTGTTAGCAAATGCGAAGAAGTATGGCTTTGAAGTGTTATATGGGAATGAAAAAGAAGACCAAGACAAAAAAGTTTACCAACCTTTCACACTTCGCTATGTCGGAGTGGATGAAGTGGAAAAAGCAAACGATGAAACAAAAGAGGTAGCAAAAGACTAGGGTAAAACTAGTCTTTTCTTTTTGTTAGATACAAAACGAAAAATAATAAAATGATTTGCGCAATGATGTCATCGTTTGCGAGAAAATGTGTTAAAATAATAAGCATGGAGGATTTACAATATGGCGAAAGATATATTACTAATAGATGGAAACTCGATGTTGTTTCGTGCATACCACGCAACAGCGTACCGAGGTAATTTTATGACAACGAGCAATGGGATTCCTACCAATGCCGTTTTTGGTTTTGCAAACATGATTAACAAGGCGATTGCTACGCTTGACCCTGAGCATGTTTTGGTCGCTTGGGATGCAGGAAAACCAACGTTTCGTCATGAACAATATGAAGATTATAAAGGCACAAGAAAAGCGATAGACGAAGAATTGAAAGTGCAATTTCCTATGGCTCGAGAATTTCTTGATGCGTATCATATTTATCGTTATGAACAAGAAGGGGTAGAAGCAGATGACATTATTGGAAGCTTAGCAAAACAATACCCTGATCATAAAGTACATATCTTATCGAGTGATAAGGATTTACTGCAGTTGATTGATGCGACAACAGATGTGTTGTTAATGAAAAAAGGGATCACAGATATGCAACTTGTGGATACCCAAGAACTGTATGACATGATGCAATTAACACCGAAACAAGTTATTGATTTCAAAGGGCTAAGTGGTGATAGCGCAGATAATATCCCTGGTGTAAAAGGGGTAGGAGAAAAAACAGCAATCAAACTTTTAAATGATTACCAAAGTGTTGAAGGCGTTTATGAACATATTGATGAAATCAAAGGGAAGTTAAAAGAAAAGTTAGAAAATGACAAAGACAAGGCGTTTATGTCAAAAGAATTAGCGACAATTAAAATCGATTGTGAGTTTGCTTTTGGTTTGGATGATTTTTTGTTTGCTCCAGACTACGAGACATTGAATGCGTTTTATAATAAATATGAAATGCATTCGCTTGCTAAACGAAATGTGGTAAAAAGGGAAGAACAGAAATGTCTTCCTGTAGAAAAAATTACAAAATTAAGCGAAGACATGATACAAGAAGATATGGTTGTAGTATTGGATTTTGATAACGAAACGTATTACGACACAACATTATATGGAATCATGTTGCGTAATGATGCACATATTTATTACATGGACAAAGAAGATATGTTAATGGATAGCGGTATTCAAAAGTATCTGCAAAGTGATTTGCGTAAAATCGTCTACGATGCGAAGCAAATGTATCATTTGTTAAATCGTTATGGTTTTTCGTTTGCTCCTTTTCATTTGGATTTAATGATTGGTGGTTTCAGTGTCGACAATAGTGTGATCTCTTATGAAAAACTAATTAATAAATACCACTTTTATGAGGAAACAAAAAAAGCGGATATGTATGGAAAAGCCGGAAAGCCTAAAATGGCCGATGAAGAAGAACGCTTTTTGTATTTGTCGCAACAGATAGAAGTGTTGTATGCGATCAAAGATAAAGTAAAAGAAGAAATTGAAGAAAAAGATTTAACTTATGTTGTGTACGATATTGAAATGCCTTTGGCTCATATTTTATATGAAATGGAAAGAGAAGGTGTTACAACTGATATAAATGTGTTAAATGAAATTGCGGAAACGACGTTAGCGATTATTCAAGATTTAGAGAAACAAATATTTGAAGTGACAGGTCGTGAGTTTAATGTGAACTCGCCAAAGCAACTTGCAGAGGTTTTGTTTGATGAATTAGGATTAAAAGCAAACAAAAAACGTAGTACCGCTGTTGATGTGTTGGAAAAACTGATTGATACGCATTCTGTGATTCCTATGTTGATTCAACAAAGAAAGTACCAAAAAATATATTCAACGTATGCGGAAGGTTTGAAAAAATTCGTTCGTAAAGATGGTAAGATTCATACGATTTTTAATCAATGTTTGGCACAGACAGGACGTTTGTCGAGCAGTGAACCAAACTTACAAAATATCAGTGTTAGAGATGAAGAGGCAAAACAAATTCGTCGTGCTTTTGTAGCAAGTGAAGGATGTATCTTATACACAGTGGATTACTCGCAAATTGAATTGCGTATGTTGGCACATATGGCAAATGAAGAAAAGATGATTGAAGCCTTCCTACAACATATGGACATCCATACGAAGACAGCGATGGAAATCTATGGCGTAAGTGCTGATGAAATCACGTCATCAATGCGTCGTGAAGCGAAGGTTGTTAATTTTGGTATCGTTTATGGACAAACAGAATTTGGACTAAGCCAAGAATTGTCGATTTCAAGAAATGATGCAAAAGAATTTATGGATAAGTACTTTGCAAGTTATCCACAAATTAAAGTGTTTATGGAAGAAACGATTGAGAAATGTAAAGAAAACGGGTATGTGTCAACTATTTTCAACCGTCGTAGAAACATACCAGAAATTAATGATGCTAATTATATGACGCGCGAATTTGGAAAACGTGCTGCGATGAATGCACCAATTCAAGGTAGTGCAGCTGACTTAATTAAATTAGCGATGATTAAAGTAAATGAATTGTTGAAAGAAAACAATTTGCGTTCGAAAATGATTTTACAAGTACACGATGAATTGGTTTTTGATGTACGTTTAGAAGAAAAAGAAATAGTCGAACGATTGGTGAAAGAAGGAATGGAACACGTTTGTGAATTAAAAGTTCCTTTAGTAGCAGACGGAAGTTTTGGGAAAAACTATTACGAGGTGAAATAATGCCTGAATTACCAGAAGTAGAAACGGTTATCCGTACTCTTGAAAAACAATTACAATACCCGACCATTACAAATGTTAAGGTGAGTTATGATAAAATCATAGCGACAAGTGATGTGGCAACGTTTGTCAAACAGATGAAAAACGAGACGATTGTTGCGTACCACCGTTATGGAAAGTACTTGGTATTTGAATGCAAGCAATACTATTTGATTGCGCATATGCGTATGGAAGGTAAGTTTTATATTCAACAACCAAATGATCCATATGACAAACATACACATGTATTTTTTGATTTGGATGATGGGAGACAATTGTGATACCATGATACACGTAAATTTGGTAGAATGTATTTGTATGATAAGGTCGAAGATTATAAGATATTTCCTTGTTTTAAGAACGTAGGAAAAGATGCTTTTGATGAAACGTTGGTGGCATTGGATTTGTACCAGGCAGCAAGAAAAAGAAGTATCACTTTGAAACAATTTTTATTGGACCAAACAAACATAGCAGGTATTGGAAATATTTATGCTGATGAGATTTGTTTTGCTTGTGGATTGCATCCTAGCAGTAAAGTGAATCGTTTATCGAAAAAAGATATGGAGAACGTCTTGTTTCATACTAGAAGAATTTTAAATGGAGCGATCAAAGCAGGAGGAACAACGATTCGTAGTTATACCTCTTCACTAAAAGTGGATGGACGCTTTCAGTTGGAATTAAAAGTACATGACCAAAAGGGTAAGGCGTGTGTGGTTTGTGGAACAGTGATAGACAAAATACAAGTCGGGGGACGTGGGACAAGTTTTTGTAAGACTTGCCAGAAACGGAAATAGAATGAAAAAAATCGCATTAACAGGAAACATGGGAAGTGGAAAATCATATGCAACACGCTGTATTAAAACATACGGCGTTTTTGTCTTGGATATGGATGAAGTAGCCAAGCAAGTACGAAGTATG
This sequence comes from uncultured Erysipelotrichaceae bacterium, assembly GCA_964370395.1. GTDB lineage: Bacteria > Bacillota_I > Bacilli_A > Erysipelotrichales > Erysipelotrichaceae > JBGUVL01. The sequence continues at coordinate 64,958 of CAYJIZ010000002.1, forward strand.
CATGAAGAAGCGATTATGGAACTGTTACAAGTGCAAAGCAATGAGGAAATAGCAACACTAGTATTTTCTAATTCAAAGAAGAAAGAACAGTTGGAACAATACTTGTATCCATTCATGTTAGAAGAGATGTTTGCTTTTTTTGAAGAACATCAAAATGAGAAGATATGTATTGTGGAAGTGCCGTTGCTGTTTGAAAAGAATTGGGATGTTTATTTTGATGAGGTTTGGTGTGTTTATAGTGATGAAGCAACAGCACTTGAGCGCTTAGTTCAATATCGTCATATCAAAAGGGAAGAAGCGCTAGCGCGATTGCGCTTACAGATGAATGCAGAGGAAAAAAAACAAAGAAGTCAAATTGTGTTATATAATAATAAGAGTGATTGTTTAGAAGAACAAATAAAACAGATATTACATAAGGAGGGGTACGATGCTAAAGAAAGATAGTCATATACAAATTGAATTATACAAAGATATGAATGCACAACAGTATGCCTCTTTGAGTATGTTGTATTTACCTTTGATCAAAGAACAAGCGTATTTGTTTTATACGACGTTAGTTGCATTGAAACGTAGTCAATTACCGATTACAAACCATCTCTTGTTGCAAAAGACTTGTGGGTTAAGTTTTGAAGCGATGGAAAAAGCACGCAAACGCTGTGAAGAGTTTTTGTTGTTGCGTACTTTTTATAATGAAAAAGAAGATACGTATTTGTACTTGCTTGATGTTCCGATGAAAGCTGCGCAGTTTTTGAGTCATGAAGTATTTGGTCGTCTGTTTACCCAAGTAGTGGGAGAAGATGTCTTACGTTTCTATAAGCAAAACTTAGTTGTAAAACGCAAAAGTCGTAGTAATTACGAAGAAATTTCCGCAACCATGCAAGATACGTTACAACACCATTGGGACGACGAAAAAGAAAAGGCGTTCCAAAATGTGAAAGAAGAAATTGAAGAAATTTCTTATGGTTTCTTAAATGTTATTTTTGATGAAAAATTATTTTTAAGTGATTTAAATGACATGGTGTTTCCAAAAAGTGAAAGAACAAAGAAGAATTTAAGAACGATTGCGGAAATTGCGACGATTTATGGGATTAATGAATCGATGATGAAAACGTTGATTGCGCGAGGAATGAATTTACCAGAGAAGAAATTCAATGCGCAAAAGCTGAAGAATGTATGCATGAAGACAAAAGCGAAATACGCATTGAATGAGAAGGATCCATTAACGATGCCACCAACGCGTTTCTTAGAATACAAACAAGATGGTGTGGCAATTGCGAAAGCGGATCAAATACTGATTGAGAAATTAATTAGCGAATATCGTCTGCAACCTGAAGTCATCAACGTTTTATTAGAAACAGGTTTATTGAAAGACAAAGACAATCCTCGTATTATCGGTACGGATATTGAGCGAATGGCAGGAAGTTGGTTGCGTTTGAAAATCGATACGATTGAGAAAGCGAAGAAGCAACAAGCCATTGAACTTGATAGTGTGAATAGACGAGGTAATAAAGTGAAACAAGCTACAATTGTACAAGAGTGGCAAACACAAGAGGATCAAATCAGCGAAGAACAAAAAGCGGAAATGATTGCGAAGATAAGAAATCGAGGGAATAGCGATGCATAAGGTTGAATTTACAGTTGTATCAGATGATACGTTAAAAGCGGAAAAAGAACAATTGATTGCTTCTTTGGCAAAAGAACAATGCGTGTATGCATTATTGCAGAAGTATGGACTGCCATTAAGTACGTTGCAAGAGCATGCTTATAAAATTGCGGATTACGTAAAAAGGAAACAAAAATGCCAACACTGTGAAGGGCTATCGATGTGCCAACAACCAAGTGAGGGGTATGTGTTAGAACTTACTTATGATCAAGTGTTCGAAAAAAGTTTAGAACCATGTGTTTATCAAATAAAGAAGTTAGCTAGCTTACAACACCAAAAACAATTTTCTCTTTGTGATATGAGTGAAGAGCAATTGATGTTGCGCTTTAAGGATATCAATCTAGAAGGCGAGAGCGGTGGTTACATCGAGTTAGTGACACAGCTTGTTGATGCTTGTGACCAAGCAAGGGCTTCGGGATTTTATTTGTGTGGGGAACCAGGAACAGGAAAGACGTATTTGGCATGTTGTGTTGCAAATGAAATGGCTCTACAAGGCAAACGTGTCGCATTTGTAAATGTTCCTAAGTATATCTCTTCGTTAAAAGGGATGATGTATGATAAGATTGCTTATGTAAAGTACATTGATGCTTTGCGAAATGCGGATGTTGTCATCTTGGATGATATTGCAGGAGAAGCAGTAAGTAATTGGAGTCGCGATGAGATTTTATTAGCAGTACTAAACGAACGAATGGAGCACCAACGTTTCACGATGTTCACAAGCAATTACGACATTAGTAATTTAGAAAAGTACTATGCTTTGAATAGCAAAATCATCAACGATACGGTAGGTGCGAAAAGACTTGTTGAAAGAGTGAAAGCACTATCATCGCAAAAAGTACTGTCAACAGGCAATCGCAGGGCGAAAAAGAAGTAATTAATAGTAGAAATTCATATCGAAAAGTGATATAGTAATACAGGATATTGGAGGTAGCAATATGATAAAAAGAATCGGTGTATTAACCTCTGGTGGAGATGCTCCAGGAATGAACGCAGCCATTCGTGCTGTTACAAGAGTTGCGACGAAAGCCGGATTAGAGGTATTTGGAATCTATGATGGATACCGTGGTCTTGTAGAAGGAAACATCGAGCCTTTGTCTCGTGAAAAAGTTTCTGACATTCTTGATCGAGGTGGAACGATGTTGGGTTCAGCACGCTTACCAGAATTCAAGGATGTAGAAGTAAGAAAAAAAGCGGTGGAGCAGTTAAGTAAACATGGTATTGAAGCTGTTGTAGTAATCGGTGGAGATGGTAGTTATCGTGGGGCGTTGGCTCTTACGGATATGGGAATCAATTGCATTGGTTTACCAGGTACGATCGACAACGACATTACTAGTACAGATACAACGATTGGATTTGACACAGCACTACAAACTGTAGTAGAAGCTGTCGATAAATTGAGAGATACTTCAAATTCTCATCACAGATGTTCTGTTGTTGAAGTAATGGGGAACCGATGTGGGGATTTGGCTTTGTATTCAGGATTGGCTTGTGGGGCAGAAATTGTTGTCACGGCACAAACTGGATTTGAAGAAACAGAAGTATTGGATCGTTTAAAAGAATTTGATTTAGTGAAAAAGAAAAGACATGCAATTGTTGTGATTTCAGAAAAAATCTGTGATGTGGAATCTTTCGCAAGAAAAGTAAGCCAATTCACTGGGTTCTCTGGTCGTGCAACAGTGCTAGGTCATGTACAACGTGGTGGTTCACCAACCCCTAATGATCGTGTGCTTGCCTCTCGTATGGGAGAAAAAGCAGTGGATTTATTAATGCAAGGTATTGGTGGTCAATGTGTTGGTATTCAAAAAGGCGAAATTGTTGGTGTTCCAATTGAGGAAGCATTAAACATGCCTAGAGCTTCAAGAAAAGAATTACAAAACTTATTTGATCGATTAGTGTAGAAAGGAATTTATATGGAAAGAAAAACAAAAATTGTCTGTACCATTGGTCCAGCTAGTGAAAGTAGAGAAATGCTTGCGAAATTAATAGATACAGGAATGAATGTTTGTCGTTTAAACTTCTCTCATGGAGATTACGTTGAACATGGCAAACGTATTGAAAGTATTCGTGAAGTAGCAGCAGAAAAAGGAGCAAACATTGCGATTGCTCTAGATACAAAAGGTCCTGAAGTACGTTTAGGAACATTTAAAAACGGTGCGGAAGAGTACCAAACTGGAGATATTGTAACAATCGTGAAAGAACCAATCGAAGGAACACACGAACGTTTCCACATTCAAGTACCTGAAGTATTTGAAGATGTGGAAGTGGGTGGAATGATTCGTATTGATGATGGAAAAATGAAACTTACAATTATCGATAAGAAAGATGGGGAATTAGTTTGTCGTATCGAAAACCCAGGTTTCTTAAAATCGAAAAAAGGATGTAACTTACCTGGTGTTAAGCTAAGTATGCCATTCTTATCAGAAAAAGATATTAACGATATTCGTTTTGGTTGTCAAAATGGAATTGACTACTTATTTGCTTCTTTTACAAGAAGAAAAGAAGACGTTTTAGCAATTCGTGAAATCTTAAAAGAAGAAGGTAGAGAAAACGTACAAGTTATTCCTAAAATTGAAAACCAAGAAGGATTTGACAACATTGAATCAATCTTAGAAGTTTCTGATGGAGTAATGGTTGCACGTGGTGACTTTGGAGTTAACGTTGACTTCGAATTAGTACCAATTTACCAAAAAAGCATTATTAAAACAGCAAACGCAATGGGGAAACCAGTTATTACAGCAACACATATGTTAGAAAGTATGCAAAATAACCCAAGATGTACAAGAGCAGAAGCAAGTGATGTTTCCAATGCAGTATTAGATGGAACTGACTGTATTATGCTTTCTGGGGAATCTGCTGCTGGTTTATATCCAATTGAATCAGTTCAAACAATGGATAAAATTGCGAGAGCATGTGAAGAAATTCTTCCTTACAAAGAAAGATTATATTCAAGTATTAAAACTAGTCAAAGAACAGTAAATGACGCAATTGCAATCTCTGTGTCAGATGCTACTTTAAACTTAGATGTAGCAGCGATTGTTGCGTTTACACAAAGTGGAACAACAGCAAGAAGACTTTCTAAATTCCGTCCTAAGTCACCAATTTTAGCGGTAACTTTCGATGCAGCTACACAAAGAACATTAGCAGCTAACTGGGGTGTAACAACAATTGTTAGTGATATTGAAAATGATCAAGCAAATGAATTTAAATTAGCTTGTACTGTTGCGAAAGCATACGGAGTAAAACCTGGAGAAACAATCGTTATTGTTGCAGGATACCCTTCTGGAGCTGGTGCAACTAACTCAATGAAAATTGTATCTGTAAAATAATTGATAGCGTTGTGCAAACAACGCTTTTTTATATGCAAAATATTACTGGGACAAACAATCTAAAAAATGTTAGAATAGTACTAGAGGGTGAGAAAATGCGAATTAAATTTACAAAAGAAATGAAGGAGAAAGTTTGGGTTGGTATAACGATTGCAACGTTTACATTGTTGCTTTTCTTTTTATTAACCAATTTTGAAGTGGTGGCAAAGGCATGGAGTGGCTTTTTAAGCATTCTGTTTCCTTTTATCATAGGTTTTTCATTGGCGTTCTTATTGAATCCAATTATGATGTTTTTTGAACGTCGTGTATTTGCGAAGTGGCAACCCAAAGGGAAAGCCAAACGATTGGTTTCGCTTTTTATCGCTTTGTTTATCGCGTTAGGAGTCATATCATTATTAGTATTGTTGATTGTTCCTGCTGTGGTTGACAGCATTGGTGATTTGGTTTCCAACAATGAAGTGTATATAAAACGATTTAGTGTGTTTATTACTGATATATTTAAAGATTTTAATTTGGATATGACACAAATAAATGATGTTGTTGGGAAGGGAAGTGAGTTCTTAAATAACTTTGGGGACTTGTTGTCAAGTGCATTCCCAGCTATTATCTCCACATCGTATGGTATATTGAAAACATTCTTGAATATTCTAATTGGAATTGCTGCAGGAATGTACTTATTGTTAGATAAAGAAATATTCATCTCCAATGTGAGAAAAGTGAACTTTGCAATCTTTCCTGAACAAATTGCACAATATTTGAAACGCATGACGAACGTATGTCGTCGCGTATTCTATGATTTTATCATCGGTAAAGCGATTGACTCTTTGATTATTGGAATCATTTGTTATGTAGGGCTATCGTTATTAGGTATTGAATATGCAGCATTGCTTAGTGTTATTGTTGGTATCACGAATATGATTCCTGTGTTTGGTCCTTTTATCGGGGCTGTTCCAGGTATTATCATCTTATTGATTATTCAACCAATTCAATCCGTGTATTTTGCGATTTTCATCTTATGTTTACAACAATTTGATGGAAATGTATTGGGACCGTTAATCTTAGGTGACAAATTAGGACTTCCTAGTTTTTGGATCTTATTTTCCGTTACAATAGGTGGTTCATTCTTTGGAATCGTAGGAATGTTTGTGGGTGTTCCAGTGTTTGCGGTACTTTATTATGGAATACAAGAATTTATCAATTTCAGGCTAGAATCCAAACAGATTCAAGTTCCTGAAGGGGAAGATCCGTTTGAATAAACAGGTGTGATAAGACACCTGTTTTTTTGTTGGAAAATATAGGCATGAAACTTGAATAAAAAAGGTGGTTGTGTTTTAATTAAGTTAATTGAAAGGAGATTATTACAATGAATTTAAAAGGATCAAAAACAGAACAAAATTTATGGACTGCATTCGCAGGTGAATCACAAGCAAGAAACAAGTACGACTACTATGCTTCAAAAGCAAAGAAAGACGGGTATGTACAAATTGGTAACATTTTTGCGGAAACAGCAGGGAACGAAAAAGAACATGCGAAAATCTGGTTCAAATTACTACACGATGGTATGCCAGGGACAATCGATAACTTAAAAGATGCTGCTGCAGGTGAAAACTACGAATGGACAGATATGTATGCTAACTTTGCGAAAGAAGCAAAAGCAGAAGGATTTGATGACATTGCAGCTTTATTTGAAGGGGTTGCAGCAATCGAAAAACACCACGAAGAAAGATATGTTAAATTATTAAACAACATTAACGATGGTGTAGTATTCTCAAGAGAAGAAGAAACAGTTTGGCTATGTACTAACTGTGGACACTTACATGTAGGAAGTGTTGCACCTGATATGTGTCCAGTGTGCGATCACGAACAAAAATACTTTGAAATTTTAAAAGAAAACTTCTAAAAATAGCAATTGTATAAAACAATTAGGATTGACTAGATCACTTTGTAGTGAATAACGTTTAAAAAAGACGTGAGTTCGCTGTGCGAGTGATCTTTTCTTTTGCTAAAATGTAGTTGTAAAAATATTTAAAAGGTGTAGAATAGAATCTGTACATATATTGAGGGATAATATGAGAAAAAATTTACAACAGATGATGTCTTTGAAAAAAGCACCACCGGCCCGTAGAATTGCGACTAGTTTTCTAGGTGTAATTTTAGTAGGGGCTATTTTATTAAGTTTGCCTATCTCAAACAATAATGGTGAATTTTTCAGCTTTATAGATGCTTTATTTACTGCAACCAGTGCAACATGTGTAACTGGATTAGTTACAACAGTTACCATGGATCAGTTCAACTTATTTGGACAAACTGTTATTATGTTTTTAATTCAAATCGGTGGAATTGGATTGATGACATTAGTTGCAACGTTTTTGGTCGTATTACGTGCGCGTTTATCGGTAAATGATAAGGTCGCAATCAAAGAAGTAATGAACCAAGCGAATATCAATAACTTTAGAAGTTTTCTAAAAGGAATTGTGAAATATGTTTTGGTCTTAGAAGGAATCGGAGCAATCTTATTGATGTTTGTTTTTATTCCGAAGTTTGGTATTGCGGAAGGAATATTCAAATCTGTGTTTATCGCTATTTCAGCATTTTGTAATGCAGGGTTTGATAACTTAACAGCAACGAGTCTAATTCCATATCAAACAAATGTAATTGTTTCCTTTACGATCATGGCTTTGATTGTTTTAGGAGGATTGGGATTTGTTGTTTGGTTTGACGTACATGAGAAAATTGTGAAATGGTTTAAAAAGGAAGTCAATTTCCGTCATTTTTTAACTTCGTTATCACTGCATAGTAAAGTGGCTATTATCGCTTCTGCAGCGCTTATCCTAGTGCCAGCAGTGGTATTCTTTATCGTTGAGTTTAACAATCCAGAAACGTTTGCTCACTTGAGTATACCAGATAAGATAATGAACTCGTTTTTCACATCTGTAACATTACGTACTGCGGGATTTGCAACGATACCTTTGCAGTTCGCTCAAATGTCATCGCAGTTGTTGATGATCATCTGTATGTTCATCGGGGGATCTCCTGGGGGAACTGCAGGGGGGATTAAAACAACGACATTAGCGGTAATCATAATTTGTGTTGCCAGAAGTTTACGTGGTAAGTCTAGAACGAATTTGTTTAATCGACATATCTCACGTAATATTATCGTTCGAGCGACAACGATTATGACAGTAAACTTAATCGTGTTGTTTACCGGAATCTTTATCTTGTCCATTACTGAGAATTTCAGTTTTATGGAAATTTGTTTTGAAGCAACAAGTGCACTTGCCACTGTAGGATTAACATTAGGTATTACGCCGATGTTGAGTGTTGGTGGAAAACTTGTTATTATAATGTTGATGTATGTAGGACGTATCGGTATTATGACGTTCATTATGTCAATTGTTCGTGAAGATACAAAATCGGACTCTTTCCATTATGCGGAAGGGCACGTTATTGTTGGGTAGGAGGACTTATGAAAGACAATAAGAATACACAATATGCAGTACTAGGATTAGGAATTTTTGGAAGTACTGTTTCCAAAACGTTAAGTCGTTACAATTGTGAAGTAATCGCAATTGATAAAAATATGGAATGTGTGCAAAGAATGGCAGATATTGTTAGTGTAGCAATTCAAGGTGATATTACCGATATTAACGTTTTGCGTAATGCAGGAATTGCCGATTGTGATGTTGCTGTAGTTTCGACAGGTTCACACTTAGAAGAAAGTATTTTATGTGTGTTGAACTTAAAAGAATTAGGTGTGCCTTATATTGTAGCAAAAGCGAAAAATAAGTCTTACAAACAAATTTTAGAAAAGGTTGGGGCAGACAAAGTAGTTCGTCCTGAAAAAGAAATGGGTGTCGAAACAGCAAAAGGATTACTGGATCGTAAAATTATCGATATGGTTGATATCGATGATGAGTATTCTATTATTGAAGTTGCCACACCAGCTAGTTGGGTAGGGTTTACCTTATCTGATTTGGATGTACGTAATAAATTCAATGTAAATATATTGGGAATTCGTCACAGCGACAATCGTTTGGATGTGACACCTTCACCAACGTATACATTAACGAGTGATGATCACTTGTTGTTGATTTCAACAGCGGAAAGTTTTCGTAAAATTGACTTTTTAGACAAATAAAAAAACAGTGGTTACACATAAGTGTAATCACTGTTTTACTATTCTTAGAAAAAATTAAAGTTCTGCTACTTTTACTTCGCGAACGCCTTCGACTTCTTCTAGAAGTAATGCTTCAATCCCCAGTTTTAAAGTATCGTCTAACATCAAACAATCGCTACATGCTCCATGCATATTAACATACACAACACCATCAACAAACGAGACAAATTCTACATCTCCTCCATCGCGTTGCATATAAGGTCTAATCTTTTCGATTACTTCAATGATTTCTTTTTCTTTCTCGTTCACTTTTAAACACCTCGCTAGATTATTATATCACAAGTTGTTTAAAATGTGTTATAATATGCAGTGAAATGAGGTGTTCTTTTGCAGTACCAAGTAGGACAAATAGTAGAAGGTGAAATCACAGGAATTCAACCATATGGAGCGTTTGTACGCTTTGATGAGAACCATTATGGATTGATTCATATTTCGGAGATTTCGCGTGATTATATTAAAGACATACATCAGTTTTTATCGATGAATCAAAAAATCAAAGTGAAGATTCTAGAGATGGACAGTGAAAATGGCCATTACAAATTATCACTGAAAGCACTACAACCTAATTTATCCAAAGAAAAAAGAAGAGGGTATCGTGGCATTAAGTTACCTAAGATGGAAATAGGCTTTCAAACAATCGAAGATAATTTAGATAAATGGATTGCGGTTGAGATGCGCAAAGAAGGAGAGAGTTATGATTAAATTTGATAGTTCACATGCATTTTTAAAAGAAGATATTTTATCTTACCAAGAAAAAGTAAATGAGTTACATGAGGCAATCATTAACAAAACAGGAAAGGGAAATGACTTTCTTGGATGGGTCGATTGGTGTAACAACTATGACAAAGATGAATTTGCTTTAATGAAAAGCAGTGCACAATATGTGCAAGATAACTGTGATGTATTTGTTGTTTGTGGAATTGGTGGTTCTTATTTAGGGGCGAGAGCAGCGATTGAAATGATCAATGGATTGTACGCGGATAAGAAACCAGAAATTCTATTTATCGGAAATACTTTTTCATCAACGTACTTAGCACAAGTGTTAGCTTACTTAAAAAACAAAGAAGTTTGTGTTAACGTTATTTCGAAATCAGGAACAACTACAGAAACAGCATTGGCGTTTCGCTTGTTGAAACAATTCATGGAAGAAAAATATGGAAAAGAAGGTTCACAAAAACGTATTTTTGCGACAACTGATAAAAACAAAGGTACGTTACATGATATCGCAAAAACGGAAGGGTATACAACATTCTCTATTCCAGATGACATCGGAGGACGTTTCTCAGTTATTACTGCAGTTGGTTTATTTCCTATTGCGGTTGCGGGAATCAGCATCGATGCTATTATGGAAGGGGTAAGTGAAGCGTATGCAGATTTTGCTACTGCGGACCTAACAAAAAATAGTGCGTATGCATATGGAGTAGCAAGACGTATCTTACAAAACCAAGGTAAAGATGCAGAGATGTTTGTTACCTATGATTTAAATACTACGATGTTAGCAGAATGGTGGAAACAATTATTTGGGGAATCAGAAGGAAAAGAAGAAAAAGGAATTTTACCTTGTTCTGGAACGTTCTCAACTGATTTACACTCATTAGGACAATTTGTTCAAGATGGGAAAAAGATCTTATACGAAACTTTAGTATTGTTTGAAAAACCTTTGCTTGATTTAACATTCCCAAGCGATGAACAAAACGCGGATGGAATGAACTACTTAGCAGGTAAGAGTGTTGATTGGGTAAATAAAATGGCAATGCAAGGAACACTGAAAGCCCACGAGGAAGAGGGGAATGTACCTAACTTAATGATTACTGCACCTGATATGAGTGCGAAAACATTTGGTTACTTATGTTATTTCTTCTTTAGAGCTTGTGCAATGACTTGTTACATGATTGATATTAATCCATTTAACCAGCCTGGAGTAGAAGTTTACAAGAAAAATATGTTCCAATTATTGGGAAAAAACTAAAATGACTCTTTGAGTCATTTTTTTCTTTTTTTTTGAATATCGTTTGTGTTATGATAAATCCATGAATACAAAGCGATATGAAATTACGTGTCATGAATGTGCTAGCACATGGAGTGTAATGTGTGAGAGCGTGATTCATGCACAGCATGAAGAGAAGGCCAAAGAAGCGATTATGGAAGGTGCTTTCTTCACAAGGAAGTGTAGTCATTGTGGAGCGTTAATTACGTTTCATTACCCATTTCTATATTGTGATCCAAAGTTACGCTTACTAATTGCTTTCGATGATGGACAAGGGAAGTGGATTCGTGCATTGAATGAAATTGCACAGTATAAACAATTCACAAAGCGTATTGTGCATACAGAAATGGAGCTGAGAGAGAAAATTGCAGTGTTTGAACATTCGCTGAGTGATGAAAGTGTTTCGTTAATGAAACAGAAACTAAAAGATCGTTATACGCATTTTCACTTTGATTCAGAGCAAAATGACGTGTTATGGTTTATTAGTGATAAAGGGCCAATTGGCGTTGAGAAACGCTTCTATGTGCCTTGTGATGTACCCAAAGGAGATTTCCAATACATTGAATAAAACCTCTATTGAAAAAATAGAGGTTTTATATTTACATTTGATAAATTAGTAGTATAATGAACATATGAACAAGTGTTCATATGAGGTGAGAAGATGGAACATAGATGTAACGTTGATGAAAACGAAGTAGTACGTTTGCAAGCACAAATGTTAGATGAAAAAGAAGAAAATGAATTGGCAAACTTTTTTAAGATGTATGCTGATCCAACTCGATTAAAAATCTTGAGTGTATTGTTTCAAGAAGAAATGTGCGTATGTGAAATTGCTGCAGTACTAAATATGACGCACTCTGCAATTTCGCATCAATTAGCGACATTGCGTAATGCGCGTATTATCAAAGTTAGAAGAGACGGTAAAAATATGTACTACTCACTAGATGACAATCATATTCAAATGATTTTCAATAACGGATTATCGCATATAAGGGAGGACAAGTAAATGAAAGTATGTATGCATAAAGATGGATGTTGCGGAAGCAACGAAACGAAACACAACCATGAACATAATCATGAACATGGAAGTTGTGGATGCAGTAATGATCACCAACATGAAATGGGTGGATGTACTTGCGCAACACAAACAAGTGATCACGAGTGTTGTTCACATGACACGCACTCACACGAAGACGATAGTGGAGAGGAAGAAGGAGATCATTGTTGCTGCAGCCATGATTTAAATGCAGTAAGTGATAAGAAAATCACGAATGCGAAATTTAAGTTTTCTATTGCGAATTTGGATTGTGCCAATTGTGCATTAAAAGTAGAAACAGCATTAAATCAATTGAGTTATGTTGATGAAGCAGTGTTGAATTTTTCTACTTCCACATTGTTTGTGAATAGCAAACGTAGTGATACGCACAAATTGTTAGAAGATTTGAATGAAGTTGCAAACAAAGCTGAAAAAGGCGTATTGATTGAGCCGTTTACTCGTAGTGAAGTCAATACACAATCACACAAAAAGGAAGTGGGTCAATTGGTTGTTGCTTCCATCTTGTTTGTTTTGGCTCTTTTAAGTGGAGAAGTGAGTGAAGTGTTACAAACTTGGTTATTTGTAGCAACCTATGTGGTTGCAGGTTACAAAGTAATTTTAACAGCACTTCGCAATCTGTTTAAAGGAGATATGTTTGATGAAAATTTCTTAATGTCAGTAGCAACGATTGGTGCTTTTGCTTTAGGTGACTATGCAGAAGCGGTAGCAGTTATGTTGTTTTATGATGTAGGGGAATTATTCCAATCCATTGCCGTAAATCGTTCTCGTCGTTCGATTGGAGAATTGATGGACATCAACACAAACTTTGCAATTGTAATTCGTGATGGACAAGAAGTACAAGTTACACCTGAACAACTACAAGTAAATGATGTTGTTGTGGTGAAACCAGGAGAGCGAATTCCTGTTGATGGATCTGTTATTGAAGGAAATAGTAGTTTGGATGTTTCAGCACTAACTGGAGAATCGTTACCAAAAGATGTAGGTATCAATGATGAAGTGTTAGCTGGTTGTTTAAACATCAATGGTGTTTTCAAAATGAGAGTTGAGAAAGTAGCCAGTGAGTCTACGGTTGCTCGTGTTCTTGAATTAGTTGAAAATGCATCAAGTAAAAAAGCAAAAGTAGAAAAATTCATTACGAAGTTTTCTAAAATTTATACACCAGTTGTTGTATTAGCTGCCATCGTAATCGTTTTAGTACCAACTTTACTATATGGTGGAGATAGCTTTTCAACATGGTTGTACCGTGGATGTACATTCTTAGTCATTTCATGTCCTTGTGCACTTGTTGTATCCATTCCATTAGGATTGTTTGCGGGAATTGGTGGAGCAAGTAAAAAAGGTGTTTTAGTAAAAGGTGGTAACTATCTTGAACAATTAAGTGAAATTGATACTATCGTCTTTGATAAAACAGGTACAATTACAAAAGGTATTTTTAAAGTACAAGAAGTAATTGGTAAAAACAATACATTAGAGTTAGCGGCGTATGGAGAAAGTAAGAGTAATCATCCGATTGCCCAAAGTATTGTGCACCAATACAACAAGTCAATTGATGATATGCAATTAAAAAACTATTTTGAAATTGCGGGACAGGGAATTGTTGTCGATTACCAACAAAAGCAATTGCTTGTTGGGAATGCAAAATTATTAAAAGAACATGGCATTGTATTTGAAGAAAGCGATGCCTTAGGAAGTATTGTTTATGTGGCTTACGACCAAGCATATGTAGGTTGTATTGTGATTAGTGATGAAGTAAAACAATCTAGTAAAGCGGCCATTGCACGTTTGAAACAATTAGGTGTGAAGAAAACCGTAATGTTAAGTGGTGACAAACAAGCGATTGCGCAAAAAGTTGCGAGCGAAGTGGGAATTGATGAAGTAAGAGCGCAATTATTACCACAAGACAAAGTAATGACATTAGAGAACTACTTAAATGATCATGATCGTGTGGCATTTGTTGGGGATGGAATCAATGATGCTCCTGTCTTAATGCGTGCTGATATCGGTATTGCGATGGGTGGAATCGGTAGTGATGCTGCCATTGAAGCAAGTGATGTTGTGTTGATGAATGATGATTTATCATCCATTCCAACTGCAATTCAAATTGCTCGTAAAACAAAACGTATCTTGTATCAAAACATTGTTTTCTCACTTGTTATTAAAGTAGCGGTACTCGGTTTAAGTGCTGTTGGTTTAGTAGGCATGTGGATGGGTGTTTTTGCAGATGTAGGAGTTACGTTAATTGCCATTGTAAATGCGATGCGTGCGATGAATAGTAAATAAAAGAAGAGACGTTCAAATGAACGTCTCTTTTGTTTGTTATGGAGTTGGTGTCGTAGGGGGTGTTGGGGTAGTAGGAGGCGTAGTTGGCGTTTCTGGTGTAGTTGGTTCTCCACCAGGTTGCTCATTTCCTCCAGTACCAGTATTCCCGTTGTTTTCACCTGTATCTGGATCAGGTGTTGTTGGTTGTTCTGGTGTGGTTGGTGTTTCAGGTGTAGTAGGCTCCTCTGGAGTCGTTTCTACAGGTTTTTCTTCTACACCTAAGTAAGAAGACAAATCATCACCATAAAGAACTAAATTAGGGCTCTTAACGAACGCTGGCATATCTTGAGGGTTTAAATCACTCAGGTTGAATGTAAAGTCTTTAAATGTTGTTGGATTATTTAACATCCAGTATTTTTGCCAAACGATTGCCAAATCATAAGGACTTAGTACATAACAACTTAGTGGTGTTCCACCCATACTAGCTGTAATTAAATTAGCGTTGTATCCGTTTTCTAAAGTCATTTGTGATGTTGTCCAAGGTTTCATATTTTCTAATTCATAAGAGATAAAGTGGTTTAACTGTTCATCACTTATGTTTGTTACTACGTATTTTGGAATAATATCAAGCAATCCAGGTACTTTAGCGGCACCACTTGGAGTCAATGCTTTTTCAAGCATACCCATAATTACTTTTTGTTGAGCGTGGGTACGACCGATGTCTCCCACTCCTTCGCTCTTACGATGTCTAGCAAATGCCAAAGCACCTTCACCATCAACTTTTTGTACACCTTTTTTCAAACATTGTAAGTCAGATTCTTCAAAACTTCGTTCTGAATCTTGTTCACAAAAAGCGATCGGCACATCAACTTCGATACCACCTAAGGCATCGACAAACTCTACTACAGAAGTAAAGTTTACTTTTACGTAGAAGTCAATGTTGAAACCAATAACTTGTTCAATCGCAAGCATTGTGTTCTCGACACCATCGTTTCCTGTATGCGTTAACTTATCACTCGCATTTCCTAAAGCTGGATTAGGTACAAATGAATCACGAGGGAAGGAAACCATCTCGAAATGATTTGTCTTTGGATTAACCATTAACAACATATTTACATCACTACGTGAGTTATGGTTTGGTGTTCCTGTTTCATCCATTCCACTAATTAATACGGTAAACACATCTTGGGTTAAGTCTAAACCTTGTCCAGTGTGTGTTTTCTTTGTTTTTTCAACATTTCTTTCGTATGTTTGCACCACTTTAATGCTACCTTCAAATCCTTCCATTCCATCCTCTACACTTTGAATGTAAGAGTTTGTAATGATGATTGCATTAATTTTTTCGTCCATTAACTGTTGTGCTAAGGAGAAGTAATTGTTTTCACCTTTGAATTTCACTTTGTTTACTTCTTGTTTGACTTTTTTAATAACAAAGTCAGCATTTGATTTATCAGTTCCATCTTGGTAATAGACTGTTTTGTTTTTTAAATCGGCTAAGCTATCAATCTTACTATCTTTCTTTACGATGATTGATATTTTTTCTACGTTTTCATTTCCAACATCTGTTACGCGGTTAGTAAATGTTCTAAACTTATCTAAGTTAAAACTTGTGAAAGCAAAGATCACGATAAATAAAATAGTCGCGATTCGTCGAACCCAAGTTCCTACTTTTTTGAACTTTTTAAAAGACAAAACCAATAATAACAATCCAATGATTGAAACAATGGCGATTGCAATGTATCGCCATGCGATTGGCAATGAATTAGCAATGAATATAATATAGCCTGCATAAACAGTAGCAGCTAAAATAAAAAAGGATAATATCCCATCAATTGTAATTTTATTTTTCATAATGCACCTCATAGAAGATTATATAATATTTTTTTAGGAAGTACAATTTTTATTGCGGAAACTAAAAAAGAAAAGCACGTAGGTTAAGTACGTGCTAATCTGCAAATTCAATATTGTATTTTGTTTCGTCGTAATTATCGAAATTTTCATAGAAGTTACTTGCGTTAAATGTAAAGTCTTTAAATGTATGTTGTTCATTTAAAATGTTCATAAATGCATTTACATTCAATACTTCTTGTCGTTTTAAGTAATAGATACTTTGGTTTGTGACAGGATCAGATGCCGTAGGAATGTATCCTTCCGGACCTGGAGCAAAACCATTAGCTAACGATAGAGTCGAAACAGCCCAAGGCTTAATTTCATCTATTTGCGTTTTCACAAAGGATTTCATTTGTGAGTTAGTAAAGTTAGTTAATACATAGTTTGGTACGATATCTAATACTTTATCGATTCGACTTGTCATTCCTTCTGCTGTTAATAACTTGTTAATGATTGATTTGATAATTTGAACTTGTGCTTGTGATCTTCCTAAGTCTTGGTTCACATAAGAATGTCTGTGACGAGCGAATGCCAATGCTTGTTTACCATTTACACTTTGAGGACCTGCAGCTAACGTAATCAAATCGTCGTTTTCAAAACTTCTGTTTTCATCTTGTTCTGTGAAGCCAATTGGTACGTCTACCTCAATGCCACCAATGGCATCAACGACTTCGATTAATGAAGTAAATGAAATCTTTACGTAGAAATCAATGTCGATTTGTAAAGTAGACTCTAATGATTTCATAGTATTTTCAACTCCATCATTTCCAGTGTGTGTTAGTTTGTCCGAAGCATAATTGTAAGCTGGATTAGGAACATAAGAATCACGAGGGATAGAAACAAGTGCAACTTGATTTGAAGTAGGATTGACAATGGCAATCATGTTTACATCAGATAATGAATTCGCATTTGGTGTTCCAACATCATCTTGTCCACTAATCAATACAGTAAATGTTTCTTTTGTGATATCTTTATCAACTGTGTTCTTAGACTGCGTTACTTTGTGTGTATACGATTTAATCTTGTTTGTGAATTCATCCATTGGACCAAAGGTTTCTTCGATTCCTGTAATTGCATTTGTATTCACAACTACAGCATCTACATATCCATAGTATAAATCAGACATCATCTTTTTGTAGTCATTGTATTCAGTTGGGGTAACATCGTATGTTTTTTGTACTTGTTCAAGTACATAAGCAGATTCGTCTTTGTCGTTGCTTACTTGAATACCGATTGTTTTTCCATCTAAATCTTTTTCATTTTCAATAACAGCAGTAAAGTTTTCATTTGATTTCAATGAATAGATATTTAATTGTGTCGTAATTACTTCTTCGCCTTGATCGTCCACTCCTAGACGATCAAAGAAAGTATTCAATGTATTGATCTTTAAAAGAGCAAAAATCATCACTGCACAAAGTAGCGTTATCAAAATTCTACGTAATACATGCACCCATGTTTTTTTGTAGAACATCGATACCAAAGCAATGAATAGAATAAGTGCCAATACGGCAACAATTAATAATGTATACTTGCTTGTGTACGATTGAATCATGTACAAAAGCATGACAGAAACTATAATATAAACCGGAATTACTAGTAAATCATAAACCCTTCCGATTAAAACTTTATTCTTTTTTTGTTTTTTCATAAATACACCTCGAAAGTATTATATAATATTTCACAATTTTCTACAAAAAAAAATTAAAGCAATTGAAAAAAGAATACAAATTTATAGTATAATGTAACTCATGAGGTGGAAGCATGGAACTATTAAAAACTTTAAACGAAAAACAGCTGGAAGCGGTTTGTGCTTGTGATACGCATGTTCGTATTGTGGCAGGTGCAGGAAGTGGTAAAACAAGAGTGATTACAACACGTATTGCTTATTTGATTCAAGTATTAGGTGTTATGCCATATCGTATTTTAGCAATTACTTTCACAAATAAAGCAGCAAACGAAATGAAGGAAAGAATTAACCAAATGTTAGAGTGCGAACGCACTGGTGTGAATGTATCTACGATTCACTCACTTTGTGTACGTATTTTACGCGAAGACATTCGTTATTTCAATTATCCGCAAAATTTCGTAATTTTAGATAGCGACGATCAAAAGTCTATTTTGAAACAAATTTATAAACAATTGGATGTGAATGTCAAAGATTTGTCATTTGGGGCAACCTTAGGCTACATCTCAAATTGCAAATGTGCATTTGTGAGTGCACAAGAGGCAAGAGCGAGTGCCAATAAGTTTACGAGTGATGTGATTAAGTCAGAAATCTATGAGCTTTATGAAAACAAACTAAAAGAAATGTACGCGCTTGATTTTGATGACTTGTTGTTGTTTGTGTACC
Organism: uncultured Erysipelotrichaceae bacterium; assembly: GCA_964370395.1. Lineage (GTDB taxonomy): Bacteria > Bacillota_I > Bacilli_A > Erysipelotrichales > Erysipelotrichaceae > JBGUVL01. The sequence goes on from CAYJIZ010000002.1 coordinate 83,667, forward strand.
GTTTATTTGAAGAAAACAAAGACATTCGACAAAAATGGCAAAATCGTTATGATTATATCCATGTAGATGAGTTTCAAGATGTCGACGAAGTACAATATGGAATTATTAAAAATTTAGTAAGTGAGCAAGCGAGATTATGTGTGGTTGGTGATCCTGATCAAACAATTTATACATGGCGTGGTGCAAGTGTTGATATTATTATGAATTTAGAAAAAGATTTTGAGGGATGCAAAAGCATTGTGTTAAATGAAAATTATCGCAGTACTCCTTCTATCTTACAAGGTGCCAACGCTTTAATTAAAAATAATACGTATCGTATTGATAAAGAGTTATTTACGAATAATGAGGATGAAGGAAAAATTCATCATTATTTAAGTAGCGATGAAACAGAGGAAGCGCGTTGGATTATTAAAAAGGTGCAAGCCTTACATCGTGATGGAGTAGCATATAAGAAAATCGCAATTGTTTATCGTTCGAATTACTTATCGCGTAACCTAGAAAAAAGTTTATTGGACTACCAAGTACCATATCGTATTTATGGTGGAATCAAGTTCTTTGAACGTGCGGAAATCAAAGATGCGATTTCGTATTTGCGTTTGATGCAAGCGGATAATCCTGCCAACGAATTGGCTATTCGACGAGTGATTAATGTGCCAAAACGTGGAATTGGATTAAAATCTATTGAGAATTTAGAGCAGTTATCCCAAATGCATGATTTGGATTATTTTAGTGTGTTAAAAAACCATGCAATCGCACGTGGGAAAGCACAACAAGAAGTAGATAAGTTTGTTGTTTTAATTGAAACATGTCGTAACCAAGTTCAACAATTATCCATTTCTATTTTATTAAAGAAACTTTTAGAAGAGAGTGGTTATTTAAAAAGTTTAGAAGAAGCACACGAAGATGAGCGATTGGAAAACTTAAATGAATTAATTGCAGATATCGAACATTACGAAGAAGACGATGCGGATGCTTCTTTGGACGAATACTTACAAATGATTTCTCTTTATACGGATGCACAAGAACAGCTAGACAATTATGATTTTGTGCAATTAATGAGCATTCATGCTGCAAAAGGGTTAGAATTTGATTATGTCTTTGTGTACGAGTTGAGCGAAGGTGTCTTTCCTAATGAGCGAAGTATTAATGAAGGTGGAAAACACGCATTAGAAGAAGAACGACGTTTGGCGTATGTTGCGTTTACTAGAGCTCGTAAGAAATTGTACTTAACAAGTTCACAAGGCTTTAGTTTCGTGTTGCAGAAGATGAAAAGCGTTTCACGTTTTGTGAAAGAGATCGATGAAGAAGTATTAGAATCAACAAGTGATACTCCTTCTTACCAAAAACAGGAGTATCGCTACAATTGTGGTGATTCGACTATTCCACCATTGAGTGTAGATAAAAGTACAAGTGCAAGCAAAACAAAACTTAAGAAAGGGGATTTGATTAGCCACAGCGTTTTTGGCGAAGGGGTAATCATATCGTTAAAAGATGGAGTCGCGCAAATTGCATTTGATCAAAAATATGGGATTCGTAAATTAGCTGCGAATCATCCATCCATAACAAAAAAATAACAGGAGGGTTTATGAGTCATTCAAGAATTATTGAATTACGAAATATATTACATACATTGAGTCATGAATATTATGTACTTGATAAACCAAGTGTAAGTGATCAAGAGTACGATCGATACATGCAAGAATTGCAAGCATTAGAAGAAAGTAACCCACAATACTTTGATGCGAATTCACCAACCCAACGTGTGGGAGGTAGAGTATTAGATGGTTTTGTGAAGATTGAACACAAGCGTAGTATGTTGAGTTTAGCAAATGCGTATAATTTTGAAGATTTAAAGGCGTTTGATGAACGTGTGCGAAAAGAAGTACATGATGTAACATATGTTGTTGAATTAAAAATTGACGGTTTGGCAATGGCTTTGCACTATAATGAAGGACGTTTCGTTCAGGCGGTTACGCGAGGAGATGGAAGCGTTGGGGAAGATGTGAGTGATAATGTTCGTCAAATTCGCAGTATTCCAATGCAAATCCCTTACTTGGGAGAATTAGAAGTACGTGGTGAAGTATTTATGCCGAAGCAATCGTTTGCGCAAATTAATGAACAGCGTGAAAAAGAGGGGGAAGAGCTATTCGCCAATCCTCGTAACGCAGCAGCAGGAACAATTCGTCAGTTGGATACAAGTATCGTCGCAAAGCGTAAGTTAGATGCTTTTTGGTACCATCTGGTTGTTGGTGTGCCTAATGTTATGACGCATGCACAAGCCTTGTCTTTCTTAAAAGAGAACGGGTTTAAGGTGAATGATCAAAGCGGTAACTTTAATACGATTGAGGAAGTGTGGAAACACATTGAAACAATCAGTGAAAAACGTCATGACTTACCATATGAAATTGATGGTATGGTAATTAAAGTAAATGAATTAGCAAAACAAACACAGTTAGGTAGTACGATAAAAACACCGAAGTGGGCGATTGCTTATAAATTCCCAGCGGAAGAAGTGATTACAAAACTAACGGATATCACATTAACCGTGGGACGAACGGGGAAAATCACACCGAATGCTGTGTTAGAACCAGTTCGTGTTGCAGGAACAAAAGTAAGTGCTGCACAACTGCATAATGAAGACTTTATTAAAAACAAAGACATACGAATTCATGACTTTGTTGTCATTCGTAAGGCGGGTGACATTATCCCTGAGGTAGTGCGTTCGTTAAAAGAACGTCGTGATATAGATGCACAACCCTTTGTTTTTCCAACCACTTGTCCAGTTTGTGGTCAAATACTTGTTCGTTATGAAGAAGAAGCAGCACATTATTGTATTAACGCAGATTGCGAAGCTCGCGTTGTGGAAAGTATGATTCACTTTGCGACTCGTGATGCGATGAATATTAATGGATTGGGAGATAAAAAAGTAGAATTCTTATATCGTGCTGGCTTATTGCACGGTGTAGAAGACATTTATACTTTGCATGAACACAAACAAGAAATAATTATGTTGGAAGGTTTCCAAGATACTTCGTATCAAAAATTAATGGATGCGATCGAGAAAAGCAAACAAAACCCATTGGAAGATTTATTGTTTGGTTTGGGAATTCGTCAGATTGGAAAGAAAGCCGCCAAAATTATAGCGACACACTTTATGAGTATGGATGCCATAATGGAAGCGAGCGTGGAACAATTTGAAGAAATCAAAGACATTGGTAAAATTTCAGCACAGTCATTGTTTGACTTTTTCGCGTTAGAAAAAAACAAAAATTTAATTTCTAAGCTGAAAATGTTTGGTTTACGCATGGAAAGTGATAAAATAGACATTGTTGAATCGATGTTCACGAATAAAACTGTAGTCTTAACAGGAACGTTATCGCAAATTACTCGTAATGAAGCAAAAGATATCTTATTGCGATTAGGAGCGAATGTTGCAGGAAGTGTTTCGAAAAAGACTGATTTGGTTGTGTATGGTGAAAATGCCGGTTCAAAATTGGCGAAAGCAAATGAATTAAATGTTGCGTTAATGGATGAAGCGACATTTATTAGTGAGGTAGAGAAGCATGAAAAAGACCAGTAGACTTTTTGTTTTAATGTTTTTGGCGGTGGCATTGTTTGCTTGTTCAAGCGATACGCAAGAAGAAGGAACCATTACCACATCACCTGTAAACGAAGGAGGGTATCGTATTGCGATTCCTTTTGAGTCGAGTGATGCAACCCAAATCCATGTGAATTACAACCGTAGTAGTGCAGATATCGATGCAATTGGAAAAGGATTGCAACGTTTATCAAAAGAACATTTTTCTACAGGAACGTATTACTTACAAGATGGACAAATCTTACAACATGATGATTTGGTAAAAACATTTTCAAACAAAGAATCTTTGTTAGGTCGAAAAAGTGCTGAGAATGCATTTGGATTAAATCCAGAGAAAGGCTCTTCGTTACCAATTAACGAAACGCAAAGCATCAAAGTTGGAACAGACACAGTTCCTGTTGGAGATGTCATTGAATATAACTTTGTGAAAGATAGTAATAAGGATGCACAAATTGAAGGGATTGCCTTTGCGATCGTGTTAACACCGAATGTTGTTGGTGAAGATGGTCAGAAATACACGATTAAAGATAAGCAATTAAAAGTAATCGGAGAAGAAGCAGGACGTAATTTAATGACGTATGTGAAGGATTTGCCAGAAGTGGGAAACAATACACCAGTTATGATTGCTTTGTTTAAAGCGACTTCAGAAGATGACACATTACCTGGAACGTTCTTTGCGAAAGGGTATGGAAAAAGTAACATTGATAACTTTACTGCAATCAATGAGAAGTATGCCGTTATTCCTAGTGATACAGCAAGCAAATTAGATCCACAAGTAGTATCGCAGTTTGACGCTGTGAAGAAATCGTTATTTCGTTTCTTGCCAAATGATATTGCGATTATCGGCCAAGGATTTTTTGTGGATGACCAATTGGATCGCTTGATGATTACGATTTCAACGCAAGGAAAAACACAAATTCAAAATGAAGCAGTGGTGCAATATGTGAAAGAGTTATTGGCTAACTTTAATAGTGATAGTTATAAAGTAATTGTGAAAATGAATGCAAATACAGATACGTATGCAATGCTACAAAGAGAAAAAGGTAGCATGGATGTTTCTGTTATTATGAATTAAGAAGGAGATATGCATGGAACAATTTAGTAGTGAATATTTTAAAAAGCTAGCAAATCAAATCATGTTTGATTTAAGTGAAGAGGAAATTGCCGAGTTGCAAGATGATTTTAAGACGCTTTTAAAACAAATGGAGTTATTAGAAAAAATTGATACGGATAATGTGCAAGAGATGGTTTACCCATTTGAAGAAGAAACACATTATTTACGTGATGATGTAGTTAGTAAACAAATTACACAAGAAGAGGCACTAAGTAATGCGCCTAAGACACAGGATGGACAAATTGTCGTACCTAAGGTGGTGAAATAATGGATTTAAAATCAATACAAGGTAAAGACTATGCACAACTTGCACATGAAGTGTTAGAAAGTGCTAAGAAGTCTCAAGAAACATTAAATGCAGTCGTTTCTTTTTGTGAAGTTGATGCACAATTAGAAGCAGTGAAACAAAAAGAAGCAAAATCCATTTTTCATGGTGCACCCGTTGTGTTAAAAGACAATGTATCAACAAAAGGAATTCGTACAACCGCTTCTTCTCGTATCTTAGATAACTATGTACCAGTTTACGATGCAACAATCGTTCAAAAATTAAAAGATGCAGGTGCGATTATTATCGCGAAAGCAAGTATGGATGAATTGGGTATGGGTGGTACAAACCTAAATGCCTATACAGGAAAAGTTAACAATCCTTGGGATATTTCACGTATTTCAGGGGGAAGTAGTGGAGGAAGTGCTGCTTTGGTTGCACAAGGGATTGTACCGATGGCAATTGGAACAGATACAGGGGACTCCGTTCGTAAACCTGCAGGATACTGTGGTGTGGTTGGGGTAAAACCTACCTATGGACGTATTTCTCGTTATGGAATCATTCCTTATGCATCCAGTTTAGACCACGTTGGTTATTTCACGACAACCGTAGAAGATGCGGCACATACACTATCTTTATTAGCTGGTAGAGATGATAACGATATGACTAGTTCAAATCGTGAAGTAGAAGATTACCACGCATTATTAACGGATGATGTGAAAGGTAAGAAAATCGGTGTGATTAAAAATGTAATGGAAGCGATTGAAGACGAAGCAATCGTAGAAGAATTCAATCGTGTTATGGATGCATTAGTGCAAAAAGGTGCGATTGTTGAAGAAGTTTCTTTTTCACAAGACATTTTAAATGCACTATTGCCAACATATTATGTAATCAGTAATGCAGAAGCGACAGCAAATCATTCTAATTTAGATGGAATTCGTTTTGGAATGCGTGAAGATGGAGAAGACTTAAATGAAATCATGATCAATTCACGTACCAAAGGATTTAGTAGTGAAGTACGTAAACGTTTTGTGATTGGTTCTTATTCATTGTTTGTTGAGAACCAAGATAAATTATTTAGAAAAGCACAAAAGGTGCGTCGTGTGATTGTGGAAGAATTGGATAAAATACTAGCAAACTACGATGTTATTTTGGCACCAAGTGCTGGAACAATTGCACCTAAACCAGAAGAATCATTTGATGAAAAACTAAGCAATACTTACTTAGTAGCAGAAAATCACATGTTACTAGGGAATTTTAGTGGATACCCTTCTATGAGTGTTCCAAACGCTTTCGTTCATGGTATGCCAGTTGGAATTAATATTTTAGCTCGTCCTTTTGATGAAGTGACGATGTTTAATGTTGCACAAGCTATCGAAGCTAGTTGTGATGTTAAAGGGAAAACTGTAGGAGGTGCAAAATAATGAATTACGAAGTCGTAATCGGTATTGAAATTCACTGTGAATTAAAAACTAATACGAAGATGTTCTCAGGAGCACCTGTTAGTTTTGCACAAGAGCCTAATACATGTACCAATGAAATTGATTTAGGAATGCCAGGTGTTCTTCCTAATGTTAATAAAGAAGCAGTAGCAAAAGCAATTCGTGCGTGTAGTGCACTACACTGTACGATTGATCCATTGATTAAATTTGATCGTAAAAACTATTATTATTCTGATTTACCAAAAGGTTTCCAAATTACACAACAATTTCATCCTATTGGTAGCAATGGAACAATTAGTATCCAGAGTGATGGAGTAGAAAAAGAAGTGCGTATTAACCGTATTCATATGGAAGAAGATACAGCAAAACAATTTCATACCTTTGGAGGTTCTTTAATTGACTTTAATAGAGCTGGTACACCATTGATTGAAATCGTGAGTGAACCTGATATGCGTAGTGGAAAAGAAGCGGTAGCTTATGTTGAGAAATTGCGTAACATTTTGTATTACTTAGGTGTAAGTGATGTCAAAATGGAAGAAGGTAGTATGCGTTGTGATGTGAATATTTCACTTCGTGAAAAAGGGGCAAGTGCTTTTGGAGTGAAATCAGAGATTAAAAACTTGAATTCACTAAGCAATGTGCAAAAAGCAATCGAATATGAAATTCAACGTCAAAGTGAATTATTGGATGCAAATGAGCAAGTCGAACAAGCGACGCGTCGTTTTGATGAAGCGACAAATACAACAGTATTAATGCGTAAAAAAGAAGGGGATGTCGATTATAAATACTTCCCAGAACCTAATATTTTCCCGATTCGATTACAAGATGAATGGGTACAAAATATTATTGAAACGTTACCAGAACTTCCAGAACAACGTTTTGCAACGTATACGCAAACGTATGGTTTAAGTGAGTACGATGCAAACCAATTAGTTCAAAATAAAGAAATGTCAGATTTCTATAATGAAGTGGTTGCTTTCACAAAAGAATATAAATTAGCAGCAAACTGGGTAATTGTTGAAATGATGGCTTATTTGAACAAGAACTATATCGCTTTAACGGATAATCCATTAAATCCACAACACTTAGCAGAGATGATAGCGATGATCACCAAACAAGAAATTTCGGGAAAACAAGCGAAAGTAGTGTTTGAAGAAATGATGAGTGGAAAAGATCCAAAACAAGTTGTGGAAGAAAAAGGCATGAAACAAGTGAGTGATCCAAATGCAATTATGGCATTGGTTAATGAAGTGTTGGATGCGAATCCACAATCGATAGAAGATTTCAAAAATGGTAAAGATAGAGCTGTCGGATTCTTAGTTGGGCAAGTCATGAAAATGAGTAAAGGACAAGCGAATCCTGCTGCAACCAATAAAATGATTGTGGAAGAATTAAAGAAAAGATAGCAATTTCACTTTAAATCTAGTATTATATTTAGTAGGGAGTTGAATTTATGGCACTTAAATCAATGAAAAAAACAGAAAAAGTAGCAGTAGATAAAACGAAAAACAAAGCAAATCGTAAACCGAACTGGGTTTTGCGAATTACTATTTTAGTAATTGCCATTCCTGTTTTGATTCTTGCTTTTGTCTTATTAACTTCTATTGAAAAGAAAGGTGAACCAGTGTTTGGAGACCGTTTTGATGAACACTTGGATCCAGCGATAAAAGAGAGTAGTTTAACGACGCTTTCTGATTCATTAAAGTTTGAAAATGTAGATAGCGTAGATGTTAACTTGATTAGTGCAACATTACGTATCGACATTAATGTTAACGATGCGATGGATGCTGCAGGCATTGAAGCAATCGCAAATGCTACTTATGATAAAGTAAATGAAGTATTGCCAATTGGAACATACTTTAAAAATCACGATAAGGTTAAAATGTATGATTTAGAAATCAATGTTTATAACTTAATTCCTGAAGAAGGTACTACGATTGCACAAATTTGGTGTGTAAAACACAAAAACGCTGCAGAAGCAGAACCAGGTATTGATTGGCCTTCGAATCCAAAAAATCAAGAGGTTGTGGATCAAGTGAAAAAACAACCTAATGTTGTACCTGCAGAAAACAAATAAATTGAAAGCAAAAAGGGCATAGCCCTTTTTTTGAGGTAAGATATGAAAAAGAATGAACAATTAATTGGAACTTGTGTTGATTATACACACGAAGGGTTAGGAATTGTGAAAGTGGATGGCTTTCCTTACTTTATCAAAAATGCCATTGTTGGTGAAACTTTGTCATTTGTTGTGACGAAGCAAAACAAAGGTTATGGATATGGTAAAGTAGTGGAAATCATTACGCCTTCTGAAAACCGTATCGAGCCATTTTGTGAATATTATGGACGTTGTGGGGGTTGCCAGTTGCAACATATGAATTACGAGGAGCAAATGCGTTTCAAAAAGAGTATTGTACAAAACAATATGCGTAATATTGGACATATCGATTGTGAAGTAGAGGATGTATTAACAAGCGAGGAAAAGCAATATTATAGAAACAAAGCACAATTTCCTGTATCTATTTTGAATCATGAAGTGGCGATGGGGTTTTATCGAATGCATAGTAATGAAATAATCGATATGAATGCTTGTCCAATCCAATGTCAAACGATTAACAATGTTTTTTCGACAATCAAGTCATTATTAAAAAGCATTGGTTTTAAGAATCACTTCCGTCATGTTTTAATAAAATATGGGTTTGAGAGTAATGAAGTGATGGTAGTGTTTGTTTGCAAGAATAAGGTAGTTCCAGGCTTGGATCGTTTGGTTGATAAACTGACGAAACAACACAAGGAAATCAAAAGTGTCATTTTAAATGTCAACAAACGAAAAGATAATGTAATCCTAGGTGAGGAAGAGCATGTTTTGTTTGGTAATGATTATATATGTGACTATTTGAATGGGTTGTCATTTCATATTTCTTCTCGTTCTTTCTACCAGGTGAATCCAAAACAAACAATACAGCTATATGAAACGGCTTTAGAGTTTGCTAAAATTGGCAAAGATGATGTAGTGATTGACCTGTATTGTGGGGTAGGTACAATTACTTTGTTTTTAGCGAAAGCTGCTAAAAAAGTAATTGGAATTGAAATTGTCGATGCCGCAATTGAAAATGCAAAACAAAATGCGCTTAGAAATGGTGTTGAAAATGTTGAGTTTGTTTGTAGTGATGCAGGAAAATATGCGCAAGAACTATTAAAGAATGAGATGAAACCAGATGTTGTTGTCGTTGATCCACCTAGAAAAGGGTGTGATACTTTAACTTTAGATAGTATTGTAATGATGCAACCAAAACGTATTGTTTATGTATCTTGTAATTCAGCAACGCTTGCTCGTGATTTAAAATACCTGGAAACGAAAGGGTTTATAACCAAAAAAATTCAACCTTGTGACATGTTTGCTTCCAGTTATCACGTTGAAAATGTGGCTTTACTGTATCATAGTGAAAAGTAAAAGGCTAATAGTCTAGTATAAAGTTTTTAAAAATGAGCAATTTCTATTTGAAATTGCTTTTATTTATTAAAATTATTTGTTAATGTACGTCCTCAGTTATCATGATTATTGGTTATATTATTATACAATAACGAAATAAGATACATGGTTTAAAAATATAACAATAAGTTAAATACAATATAAGTAACTATATTTAGTGTGTGAATTGTAATTGTGATGAAAAGCTACTATAATGAAAATATAACCAAGAAGGAGGGAATTATTATGGGATTTGATCAAGTAGCAGTGGAGGCAAGAAGAAGAGGAGTACCATCATCAGAAACAGCAGATTTGTTGTTGGTTGAAAATGCAAACGCAACAGTAGGTGAAGTAGTACATGCATTTGCATTAGCTGGATATCCAGCATTCGACAATTTATTGGGAACGAGAACGTATTTTATTGTTAAAATGGGCTTCCATGATCCTGAAATTGATGGAATGATTATGGAAAAACTAAGAGATGTAAAATACCCAGAAAACGAAATTCAAGAAGCATTTACTCGTGTAGTTGGATAATAGCAACATTTAAGTAATTACGAGTAAGGAAAGAAAAGCACGACATGGTTTTAAACCATATCGTGCTTTTTGTTTGAATAATAAAGAAATCGTATCGATATTGCTATTCAAATAAGTAAGTTAAATAAGCATATCCTTCTTTATCAAGATCTTCATAAGGAATGAATCGTAATGAAACGCCGTTAATACAATAGCGTAATCCACCTTTGTCTTTTGGACCATCTTTGAAAACATGTCCTAAATGAGATTTTGCGATGCGACTTCGTACTTCTGTTCTAACCATATTATAGCTGGTATCTTTGTGTTCACTTACTACTTCTGGTGTAATTGGCTGTGTGAAACTTGGCCAACCACATCCTGAATCGTATTTGTCTTTTGAACTGAAAAGTGGTTCACCACTAACGATATCAACATAAATACCTTCTTTAAATAGGGAATCGTAACGGTTACTGAATGCCGCTTCAGTTGTACCATTTTGTGTCACACTGTATTCCAAATCGCTTAATTTTTCTTTTAATTCCTGTTTTGATGGTACTTGGTAATCTTGTTTTAAAATTAATTGGTTAAGTGTAGGTTGTTTGTTTTTTAACGTTTCACCATAACGATCAGCAGAGCCTAAATCAATATGACAGTATCCATTTGGATTCTTATCTAAATAATCTTGATGGTATGTTTCAGCTGGATAGTAGTTATACAATGGTAAAACTTCTGTTACAATTCGCTTTGTGTATTTTTTTTGTTTTTCTTTGATGACAGATTCAATAATTGGCAGATCATTTTCATTTACATAATAAATTCCAGTACGGTATTGCGAACCGACATCATTTCCTTGTTTGTTTTTAGAAATAGGGTTTACTACTTGAAAATAGCCATTTAAAACATCCTCTAAAGAAATGATTGTAGTATCAAAAGTGACTTTTACCGTTTCTGCATGGTTTGTTCCTCGATAACAAACATCTTCATATGTCGGGTTTTTGGTGTTTCCGTTAGCATAACCAACTTCTGTGTCGATAATTCCTGGTAATTTTTTAAAGAATGCTTCAACACCCCAAAAACAACCTCCTGCTAAATATATTGTGTCTTGTCCTGGTTCATTGTTCATAATTTGTTTCTCCTTTATGATTTCATCAGAAACTGGTGAAGTAGATGTAGTACATCCACTTATGATTAAAAACGATACCAAAAAAATGGGATAAATGAATTTTTTTAATGTTCCCATGTTGTTTCACCTTCTACTCTATTTCGCTCATAACGGAGTGAATCGTATTGTTGTCAACATGACCGATACTTAATTTAACCAATTCACCCTCGCTATTGAAGAAACCAGAAGAAGGATAGGCACGGACACCCATCTCATCAGTAAATTCAGCGTTTTCATCGAATAAAACTTCAAAGTGGTTGGTATCCAAACCAGCAAACCACTCTTTGAAATCTGCTTCATTCATTTCACCACGTTGATTAATTGCGACTATACTTAACACTTCAAAATCGTTGTCTTCTTGTGCTAGTGTATCAAATTCGTTTAACCCTGCTAAACAAGAAGGGCACCAAGAAGCCCAAAATTTAATGTATACTTTTTTTCCTTTAAAGTCAGATAAGGATACTGTTTCGCCTTTTATATTTTTCATTGTGAACCCCGTTTCTTCTTTTGTTTGTGTGTTTTCATCTTTTGTAGAAGAGGAACTACACCCTGCTACAATAAATAAACTTAATAGTAAAGTAATAAAAAGTTTCTTCATAAGTTTTTCTCCTCTCATGTGAATAGGGTAACCAAATAATTCAATTGATTACTCATTAATAAGAAACCCATAAAAATAATAATGATTCCACTTATTATTTTTATCGTTTTCATGTGTTTTTTTAATCCGTTCACTTTTACTAGTAATGTTTCGGAGAAAAAAGCCAGTACCATAAATGGAATTAAAAAGCCTAAAGCGTAAAGGATTATCAATAATAAAGAATAAGCAACGTTGCTTTGTGTTGCTGCTAAACCTAAAATTGCTGCTAAAATCGGACCGATACAAGGTGTCCAACCAAAACTGAATGTAAATCCAAAAAGAAAAGATTTTACATATTCATTCGATCCTTGGTAGTGCAATGCGATTTTTTTATCGTAAAATAGAGCAGGGATTTTAATGATACCCATTTGGTGTATACCTAATACGATAACAATGATTCCCAATGTTATAGAAAAGATATCACTGCGAATCAATTGTGAAAACATACCTGCACCAAATCCTAATATGATAAAACTGATTGAAATTCCAAAGACAAATAGGAAAGTTCTTGTGATTACGATTTTCTTGTTTACTTTATCACTGTGTTTGTCGCTGGAAAACATTGCGAAAAAGACAGGTAATAGCGGAATTACACAGGGTGAAAAGAAAGAAAATAAACCAGCGCTGAATACGCTTCCTAAAAAGATAAGTTCACTCATATAACATTCTCCTTGATTAAATTATAAGTGTCATGATGAGATAGTACAATCGATTGACCCATGATTTTATGAAAAGCTTGTATAATTGGTAAAAAAAGTAATTTTAAAAAGAGTGATAGACTATCAATAATGAGAAACATTTAGTATAATATAACCATGATGCATGAAAAAAACGAACAATTGAAAAAACAAATTTATCAGCTATATAGTGAGGAAGATGACATTCGTATCGAATTGTGTGAACAACTTTTAGAAAGTGCACAGAAGACAAAAGATGAAACGAGTGTTGTTTATGCATTGTTGTTTTTAGCGAATGCGTATTTGGATAAAAATGATAAAGTTGCAGGAATGGAACAATTGCGTAAAGCAAAAGTTTATGTCAACGATAATAAACCTAATGAACTTTTGGAAAAGTACTATACTACACAATATCGTGTATACGATAGCTTGTTTGATACAAAAACAGCATTTTATTATTGTTTACAATCCTTAAAAGTGTCTGAAAAATTACGTGATCTCAACACTCCTAGTGATGTTTTTTCACAATGTTTCGTCAATGATCTTGAAAATCGTATTGTCGGTAATTATGGTAATATTGGAATTAATTTCTTTAACTATGGTTTGTATGAAAATGCGCTAATATACGGTAAAAAGGCATTGCAATTATTGTCAGAGTTGGAAGTGATAAATTACGAAGCCAAGTGTTTGTTGCTTCTAAATATCGTGCTGAGCTCTTTGAAGTTAAACAGTGAAGAAAATGTGTTGGCTTATATTGAAGAGTTGGAAGGATTACCTTTGGCGCAAGAAGAATTAAAGATATATTGTGATTATGCATACTTAAATTATTATTTATTTAAAAAAGATGATCAAATGATTGTGTCTTATATTGATGCTTTGTTTCAAGATGATATGGAAAGGGTTGCGGGACGATTGACAGCCATTGGTTTTTATAGTGATATTTTAGAAACGTTAATCAAACAAAAATACCAAGTCATCGCTAAGCGTATTATTAAAATTGTGGAAACATTAATCGAAGCAGATGAAGTGCAACCACTCTTGAAACTGAATCAATTAAAGATATTGTATGCTACTACTTTTGGTTATGAAAAAGAAGTACAACAGCATTACATACAATATCACAAGTTATATTTACAAAATGAAAAAATGACGCAAGCACTAAAGGTGAATGGGTTGCTTACGCGTTTGAGGATGAATGACATCACATTAAAAACGAGCGAATCCATGGGACAAATCAAAGAGTTAGAGGAAATGATTCATTATGATGAGTTAACCAAAATATACAATCGTCGTTTCTTAAGCATTACTTATAATAAATTATTTAATGAAGCAGCAACTCGAATGCTAGGAATTGCAATTATTGATGTGGATTTCTTTAAGCAATACAATGATTGTTATGGGCATTTGGCAGGTGATGAAGTTTTAAAGAAAGTTGCTGACTGTTTACAAAGTAGTCACTTAGAAGAAATGATCGTATGTCGTTACGGTGGAGATGAGTTTGTTGTTTTATGTTGGGACGATAGTTGTGCTAACTTTGCTTCTTATTTAGAAGAAGTGAGCAATAAGGTTCGACAACTAAACATTCCACATGAGACAAGTAAAAGCGCAAGTTATGTAAGTCTTTCAATTGGGTTTAAAATACAACAGTTAAGTGAACAATCACAAGTATTAAACTTATTTAATGAAGCGGACAAAGCGTTGTATGCAGCAAAGGAAAAAGGTAGAAATCAAATTAGTGAAATAGGGAGTTAGGAGAATACTGTGAACCAAAAAGAGGTAAATCGCATCGCGTATTTAATTGATTTTATTAAGAATAAACATGTATCTAGTCCAAAAGATGATTTGCCATACTATGAAGAGTTGTTAGCATTGTCAAAGAAAAATGCACATTTGTATGGGCAAGCATTTGCTCAGATTCGTCTTGCACAAGCTAATCTGATTATGCAAAATTATCCTTTGTATATGGAGCATATTTTAATTGCGAAAGAAATTGCGGAAAATAATAACTATTTTGATATTCTCTTGTATTACTACAATAACGAAGGAATTCGTTTTATGAAAAACTTTGATGAAATTAGTGCGTTAACAATGTTTTTAAAGGGAGTGAATGTTGCTAGCGAAATTTCGGATTATGACTTTTGTGCGATTTTCTACAACAATGCTGCAGAGATTTTTTACGATAACAAAGATTATAAAACAGCGTTAAAATATTACTTAAAATCGTTGGCAGTTTTGGAAACAAAAAAGAGTACAATGGGAGAAGAATACCACAAAGCAATTTTAGAAAATGTCATTCGTGTGTATTGTTTGATGAAGGATGTTAAAAGAGCGTCTAAATATTTTGAAAAGTACAATTCGATTTCCATTGAAAATCCCATGTTTCCATTTACCCAATCCGATGCAGAAATACGTATCTTATTATTAAAAAAAGAAAAAGAGTTAGCACTGCAAAAACTGCTGAAGTTATTTGATGAGATGCAAAATTCAAATGTCGATGAGAATTTACTAGTGTATTTGTATTTGTTTTTATGCGAAACCTTTTTGTCTTTTCAACGAAGAGAAGAAACAGAAAAATGTTTGCAATTATTATCAAATATGAATTTAGAAATCAATCAGAATACTTTAATTGAAATAGCGAAATTAAAAGTGCAATTTTGTGAAACATTTGGGGTAAAGGATCCAACGATTTACCAATCGTTTTACGAATTAACAAAACGTAGTGAGCAAAGTAACTTAGATATGATTACGAAAAGTCTGCATTCCTCTATTTCATTTTATGAGATGGAGAAAGAAAACGAACAAGTGAAGAAGGAAAAAAGAAACTTAATGGAGCTTGCTATGTTCGATGAGTTAACAGGAGTTTACAATCGTCGTCATTATCAAAGAATGATTGAGAAGCAATACAAGAAGAAAAAGATTAGTAGTATTACCCATATTATGATTGATGTAGATTACTTTAAAGAATACAATGATTACTATGGTCATCAAAAAGGTGATGTGATTTTAAAACAAGTAGCAAAATGCATTCAAGAATCTTTGTTGAAAGAGGGATTGCTTGCCCGTTATGGGGGAGATGAGTTTGCTTGCTTTATCTTGAATCAACCATTGGATAAAGTGTATGCTTTTTTAGAACAAGTTCAAAAAACAATACTAGAAGCAGACATTGCACATGTGAAAGCAAAAGGGGTAAAACGATTAACGCTATCAATGGGTGCTTGTTATATCACAAACAAAAAGAATCTTACATTCCAAGAATTAGTTAGATGTTCTGATGAAGTGTTGTACGAGGTGAAAAAACAAGGAAGGAATCAATTTTTGTTAAAAGAAGTTGATTTATAAATAAAACCATTCAGTATGAAATACTCTTTTATAGAGGTAAATAATTGGTTATATTAAAAAAACAAACGCGAAATATAATGCAAATGTTAAGATTTGTCATTTATTTGCGTTTTTTCTATGTTTTTTGCTTTAATATATTTGAATGTGTACCTTATTTTCAGTATACTTAAAATAGATAGAGGGATGAGGAAAGAGTATGAAGGATAAACAGTGGATGCGTTCTAAATACGAAGAAATAAGAAAGCGTAATTCTGAGCAGTATATTTTTGTGAATATGAAAATCAAACGATTGCGAATCATTAACTTCTTGAATAGTCGTGACTATGGAGACGAAGTGATAAAAGTGGTGTATGATGTCGTTTCTAATTTTCTTAATGAAGATGAATACATTGCGAAAACGGGATCATCGTCGTTTGATATTTTGATGCGTTTTCCAAAAGGGGTTAGTGATCACGATTTATTACGACGCTTCAATGCTCTTGATGAACGTTTGGATAATGCAAACGATGGCTTATACAAAGGTGTGATTTTTTGTGGCTTTGGATTGTTTTTCATGTCAGAGTATGATGTTGATTATACAACTGCACAATACTATGCTGAGGTAAGTCGTTCACAAAGCCCAGAAAATGGACATTTGATATCGCATTTGAATATTTATGGACATGATTTTATTGATCCTAATTTACGCTTTGCAACATTGCGCAAAGATTTTAATACAGCGATGCAAAATCATGATTTTCAAATATTCTTACAACCAAAGGTAGATTTGAAAAGTGGGGAAGTAGTCAGTGCTGAAGCGCTGATTCGTTGGATTGATCCAGAGAAAGGAATGATTCCGATTTCTGATTATTTGCCAATTTTAGATGAAAACGGATTAACGAACATGATTGATAAGTTTGTATTTGAACAAGCTTGTATTTATACAAAGAAGTGGCTAGAAGAAGCGAATAAGAAGATACAGATAAGTGTTAATGTTTCAAAAACAACATTTGATTATTGGTTGTTTTTTGAGGAGTACAAAGAGATTTATGAACAATACCAATCCCCTAAGGATTGTTTGCAAGTAGAACTCTTGGAAAGTATCGTATTAAACCAAGTAGATCGTGTTGTTGAAATTGTTGAACAAATCCAAGATTATGGAATTTCATGTTCTTTGGATGATTTTGGAAGTGGGTATTCATCCTTTAGTGTGTTAACGAGTAGTGCTATTGATGAGGTGAAAATTGATCGCTCTTTGTTTATGAACTATGGAAACAAAAAAGAAAGAGATGTCGTGAAACATATCGTTTTATTAGCGAAGCAGTTGGGGATGGAAATTGTTGCCGAAGGGGTAGAAGACATCGATTATGTTCGTTACTTACAAGAACTAGGTTGTGATAGCATACAAGGATTTGTATTCTACAAACCAATGAGTGTCAGTGACTTTGAACAGCGTTTTATAAGAAATGATGAAAAAGTAATGTTACCTTAGCAGTGAGTAGTAGATTCACTGCTTTTTCTTTGCTTTCATATGAAACAAAATGTGATATGATTAAGATAACAATAAAACTTATGGAGGTAGAAAAAGATGGAACAAAGACCCTATGTATCTTGGGATATGATGAATTCTTTTTTAGTTGATGCTTTTGTTGCTTATGGAGTACCAAAAGAGGATGCACTGATTTGTGCTGATGTGCTTTTGGAAAGCGATCGTCGTGGAATTGAATCCCATGGCTGTAATCGATTTAAACCAATTTATTTGGATCGTATCAAAGCAAAAATGCAGTTTGCGAAAACAGATTTAGAAATAGTGAGAGAAGGACCAACCACGGCTGTGCTTGATGCGCATGATGGAATGGGAATGGTAGCTTCGCATAAAGCGATGGAAATGGCGATAGAGAAAGCCAAAAAATATGGAATGAGTATGGTAGTCGTACGTAATTCCTCACATTATGGAATTGCAGGGTATTGGACATCCATGGCGAACAAAGCAGGCATGATCGGTATTACGGGAACCAATGCGAGACCTTCGATTGCTCCTACCTTTGGTGTTGATAATATGTTAGGAACCAATCCCATTACATTTGGTATGCCAACTGATGAAGCATTTCCTTTTATTTTAGATTGTGCTACATCAATTACACAACGAGGTAAGATTGAGTACTTTGCTCGAAATCATATGGAAACGCCAGAAGGAATGGTGATTGGACAAGATGGAAGTGCAATGCGAGATTCTGAAGCGATTTTAGAGGCGTTGACAAGTCAACAAGCGGCATTGGCGCCCTTGGGTGGCATTGGTGAAGAAATGGGCGGATACAAGGGCTATGGCTATGCTACTGTAGTGGAAATTTTATCTGCAGCGCTTCAACAAGGAACTTTTTTAAGAGCGTTAAGTGGTTTTGATGACAAAGGGAATAAGGTTCCTTGTCATTTGGGACATTTCTTTATCGTTATTGATCCAGAAGCATTTATGGGGTTGGAAGCATTTAAGAAAACGACAGGTGATATTTTACGTGAATTACGTAATTCCAAAAAAGCACCAGGACAAGAACGTATTTATACTGCGGGAGAAAAAGAATATTTGGTATGGTTAGAACGCAAAGACAAAGGTGTTCCAATTAGTGAGTCTGTACAAAAAGAAATGATCCAAATACGTGACGAATTACAATTGCCATACACATTTCCTTTTGAATAGGTGACGTTATGGAAAAATTCATTTTAGCGATTGACCAAGGGACAACAAGTACACGTGCGATATTGTTTAATCATCAACGTGAGATTGTTGCAACTTCGCAAAAAGAAATCAAACAGTATTATCCACAACCTGGATGGGTGGAACAAGATGGAAATGAAATTTGGATTACCACACTAGCGGTAATTGCAGATGTGATTTTAAAGAGTGAAATTCAACCAAACCAAGTGGCAGCAATTGGAATCTCAAACCAAAGAGAAACAACGCTTGTATGGGATAAGAAAACAGGATTACCTTTGTATCGAGCACTCGTTTGGCAATCTCGACAAAGTGATACAATTTGTGAGGAATGGAAACAGAACGGATGGGAAGAAATCGTTGCCCAAAAAACAGGGTTACGCATAGATCCTTATTTCAGTGCCTCAAAAATTCGTTGGATTTTAGATAATGTTGAAGGTATTCAAGAAAAAGCAGACAACGATGAAGTAATGTTTGGTACGGTTGATTCGTGGTTAGTGTATAAATTAAGTGGAAACAAAACACATATTACGGATTTATCCAACGCATCAAGAACAATGCTATGCAACATCCATACGAAACAATGGGACGAACAATTATTAGCGATGTTTGGTATCCCACTTCATGTTTTACCTAACATATGTTCTACTTCACAAGAGTATACCAAAACAGCAACATATTTATTTTTTAATGAAGAAATACCTATTACGTGTGTGGTTGGAGATCAACAAGCTGCATTATTTGGACAAGGGTGTTTCTTTGAAGGAATGGTTAAGAATACATATGGAACAGGTGGGTTTGTATTAATGAATACAGGTAAGAAACCATACATGTCAAAAAATGGATTGCTAGCAACAGTAGCATGGGATTTGTCTGGTGAAGTTACCTACGCATTGGAAGGAAGTATTTTTGTCTCAGGTAGTTTAATTAAGTGGTTACGAGATGGATTGCAATTAATCACGCATGCATCTCAAACACAAGCGATGGCACAAGCGGTGGATGACAATAACGGAGTTTATATCGTTCCTGCTTTTGTTGGTTTAGGAGCACCGTATTGGCAACCGAATTGTCGTGGTACGATTGTAGGGTTAACCCAAGGTGTCAATGCGAATCATATTGTAAGAGCTGCGCTTGAAGCGATGGCTTACCAAAGCAAAGATGTAATTGAAGCGATGCAACAAGATACAAACATTCATATTCAAAGCTTGAAAGTGGATGGAGGAGCCGTTTCTAACGACTTCTTATTACAATTTCAAAGCGATTTGTTGCAGATTGATGTGGAACGTTTTCAGTTTAATGAATTAACGGCACTTGGTGCTGCATCACTTGCTGGATTAGCAATCAATTACTGGACAATGGAAGATTTTAAAAACCAGAGTGATCATATATTTAGTAAAAACAAAGAAGCCAAAGAAATGGACCAATTGTATGCGAAATGGAAACAAGCAATCAATGCTTGTCGTCAATTCTAATTACTTCTACTATCAAAGCAATAAATATGATAAAATATAAGCGTTATATAATAACGCTTATTTTTATTGAAAGGATGTTTATGCAAAAACTCGATTGTAAAGAAGATGTTTTATATGCTTTGAAAAACAATGAAATCGTCATTTCTATCGTTCAAGGAAAGCCTTGTTATTTTGCACAAATACAAGAAAATCTATTGCGTGTGAATAGCGAGCAGTTAAATATGAAAATCACATACGATATGTTTTACGAATTGTATTTGAACGCACCTTTCTACTTGTATGAAGTTAGTAAAAAGGAAGAGGTTATTAATGAAGAAAAGGACGAGGAATATTATCGTCTATGGCATAAATAGGAAGGTGAGAAAATGTTAGGAATAATTTTTGATTTTAATGGAACTATGGTCTTCGATTCACATTATCATGATGAGGCTTGGCGTGCTTTTTCAACAAAATTAAGAGGTGTGATGATCTCTGATGAGGAAATTGAACAACACGTGCATGGTAATGTAAATGAGAAGATTATCGAATACTTATTACCACATGTAAGCAAAGAAGAAAATGCGATGCTTTCTGCGAAAAAGGAAGAGTTGTATCGAGAGTTGAGTCGTCTTGATGAAAATTACCAATTAGTAGCAGGACTTCCTGCGTACTTAGATGAAGTGAAACAAAAACAGATTGCGACAACAATTGCGAGTGCATCAATTAAAGATAATATTGATTATTTTGTATCAACATTTATGCTTGGTAAATGGTTTGATCCAAATAAAATCATTTATGATGATGGTAGTTACAGCGACAAACGCCAGATGTTCCTTGATGCTGCAAAAGCGATTGGGGTACCAATTGAGCAATGCATTATTTTTGAAGATTCCGTGAGTGGAATAGCATGTGCAAAACAAGTAAACCCAAAAGCGATTGTCGTAGTAGCGGACGAAGCGAAAAAAGAGGTATGGGAATCTGACGAACAGATTTCTTTAGTAGTAAGTGATTTTAATGATGAAAGGTTAGTAGCATTACTGAAATAGGTGGGTTATGATAAAAAATATTTTATTTGATTTGGATGGTACTTTATTACCAATGGATTTAGAGGAATTCACAAAACTATATTTTGGTCGTTTACAAGAACGTTTTAACGAGTTGGGATACGATGCAAATTTAGTTTTAAAAGGTGTGATGGCTGGAACAAAAGTGATGATGCAAAATGATGGAAGCGCAACAAATGAAGAAGCGTTTTGGCATTGTTTTGAACAAGTGACAGGGATTGATAAAAAAGCTTGTGAAGAAGATTTTACGAATTTCTACGCTGTTGATTTTGCAGATCTAGGAAAGTACACAACACAGAATAGCAACATGATTGCTGCAGCTACGCTACTAGTTGAAAAAGGATACCGTCTTTTTCTAACGACTAACCCTCTGTTTCCTAAAATGGCAGTGGAAGAACGTGTGAAATGGGCTGGTCTAGATGCGAATATTTTTGAACTGTTAACGAGTTACGAATATTGTCGTTACACGAAGCCAAATGTGAATTATTACAAAGATGTAATTGCAAACGAAAATCTAAATGTAGAAGAATGTATGATGGTAGGAAACGATGCGTTGGAAGATGGTGTGATTGAAACACTAGGTGTTCCTTTGTATTTGGTGGAAGACCATTTAATTAATCGCAATGATGAGCCATTAAAAAGTAAGTGGCATGGAACGAGTGAAGCATTCTTAGCGTTTGTTAAAGAATTACCGACGATATAACGAAAAAAAGGACTACTTTGGTAGCCCTTTTTTGTTTTTTCTTTTAATTAGTATTTCATTTAAGCTTTTCGAAGTGATATCAAAACGCATGTGTTTTAAATTAGGGAATGACTTTAAGAGGTGTTCTCTTTTCTTAATTAGTTTTTGAACAACTGCTTCATCTTCTAATCTATCCTTTAATTCTATTGCATTTTCATATACCGCATGCAAATACTCGTGCACCTTCGAAATTGCTTTGTTCATATTGATAATAGCGATTGTTGTTGTTATGACATCGATTAATAAAATAGTGGCAACAACAAGTGCGACAATCGTTTGGGTAGTTGGATTGAGTAAGTCAAATAGGGAAGTGGCAAAAGGGTGAATGACATAAACGACAACAACACTCATGCAGGCAAACAAAGTAGAATTCAACAAACATACACGACCATGTATATTGAAACGATGTTTGGAATAATCCCACCAACTCATATGAAAGATTACTTCTAATAACCAACTTGTGAAATATTCAAGTAGTGAAGTAACAATCATTCCTAAAATAAAAACAAGGAATACATTATTGTGGAAGGGAAGGAGTACATACAAAATTAAAAGTGCTCCAACTCCATACACAGGACAATATGGGCCATGTAAAAACCCGCTATTGATTAGTTTGTGTTTTGGAATACTTTTGTATAATGACTCACATGCCCAACCTAAAAATGAATAAAATACAAAATACAAGAACACTGTAGTCATAGACAAAATCCTTTCTTTAGTTTTCGTTTACTTTCGCATTCGATAACATTAATTTGATTCTATTTTCTTGGTTAATTGCACTCGCTCCTGGATCGTAATCAATCGCAACGATGTTTGACATCGGATAATTGTCTTTGATTTTTCTTAACATTCCTTTTGCGACAATGTGATTAGGAAGACAACCAAAAGGTTGCGTACATATAATATTATTCACACCACTCTTAATTAAATCAAGCATTTCACTCGTTAAAAGCCAACCTTCTCCCATTTTCACACCTTTGGAAATGTAATCGTTTGCCATTTCTTTTACGACATCAAAGTTTTCCATCGCATGAAATGTTCCTTCTTTTTTGATTGCTTTGATCATTCTTTTCTGATTGAACATCATGTATTTTTTACCTAGTTTGGCATATTGCTTTGCACGACGATTCATATTGTAAAGTTTATGGTCTAACATAATGTTTTCTAAACAATACAATATGAAATCCAATAGTCCTGAAAGGACTGGCTCCGCCCCTTCTTTTAATAAAAATAACTCAAGATTATTATTTCCTAAAGGAGCATATTTCATATATATTTCACCGACGATACCAACACGAGGTTTTTTTTCATCGTATTTCTCGATGTTTTTAAAATCTGCTAAGATTTGTTTGTAGTTGTGTGAGACACGCAAAAAGCGAGGGGAACGAAGTTGTTCGCAAATGAGTGTTTGCCACTTACGGACAACGTCATTGGTTGCATTTTGTTTTTTCTCGTAAGGTAAACATTGGTTTGCTATCCACATTAGCATATCGCCATAAATGGTAGCATACACAAGTTTTACTCCCAATCGAGGGGTTACTTTAAACCCGCTGTTTTTTTCTAACCCACCAAAGTTAAGTGAGATAACAGGGATTTGTCCCATGTTATTGTTTGCCAAAGCCTTTCTTAGTAGGTTTATATAATTACTCGCACGACAGCCTCCACCTGTTTGGGTGATAATCAAGGCAATATGATCCAAATCATATTTGCCACTTTTTAAGGCATCTAACATTTGTCCGATTACTAATAAAGCTGGATAACAAGTGTCATTGTGAACGTTTTTTACACCTTCGTCGACAATTTGATG
Organism: uncultured Erysipelotrichaceae bacterium; assembly: GCA_964370395.1. Taxonomy (GTDB): domain Bacteria; phylum Bacillota_I; class Bacilli_A; order Erysipelotrichales; family Erysipelotrichaceae; genus JBGUVL01. Next base: position 107,639 of record CAYJIZ010000002.1, read on the forward strand.
ATGTGTTGTAGTAAGCAGTTCTACTTGGTAACCTTCACTATTTAAAATTTGTTCGTACATTTTAAAATGGATAGGCAACATATTTGGCATAAGAATTTTATGTGTCTTACGCATTTCTTCTGTGAATTCAACGCGATTATTTTCCATTCTTTTCACCTCTGTTTTGCATTGCAGCTAATAAGGAACGAATTCTAATTTTAGCGGCACCTAAGTTGTCAATTTCATCAATTTTAATTTGTGTGTACAACTTGTTGTTATCTTTTAATATTTCTTTGATTTCATCACTCGTAATGGAATCCAAACCACAACCAAATGAAACAAGTTGAATCATTTCACATTGAGGAAGGGTGCAAATGTATTTAGCAGCGTTGTACAAACGTGCATGATACGTCCATTGGTTTAATACGTTACGTTTTTCAAATACAATATCACTAGGAACACTATCTTCACTAATGACAACACAATCTAAGTTGCTAATGACGTTTGCCATACCATGATTAATTTCAGGATCGATATGATATGGTCGTCCTGCTAAACAAATAAGTTTTTTGTTGTTTTCTTTGGCAAAGCTAACGGCTTGTTGCGCATACGTTTGTATCGTCTGTTTAAAGGCATCGTACTCTTGGTAAGCTGCTTCGCTTGCTGCTTTTACTTCTTTTTTTGAGATGTTTAACTTATTCTCTTTAAAGTGTTTTGTGATTTTTGAAATAAAGTTTTTCTTGTCGTTTAAACTTAAGTAAGGAAACAAGAAAGTAGTGTCGTTCATATCAATGTTAGAATCAATGTTTTCTGGATAGTATGCAACAACAGGGCAGTTAAAGCAGTTATCGCTAATTCCTTCATCAAAGTTATAAGTTAGTGCAGGGTAGAAGATAACATCTACTTCTTTCTCTAATAAAGAGATGATATGTCCATGCACAAGTTTTGCAGGATAACATACAGTATCACTTGGGATTGTATGTTGTCCTTTGTTGTAAATGCTTTTGCTTGAAGTCGCACTTATGACTACTTCGTATCCTAGAGAAGTAAAGAAAGCATGCCAGAAAGGCAAGTTCTCAAACATATTTAACACCATCGGGATTCCAATGCGTCCGCGTGTTGGGTTTCCTTTTTTCTTTTCGTATGCATAAAGTTGTTCCAGTTTGAAACGGTAAACATTCGGTAATTCGTTTTTAAATTGTTTTCCACTTACTGGTCTTTCACATTTGTTACCTGCAATTAATCGTTTGCCATCTTCAAAGATGTTAACAGTTAAATTACAGTGATTGGTACATAAGTTACAGTTAATGGCTTGTGATGTATGTGTAAAGGATTGCAGTGCTTCGTAACCCATTGTTGTACTTGTTGCTTTTTGTCGTTGTTTTGCAATTAAAGCAGCTCCATAGGCACCCATCAATCCAGAAATTTTAGGACGGACAACATTTTTTTGTAGTTCAATTTCGAAACTTCGTAAAACGGTATCGTTTAAAAAAGTTCCTCCTTGTACAACGATGTTTTCTCCTAATTCTTGAGGATCTTTAATACGGATTACTTTATATAAAGCGTTTTTCACAACAGACAAAGCCAATCCAGCTGAAATGTCTTCGATGGCAGCTCCATTTTTTTGTGCTTCTTTTACACTTGAATTCATAAATACGGTACAACGACTTCCTAAATCGACAGGTTGTTTACCTAGTAAACCCATTTGCGCAAATGCTTTGATATCATACCCTAATGATTTCGCGAATGTTTCGATAAAAGAACCACATCCACTTGAACAAGCTTCGTTTAAAATGATTTCGTCAATGCGATCATCTTTGATTTTGAAACATTTCATATCTTGTCCACCGATATCAATAATGAAATCAACGTTAGGTTGGAAATGTTTTGCTGCTGTAAAGTGGGCAATGGTTTCTACGACTCCACTATCAAAATGAAAGGCTTCTTTGATTAATTCTTCTCCATAACCAGTAACGGAAGAACTTGCGATATGAATGTTTTTGTTTTGTTGGTAAATATGTTGAAGTTGTTCCTTTACCACATCAATTGGATTCCCTTGGTTACTCGTGTAATTAGAATATAAAATATTATTCTCATTATCTAACAAAACGATTTTTGTTGTCGTGCTTCCTGCGTCAATTCCTAAATAAGCTTGCCCTTGGTAATCGTGTAGACTACGTGTTGCAACATCAGCCTTGTTGTGACGTTCATTAAAAGCGATATAGTCGCTGTCACTTTCAAAAAGAGGAGGCAATCCTACATTTTCAATTTTGGCTTGTGAACTTGCATACAAGGCTTTTCGTAATGATTCATAATCAAATACTTTGGTATTACCTTCCGCAAACACGGCAGCTCCTAGCGCAACAAAATAAGGCGCTAATTCTGGTAAGTTAGTGTCTTCTTCTTTTACTTTTAAAGTTTCAATAAAGCGTTGTCGTAATCCCTTGTTGAAGGAAAGGGGACCACCTAAAAACAATATTTTTCCATCGATGCGTCTACCTTGTGCTAAACCAGTAATTGTTTGGTCTACTACGGCTTGAAAAATACTTGCTGCGATATTCGCTTTGTCTGCACCTTGGTTAATCAAAGGTTGAATATCTGTTTTCGCAAACACTCCACAACGAGAAGCGATGGGATATAATTTTGTGTAATTTAAACTTAATGTGTCAAGTTGGGCTAAATCTACATTTAATAAGGAAGCCATTTGGTCGATAAAAGCACCGGTACCTCCAGCACAAGTCGAATTCATACGTTCCTCTAAAGCACCACGTAAAAAAATGATTTTGGCATCTTCTCCACCTAATTCGATGACAACATCACTTTCTGGTAAAAAGCGTTTTACAGCTTTGGTTGTTGCGAATACTTCTTGTACAATATCGATATGCGCAATTGTTGCAATTCCTAAACCAGCAGAACCAGTAATGGATGCTTTTATTTTTTTGCCAGCCAACAAAGACCCCAATTCTAATATTTTATCGTATGCCATTTCTCTAACACGCGATTTATGTCGTTCATAGCTCTTGTATACTACATTGTCATTCTCATCTAAAACGACCGCTTTTATCGTGGTTGAACCAACATCTAAACCTAATTTATAAGTCATGATATCCCCCTCACTCAACACTTAAGCGTCTTAAGTATTAAATATCATTTTACACTCATTCAAAGCAAATGTCCATGTTTGTGATACTTCTTTTTTGTAGAGTATCTAGAAATGTTTTTGCTTGTAATGAGTAAAAAATAGATTACAATAATAGTAGAATAGAACACGTAAGAAAGAGGTTTGTATGAAAATTTTATGTATCATTGGTTTGCCAGAAGAAATCATTACTTTCTTAAAGAGCAAAGGGGAAGTTGTGATAAAAAAAAGAAGTGAACTAACAAGTGAAGAAATGTCACAATATACGATTATTATTGGAAATGTTCCATTGCCTTTGATGCAGTATGCAACCAATGTGAAATACTTGCAATTAGAAAGCGCTGGAAGCGATCAATATACAACACTTGTTCCGAAGGATTGTATCTTATGTAATGCAGCAGGTACTTTTGGTGCAACGATTAGTGAACATTTAATTATGGTAACATTAATGTTGTTTCGTAATATGCCACATTATCAAATCGCGCAAAGCAAGCGAGAATATGCACCGATCCATCATGTGAAATTAATTCATAATAGTCGCTTTCTTATATTTGGTACTGGTAATTTAGGTAGTGAATATGCTAAAGTAGTGCAAGCATGTGGTGGTTATACCATTGGAGTGAAACGAAACAAAGTTACTAGTTTGCCTCATTTTAATGAAGTTATTACAAATGATGAGGTTGAAAATTATTTGGCTAGTAGTGACGTTGTTTGTTTGTGTTTGCCAAAAAACAAAGATAGTGACAATATTTTGAGTGCGAAGCGATTAGCGATGCTAGCGTCAGATGCGATCGTTTTGAATGTCGGTAGAGGAAATGCTGTTGATGAATCTTATTTGTGCCAAATGTTGCAAGAAAATCGTTTGTTAGGGGCAGCGCTAGATGTGTTTGAAAAAGAACCGATTGCGCAAGATAGTCCTTTGTGGCAAACACCTAACTTAATTATTACACCACACGTATCAGGGACGTTTGCTAATGCTTATACGTACGATCTTTTTTATGCCATCGTAAAGGATAATGTACATCGCTATTTTAATAATGAAACACTGCGAAATGTGGTTGACAAAAATTGGGGTTATTAAACAATCAAAAGTGCTTTTCATTAACAAATAACGCATTTTGTGTTACAATATTCAAAGAGATTTGACACAAATTTAATCCTTTGGTTAAAAGTAGATAAATAATAGAGAATGAAAGAAGAGGAAACATATGGAAGATGTTAAAATATTCGCGCTAGGCGGATTGGATGAAAATGGAAAAAATTTATATTGTATTGAAGTGAATGATGTAATATTCATCATTGAAGTAGGAATTATGATACCTGACACAACGTTGTTAGGAGTTGAATTTATTATTCCTGACTTCACGTATTTAATTGAGAATAAAAAACGCATCGGGGGAATTTTCATTACCCACGGACATGATGATGTCATGCGTGCGTTACCTTATTTATTAAAACAAGTGAATGCTCCAGTGTACACTGGTAAGTTTACTTCAATTTTAGTAGAAGAGTGTTTACGTAAAGAAAAAGTAAAAGGAGCGAATGTACGTGTTATTGATCGTACTTCTCTGTTGACTATTGAAGGTGTTGAAGTAAGAACATTCGCGATGACACACGCTGTTCCAGACGCGTTTGGAGTAGCGATTCGCTCTAACCAAGGATACATTGTATACAGTGGAGAATACGTGTTTGATTACAACGTACAATCGTCTTTCTACAATTGTGATTTAAATGAGTTAAGTGAAATCGGAAAAAAAGGAGTATTGTGTTTGTTGACAGAATCCATTGGGATTGATACAGATGGACATACTGCACCAAGACATCGTATTAGTGAAAAGATTGAACCAATCTTTGAATCACATGAAGGACGTTTTATTGTTGCATGTTATAAACAGAGTTTGTTCCGTATTCAAGAGATTTTGGATATTGCCGTAAAATACAAAAAGAAAGTGTTCTTTCATGATGATAACTTGCGTCGTATTATTCAAAACTTAGATGATATCGGTTACTACAAGTTACCGAAAGAATTTGTTATTGAAAAGAAAGACTTCACAAATACAATTGAAGACGTCTTAATTGTTGTAAGTGGTACAGGGAAACGTTTGTACTTGAAAATGTCAAATATCGCAACCCACGAAGACCCACTTGTGAGCTTACGTAAAAGTGATACGATCATTGTTGCTTCTAATATGGTTAATGGAACCGAAAAAGAAGCAGTAAATATGGAAAACGAAATTTATAAAGAAGGTGGTAAGATTTATTCTTTCCGCTCTCGTGAATTGTTATCCATGCATCCAAGTAAAGAAGATTTAAAAATGGCATTGTATTTGTTTAAACCAAAATACTACTTCCCAGTGAAAGGGGAATACCGTCATTTGATTAAAAATGCTGACTTGGCAACAAAAATGGGCTTTACACCTGACCGTATTGTCTTGTGTGACAACGGACAAGTTGCTACGTTTAGAAAACGTTCATTAATTTCGATGAGTCAAGAACTTGATTTGGATGATACATTAATTGATGGAAACGAAAACTGGGATGTTACCGGTGTTGTATTGAAAGATCGTGAAATTTTATCGAAGGATGGAGTTATGATTATCGGTGTTTCATTGAATTTCAAAACGAAGAAAATCGTGAGTGGAATCGATGTGCAAACACGTGGATTAATTTATTTGAAAGATGCAGATCACATTGTAAAAGAAGTGATGAAAATTATGCAAGAAACGGTAGAAAAAGCCGTAAGTGAAAAACGTTATGAAAATATTGAAGTGCGAATGGAAGCACGTGATAAGATAAGTCGTTATCTATCAAAAGAAACAGGAAAAAGACCAATGGTATTACCTGTTATCTTGGAGATGAATATTTAAGAAAGAGGGGAGTATATGGCGAAAAAAAAGCGCAGAAAAAAGACAAAACAGTCGTTTGTAGACAGTGATGTTACACTTTACATATACTCTCTTTTAATTATTGTTTTGTCGATTATCGGATTGCTTGAAGTAGGAATCGTAGGCGAGTTTTTGACAAAATTAATAATTGTATTAGTAGGGAATATGTACGCAGTTGTGTATTTGATTTTTATCTTATTAGCAATTGTTTATATGAAAGAAAAAACATTAAAGAGCATTAAAGCGAAATATTATGTAGGGGTATTGCTTATTTTTCTTGCTGGAATCACCTTTTTGGCGTTACCACAAGATGAAACATTAACTGGAATGCGTGTTGTTGATTCCTTTAACACAACGATTCCTGCCATTATGGAAGGAAAGACAACAGTTGGTGGAGGAGTAATCGGTGCATTTTTCTATGCTGTTTTCTCTTTGTTGTTTGATCGTACAGGAACGTATATTGTAATGGTCTTCTTAGTGTTACTTGGTTTGTTACTAGTAACAAAAAAAGAGACGTTTATGAAAATAAAAGACTTTTTTATGAATCGTCAAAAATCGATGTCATCTTTCTTACAAGAAAAAAATGAGATGCGCAAAGAAAAGAAAACGATGGTTCGTGAACAGAAACAACGTGATTTTGAATTTATTGATTACAATTCATTTGACCAAGAGTCAATGGATGATTTCTTAGAAGTAGGAAGCGAACCTTTACCAATAAGCAATTCGTCTTTTATGAATGTGAATGATGTATTCAATCAAGAAGAAGACATCATGCCAGTAAGTGAAACTAAGGCTGCGAAAGCCTCAAGTGTTGCAGGATTGGTTGTGGATGAAGTAAAAGAAGAAAAACCAAAACAAACAGTAGCAGAAAAAACAAAATATGTTACTGACTTTAAAAATTATCGTTTGCCATCGATTCGTTTGTTACAGTTACCTGAAGGGCGTGGAAGATCGGGAGCGAATTCCAGTGCTGCAAATGAAAGCGGAAAACAATTGGTTTACATTTTAGAACAATTTGGTGTAAAAGTAACATTAGTGGATACGCATATCGGACCAAGTGTTACTAAGTTTGAATTGCGTCCTGAAAACGGGGTTCGTGTAAATAAGATTAGTAACTTACAGCAAGATATCAAAATGGGATTAGCAGCGAAAGACATTCGTATTGAAGCACCAATTCCAGGGAAGAGTACAGTTGGTATCGAAATTCCAAACGTTGAAAAAACAACAGTTGCGATGCGTGATTTGATGAAGTCGATTCCAGCAGGTGCAGAAAATAAAAAATTATTGTTTGCATTAGGAAAAGATTTGATGGGTAATTGCGTTTATGGCGAATTGAATAAGATGCCTCACTTGTTGATTGCAGGAGCAACGGGGAGTGGAAAGTCCGTATGTGTTAACTCGATTATTACAAGTTTGTTAATGCGTACTAAACCAGATGAAGTAAAGATGTTATTAATTGATCCTAAAAAAGTAGAGTTTACGCAATATGCGAAAATTCCACATCTTTTGGCACCTGTTATTACTAATGGGGAAGAAGCGAGTCGTGCTTTAAAAGTCATTGTTAAGATGATGGATGATCGTTATGAGTTATTCTCAAAGTTAGGTGTACGTAATATTAGTAGTTATAATAAATATTTAGAAGAACACAGTGAGGAACAACTACAACCTATGCCTTTTATTGTCGTGATTATCGATGAGTTGGCAGATTTAATGTTAGTTGCTGCCAAAGAAGTGGAAGCGAGTATTCAAAGAATTACGCAGCTAGCAAGAGCGGCTGGTATTCATTTGATTGTTGCTACACAAAGACCTTCTGTTGATGTGATTACTGGAGTAATCAAAGCCAATATACCAAGTAGAATTGCCTTTGCGGTATCAAGTGCTGTCGACTCCCGTACAATATTAGACCAACAAGGTGCAGAGAAGTTATTAGGACTTGGAGATATGTTATATATTCCAGTAGGAGAACAAGTTGCAACGCGTGTACAAGGATGTTTTGTATCGGATGATGAAGTGATGGCAATTTCAAACTTCTGTAGTGTGCAAGCATTACCGCGTTATGATGATGTGTTCTTACGATTAGAAGAAGTGGATTCGCAAGGTGGAAGTGTTTCTGACTTTGATGATCCATTGTATGAAGAAGTGAGAACGTTTGTGATTGAGTCGCAAAAAGCGAGTACCTCATTCATTCAACGAAAATTCTCGATTGGTTATTCTCGTGCTGCGCGTCTAATTGATACCCTTGAAGCAAGTGGTGTTGTTGGTCCATCACGTGGAAGCAAACCAAGAGAAGTATTTATTAAAGGAGAAAGTGAAGAATAAAAAAAATAAAACTGTGAAAGCAGTTTTATATTTTTTATTCCCACTATGTTCCATAGGAAAGGAAAATAAAATGAGCAATATTACAATTATTAAAGATCATAAGTTTAAGAATATTGTGATTAGTGTACGCTTTTTATCAAAACTCAACAAAGAGGAAATTGCAGCTAAAATGGTTTTAGCGAATGTTTTGAATGATGTATCCAATACGTATGATACAAAACAGAAAGCGATACAACAACTGGATTATATGTATGGAAGTGCATTAAGTATTACAAGCTCAATCATTGGAGATGGACAAATCACGGTCGCGAAAGCAAAAAGCATTCATCCAAAGTTTATCGATAATAAAGTTGATTTACTGAAAGAACAGTTTGCTTTATTGGCTTCTTTTTTATTAGATCCATTGCGTGAAAATGATTCGTTTTTAAAAAGCAATATAGAAGAAGCAAAAAAGATGCAAGAGGATTATTTAAAAAGAGTAATGGACGATCCTAGTGCGTTTTCTATGCAAGAAGCGACACGTATCGCTGCGAAAGAGCAACCACTCGGTGTGAGTGCTTCGCAAACGATAAAACAAGTACAAGAACTTGATGTAGAAGCGGTGAATGAACAATACAAAAAGATGATCAACAATGACAAAGTAGATATTTTAGTATTTGGTGATGTTGATGAAACGTATGTGTTGGAGTTAGCAAATACGTACTTAAAACCAATTGTTCGAGATCAAGAAGCAATAAAGGTTAATTATTGTTTGAATCATACAAGTTTAGAACCAATTATTTATGGATATCGTGATATTTCCCAAAGCTATATTTCATCTGTATACACGACATCAATTGCAAATGATGACAAACGCTTTCCTGCATTGCGCGTAGCAAATGCTATTTTTGGACAACTACCAAGTGGTTTGTTGTTTCAAAATGTTCGTGAAAAGAATAGCTTGTGTTATTCTATTTACTCGATGATAAATCCTTATGATGGTGCGTTGATGATTAGTACTGGTGTCGAAGCGAAGAACATTCAAAAAACATTACAATTAATCAAAGAGCAATTTGAAGTGATGCAATGTGGTGATTTTAGTGATGACTTGTTATCGACAGCGAAGATTATGTTAATTAATTCATTGCAATCAGCAAACGATGATATTGATTCGATATTGGCTTTTGCTTATCGTAATATTTTATTAAATAGTAAGGAAACGATTGCGCAATCTATTGCAGCGATCGAACAAGTGAGCAAAGAAGATGTCATTGCAGTGATGCAGCAATGCCAATATGTGACTTCTTATGTTTTAACACAGAAAGGAGAAGCAGATGAATAAGATTGAAAATACACGTTATCAGGAAACGTATGTAGAAGAAACGTTAGACAATGGGTTGCATGTCGTATTGTGGCAAAAACCTGATTTTGAAAAATCGTTCTTTTTAATGGCAACGCCACTTGGGGCACTTGATTTAATTCAAGAAATGAATGGAAAAGAAATTGCATTTCCAGCTGGTATTGCTCACTTCTTAGAACATAAAATGTTTGAAGATGAAAACGATTTGGATGTCATGGATCAGTTTGCGCAAATGGGTGCAAATGTAAATGCATTTACTTCGTATAGTGAAACAGCTTATTATTTTTCTACCGCATCAGATCCAGTAGCACCGCTACATTTGTTGTTGGACTTTGTACAAACATTATCGATAAGCGAAGAAAGCGTCGAAAAAGAGAAGGGAATTATCATTCAAGAGTTGGAAATGTACCAACAAATGAGTGAAATGCGTATTTTAAACGAAACGTTAGCTTCTTTGTTTCATACGCACCCTTTAAAATATGATATCGGTGGAGATAACGAAAGTGTATCTTCGACTACCAAACAACAATTAGAAGATTGTTACCACTTTAACTACCATCCATCCAATATGTTATTGGTTGGTGTTAGTGCGAAGGATCCAAAAGAATTGTTAGAGGAAATCAAAAGTAATCAAAACAACAAACAATTTAGTGAAAAAGTAAAAATCAAACGCAAGAATTACGAGGAAGTAAGTAGTGTTGCTCGTAAACAACATACATTCGCTATGGATATCAGCGTGCCAAAAACAACCATTTCTTTTAAAATGGAAGGCATTCGTGATGTTGTTGAAAGAAGTAAAAAAGAGTGGGCATATAAGCTTTTGTTTGATTTGTATTTCTCAACGTTGAATCCAAACTACCAAAGATGGATTGATGAAGAAATCATTAATACTTCATTCAGTTTTGAAATTGATTTTGGAAGTGACTATGGATTATTGTTGTTTTATGGTGAAACGGAAAAAGTAGATCAGTTTGAAGAAATTATTGTTACTACTTTACAAACAATTCAAAATATCGAAGACGAAGCATTAGCATCACTTAAGAATCGATATTTTGGAATGAATGTAAATGCATTAAACGATCACAAACAAATTGCAATCACTTTCATGCGTAATTATTTTTCGGATATTGACTTCTTTCAAGCTTTGGAAGTTGTTGATAGCATAACAAGTAAAGATATTATGCTAGCGTTAAAAGAAATCGATTTAGACAACAGATGTAAAGTTATTATTCAACCTAGTGCCGAATAAGTCAAATCAATAAAATGGAACCTTTTAAAAAGGTTCTTTTTTAGTAAATTTTTCCATATTTGACACTTTTCAACAGCTTTTTGATTTGTTATTATTACTAAGGGGGTTCCAGAAAGGAGTAATATGCTTAATCATATTATTATTGTTGGAAAGGTAAAGGAAGCACCTGTTATTAAAGAAACGAGTTCTGGGTTAAAGTACTGTTATGTACTTGTGGATGTTGTTCGTCCCTTTAAAAACAGCGAAGGTGGTTATGACGTTGACACGTTGAATTGTACCATGTGGCGTAACCTTGCCGAAAATAGTTTAATGTATTGCAAAGTCGGTGCTATAGTTGGAATCAAAGGAAGATTACAGTCTAGCATGTATACAAAAGATAATGGTAATACGTTTTACAATTATGATGTTGTTGTCGAAAAGGTAACATTCATCTCAAGCCCAAAAGAGGATGCATAAGCGATCTTATACTGATGAGTAAAATAAAAAAACCCTTTGTATAAAGGGTTTTTCTTTGTTATCTGTTGTAAAATTCTACTACAAGAAGCTCGTTTACTTCTGCGTTTAGTTCTGCTCTTTCAGGAATACGTACGAATTTTCCTTTTTTAGCGTTTTTGTCAACATCTACGAATGCTGGAGTACTTAATGTAGCTTCCAATGCATCGTTAATTGCTGCCAAGTTTAATGATTTTTCTTTTACTTCGATAATTTGTCCAGGTTTTACTGAGTAAGATGGAATATCAACTTTTTTACCATCTACTAAGAAGTGACCGTGGTTAACTAATTGACGTGCTTGTCTACGAGTAGTAGCAAATCCCATACGGTATACTACGTTGTCTAATCTTGATTCTAATAAGAATAAGAAGTTGTGACCAGCCACACCTTTCATTTTACTTGCTTTTTTATACGTGTTGTAGAATTGACGTTCGTTAATTCCATACATGTAACGAATTCTTTGTTTTTCTCTTAACTGTAATCCGTAGTTTGTTAATTTTACTCTTTTTGTTGGACCGTGTTGTCCTGGAGCATATTGACGCTGTTTACCTTTTGAGAATTCTTTACCAGTTTCTAAGATTGAAAATCCTAAGCGTCTAGAGATTTTAAACACTGGTTTTGTGATTTTTGCCATTTTGAATGACCTCCTTATTGTTTCACTTTTCGTAAAACAATAACAGTACAAATCATCATAGTGGGGTGTCCATACTTACGATATCTTCGCTCTTTAGGCAGCCGAGTTACACAATATCCCGCAAATGCGTTATGAACGCCTACAACCTGACTTTGCATGCTGCTATCATTTTGACGCTTATTTATTATATTAAATGTCTAATATAAAGTCAATTGTTTATTTATTTTTCTAGTTTTATAGCGTATAATTTAATCATGGAAAGGTTATAAAAAAATAGTGTGTTCTATCTAAAATAATTGCTAAAAAAAGCAAAGAATATGATACAATAGATACAGCGAGGTGTGATTATGAGTGACTTTATTACGAAATTAAAAAGCATGGTTACGTTAGATATGATAATGATAGGATTGGTAGCTATTGCAGCTATCCTTGTGATAACAATTGTGATGCGTTATTTACGCATTAAAAAGGTACGTCGCGAATTGGAAGATTTGGAGTTGAAGTACAATGAATTAAAGGGGTATCCACTTTCTTTTAAATTGAATAAAGCAATTGCTTTGTCGAAGGTGAATAAAACCATTTTAGAACAAGTGGGCGTATACCAAAAGCAATATGATGAAGTGCAAGACAAATTAAAAGAATTTAGTGTCTTGTTAGCAGAGATCGATGATTTTGTTTATTCGAAGAAAATAAAGAAGGCAAGTGTTAAAATTACAGAAGTAAATAGTATCATTGCTGATACTAGCAATGCTGTTTATGAAATTAGCACTTTACTTGATGATGTATTAGAACAAGAAAGTACGCAGCGTGCTAATATCAACACGTTGAAGAATAGTTTTCGCGAAAGCAAACGTATGTTACACGATAATCGAGGAAGTTATCGTCAAAGTATAGAATACTTGGATGACTTCGTTTCACAAATTGAGAATATGTTCTCTATTTTTGAAGAATGGATGTTTGCTTCTGAATTTAATAAAGCGAGCGACAAACAACAAGAGATCAAAGAATCACTTGCTGATTTGGAGTTTTATTTAGAGTCGTTGCCAAGTTTATACGAAAAGGCGACAATTGCCCTTCCTGGACGCATTGATGAACTTAAGATGTTATGTTCTAGCTGTTCACAAAAAGGGGTATACTTGGAACATTTAGAAATTGATAAAAACATTGAAGTGTTACATGACTTATTAAGTGACAGTTTAATGAAAATGAGTAAATGTAATTTGGAACGCATCCCTGATGTGTTGGTAGATTGTGAAACGCGTTTGACTAATTTACTTGCTGAAGTAGAGCAAGAAGAACATTCATGTGAAGTAGTAAGTACGAAAGTCAATGCATTATTTGTACGCATTAAAGATTTGAATACAAAAGTGCAAGGAATTCGTGAAGTATACGAACGTGTAAATGAGCGTTTTGGATTTGAAAAATTAGGAGCGACATTAGTTCAAATTGACGATGAGTTAGACAAATTAAATGAAATGCGCTTTAAATTAGAAAATGTCATTAGTAACAATAGTGTCCCTTTTTCTACTTTGATGATTTCTTATAATGAAGTGGTAGAAAGTACAGACAAGATTGAAGCCATGACAAAAGAATTGAAAGTGAAATTAGACAATGCGACAAGTGATGAAGAACGTGCGAAAAAACAACTTGTAAAATTACAGTTGATCGTAAATGAAATGCGTATTAAAATTGCGAAGCATCGTTTGCCATCAATGGATAGCAAATACGATGAAGACATTCGCAACGCCAATGTTTTTATTGAAGACATCAAAGAGATTCTTGATGAAGTACCTCTTAATGTAGAGAAGTTAAATGCGAAATTAAAAGAAGCGATCGATTATATTTATACGCTTTACAACAGTGTTAATAATTTAGTCGGTATGGCAATTATGGTAGAAAACGCAATTGTGTTTGGAAACAAGTATCGTAGCGAATACGTTGAGATTGATTCTGAATTAACAAGAGCTGAATTATGTTTCACAAATGGGCAATATACGAAAGCATTAAAAATTGCTATTTCAGCAATCGAACGTTTGCACCCAGGAACATATGAGAATTTATTGAAAGAAGGAGAAAGAGCGAATGCCTAATCAAGTTTTTCTTGATTATGCCTCTAGTACACCTGTTGAAGATGAAATTTATACGGCTTATACGAAATTAGTGAAATCGTGCTTCGTCAATTCGGAAGCGGTCTACCAAGCAGGTAGTGAAGTGAATAAACTAGTGGAAACGAGTCGTAAACAAGTTGCGAAACTATTGGATGTGAAGGTGGATGAAATCATTTTTACTTCTGGAGCAAGTGAAGCGAATAGTATGGCAATCAAAGGTTATGCACTTGCTAACCAGCACAAAGGAAAGCATATTATTTCAAGTGCAATGGAACATTCAAGTGTTTACAATAGTATTCAACAATTACAACGTTACTTCGATTTTGAGGTAACGTTGTTGCCTGTTCAACAGGATGGAAGAGTTGCATTATCAGATTTAAAGGCTGCGATGAGAGACGATACGATTCTTGTTAGTATGATGGCAGTCAATAACGAAATAGGAAGTATACAAGATATTGAAGCAATAAGTGAAATCGTACATCAAAAAGTAAAAGCAAAATTGCATGTTGATGCGGTACAAAGTATTGGGAAAGTGGATTTTCATTTTTCTCTTTGTGATATGGTAAGCATAACAGCTCATAAATTATATGGTGTAAAAGGTTGTGGGGTTTTATACAAAAAACACAATGTTGAGATGATGCCATTAATTAATGGTGGACAACAAGAATATGGATTGCGTGGGGGAACATTGAATGCGCCTGCTTGTATCTTGTTTGCGAAAACGTTACGTATGGCAATGCATGCCAAACAAGAACATTATGCTTATGTACAAACATTGAATGATTATTTGCGTTCTGCTTTACAAGATATAGAAAGCATTCACATTAATTCACCAAAGGATGGATGTCCTTATATTTTAAATTTCTCTTGTACAAGTATAGGAAGTGAAATTATGATGAACGCACTAAATGCAAAGGGAATTTGTGTTTCTACACAAAGTACTTGTTCTTCACGGACGAAAGCACCTTCGCATACGCTTGTGGCGATGGGATACGATGATAGTATTACATACGGTGCGATACGTGTGAGTTTTTCACATTTGACTACAGAGCAAGAGGTACAATATCTCGTTGCTTCATTGAAGGAGATTATTCATGAATTTAGAACAAAATAAATTGACGTACAACCATATCTTAGTGAGATATGGAGAGTTGTCGACAAAAGGGAAGAACAAAAAAGATTTTATCAGCAAATTATTGGGGAACGTGAAAAATGCATTGCGTCCTTTTGCGAATCTTACATATGAAAAAACACATGATCGTTTGTACATCTTGTTGAATGGAGAAGACCCAGAAGAAGTGAGTGCGAAATTGAAAATGGTATTTGGTATTTCTAGTTTTTCACTAGCTATTAAAATCGATTCTGATTTGGACAAGATGAAACAAGTTGCATTACAAATAGCGCAAGAAAGTGATGCGAAGACATTTAAGATTGATACGCGTCGTCATCATAAACCATTTTTGTATTCAAGTGATGAAATCAATCGTGCTTGTGCGACTGATATTTTAATAAACACAGATTTAAAAGTAAATGTAAAACAACCAGAACTTCGTATTTCGATTGAAGTTCGTGAGTTTCATACTTACATTATGACAAATAAAATCAAAGGAGCAGGTGGTTATCCTGTAGGAGTGAATGGAAAAGCGTTGGTGATGTTATCAGGTGGAATCGATTCTCCTGTAGCCTGTTTTGAAACGATGAAACGTGGAGTTGCGATTGAATGTATTCACTATGCATCGCCTCCTTATACAAGTGATCGCTCACTTGACAAAGTAAAAGAGTTAGCATCGATTATTGCAGCATGCCAAGGTCACATTCGTTTGCATATTGTTCCATTTACTGCGATGCAGTTGGAAATCTACAAACAGTGTGATGAAAGTTACTGTATTACGATTATGCGTCGTATGATGTACCGTATGGCACAAATGGTGTGTGAAAAACAGAAGTGTTTGGCAATCGTAAATGGAGAAAGTTTAGGCCAAGTTGCGTCACAAACACTAGAAAGTATGAATGTGATTAATCATGTGGTTTCGATTCCAGTGCTTCGACCTGTTGTGTGTATGGATAAATTAGAAATTATTGATATTGCACAAAAGATTGGTACGTATGAAGTGAGTATTCAACCTTTTGAAGATTGCTGTACAATTTTCACACCGAAAAATCCAGTAACAAAACCAACGTTACAAAAAGCAGAACGAATGGAAGCTCGATTTGAATATGATACATTATTAAATGATGCGATTGCGCAAATGGAATCAATGAATATTTACGCGCAAAGAAAAGATGAAGTAGACCAAGATTTATTTTAATACTTGCCCCTTGTGGGCTTTTTCTTTATGATTAAGAAGAGGTGAAAGAATGTTACGATGCCCAGTTTGTAAAAGTGAGATACAAAAGAAAGAAAAACAATATGTATGTGTGAACAATCATAGTTTTGATATAGCGAAACAAGGATATACGAATGTCTATTTGAAATCAAGCCAACATAGTGGTGACAACAAACAGATGGTAGAATCACGTACTTCTTTTTTAAACATGCAATATTACCAACCTCTATGTGATGCAATCATTGCATTGATACAAGAGTTAGGCTGCTCTACGATGGTTGATGCAGGTTGTGGAGAAGGATACTACACAAATCAGATGAAACAATATATTGATACAATCTATGCGTTTGATTTAAGTAAAGATGCATTAAAGTATGCAGCAAGACAAAATCCTAATGTTCATTATTTTTTATCGAGTATTTTTGATTTGCCTATTGCGGATGCGAGTGTCGATTTGATTACGAATGTTTTTGCACCATGTGCTGACGAAGAGTTTCATCGTATTCTTAAAAATGAGGGGTATTTAATTAAAGTGGATCCAAATGTAATGCATTTGCATGAAATGAAGGAAGTGCTTTATGATGATGTTCAAGACAATGAGGTTCTTGCAATACAAGTAGATGGGTTTACGTTAGTAACTCACAAAGAAGTTTCTTTTATGATGGATTTGGATCAAAAGGGAATTGAGGCTCTTTATAAAATGACTCCTTATTCTTATAAGAGTAAAAAAGAGAGAAGTGAAGTATTGCTTCAATTACCAAAGTTAAGCTGTGTTGCTTCGTTTATTATCTATGTGTTTAAAAAGGGAAATGATTGATTTTGAAAGAAAAACAGGAAGTGAAAATAATTTTCATTATTTTTCAAAAAATAATGATAGCATTTTCACTTCTTTTTTTGTATAATATTGGGTATATACATATTAAAAGTGAAAAAAGCTTTTATTTGGCTTATAAGGGGTGAGTTATATGCAGTTAAATGGGTCACAAATGATTTTAGAAGTAATGCTTGAACATGGTGTGGACACTATCTTTGGATATCCAGGTGGAACAATTCTGAATGTCTATGATGCGTTATACGATTACAAAGATAAAATTACGCATATTCTAACAGCACATGAACAAGGAGCTGCCCATGCGGCAGATGGTTATGCAAGAGCAAGTGGAAAAACAGGTGTTGTATTTGCAACAAGTGGTCCAGGAGCAACGAACTTAGTAACAGGAATTGCAACAGCGTTTATGGACAGTGTTCCAATGGTTGCGATTACTGCTAATGTAGCTTCGAATTTAATTGGTCGTGATGCGTTTCAAGAAATTTGTATTACTGGGGTTACCTTACCTATTACCAAACACAATTTCTTCGTGAATCGCATTGAGGATTTGTTGCCGACACTTCGTGCTGCATTTCGAATTGCGAATGAGGGTCGTAAAGGTCCCGTTTTGGTAGATATTACAAAGGATGTAACAGCTGCGATGGCAGAATATGTTGCGCAAAAACCAGAACCGGTTAAAAAATTAGCAAAACCGCCACAGTTTGTGATGGATGAAATTGCGCTTTTGATTAAAACGTGCAAACGTCCTATCGTGTATTTTGGTGGAGGTGTTGTTTCAAGTGGTGCAGCCAAAGAGTTTGTCGAGTTAATTGAAAAGACAAAAATGTATGCTACGCATACGATTATGGGTACAGGTGTATTAGGATTTGATCATACACACAACTTGGGAATGCTTGGAATGCATGGTAAAGTGGCTGCTAACGCAGCAATCCAACATGCTGACTTAGTAATTGCGATTGGAACGCGTTTTTCTGATCGTGTAGCTTTGAATACAGATAACTTTGCGAAAGATGCAGTTCGAGTTCAAATCGATATTGACAATAGTGAATTAGGTAAAAATGTTAATGTTGATTTAGGAATTGTAGCAGATAGTAAAGTGGCTTTAAAAATGTTGCTTCCATTAGTAGAAGAGCATGAGCACAAAGAGTGGGATGAATACATTCAACGTCAATTGGGTCGCGAACGTGTTGTTAAAGCGAAAAAAGACAACTTACATCCAAGTGAAATTATCACTGCGATTTGTGATTTGACTGACAAAGAAACAATTTATACGACTGATGTTGGGCAACACCAAATGTGGGCTGCACAATACGTAAAACACAATAAAACAAAACAGTTTATCACGAGTGGTGGACTTGGAACGATGGGATTTGGTTATGGTGCAGCAATCGGTGCACAAATGGCCCATCCTAAAAAACGCGTTGTACATATTACTGGAGATGGAAGTTTCCATATGAATATGAATGAAGCGAGTACAGCGGTATCGCAAGAATTACCGATTATTACGGTAATCTTAAATAACAAAGTGCTTGGTATGGTTTACCAATGGCAAGGTGTGTTCTACCAACGTCGTTATTCACAAACAACGGTGAAAAAAGGTAGTGATTACGTAAAACTAGCAGAAGGATTTGGTGCTGTTGGGTATCGTGCAACCACACTTGATGAATTTAAGGATGTATACAAGAAAGCATTGAAAGAAAAAGGTCCTGTATGGATTGAATGTGTAATTGATAAAGAAGAACGTGTTTTACCGATGATTCCAAATGGTGGAACTGTTGAAGATATCATTGTTGATTAGGAGGTAGCAAAATGAGCGAAAAAAAAGAAGTGATTAGTATCTTTGTTGATAACCAATCGAACGTATTAACACGAATTGTAAGTTTGTTTGGGCGTAGAGGTTTCAATATTGATTCACTAACAGTATCAGCTACCAATGATCCAAATGTTTCGCGTATTACGATTGTATGTAATGTAACCGATCAATCATTACACCAAATCATTACGCAAACAGCAAAATTAGAAGTAGTACAAAAAATATTTGTATTAGATAAGGGCAATAGTTTGTATCGCGAATTATTGTTGATGAAAGTAAAAGCAGATAAATCGAAACGCAGCGCTGTGTTAGAAATCGCAAATATTTATCGCGCGAAAGTAATTGATTTATCAAAAGACAGTATGATTATGGAATTAACAGGAGCTCCTGATAAGCTAGATGGGTTTATGGAAATCTTATCTTGTTACGATGTGGTAGAAGTATGTCGTACAGGTATTACGGGTATTTCTAGAGGGTTGCCTGAGTGTTCAAATGAAGATTATTAATTAAAAGGAGAGAAAAAGATGATTAAGAAATATTATGACACAGACTGTAATTTAGGATTATTAGATGGAAAAACGGTAGCCGTAATCGGTTATGGTTCACAAGGACATGCACATGCACAAAACTTAAAAGATAGTGGTGTTAATGTTGTTGTAGGTTTACGTGAAAACAGTGCAAGTGCTGCAAAAGCAAAAGAAGCTGGATTGACAGTAATGAGCGTTGAAGATGCTGCAAAAGCTGGGGATTTAGTAATGATGTTAGTACCAGATGAGTTAGCTGCAGATATTTACAAAGAAAAAGTAGCACCTAACTTAAGCGAAGGAAACATTTTGATGTTTGCACATGGTTTCAACATTATTTACCAACAAATTCAACCTGCAAAAGACATTGACGTGATTATGGTTGCTCCTAAAGGGCCTGGTCATACAGTAAGAAGTCAATACGAAGAAGGAAAAGGTGTTCCAAGTTTAATTGCGATTCACCAAGATGCAAGTGGGAAAGCAAAAGATTACGCGTTGGCTTACGCTTGTGGAATTGGAGCAGGACGTGCTGGAATTTTAGAAACAACATTCAAAGAAGAAACGGAAACAGATTTATTCGGTGAACAAGCTGTGCTTTGTGGTGGGGTTTGTGAATTGATGAAAGCTGGTTTTGATACATTAGTGGAAGCTGGATACGAACCAGAAATGGCATATTTCGAATGTATCCACGAAATGAAGTTAATTGTTGATTTAATTAACTCAGGTGGATTTGATATGATGCGTTACTCTATTTCAAACACTGCAGAATACGGTGATTACAGAACAGGGAAACGTTTGATTACGGAAGACACAAGAAAAGAAATGAAAAAAGTATTGGATGAAATTCAAGATGGAACATTTGCTTCTGAATTCATTCAAGAATTCAAAGCTGGTGGACAAGCGAAGTTCTTAGCAACAAGAAAAAGAGAAAGCGAACACTTATTATGTAAAGTGGGAGCAGAACTTCGTAAAATGATGAGCTGGTTAAAGAAATAAAAAATAATTAAGAAGGCATTTGCCTTCTTTTTACAATATTGATGAGGTGAAATTATGGACAAGAAAAAATTACATAGTGCAAATGTGACACAAGGTGTAGAAAAAGCACCAGCGCGTAGTTTATTTTATGCGATGGGTTACACGAAGGAAGAATTGGATCGTCCTTTGGTAGGGGTAGTAAGTGCCCATAGCGAAGTTGTACCTGGTCATGTGCACTTGGATAAAGTGGCGGAAGCAGTAAAAGCAGGTATCCGTATGGCAGGTGGAACACCAATTGAGGTGCCATCTATCGGTGTATGTGATGGAATTGCGATGGGACATATTGGAATGAAGTATTCTTTACCATCACGTGAATTGATTGCAGATAGTGTTGAAACAATGGCGATTGCGCATCAATTTGACGCATTAGTATTGGTTCCTAACTGTGATAAGATTGTTCCTGGTATGTTGATGGGGGCGTTACGTTTAAATTTACCAACTGTTGTTTGTTCTGGTGGACCGATGATGGCCGGTTTAGTAAATGGGGAAGAAACTTCTCTTTCTAAGATGTTTGAAGCAGTAGGAGCACGCAAAGCAAATTTAATTGATGATATGCAACTTGCTTCGTATGAGTTAAACTGTTGTCCAGGATGCGGTTCTTGTTCTGGAATGTATACAGCGAATTCGATGAACTGTTTATGTGAAGCGCTAGGAATCGCACTTCCAGGGAATGGTACCATTCCTGCTATTGAAGGAAAACGTATCCAATTAGCAAAACATGCAGGTATGGCAGTGATGCATTTATTAGAAAATGATATCAAAGTAAGAGATATCGTAAATGAGAAATCAATTCGCAATGCACTGGCTTGTGATATGGCTTTAGGATGTTCTAGTAATAGTGTATTGCATCTATTGGCCATTGCAAACGAAGCGGGTGTTCCTTTGGATTTAACTACGTTTAATGAAGTAAGTGAAAAAGTTCCTAACTTGTGTCATTTGGCACCAGCTGGTGAAACACATATGCACGACTTAAACAATGCAGGAGGAATTCCTGCAGTTCAAAATGAATTAGCCAAACAAAGTTTATTGGATCTGTCATTGATGACAGCAACAGGACAATCGATTGCTGCAAATATTGAAGCAATCTACAATACGAATCCGAATACGATTAAACCAGTGGATATGCCATATTCAAAAACAGGAGGAATTGCAATCTTGTTTGGTAATATTGCGAAAGAGGGTTGTGTTGTAAAACGTAGTGCAGTTGCGAAAGAAATGTTGCAACACAGTGGTCCTGCTCGTGTATTTGATAGTGAAGAGGATGCAATTGAAGCAATCTACAATGCGAAAATTGTTTCTGGTGATGTTGTTGTAATTCGCTATGAAGGTCCCAAAGGAGGTCCAGGAATGCGTGAGATGTTAAATCCTACAAGTGCATTAGCTGGAATGGGATTGGATAAGAGTGTTGCCCTAATTACGGATGGTCGTTTTAGTGGTGCGAGTCGTGGTGCATCCATTGGTCATGTTTGTCCTGAAGCAGCAATGGGTGGTGAGATCGGATTACTACAAGAAGGAGATATCATTGAAATTGATATTCCTCATTATAAAATCAATGCAAAAGTGAGCGATGAAGAGTTTGAAAAACGTCGTGAAAACTATGTAGAGAAGCCATCGAAAGCAAATCAAGGATGGTTAAAACGCTACGCAAAGCTAGTAGACAGCGCAGCAAAAGGTGCTATCATGCAAAAATAGGCGAAAAAACGCCTATTTTTTTTATATATATTTGTAAAAAGGACAACATAGAGATATAATAAAATTATAAATATTGCTTTAATTGTAAGATATGACAGGGAAACATATTTGAGGTGACGTAATGGACAATTTAAATGGTAATAAAGAAATAGGGGTCTTTAGCAATACATCATTTCCTCTTTGCATTGTCGACATCAAAAAAGACATGGAAATCGTTTATGCAAACGATGCTTTTTATGCTTTTTTAGAGTACACACCAGACGAGTTACGTTTTAAATTCAAAAACAGTATGACGCGTCTGTTTGATCATGCAACAATGAAAAAGGTAAGCGATTTTTTGAAAGAACGAGAAAGTGCTAAGTTCATGACAATTGAACATAAGCTTCGCACAAAATCAGGAAACGAAAAATGGGTGTTAGATGAAATCAACTGCATGGAAACAATGGAAGATTGTGTTTTTATGGCGTTGACGGATATCACTTCTTACAAACAATTGGAAGAAGAAAAAGCATACCAAGAGGAAAAACAAAACTTTGTTTTAAACGCGTTCAACATTGATGTGTTTGAATTTGATTTTAAAACGATGCGTTTCCACCTTCCTCATAGTCGTTTTTTATCTTTGATGATGGAGGATTGCGCTGTTGATGCAGAAACAGGAATCGTAGAGAAAAACTTACATCCAGAGTCAGTGGATGTGTATCGTGAAAATGTGCGATTGATTCGTGAAGAGTCAAAAGACGTGATTTTTGAGTTCCAAGCAAAAAATGAAAAAGGAAAGTATTGTTGGTATCGCGTCACAACCAAAACATTAGAAAGAAATGGAAGCAAGGTTGCTTTTGGTTGTATTGAAAATATCGAAAAAGAAAAAGAGATGACATTCCGTTATGTGAATGAAGCACAATATTTTCAAGCGGTTCTTTCCAAACAAGAAGCATATGGACAAATTGATGTAACAGAAGATCGAATTATTAAAGTAGGTGGTTTGTGGAGTGTCTACAATGAAATCATCGATAAGATTACCTTTACAGAATTGGCTGCAGGGTTTATTGAAAAAGTAGTACATCCAGAAGATCGTGCTCATTACGGTGATTTAATGCGTTGTGACAACTTTAGAACTTCTTTTGAAGGTGGAATTTCTTACTTTGAAGGTGAGTTTCGACGTATCGTTCAACAAAACAAAATGGTATGGATTAAAATCTTTATCCATTTATTCCGTAATCCAATTAATGGACACATTATGGGATTGTTGTACTTACAAGATATCAATGATCAAAAACGTCGTGAATTAATGGCGTATCATCAAAGTGAAGTAGAAACAAAAAAACGCATTCAAAATCGTGAACATATTCAAACTTCGTTAACGAATTATTTGCGTGATGTTAGTTCGAAAATAGTGAGTGCCTTTGTGTTGCTGCAAATTGAGTTAAGCGATGACAAAGACGAAGATATTGTAAGTTTAGCTAATCTATTAGCCGATTTATTCCGTAAACAAGACTTTGTATCACGAGTGAAAAATGATGAGTTTGTATTGTTTATTAAAGACATCGTTTCCAAAGAATCATTTGAGAAACGAATGCAAGAGTTACAAAAAAGAATAGCTGAGATCAGTACAACAGTGGTATACCATATTGGTATTTCCTTTGCGCATCGAGGACAATCTTATCCTATTTTGTATCGCCAAGCGACCATTGCGAAGGAATATGCGAAAAAACTTGGTAATAACACGTATGTGCATTATCAACTTGCTGGTCCTAAAAATGAAGTAGATAACATTTTACATGCTGATTTGGATGTCAATGATTCATTGCCGAATGTTTCGTTTGATGATTTTGACCGTTTTGTTGGAGAAAATGGGGAAATGACCTATTTGATAGAACCAGATACGTATGATTTGATTTGTGCAAACCAAGCCTTTTATGATCGTATCGGGAAGACGGAAAACGAATGTCTAGATATGAAGTGTTATGAGGCTGTACATAATCGTAAGACGCCTTGTCCATTCTGTGCGAAAGCAAATTGGAGTAGCGATAAATTTTATATCTATCGAAACTATAATGAAATTCTTGAGCAAGAGTTTTTGGTTAAGAATCGATTGATTGATTGGAATGGATCGCAGGTAGTACTTGCGGTTGCAGTTGATTTATCCAATGATAAAAACATTATTGATTCAATGGAAAATGGTACGACCGAAAATGGTTACATCATCAGTGGTGTACAACATTTGCAAACATCACCAACTCTGCAAGAAAGCATGATTTCCGCATTAGAAACAATCGGTGAATTTTTTAGAGCAGATTGTGTTCGTTTATGGCGTCAGACTAACAATAGTTTAAAGTTTGATCAGTTGTATCACTGGACATTAGAAAGTGTAGCGCAAGCTCGTCAATTATCACCACTTGATTTTAAAGTGATTTCAAGATGGCAAAAAAGCAATAAGTTTGATACTGTAATTAATTTTGATAATGTGGAACAAATGATGACACATTCATTAGAGATGTGTGATTATATGAATCGTGTTGGCATCAATAACCAACGTTGGATTCCATTTATTCATGAGGGTAAAAAGTATTTATTCTCGATTGATAATATCACTATCAACTTTGTGAATAATTCATTCTTGGATTCGTTCTCTATGTTCATTTTCAATGAGTTAAGTAATCGTGATATGATGCAAACGATGTTGTATCATGCTACACATGATAAATTAACACAAGCTTACAATCGAGATTTCTATGAAAAAGATGTAATTCCAATGAATATGGAACAGTATACGTCAGTAGCGGCAGTAGTGGTGAACATTAATAACTTTAAGTTCATTAACGATGATCGTGGTTTTGATTATGGAAACCATTGTTTAGTAAAACTTGTTTCGATGATGAAAAAAGCTTTCAATGATGATATTGTGGTACGTTTAAGTGGAGATGAGTTCATTATCGTTATCTTAAATACACCGATTAGTGTTGTGGAAAGCAAAATTTCTCGATTAAAACAGTTAGTGGATAAAATTGACCTTTTCACTGTTGCGGTTGGATATGCTTGGGATAATGTGGAGCGAAACATTAGTGAATTAGCTGATTTGGCTACTTCAATGATGCAAGCAAATAAAAAGTTGTTCTATGATACGACAACAAGCGACTCCGATAAGAATCGTTTGATCGTATTGAATGGTTTGATTAATGCGATTGAAAACAAAGAATTTGAAGTTTTCTTACAACCGAAATACAACAACAAAGAATGTTGTTTCTTTGGTGCAGAAGCACTTATTCGTTATTGTCATGAAGAGTATGGTTACATCTCTCCAGCACAGTTTGTTGAAACACTTGAACAAGATAATATGATTCGCTTTGTTGACTTGTTTGTCTTTGAAGAAGTGTGTAGTACACTACAAAGATGGAAAAATGAAAACAAGCCGATGCTTAAAGTGTCGTGTAACTTATCAAGAATTACCTTGATGGAAAGCGACATTGTGGAAACGATCAATTCCATATTTAATCAATTTAGTATTAATAAAGATTGCATAGAGTTAGAGATTACAGAAAACGATACAGCAGTAGGGAAAGCGGTGTTATTCCAAAATGCACGCAAATTACACGATGCTGGTTACCATATCTCACTGGATGACTTTGGTACAAAACATACAAACTTAAATATCTTAGCTGATATTGAAGTAGATGTTTTAAAAATCGATAAGAGTTTAATTAATTCTTTAGCTAGAAACAAAAGAAAACAAACGATTTTGAAAAACGTCATTTCGATGTGTGTTGATTTGGGTATCCAAGTTATTGCAGAAGGGGTAGAAACAAAGGAACAAGAAAAGATGTTACGCAGTTTAAATTGCCACTTAATTCAAGGTTACTTGTATGGTAAACCAACACCAATCCCAGTGTTTGAAGAATTGGTATTCAAATAAGAAAAAGACTTCTCAAAATTGAGAAGTCTTTATTTTATACTCGTTCTGAAACCAAATCGAACCCGTGTTTACTTAAAGCGTTACGGATGTCTTCTACTTGAAGTGCATCTCTTGTTTCTAATACGATTCGTAAGAAACAACTTGTAACAGCCATGTTTGGATCGGAGTTATCATAACTTACAGAAATCACATTACCACCACAGTTGGCGATAATTTGACTAACGTCAGTCAACTGACCTGGTTTATCAACAAGTGCAATTGTTAATGTGTGGCGACGACCACTCATAATTAATCCTCTTGTGATGACACGATTTAAAATATTCACATCGATGTTACCACCACTGACAATACATACAACATTCTTGTCTTTGCAGTCTAACTTGTTGTACATTAAAGCAGCTACACTGACAGCTCCTGCTCCTTCAGCAACAATACGTTGTTTTTCCATTAAACGCAAAATTGCAGCTGCGGTTTCATCATCGCTTACAGTTACGATTTCATCTACGTATTTACGAATGATTTCGTATGTGTGAGGACCAGGTTGCTTAACCGCGATCCCATCAGCAAAGGTATTGACACTTTCTAACTCGATAATTTTATTTTCATTAATGGAAGTATACATACTTGCTGCAGCTTCTGCTTGTACACCAATTACTTTACATGATGGTTTAAGTGTTTTAATCGCATAAGCGACACCGCTAATTAGACCACCACCACCGATTGGCACTACAACAACATCTACGTTTTTTAATTGTTCTAAAATTTCTAAACCAATGGTTCCTTGTCCTGCAATCACATCTTCATCATCAAATGGATGAATGAATGTCATGCCTGTTTCTTTCTGAATTTCAAGGGCACGATTGTAAGCATCGTCATAAGCACCGTTGACTAATTCGATATTTGCACCATATTGACGTGTTGCTTCTACTTTACTAATAGGAGCGTTGTCAGGCATACAGATCAAACATGGAATGTTGCTTCTTTGTGCAGCTAACGCAACCCCTTGCGCATGGTTTCCAGCACTACAAGCGATGATTCCTTTCGCTTTTTCTTCTTCGCTTAATTGCGATATTTTATAATACGCACCTCTTACCTTAAAACTCCCTGTAATTTGTAAGTTTTCTGTTTTTAAGTACACATTATTGTATTTACAAATAGATGGTGCACTAATAATCCCTGTTTCTCTTGCTACTTCTTCCAACACTTGGGAAGCATGATAAATTTTATCTAAGCTAAGCATATGGATCCTCCTTATTTAAAACAGTAAGGTTTTGGTGTATAATAGCACGTAAGGATGTGATATTATGAACCACGAATTAAATCAACTACAATTGCAATTAAACAGTCTCGTTATTTTTAATCGTTTGTTAACCCAACCTATTTTAATAAGATTACAACATTTATTAAGCAAAAGTCAAGATGCTTCGTCACTAGAAACCATGCAAGCTCTTTCGTCTTTTACAAGTTTAATTTATGAAAACGGAGCAAATCTTAGTAAAATCATTTTTACGATGGTGATGGAAGATGAAAATGCGTATATTTTAGGGGTTGCAAAACACGAAGATGTCACGCATATGGAGAGTGCATTACATCGTGAATTGTTAGTGTTAGAGAAAGTCGCTTCCTTAACGTGCCAAGATTTTGAAAGTGATGAAATACATACACTAGTAACAGATTGGCAAGTGGAAGACATTGACTTTGTGAGTGAATACAAAAAACGAATGGCAAACATTTTCAAGTGTGGATATGGAATGTATGCGAAACATCACATGTTTATGATTAAGGATGCACAAATTGTTCCTATTTCTTATCCTGACACACAAAAGTTAAGTGATTTTAGTGATTACGAAAGAGAACGTAACTTAATCTTAAAAAACACTAAGGCGTTGCTAGAAGGCAGTAGTGCGAGCAATGCGCTTCTTTATGGTGATGCAGGGACAGGGAAGTCTAGCACAATTAAGGCGATTGTCAACGAATACAAAGAGGAAGGTTTGCGACTAATAGAAGTGAAGAAACAGCAACTCTATCAAATTCCAGGGATCATTGAAGAGTTGTCAAACAATCCGTTAAAGTTTATCTTATTCATAGATGATTTAAGTTTTGTAAGCAATGATGAAAATTTTGCTGCCTTAAAATCAATTTTAGAAGGTGGAGTTTGTGCGATTGGTAATAATGTTGTGATTTATGCAACGAGTAATCGTCGTCACTTGGTTAGAGAAGACCACCAATCTCGTATGGGGGATGAAGTACACTTAAATGACACATTGCAAGAAACGATGAGTTTGTCCTCTCGTTTTGGTTTAATCATTACGTTTAATCGTCCTGAAAAGGATGTGTATTTAAGTATTGTTGCAAGTTTAGCGAAACAATATGGTGTGGTAATGGATGAGGAAGAATTGTACAAACGTGCAGAAGCGTTTGCAATTCGTCATCATGGAAGAAGTCCTCGTAGTGCAAAACAATTTATTGAATTAGTAAAAGCAGGAATTTAGATTGTTATGGCTTTTGAAGTTTGTTATAATAAACAAGAAATTATTCGTGTAAGAAAAGAAAGAACAGGAGAGAATTATGGCATTTGATTCATTAACCAAACGCTTAGGAAAAGCATTTAAAAATGTGACTGGTAAAGGTAAGTTATCAGAAAAGAATATGGAAGACATGTTACGCGAAGTGCGTATGTCTTTATTGGAAGCGGATGTAAACTATAAAGTAGTGAAACAATTCATCGAAGACATTAAAGTAAAAGCGATGGGTGTAGAAGTAATGGATTCTTTGAATCCAGGAGAAATGGTAGTAAAAGTAGTTCGTGATGAATTAGTTAAATTATTAGGTGAAAACGAATCACAAATTACATTTAAAGAGAGTGGCGTATCAACCATTATGATGGTTGGTTTGCAAGGGACAGGGAAAACCACTGCGACTGCAAAAATTGCTAATGTATTAAAGAAGAAAAAAGATCGTCGTGTTTTGTTGGCTGCTTGTGATATTATCCGTCCTGCGGCAATTGAGCAGTTACAAGTATTAGGGCAACAAATCGGTGCTGAGGTGTATACCAAAGGGATTGAAACTAGTGCGTTAGATACTGCAAAACAAGCTTTAGCGTATGCCAAAGACAACCAATATGACACTGTTATTTTCGATACAGCTGGTCGTTTGCACATTGATGAAGAATTGATGCATGAATTGCAATTGATTAAAAATGCAGTGAATCCAGATGAAATCTTATTAACGGTAGATGCGATGACAGGGCAAGACATTGTCAGTGTTGCGCAAACGTTCCATGATAAATTATCTGTAACAGGATTAGTATTAACAAAACTAGATGGTGATTCTAGAGGTGGGGGTATCTTATCGGTACGTTCCATTACTGGGGTTCCTGTTAAATTTACAGGGTTAGGGGAAAAGATTGATGACTTAGACATCTTCTATCCTGATCGTATGGCAGAACGTATTCTTGGTATGGGTGATATTATGACCCTTATTGAGCAAGCACAAGATAAAATGGATGTTGATGTTGCTGAAAAAAGTGCGAAACGTATGATGGAAGGTAAGTTTGACTTAAATGATATGTTAGCGCAATTCCAACAATTGAAGAAAATGGGTTCCATGTCTAAATTGGTGAAGATGATTCCAGGGTTAAACCAAATGGCTGACCAATTGGATGAAGCCAAAGCGGACCAAGGGATGAAGAAAAACGAAGCGATTATTTTAAGTATGACTTTAGAAGAACGAAAAGATCCTTCGATGATGAAATCATCACGTAAAACACGTGTGGCACAAGGAAGTGGAACACAAGTGAGTGATGTGAATCGATTGTTGTCACAATTTGAAAAGACAAAACAAGCGATGAAACAAATGGCGCGCATGTCGCAAGGTGGGAATATGCCTGCAATGCCGAATATGCCAGGGATGCCTGCGATGGGTGGAATGCCTGCAGCGAATAACGGTGGACAAAAGAAATTTGTTTCGAAGTTAAAACGCAGAAGATAAAAGTTAAGGTGTTAAGTAAAAATACTTGACACCTTTTTCATTTGTGATATACTAACTAAGTAAAAATAAAAAATGCTAGGAGGAAATGAAAATGGCAGTTAAATTAAGATTAAAAAGAATGGGGAAAAAAGGACACCCTTTCTATAGAGTAGTAGCAGCGGATTCAAGAAGTCCAAGAGATGGAAGAATTATTGAAGCAATCGGAACATATGATCCAAATGCTAATCCAGCAGCAGTTAGTATCAATGAAGAATTAGCTATCAAATGGATTAAAAATGGTGCACAACCTTCTGATACAGTAAGAAACTTATTGTCTAAAGAAGGAATCTTAAAGAAATTACACGACGAAAAGAACGCGAAGTAATGATTGATTTCGAAAAGGTTGTTTTAGATCTTGTAACACCGATGGTAGATGACAAAGACAGTATTTCTGTTAAAGTGATGTCTACATTAAATGAAAACGAGATCTTACTACATGTTTATGCAAATTCAGATGATGTTGCTCGTTTAATTGGTCGTCGTGGGATTATGGCAAGCAGTATTCGTCAAATGATGTCTGTTGCAGCAAGAAAAGAAAACAAGATTATCACAATCAAGTTTGAATCATACCAGGATGCTTAAGCATCCTTTTTTAAGAGGTGCGTTATGGAAAAGTTAAAAATTGGGATTATCGTTAATACACATGGACTAAAAGGGGAAGTGAAAATCAAATCTTTTAGTGATTTTAATGCGATTCGTTTTGAAAAGAAAAAGACTTTGTCGATTTTATACCAAGGGGAATATGTGGATGTCACAATTGCGACTTCACGTGAAAACAAAGGAAATGTTTTTGTTTCGTTTGTTGGTTATGAAGACATTAATCTAGTAGAAAAATTTCGTAATTGCGATGTGTGCATCAACCGCGATGACTTACATGAGTTAGAAGAAGACGAAGTGTACTTTATCGATTTAATGGGTTGTGAAGTGTATTTAGAAGATGGACAGTTGTTAGGTCAAGTGGAAGATGTACTTGAGACAGGAGCAAATGCGGTATTGCGTGTGAATCAGAAAACATTGATTCCTTATGTAAAAGCGTTTGTGAAAGAAGCAGACATCAAAAACAAGCGTATTGTTGTGTATGATGTAGAAGGTTTACTATGAAAATAAGTGTACTTACACTATTTCCAGAGTTCTTTGCTTCGTTTGTTTCTACCTCGATTATTAAAAGAGCGCTAGAGAGTGAAAAGATTGAATTTGAAACAATTAATTTTCGTGATTATACCAAAGACAAACACAATAATGTAGACGATACAATTTGTGGTGGTGGTGCAGGGATGTTGTTGACATGCCAACCGATTGTCGATTGCCTTCGTGCGATTAAAACAGACAATAGCTTAGTGGTTATGATGACGCCACAAGGACGAACATTCCAACAAGCTATCGCTCGAAAATTGATTCGTTATGATCATATTATTTTATTGTGTGGGCATTACGAAGGATTTGATGAACGTATTCGTGACTATGTTGATATGGAAATATCAATTGGTGATTATGTGTTAACTGGAGGAGAAGCAGGAGCATTGGTTGTATCGGATGCTTTGATTCGCTTGGTTGATGGTGTGATTCGAAAGAGTTCGCACGAAGAAGATTCCTTTGAAAATGGTTTGTTAGAGTATCCGCAATACACGCGTCCCGTTGAATTTGAAGGGAAATGTGTACCAGAAGTATTATTGAGCGGACACCATGAAAACATTCGTAAATGGCGTCTGAAAGAGTCGCTACGCAAAACTTATGTAAGAAGACCGCAACTGTTAGATAATTATGCATTCACAAAAGAAGCTGAAGATTTATTAGAAGAAGTAAAAAGAGAAGAAGATAGTAAAAATAAGTAAATTAATCTAGACATGGAATTAATTATTTGTTATTATTATATAGCCTATTGGCCGTATGGTTCCGCTGAACGTTAGATTCATGAGCTGTAACGTTACAGATGAAAAGGAGCAAGAGTATGAATTTAAATTTAGTAAATGAAGTGACTAAGTCACAATTAAAAACTGACATTCCTGCATTCCGTAGTGGATGTACAGTAAAAGTTCACGTTAAAATTAAAGAGGGTGACAAATCAAGAATCCAGGTATTCGAAGGTTTGGTTATTTCTAAAAAAGGTGGAGGAATTGCTGAAACGTTTACAGTTCGTAAAATCTCTAACCAAATTGGAGTAGAAAGAACATTCCCATTACATTCACCAATCATTGATAAGATTGAAGTGGTACGTAAAGGTAAAGTTAGAAGAAACAAATTACACTACTTACGTGGTCTTTCTGGAAAAGCAGCTCGTATTAAAGAAATTAGATAGTAAAGTCGGGACAACCGGCTTTTCTTTTTATTTTAATATTGCTATAATATAACCATGAAAATAGAAACGAAAAAAGAGATTTTAACGGAAGTCTTATACATATTAAGGACAATTGTCATCTGCTCGGTGGCAGTTTTTATATGTGTGCGATTATTTTTCTCACCAGTTCATGTCGATGGGAATAGTATGCATCCTACTTTAAAGGATGATGATTTTGGTTTTTCGTTTGTATTAAGCTCTTTGTTTCATAAGTACGACCGTTTTGATGTCGTTGTCGCAAACTTTGAAAAAGAGGGGAAGTATTTAGTAAAACGTATTATCGGTTTACCAAATGAAACAATCGAATACAAAAACAACAATTTGTATGTCGATGGCAAAAAAGTAGAAGAAACTTTTTTTGATGATGAGTATGTAAACAAACTAACATGGGATGGTGAACTTGAATTCACTGATGATTTTGGTCCTGTTCAACTCGGTGACGATGAGTATTTCTTATTAGGAGACAATCGTAAAGCGAGTAAAGATTCACGAGAGGTCGGTGCATTCAAATCAAACGACCTGTTAAGCAAGTATATATTTGTAGTATATCCGTTTTCCAATTTTAATATTGTAACGGATGGAAAGTAATTGAGGAATGATATGGAAGAAGTAAAAAAAGAAAAACCAAGACAGGATAAGAATTTTCTATGGATCGAAGCGTTGGATTTGATTCGTATTGTTTTAATCTGTTTTGTGTGTGTTTTTATTTGTACACAGTTTTTATTCAAACCAGTACGCGTGGAAGGGGAAAGTATGTATCCGACATTAGAAAATGACGAGTATGGCTTTTCTAATATTTTCGGTGCTTTAATCAGTGCTTTTAACCGTTTCGATGTGGTGGTTGTGAATGGCGAGAAAACAAACGATGATAACTGGGTAAAACGAATTATCGGTTTGCCAAATGAAACGATTGAGTTTAGAGATGATCGCTTGTATATCGATGGAAAATACATGAAGGAACCTTTTTTAGATACAAATTATATGGAAGGTGTAAAAGCACAAAAAAATACGAATTTTACGGATGACTTTGGACCGATAACATTAGGAAAAGACGAATATTTTGTAATGGGAGACAACCGTCGTTTATCATTTGATTCACGCGCAGTGGGTCCTTTTAAACAAGGTGATATTATTTCGAAATCGGTACTTGTATTGTATCCGTTTGATAAGATGGGATTGGTTAACGATGGAACAAAGTAAATTAAACATTAACTGGTTTCCAGGTCATATGACCAAAGCGAAACGTGAGATGCAAGATAAATTAAGAATGGTGGATATGGTCATTGAACTTCGTGATGCGCGTATTCCTTATTCTAGTAAAAACCCTTTGATTGATGAGTTGATTCACCAAAAACCGAGAATCATCATCTTAACAAAAATTGACAAAGCACAAGATGTCTATACTCAACAATGGGTAAATGAATTAAGTAATGAATCGACAGTAGTGTTATGTATGAATGTGTTGCGTGACAACGTGACAAAAAAGGTAATCAATGCAGCAAAGGTGTTAATGAAAGATAAAATTGATCGTCAAATTCGTAAAGGAATCAAACCAAGAGCAATTCGTGCAATGGTTTGTGGTATTCCTAACGTAGGGAAATCAACACTAATTAACCAATTGGCGAAAAAGAAAGCTACCATCACAGCGGATCGACCTGGTGTAACGCGTTCTTTGCAATGGGTTAAAGTAGGAACGGAAATTGAACTACTTGATACTCCAGGTGTATTATGGCCTAAGTTTGAAGATGAGCATGTGGCGATGATGTTAGCGATTAGTGGAGCGATTAATGATAAGATACTTCCATTAGATGAAGTGGCTTATTTTGCCTTAAAGTATTTAAAGGCGAACCACCCTCAAACATTAGCTGCGTACTATGATGTTGATTTGATTGACAATAACTACAAGTTATTTCAAAACATTGCTATCAAACGTGGGTATATGTTAAAAGGGAACGAAGTTGATATGAAACGAGTTGTTGATACTTTTATGAAAGATTTACGTGCCGATAAGTTTGGTCAAATCACATGGGAGACAATTGATGAAGTGCGAAAATGAGTTCGAACGAAAATTTCATGATGCTGGTTACCAGTTCATAATTGGACTTGATGAAGCGGGACGTGGACCAATCGCTGGACCGTTAGTTGTTGCTGGCGTTGTGTTTGCACCTTTCTTTGAACATGATGAGATATATGATTCAAAAAAGCTAACACAGAAAAAACGAGATTCCTTGTTTGATTACATCAAAGACAATGCCCTTTATTATAAAATAGAGGTGGTAAGCGAACGTTTTATTGATGAACATAACATTTATCGTGCTACACAATTAACGATGGAGAAAATCGTTAAGGAATGTACGATGTGTGAGGCGATACTAAGTGATGCAATGCCACTACCAACAGTGGAAAAACCGGTGGAAGCACTAGTGAAAGGTGATCAAAAAAGTGTCAGCATTGCAGCTGCAAGTATTTTAGCGAAAGTGACACGAGATCGCATTATGGAAGCGTTAGATGAAACGTATCCTAACTATGGATTCAAACAACACAAAGGCTATCCAACCAAACAACATCTACTTGCGTTAGAGACGTATGGTGTTTTGGATATCCATCGTAGAAGTTATGGACCAGTACAAAAACAAATGCAAATGAAACTAGACATCTAACCTTTGGTTGATGTCTTTTATAATAAGAAAAAAAAGAATGGCGATAAGATATTGCAAAAAAATAAGAAAAATAATATAATGTAATCAGGAGGTAATCAAAATGTATGAGTGGATGAAAGGTAATGCATATAATTTGAATGTTACTTTATATAATACTAATATTACTTTAAACAGCTCTGCTGCTTCGTATTTTGACAACATACGATGGGTGATGATAGGGTTAGACTTAGCGCATAAGAAGATTGCCATCAAGCCTGTACCAAAAAATAAAGTGGATTTAAATTTAGTTCCATTAGAGCATCTGCATAAGATCTCTATTGGGAAAGGATATGGAAGAATCAGCAACAAAAACATTATGAAAGAAATAAGTGAAGGTTTAGGTTATGCGATTGATGGGTGCAAATTTAAAGCAACTTTTAATGATAAAGATGAATATTTAGAAGTTGATTTAAGTGAAACACTGTAAGGGGAAGGTGAAACTATGTTAATTGTATGGTTGTGCATTGGTTTGGCTGCTGTTATTATTGAGCTATTAACACCAACGGCACTAATAAGTATATGGTTTGCTTGCGGAGCAGTAATCGCTGGATTATTAGGTCTTGCAGGAATCGATTTAACGTATCAAATTGTTGCGTTCTTCGTTGTATCACTTGTGACAATGCTTGTAGCTCGTCCTGTAGCAACGCGTTATTTGCGCGGTAATACCGTAGCGACCAATGCGGATCGCATGATTGGTAGCATTGCTACCGTAACAAGAGAAATCGTACAAGAGCACTGGGGTGAAGTGTATGTTAACTCAAGTTATTGGAGTGCAGTGAGTGTCAATGGAGAATTTATTGAAAAAGGTAAAAAAGTAAAAGTCTTAGCGATTGAAGGAGCTAAGCTAATTGTTAAAGAACTTTAACAGGAAGGGAAATGATTATGAACTTAACAGGAATTATTTTATTGGTAGTTGCTATTTTATTAGTAGCCGGATTTTTAGCTTACGTAGTGCGTATTGTTCCACAAGCACACTCATTTGTTGTAGAACGTTTGGGAGCTTACCACACAACTTGGAATACAGGAATTCACTTTATTGTTCCATTTATTGATCGTGTATCAAATAAAGTGACATTAAAAGAAATTGTAAAAGACTTTGCCCCACAACCTGTAATTACAAAAGATAATGTAACAATGCAAATTGATACGGTTGTCTACTTTCAAATTACAGACCCAAAATTATATACGTATGGAGTAGTAGGACCTATCACAGCGATTGAAAACTTAACTGCGACAACATTACGTAACATTATTGGGGATTTGGAACTTGATGAAACATTAACATCACGTGATATTATTAATACAAAGATGCGTGCTATCTTAGATGAAGCGACAGACCCTTGGGGAATTAAAGTAGGACGTGTGGAAGTGAAAAATATCATTCCACCTAGAGATATTCAAGATGCGATGGAAAAACAAATGCGTGCAGAACGTGAACGTCGTGAATCAATCTTACGTGCTGAAGGGGAAAAACGCAGTGCCATCTTAACAGCAGAAGGAGAAAAAGAATCAACGATTCTTCGTGCTACTGCGAAAAAAGAAGCTACGATTGCGGAAGCAGAAGGGAATGCACAAGCGATGGAACGTATTTATGAAGCCCAAGCTCGTGGTATTCAAATGATTAAGGAAGCAAACCCTAGCAAAGAGTACTTAACATTACAAAGTTTAGAAACATACTCCAAGATTGCTGATGGAAAAGCAACGAAGATTGTTGTTCCTGCAGAATTGCAAAATGTAGCATCCTTATTAAGTAGTGCTAAAGAATTCTTAACTGATCCAAAAGAAACAAACGATACAAACGTAATGAAATAAAAAGACAGAGAGAAAATTCTCTCTGTTTTATTATGAGAATTTAAAATTATCGCATATATAATAGTAGGAGGGTTTATGCGAGAACAACTATTATGGTATGCGATAAAATACAAAGGAGACTATTTTCAAATTAAAAAGGCGATTACTACAAATGAGAAATGGCATAAAATACATTGTGACGAACAATATGTCACGATAGTTGATGCTCATTATCCCAGAGTGTTTCACTCGTTGCAATACAAACCATGGGTACTTTTCTACAAAGGTAATATTGACTTGCTACAAAAACGCTATATCGGCGTAGTGGGAAGTCGATTAATGAGTGATTATGGCAAACGATGCTGTGAACAATTGAATGAGCATCTAAGTATGGAGTATGGAATCGTGAGTGGATTAGCTAAAGGGGTGGATGCGTATGCACATCACTTGGCACTTATGTCAAATCGTAATACAATTGCAATCATCGGTTGTGGAATTCAAGTAGTGTATCCAAAAGAAAATCTTCATTTGTATGCGCAAGTACAAGAAAAAGGATTGCTGTTAAGTGAATATCCTAGCGATACACCACCGCTAGCGAAACATTTTCCATGGCGGAATCGATTGATCGCCGCGATTGGTGAGCAGCTTGTTGTAGTCGAAGCGAAACGGCGTAGTGGTACCCTTATCAGTGTGAACGAAGCGTTGGAGCTAGGAAAAGAAGTACACTGTTTTGTACATGATTATTTTCACTCACAAGGTGAAGGGTGTAATTTGTTAATTCAACAAGGTTGTCATATGTTGGCAAGTGCAATCGATATTAAGGAAATATAAAAAAAGTTGACAAAGTAAAATGTTAAAGTTACTATGTTTTAGAAATAGGAGGGTGCATATGAAGAAATTAGTAATTGTTGAGTCACCATCAAAATCGAAAACGATTGAAAAATATTTAGGTAGTGAATACAAGGTTGTTTCTAGTAAGGGACATATCCGTGATTTGGCTACTTCAGGTAAAGGTGGATTAGGAATCGACATCGAAAATGACTTTACACCAAAGTATGTTGTTAGTAAAGATAAAAAAGATACTGTAAAAGAATTAAAGACGTTAGCGAAAAAATGCGACGAAGTATATTTAGCAAGTGACCCCGACCGTGAGGGAGAGGCAATTGCTTGGCATTTAGCACAAGAATTAGATCTTCAAAATAGCGAAGAAAACCGTATTGTTTTTAATGAAATTACAAAACCTGCGATTTTAGAAGCATTCGAACACCCTCGTACGATTGACCAAGACTTGGTAAAATCGCAAGAGACAAGAAGAATGGTTGACCGTATTATCGGGTTTAAGTTATCAAAATTATTACAAAATAAGATTAAATCAAAAAGTGCTGGGCGAGTTCAATCTGTTGCCCTTCGTTTAATCGTGGAACGAGAAAATGAAATTCGCGCTTTTAAAACGGAAGAATACTGGACAATTCATGCGAACATCAACAAAGATAAATTACCGTTTAGTGCGGAATTAAAAAGAGTTGATGGAAAAAAAGCGAAAATTGCCAACAAAGAAGAGAGCGATAACATTATTGCGAAATGCAACAGTGACTTCATCGTTAGTAAAGTAGAGAAGAAGGTTAAGAAAAAGCAACCTAAGATGCCTTTTATTACTAGTACGTTACAACAAGAGGCTTCTACTAAGTTAGGGTTCAGTGCGAAAAAGACAATGCAAATCGCCCAAAAACTATACGAAGGAATTGAAGTATCAAGTGGTGTAGAAGGGTTAATTTCTTATATGAGAACGGATTCTACGCGTTTGAGCGATGGTTTTATTCAAGCGACACTTGCATTTATTGAAGAAACACATGGAAAAGAATACGTAGGAAGCGTACGTCAAAAAAATAGTGAAGGCGCACAAGATGCACATGAGGCTTGTCGTCCTACTAGTATTACACGTACACCAGAATCAATTAAGACTTATCTTACAAACGATCAATACAAGCTATATAAATTAATTTATGCTCGTACGATTGCTTCGTTAATGGCACCAGCTAAAACCGATTCATTAAATGTGATGATTGAAAACAACGGTTGTGAATTTAGTGCAAACGGTAGTGTCTTAATTTTTGATGGGTATTTAAAAGAATACAAAAACTATGAGTCAAATAAAGATGAAATTTTACCAGCGTTAAGTGAAAATGAAAAATTAGACGATGTTTCATTGGAAGGGAAGCAACATTTTACGGAACCTCCACTTCGTTATAGTGAAGCACGTTTAATCAAAGAGATGGAAGAGAATGGAATCGGTCGTCCATCAACGTATGCTACGATTATTGATACGATTCAAGCACGTAGCTATGTGGAATTGAAAAAAGCGACAGAAGCAGGAAAAACGAAAGTGTTTTTCCCAACCCAACAAGGGGAATTGACAGATGCGAAGTTACAAGAGTACTTTAATTCGATTATTAACGTAACTTATACGGCGTCAATGGAAGAAAACTTAGATAAGATTGCGGATGGTAGCTTAGATAACATTCATGAATTGAGAACATTTTACGAACAATTTGAACCATTGTTGGAAGATGCGTACGAAAAGATGGAAAAGATCGAACCAGAGAAAACGGGAGAAACATGTCCTAACTGTGGTAGTGATTTGGTTATTCGAAAAGGCCGCTATGGTGATTTTGTCGCTTGTAGCAACTATCCTGAATGTAAGTTTATCAAACAAGAAGAAAGTGAAAAAATTGATGAGAAATGTCCTAACTGTGGTGGGAACCTAGTTAAGAAAAGAGGACGTTTTGGTGAGTTTTACGCTTGTGAGAACTATCCAGAGTGTAAATACATTAAAAATGATAAAGCGAAACCAGAGCCAACAGGAGAGATTTGTCCTGATTGTGGTAAGGAGTTAGTAAAACGTAAAAGTCGTTATGGTAAATTCTTTGTTGGGTGTAGCGGATATCCAAAATGCCGTTATATTAAAAAAGAAGAAAAACCAGAAGAAGAAAAGACACAATCTGAAACAGATTCTGAAAAAGAGGCAGCCTAATGGAACAAGTTATTGTTGTAGGGGCTGGACTAGCTGGTTGTGAAGCAACGTGGCAATTAGTTAACCGAGGAATACCAGTTAAATTAATTGAAATGCGTCCAACGAAAATGACACCAGCACACCATAGTGAAAAGTTTTGTGAATTAGTGTGTTCCAATTCATTGCGTTCTAACGCATTAAACAATGCGGTTGGTGTAATGAAAGAAGAAATGCGTATGTTAAACTCGTTGATCATCGAAGTTGCAGATAAAACGCAAGTTCCTGCAGGAAGTGCTTTGGCTGTTGATCGTGAGCAGTTTTCACAAATTATTACGGATACATTACGCAACCATCCTTTGGTTGAAGTTGTGGAAGAAGAAGTAACACAAATACCAGAAGGGAATGTCATCATTGCGACTGGTCCTTTGACTAGTGATGCATTAAGTGAAGCAATCAAACAACAATTTCATGAAGATTACTTTTACTTTTATGATGCAGCAGCACCTATTGTCACAAAGGATAGTATCGATTTTACGAAAGCGTACTACAAGTCTCGTTATGACAAAGGGGATGCCGACTATATTAACTGTCCGATGAACAAAGAAGAGTTTGATCGTTTTTACCATGAGCTAATTAATGCAGAAACAACAAAACTAAAAGAGTTCGAAGAAGAAAAATTCTTTGAAGGTTGTATGCCATTTGAAGAAATTGCGCGTCGTGGAGAAAAAACATTGTTGTTTGGTCCGATGAAACCTGTTGGGCTTGCTTTGGATGAAAGCAAACGTCCTTATGCCGTTGTGCAGTTGCGTCAAGATGATGCCGCTGCTAGTTTATACAATATCGTCGGGTTTCAAACACATTTGAAGTGGGGCGAACAAAAACGCATCTTATCGATGATTCCAGGATTGGAAAATGTTGAAATCGTTCGATATGGAGTAATGCATCGTAATACGTATATGTGTGCTCCTCGATGTTTAAAACCGACTTACCAATCACAAACTCGCGACAATTTGTTTTTTGCAGGACAAATGTGTGGAGTGGAAGGGTATGTGGAATCTTGTGCAAGTGGCTTGTTAGCTGGTTTGAATATGGCGAATCGTTTGTATGGTAAAGAAGAAGTAGTATTGCCACCAACAACAGCTAT
Organism: uncultured Erysipelotrichaceae bacterium; assembly: GCA_964370395.1. GTDB lineage: Bacteria > Bacillota_I > Bacilli_A > Erysipelotrichales > Erysipelotrichaceae > JBGUVL01. The sequence continues at coordinate 148,921 of CAYJIZ010000002.1, forward strand.
TGGTTCAATGGCACATTACATCACGCATACGAATCCATCTTACTTTCAACCGATGAATGCTAATTTTGGTATTATGCAAATGGAATGGAAAGTCAAAAAGAATGAGAAAAAAGCTGCGTATGCAAAACAAGCTTTAGAAGTGATGCAGACATTTAAAGATAAGTTTGTACCATGGAACAATTAATTACTCGCTACCTGCAGTTTGTGAACCAAAGCAATACGGGTTCGCTTCATACTAACGATGCCTATGAAAGAGACATTCATGAGTTTTCTGATTTTTTGAAGGCACAAGGAGTCGATGGTTTTGATGATGTGGATCGTATCGTTGTGAATGACTACATTATTCATTTACGCGAAAAGATGCACAATGGAAAAAACTTAAAAAATGTAACGATTGCTCGTAAGATATCAACCTTGCGTTCGTTTTATCGTTACTTAAATGAATACATTGGTATCATGAGCAATCCTTTTGTCAGTGTCAAAGGACCTAAATTAGCTAAAAAAATACCGGAGTTTTTATTTGAACACGAAGTTGATTTTTTACTTGATCAATTTGATTTGGCAACATTAGATGGCTATCGTAATCGAGTGTTGTTTGAAACGATGTACGCATGTGGCCTTCGTTTAAGTGAAGTGACTTCCTTAAAAATAAGTGATATTGATTTTATGGATGATGTATTACGTGTGATTGGGAAAGGGGACAAACAAAGAATTGTTCCATTTTACGAATCCCTGCATACATTACTTCAATATTATCTTACTCACATACGCCCACAGTGGTGTGATGATAGTAACCCTTATGTCTTTGTGAATCAAAAAGGGAAACAGTTAACAGGACGTGGGATTCAATACATTTTAAATAAGGCAGTGGAACAGTGTGATTTAATGACACACGTTCATCCTCATATGTTTCGCCATAGTTTTGCGACACATTTATTAGACCATGGAGCTGATTTACGCGTTGTCCAAGAATTATTAGGGCATTCTTCGTTATCAACAACACAAATTTATGTTCATGTGAGTCAAGAACGTCTAAAAAAAGTGTACGATATGGCACATCCAAGAAGTACGATGAAACAAAATGAGAATAACAAGTAATCAAAAATAATGATAATCCTGAAAAGTGCTTCTACTAAAGCACTTTTTTATCTTTTTGGTTGAATTTAACAAGATAAAGTGCTATTATATTTAGGCACGCGTTGGCGTGACTACACACATCATGGATGAACTGGTCCGTGCTCTAGTATGATATTACGATACAATTATGAGTTATCAGTTTTAGAAGTGATGGAGGAATAACGGAAAGTGAGGACATATTATGTCAGTAATTTCAATGAGAAAATTATTAGAAAACGGTGTTCATTTTGGACATCAAACTCGTAGATGGAATCCTAAAATGAAACCAAACATCTACGCACAAAGAAACGGTGTTTACATCATCAACTTAGAAAAAACACAAGAGCAAATTGATACTGCTTATGCAGAATTAAAAGCAATCGCTGAAAAAGGTGGTAAAGTGTTATTCGTTGGTACGAAAAAACAAGCACAAACGACAATCGTAGAAGAAGCATTACGTTCAGGATCATTCTTTGTTAACCAAAGATGGTTAGGTGGTTTATTAACAAACTACAGAACAATTCAAAAACGTGTTAGACGTTTAGTTGAAATTGAAGAAATGGAATCTTCTGGATTAATCGATGTTTATACGAAAAAAGAACAAGCACAATACAGAAAAGAAAAAGCTCGTTTAGAAAACTTCTTAGGTGGAATCAAAGAAATGAAAAAACTACCTAACGCTGTATTTGTAGTTGACCCTAAAGAAGAACACAATGCTGTTGCGGAAGCAAAAAAATTAGGAATCCCTGTATTTGCTATGGTAGATACTAACTGTGACCCTGAAGAAGTTGATTTCCCAATCGCATCAAACGATGATGCAATTCGTTCTGTTAAATTAATTGTTACATTAATGGCAGATGCTATCGTTGAAGCAAAAGGTGGATTATTATCAGTTGCACATGCAACAGAAGAAGAAGCTGATGTTACAATGGCAGATGTAATTGTTAATGTAGAAGAGCAAATCGCAGAAAACGAAAAGAGAAGAAGACAAAGAAACGAAGAAAAACGTCGTCGTTTTGAAAATAGAAAAAACAACAGAAACTTCAAACCTTACCAAAGAAGAGATGCAAGCGAAAATACAGAAGCAGCTGCTCCTAAGGCAGAAGTGAAAGAAGTAAAAGAAGAAAAAGCTGCAACAGCTGAATAATAAAAAAATTGAAAGGAGAAATACAATGATTACTGCAAGTCAAGTAAAAGAATTACGTGAAAAAACAAGTGCCGGTATGATGGACTGTAAAAAAGCCTTAACTGAATGTGACGGTGATATGGAAAAAGCAGTTGACTGGTTACGTGAAAAAGGAATTGCGAAAGCTGCGAAAAAAGGTGGTAGAATTGCTGCTGAAGGTTTATCTAGAGTAAAAGTAGAAGGAAACACAGGAATCGTTTTCGAAGTTAACTCAGAAACAGATTTCGTTGCGAAAAACGAACAATTCTTAGAATTATTAGATACAATTCAAGGTGCTATTTTAGCAAACAAACCTGCTGATGTAGAAGCTGCTTTAGCGATGGACATCAATGGGGAATCATTAGAAACAACAATTGCTAACGCAACTGCAACAATCGGAGAAAAAATTACATTAAGAAGATTAGTTGTTGTTGAAAAAGCAGATGACGAAGTATTTGGAGCTTACATGCACATGGGTGGAAAAATTTCTGCGTTAGCTGTTGTAAAAGGCGGAAACGAAGAAGTGGCTAAAGATATCGCAATGCAAGTTGCATCAATGTCTCCACAATTTGTTAGCCGTGATGATATGTCAGCTGAATTCATTGAACACGAAAGAGCAATTCAATTAGAAATCTTAAAGAACGATCCAGCTTTAAACACAAAACCAGAAAACGTGTTAAAAGGAATCGTAGAAGGAAGATTGTCAAAAACTTTACAAGAAATTTGTTTAGTAGACCAAATTTTCTTCAAAAACCCAGATTTAAAAGTAGGACAATACGTTGCGCAAGCTAACGCTTCTGTTTCTTCATTCGTTCGCTACGCAGTTGGTGAAGGATTAGAAAAAAGAGAAGAAAACTTCGCAGAAGAAGTGGCTGCTCAAATCGCTGGTAAATAATTCAAAAAAGAGTGTACGCACTCTTTTTTTCTTGCTTATTTTACGATTTAAAATAAAAATATAGCGATTTTAACGCTTTCTTGTTTTATCTATAAATTAAAGTAGAAATAAGCCCTTATTTATTGTATAATTTAATAGGAAATTCACATAAATTATATATTTATGTTTTACTTACATGGAAAGGAATCGTTATGTATAAAAGAGTCTTATTAAAATTAAGTGGGGAAGCTTTGTCTTCACAAGGAAATGCGTTTGATCCTAAGATTTTATCAGGATTGGCTGATGAATTAAAAGAAGTGCACAAATTAGGTGTTGATTTGGCTATTGTTGTCGGTGGAGGAAACTTCATTCGTGGGAAAATGGTTGAACAAATGGGCATTGATCGTGTTCAGGCTGACTACATGGGGATGCTTGGAACAGTAATTAATGCATTAGCTGTACAAAATGCGTTAGAACAAAAAGGGGTACCTACACGTGTTCAAACCGCAATTGAGATGCAAAAGATTGCAGAACCTTTTATTGTTCGTCGTGCTACTCGTCATTTAGAAAAAGGACGCATTGTGATTTTTGGAGCAGGGACAGGAAGTCCTTACTTCTCAACGGATACAACAGCTGCATTAAGAGCCTCTGAAATCAAAGCAGATGTAATCTTAATGGCAAAAAATGGTGTGGATGGGGTATACAGCGCAGATCCTAAGAAAGATCCAACTGCTACAAAATACGATCATTTAACGTATATGGATTTGATTCAACAAGGATTGCAAGTAATGGATACAACAGCTACAAGTATGTGTATGGATAACGATATTGATCTTGTTGTATTTAACATGAACCAAGAAGGTAATATTTTAAAAGCAGTGCAAGGAACTGCAAATGGAACAGTAATTTCAAAGGATGGTAAATAATATGGAAGAAATTTTAATGAATGTTGAAGAAAAAATGGAAAAAGGTCTGAATGGTCTAAACAAACACTTAGTAACAATTCGTACAGGAAGAGCAAATCCAGCGATGTTAGATCGTGTACAATGCGATTACTATGGAAGTTTAACACCAATTAATCAAATGGCTTCGATCCAAGTAGTAGAAGGTAGACAACTTTGTATTAAACCTTTTGATAAATCGATGACAAAAGATATGGAAGCAGCGATTAATGGCAGTGACATTGGTTTTCCAGTGCAAAATGATGGAGATACATTACGTATTAACATTCCTGCATTAACAGAAGAAACACGTAAGTCACTTGCTAAAGAAGCTCATAAAATGGGTGAAGAAAGTAAAGTTGTTATTCGTAATGTACGAAGAGATGGAAATGAAGCAGTAAAAAAAGACAAAGAATTAACGGAAGATTTAAAGAAAGATGCACAAGATCAAATTCAAAAATTAACGGATAAATACATTAAGTTAATTGATGATACTGTGGCTGAAAAAACTGCAGAAATTATGGCTATTTAAAGTAAACCCACTCATGTGGGTTTATTGTTTATGGAGGTACATGTATGGTCGAACATATTGCAATTATAATGGATGGAAATGGTAGATGGGCGAAGGCAAAGGGAATGCCGCGCTCTTTTGGACATAAACAGGGAGCAGAGAACATGCGTGTCATCGCTTTGGAAGCAAATCGTTTGAATGTGAAAGCATTGACTATGTATGCTTTTTCTACGGAAAATTGGAACCGACCAGAGGATGAAATATCTTATTTGTGTAAGTTACCTAAGCTGTTTTTTAATCAATATATCAAGGAATTGAAAGCAAACAACGTTAAAGTTTCTTATATTGGAGAGATTGAGAGATTTCCTATTGATACCCAAAAAGTGATTAAAGATGCTTTGGCTCAAACCAAAGATAATACTGGATTAGAGCTTGTCATTGCAATTAATTATGGTTCTCGTCGTGAGATTGTAATGGCTGCACAAAAATATGCGCAAGATGTACAGGATAACAAAGCTTCCTTAACTATCGATGAAGCTGATTTTAGCTCTTACTTAATGACATCACACTTACCTGAAGTGGATTTGTTGATTCGTACAAGTGGAGAACAGCGCTTATCGAATTATTTATTATGGCAATTAGCATATGCAGAGTTTTTCTTTGTTGAATGTGCATGGCCAGAGTTTACTGTTGAAAAACTACGAGAGATTGTCAAAGAATTTGAAGGTCGTGATCGTCGTTTTGGAGGTATCAAATGATTCAACGTATTATAACAGCACTTGTGATTGTTGCACTTGTTGTCCCTCCTTTGTTATTGGGGGGCTATTGGTTATTGGCATTGGTTGCAGTAATCATGGTTGTCGGAGGAGTTGAATTGCTTCAATTAACACCGAACTATCGTCGCATGCCACCAGCTTTTTATGTGGTAATCATGCTATTGTGTGCTGCGTTATTGTTTGTTCCAGAAAAATATTTTTTCGCAACCAATGCGCTTAGTATCATAACTATCTTAGCTTTTCCGATATTCTTTTCGAAGTTAACAAGTCGCGACAGCTTTGTGATTGCGGTAGTATTTATTTTATTTTATGCCTTTGCTTCAAGTTTTGTAAGCATTCATAAAGTAAACGAAATGTACGTTTGGTATATCATACTAGCAACGTATGCTTGTGACACGGGTGCCTACTTTGCAGGATATTTCTTCGGAAAACACAAGTTATGTGAAAGAATCTCTCCTAAGAAGACGATTGAGGGTTCTATAGGTGGTTTTTTGTTTTCTGTCGTGATTTCCTTTGTCTTTGCGTTATTCTTCTTAAAAGAGGCTCCAATGTCTTTACTAGTGTGTGCTTCTTTAGGGATGCCTATTGTATCGCAAATTGGTGATTTGGCTTTTTCAAGCATTAAAAGAAACTACAATATCAAAGACTTTTCAAATATCTTTCCAGGCCACGGTGGATTCATGGATCGTATTGATTCCTTAGTCTACAACCTTGTTTTCTTTTATGCCTTACTAATTATCTTTATTTAAAAAGGGGAACGTATGAAAAAAGTTATTTTATTAGGATGTACGGGAAGTATTGGTACCCAAACCATTGATGTCATTTCAAATCATCGTGACCAATTTGAACTTGTTGCTTTGTCTTGTGGTAAAAACATTGCTTTACTTGAAGACATTTTAACAAGTACTTTTGTTAAGCATGTATGTGTAAGTGAAAAAAAGGATTGGGAATACCTTTGTGATAAATACAAAACGATAACGTTTTATCATGGTGAGGAAGGATTGCTTTCCTTACTTGATTTAAAAGCGGATATCGTTGTGAATGCTTTGGTTGGTTTTGTTGGTTTAAAACCATCTTTAAAAACGATTGAAACACACAAAATATTAGCTCTTGCCAACAAAGAGAGTTTGGTAGTGGCGGGAACGTTAGTGAAAGAATATTTAGAACGTTACCAAGGAACGATGTATCCTATCGATAGCGAACATTCTGCTATCTTTCAAGCGTTGCAAGGGAATCAACACAGCACTATTGCGAAGTTAGTTATCACTGCAAGCGGAGGAAGTTTTCGCGACAAAACAAGAGAAGAGTTAAAAGATGTCAGTGTAGAACAAGCACTAGCGCATCCTAACTGGTCAATGGGTTCGCGTATTACTATCGATTCTGCTACAATGATGAACAAAGGATTCGAAGTGATTGAAGCGCATTACTTATTTGATGTCGATTTTGATGACATCGAAGTGCTAATGAACAAAGAAAGTATTATTCATTCGATGGTACGTTACATCGATCATTCTTTTATTGCTCAATTAGGAACAGCAGATATGCGTATTCCTATTCAATATGCACTTTCTTACCCAGATCGTATCCCGATGATTGGGGAAGAAATTCTTGATTTGGCTAAAATCAAAACGTTGCATTTTGATGAAGTTAGTTTTGAACGCTACCCTTTATTGGCTCTTGCTTATGAAGCAGGAAGAAGAAAAGGGAACAGTGGAGCGATTATCAATGCAGCTGACGAAGCAGCAATTGATTTGTTTCTACAAAAGAAAATTTCATTTTTAACGATAGAACAGTTAATCATGGAAGCGTATGATTCAATTGCATTTATTGAACAACCAACGCTTGAAGATTTACTAGAAACAGATAAAATCACACGTGAATTCGTGTATGCATATGGGAAAGGTGGACTTGAATGAGTTTAATTATCGGAATTGTTTCGTTTGCAATTATGCTTAGTGTAATTGTTACGGTACATGAATTAGGGCATTATATAGCAGCGAAAAAATTTGGTGTTTATTGTGGAGAGTTTTCCATCGGAATGGGACCTGTTATCTACAAACGCCAGGGAAAAGAAACACAATTCTCAATTCGTGCATTTCCAGTTGGTGGATTTGTTTCGATGGCTGGAGAAGAAGACGACACAAAAAAAGACGTTGATGTACCTTTTGAACGTACTATCAATGGAATCAAACCTTGGAAAAGAGTAGTCGTAATGTTAGGTGGTATTTTTATGAATATCGTCTTAGCTTGGGTTATTTTTGTTGGAATCTTTATGTTTACTGGTAGTGTACCAGATGATACAACCGCAACAATTGGAGCGATTGTGAAAGATGGAGTAGCTTATGATGCTGGATTTAAAGAAGGTGACTTGATTACTTCGATTACAACAGAATCAGGCAAAACAATTAAAATTGATTCGTTTGATGCCCTGCGTACGGAAATTAATTTGGATCCACAAACATTTGAATTTCACGTGAAGCGACAAGATGAGGATTTGGTATTACGTGCAAAACCTGCATACGATGAAAATTCAAGAACATATCTATTAGGAATTGGGCAAACTGTCGTAGAAAAACCGATAGCATGGTACCAATCATTCCAATATGGTACAGAAAAAATGATTGATAATTCTACTTTAATTTTCCGTTCTGTAGGAAAACTGTTCCAAGGAAAAAACTTAGATCAACTGTCTGGTCCTTTGGGTATCTATGAAGTGACACAGAAAGCATTTAGTGATAATCTGTTAACTTACATTCAATTGTTTGCGATATTCTCGTTAAACATTGGGATTTTCAATGCATTACCAATCCCGATTTTAGATGGTGGTCGTGTATTGATTGTTATTATTGAAAAGCTACTTGGTCGAAGTATTAATCAGAAGTTTTTGGAAACGATTATGTACATTGGGATGATAGCATTAATCGGATTAATGGTTTATGCTACATGGAACGATATATTACGAATGTTTTAAAACAAAAGCAGTGTTTTGTCAAGGTCCAAGTAAAGTAGAGAGTTAAAAAAAGCAACGTTAAACATAAAGG
>CAYJIZ010000003.1:0-138750 GCA_964370395.1 uncultured Erysipelotrichaceae bacterium
AGCGTTTCGCCGTTTGTTGCGTCCTTCTTCAGCTCATAGTGCCAAGGCATCCACCGTACGCCCTTATTAACTTAATCATTTCTTAAATTCTCTTGAACTTAAGTGTGTTTCGCGTTCGATTTTTTTCTTAACTGTTTGTTTTTACTTACTGTTTTTCTCGATTACTTTTGTTTTACAACTTTTCAGAAAGATCATGTTTATATTAATAATTGTTGATAACTATCTCTATCTCTTATGTCTTCTGTTATTCAGTTTTCAAAGATCAACTCTACTTTCGTAGACTTCTTTTCTTGCTTGAAAGATCTCTCTTTCAAAACTAAATAGGAAACGTTCGCTTTTCATTGAACCGGTTTTTTTGTGTACTTTCTCCTTAGAAAGGAGGTGATCCATCCCCACGTTCCCGTAGGGATACCTTGTTACGACTTAACCCCAGTCATCGGTCCTACCTTCGACGGCTCACTCCTTTACAGGTTATGCCACCGGCTTCGGGTATTACCAACTCCCGTGGTTTGACGGGCGGTGTGTACAAGGCCCGAGAACGTATTCACCGTAGCATGCTGATCTACGATTACTAGCGATTCCGACTTCATGGAGTCGAGTTGCAGACTCCAATCCGAACTGAGACGACCTTTATGAGATTCGCTTACCCTCGCGAGTTCGCTGCTCTTTGTAGTTGCCATTGTAGTACGTGTGTAGCCCAGGCCATAAGGGGCATGATGATTTGACGTCATCCCCACCTTCCTCCGGTTTATCACCGGCAGTCCCTCTAGAGTCCTCAACTGAATGTTAGTAACTAAAGGCAAGGGTTGCGCTCGTTGCGGGACTTAACCCAACATCTCACGACACGAGCTGACGACAACCATGCACCACCTGTCTCCTTGATAACCTCTGCTATGTCTCCATAGCTTTGCAAGGGATGTCAAGACCTGGTAAGGTTCTTCGCGTTGCTTCGAATTAAACCACATACTCCACCGCTTGTGCGGGCCCCCGTCAATTCCTTTGAGTTTCACACTTGCGTGCATACTCCCCAGGCGGAGAACTTATTGCGTTAACTGCGGCACTGAGTTTCCCCAACACCTAGTTCTCATCGTTTACGGCGTGGACTACTAGGGTATCTAATCCTATTTGCTCCCCACGCTTTCGTGCATGAGCGTCAGTTACAAGCCAGACAGTCGCCTTCGCCACTGGTGTTCCTCCATATATCTACGCATTTTACCGCTACACATGGAATTCCATTTACCTCTCCTGCACTCTAGCTTCACAGTTTCCAAGGCTTGCAGTGGTTGAGCCACTGTCTTTTACCTCAGACTTATGATGCCGCCTACGCTCCCTTTACGCCCAATAATTCCGGATAACGCTTGCCACCTACGTATTACCGCGGCTGCTGGCACGTAGTTAGCCGTGGCTTTCTGGTAAAGTACCGTCACTCTAATAGCATTCCCTCTATTAGACGTTCTTCCTTTACAACAGAGCTTTACAGACCGAAATCCTTCTTCACTCACGCGGCATTGCTCGTTCAGGCTTGCGCCCATTGACGAAAATTCCCTACTGCTGCCTCCCGTAGGAGTCTGGGCCGTGTCTCAGTCCCAATGTGGCCGTTCACCCTCTCAGGTCGGCTATGCATCATCGTCTTGGTGAGCCTCTACCTCACCAACTAACTAATGCACCGCAGGTCCATCATACAGTGATGCCGTAGCATCTTTAATAGTTCTAACATGTGTTAGTACTACCTATCCGGTATTAGCTATCGTTTCCAATCGTTATCCCAGTCTCTATGGTAGGTTACCTACGTGTTACTCACCCGTTCGCCACTAAGAATGCTCTTTACTTCCTGGTGCAAGCACCTCTCTGTAAAGTATTCTTCGTTCGACTTGCATGTATTAGGCATGCCGCCAGCGTTCATCCTGAGCCAGGATCAAACTCTCCATTTGACTCATATGTTTTTACGCTTGCGCGTGTTTGTTTTGTTTACGTTTTTCCGTAATTTCTTTGGTTCGAAATTGACGTTTCCTATTCAGTTTTCAAAGAGCGATTTGCTCACTTCTCACTCTTACCTCTCGGCAAGCGCTCATTTATAATACCAAATTGTTTCTTCCTTGTCAAAGCTTTTTTTTCACTTTTTCATTCTTTTTTTTATTTGTTAACTTTACCAACGTAATCTTAACAAATGAATCAATTTAGAATTATTTATTGCACTTTTTGGGGTGCCTTATAATAATACTACTTTAGTTTATAAATAGCAAGACCAATTCTTCCATTTTTTATATCTTTTTTGCCTTTTAATCGCATTTTTACCTAATATTCTATTTTCTCCTCCTTTTTCTCCCTTAAAAACAAAAAAAGTTCCTTGCGGAACTCTTCTTTTACTTAATAATGGTGCCCGAGGCCGGACTCGAACCGGCACGGTATCGCTACCGGTGGATTTTGAGTCCACTGCGTCTACCAGTTTCACCACTCGGGCAACTGTTACTATTATATATCAATCAAATTCAAAAAACAACAAAAAAATGAAAGGCTCTTCAATATTTTTTTGAAGAGCCCTTTTCTATAATTTTGTTTATTTCTCTGCGCTTGCTGAAGGTAAAATTAAATTTAAGATTACTCCAACAATTGCTGATAATGCAGTTCCTGAAAGTACCGCACTACCACCTAATGGGAACACTGCCCCACCTAAACCAATAACTAACATTGCACTCGCAACAATTAAATTTCTTTGTTTTGAGAAATCTACTTTACTATCAATCATGATACGTAACCCATTACTTGCGATTACTCCATATAATAAGATACTCATACCACCTAATACACAAGTTGGAATTGAACTGATCACAGCAGCTACTTTTCCACAACAAGATAAGATGATAGCGATTGTCGCTGCTCCACATGTTACATAAACAGATCCAATTTTAGTTAATCCAATTACTCCAGTGTTTTCACCATACGTTGTATTCGCAGGCCCACCTAGGAAAGCAGAAACTGCAGTCGCAACTCCATCTCCTACTAAAGTGTATTCTAACCCTGGATCCTTAAGGAAGTTTTTCCCACAAATTTTACCTAACACTGTATGATCTCCGATATGTTCTGAAATCGTAACAATAGCAACTGGTAAAATCGCAAATGTTTCTGGACCAAAGTATAAATCGTAAGTTCTGAATCCTGGAACATCAAACGGAAATGCAAATTGTGGAATGGAGAACCAAGCAGCATCCGCTACAGGCGATAAATCAACCAACCCTAAGAAATACGAAATTGCATATCCTATAATAATCGCAACTAAGAATGGAACGATTTTCAAAAACCCTTTTGCGTGTGTTGAAACCAATGCTGCAACAAGGAATGTAATCCCTGCAACGATCATAGGTTCAATCGCTCCGTTTTCGATAAATCCTGCATTTGTGATTGCCGTACCAGCAAGTCCTAATCCAATCACTGCAATCATTGGACCAATTACGACTGGTGGTAACAAACGATCAATCCAATCTTTCCCTACAAATTTAATAACAATTGCAATAATTACATAAATTAACCCTACTAGCATTAATCCTGTTTGTGATGCAGAAATATCTCCACCCATTGCTTCTACCGCTAAAATTACTGCAGTAATGTAAGCAAATGATGATCCTAAATAAACAGGAACTCTACCTTTTGTACAAAAAGTATAAATTAATGTACCTATCCCTGATGCAAACAACGCCACCGAAACAGGAAACCCTGTTAATATCGGAACTAAAATCGTTGCACCAAACATAGCAAAAACATGTTGAAAACTTAAGAAGACCCATTGCGCTGGCTTTGGTTTGTCTCTTACATCAACAATCAAATTACTGTTTTCACTCATATATTACTCTCCTTTTTAAAAATAGCCATGTAAATAATAGCATAATTAAATAAAATAAAAAAGGACAAATCACATTGTTGTGTCTGTCCTTTGTTGTATTATCTCTTCTTGAAGAAATATGGAGTTGGATCTCCATCCTCTACTTCTTCCACATCTACTACTGAAGTTGAGAACATAGGTTGTTCGCTTTTGATTTCAACAGTTTCGCTTGTGTAAGTATACTCGTTACTTACTGGTTGTGCTTCTTTTTTTCTTTCACCAAACCCAGTTGCGATCACCGTAACAATAATACGGTCTCCTAATTCAGGATTGATTGCAATACCGAAAATTGTGTCAATGTCTCCACCAGCTGCTTCTTTAATATATTGAGTAGCATCATCAGCATCGTATAAACTCACTGTTTCTCCACCTGTAATATTAATAATCGCTTTGCTAGCTCCTGTGATTTGTGCTTCTAACAATGGAGATTGAATTGCTTTCTCAGCCGCAACACGTGCTTTGTCTTCTCCATCTGCCATTCCTACACCAATTAACGCTTTTCCTTCGTCCGACATAATAGTTTTCACATCAGCAAAGTCCAAGTTAATTAACGCTGGTGCAGCAATTAAGTCAGTAATCGTTTGCACACCTTGACGTAATACGTTGTCCGCAGCTTCAAAAGCTTCGACTAATGGTTTTCTTCCAATCACTTCTAACAAGTTATTGTTAGAAACAATAATTAATGAATCTGTGTATTCTTGTAAGTCAGCCAAACCTTGTTCCGCTTGTTTGGTTCTTGTGTTTCCTTCGAAACTAAACGGTTTGGTAACAATACCAACAGTTAGTGCTCCTTCTTCTTTTGCAATTTTCGCAAACATTGGGGCAGCTCCCGTACCTGTACCTCCACCTAAACCAGCAGTTACAAATACCATGTCACTTCCTTTTATCGCTTCGCGAATTTCGCTTTCTGTTTCCATTGCAGCTTTGCGTCCTACTTCAGGATCAGCACCTGCTCCTTGTCCTTTTGTAACAGACATTCCCAAAATGATTTGGTTTTTTACTGGAGAAGTTTGTAATACTTGTAAATCGGTATTCGCCACGTAAAATTCAACACCTTGAATTCCTTCGTCTACCATTCTATTTACGGCGTTACAACCACCACCACCAACTCCAAAGACTTTGATCGTTACAACTTTCTTGAATTCTTCAACACCCATGTTTTCCTCTCCTTCTATAATAGTTATTATTTAACTTGTAAAATGTTTTTTAACTTTTTCGTAAATCCAACTTCATCTTCACGTTTTACTTCGCGTGCTATCAAGTTACTATATTCAATGCTAACTTCATTCACATTTTTAATCTCTAACCATTTGCGTGTGCAATACATCGCACCTAAGCAAACTGCGTATTTTCCTTCGCGTGCTCCTAGTGTAGTAGGAACATAAATTTGCGATGGTAACAGCAATCCTGTTAACACAGAGCGTAACCCAATAATGTCTGCTCCCTTACCACTTAAGATAAGTTTGCTGTTTCCCATTTCTTTTAAAGGCTCACACGTTTCGTTCAACATGGCTAACCATTTTTTGACACGTTCTTCTATCGTTTCATATATTTGTTTTTTCGTTAATTTTTTCTGCTCTTCACGATCCATCCAAATATAAGCTACGTTATCATCATAGATACCACTTTCTTCAAAAGCATTTTCCATTACCATAGCGTACGCTTCGCTTTTTGCTAAATGGTGTCGATAATGTAATTCATCAACCCATCCACCATAACCTAATTTAAAACTTTCACATTCTAATAAGCGACCTTTATGGTATAGCGACAATGTCGTATCATTTTTTTGTAAATCAGCTAAGACAATGAACTTATCCATTGAATTTTCTAATGTAACACTTTCTTCCGCCATAGCATAGCTATCTAAGCAAATATCCAATACTGAAACACCGCAAGATTCTAAACACATGACATAAGAATACACGATATCTTTGTTCACAAATAATAAATCTACATCCATCGTAAGCATCTCTGCTCTTTCATCAACTGGAATGGTTCTTGAACTAATCCCAGAAACGATATATTTAATCGAACCGACGTTCACAAATTCATGTGATTGAACTTGTTCACTCGCGATTGCTTTCTCTAATCCCATACGCACATGTGAGTGCAGTATTTTTCGACTACCTTCTTCTATTCCAACATTTACACGCTTTTTTATGCATTTTACATCAACACTAGGAATGCATAAAATAACTTTTTTTATTTTCAACGACAACGCCTTCTCTGCATTGTTTAGTAATTTTACAATCGTCGCTTTTACAACCTGAGGCTTTTCAATCACTTTATTATTGTTGATTGCTTGATTAATACTAATAGATTCAGATCGTAGCACATTAAAGCGGGACATATAATATTCAGCAACTAGCAAGCGAATTTCGTCGTTCGTGATTTCTAAACTAGAATACAATTGCTTTCCCTGCATGTAAGTGCCTCCTTTTCTTTCTAATATATAATACCATAGATTTAAAACTAAAAAAACAAAAAAATGATTTTGAAATAGTATAGTTACGCTTTTTTTCTAACTTTTTCTGGTTTTAATTCTTAAAAAAATGAAGAAATAAAAAAAGTTGAGAAATGTCAGAAATTATATTGCATTTTAAAAATGAAAATGTTATCATATCTAGGCAACATGTGAAAAACATGGATAAGTAATCGAAAGGAGGTTACGGTATGTCAAAAGTTTGTGCAATCACTGGTAAGGGACCTTTAACAGGTAATAAACGTTCTCACTCATTACGTGCTACTAAACGTAAATGGAATGTAAACCTACAAACAGTGAAAGTAATGGTGGATGGTAAACCTCAAAAAATCCGTATTTCCGCTCGTGCTTTAAAAACATTAAAGGCGAAAAAAGCAATCTAATGATGAAAGATGCGAAAGCATCTTTTTTTCTATCACTAAGAAAACATCCAGATGGATGTTTTTTTTATGATTTACTTTGTACAACGATGATTCTTTTATCAATCGTTAGCGTTGCTTCCTCTTCTATAATTTCATTGGAAACCAAAAACGTATCACTCTCATTAATCAAAACATCCATAAGTGGATACTTTACTCCAGTAATCGTAATATGCATCGGTTCACTTGGAAAAAACGATAAGTATTGCATTTCTTTTTTGATTTTATGTACACCTTGTTCAAGACGATAAATACAATTTTGTTCATCCTTAATAACAAAAGAAATCTCTTTTGTTTTCAACATTTGAAAAATGGTTAAGAAATGATCTTGCCGTCCCCCACAAACGCCGTATACATCAATGGAAGTATACCCTTTTTCGTGTGCGAATTGAATTGCATATTCTGTATCTACAACGTCTTTTTCTTTTGGCAAAACAATACACTCGCATTGTTGTTGCAACAAATGTTTTTCCTCCTCACTTATGGAATCAAAATCACCAATGGCATAACGCAATGGAATGCCATGTTGCAAACAATAGCGACTTCCCCCATCAACAGCAATGTAATCAACATCATCCTCTAGCGCAACAAACGTTGTTTGGTTAGCGATGATGACTACTTTTGACATAATAAAGAATCTACTCCTGCAGCGATATCTTGCTTAAACAAGTAACTACCTGCCACTAAAGTATCACAACCCGCTTCTCGTGCCAACTGTGCTGTTTCTTGATTGATTCCCCCATCGATTTGAATTCGCATTTCAGGTTTGTTAACTTTGCGCCATGCATCAACATAACGAATTTTATCCAAACTTTGCGCTTGAAATTTTTGTCCACCAAAACCAGGTTCAACCGACATAATTAAAACCATATCCACATAAGGTAAAATCGCATCTAACACTTGTACTTCCGTACCTGGTTTGATTGTGATCCCACACAAACAGTGATTTTCTTTAATTTTTTTACACATCGCAATACATTGTTCACTATCATTGAATGATTCGTAATGAAACGTAATCATATCTGCACCGCTTTTAATAAATCCGTCTACATATTGCATCGGATCACTTATCATAAGGTGCACATCCATAAATAAATTAGTTTTTTTCTTAAATCCCTTTAATACGTCTGTCCCAAAGGTGATATTAGGTACAAAATGACCATCCATAACATCAAAATGTAGCCACTTTGCGTTACTTTGCATCAATTGTTCAAGTTGATTTGTCGTATCCGCAAAATCAAGTGACAAAACGGACGGTGCAATAATTAATTCATTCATATGTTAGCCCCCTTAATATTTTTTCTTACTTTGTTTTATAACTTCTACTACTTCGCAATAATTTTTGTATCGAATACTCGAAATTCGCCCTTCTTCGACACCTTTTTTCACGGCACACCCCGGTTCATTTGTATGTGTGCAATCATTGAACTTACAATTAGCCACATCATCTTTGAAATCCAAAATAACATTTGCTAAGTTCAAAATATCAATCGATTCAAAATCAAGAGAGGAAAAACCAGGTGTATCACCCAACCAACCTTTGTTGATTTCAAACAACTCACAATGACGAGTTGTATGTTTTCCACGTCCTAACGCTTTTGAAATCATTTGTGTCTGCAGTTGAAAAGATTCATCAATACGATTGATAAGCGATGACTTCCCTGCTCCACTTTGACCAGTTAAAACACTCACTTTATCTTTCAAAATAGATTCGATGCTTGATGTATCAAAAGCATGACCACTCAAGTATACTTCGTATCCACTTTTTTGGTAATCATAAATATAATCATAAACGACATCATCTTTGTCTATCAAATCCAATTTTGTAATACAAATAATAGGTTTAATATTCGCATACGAAACCAAAAAGATTAAACGGTCCAATAAGGCACACGAAAAATCAGGGTCTTTTGCAGACATAACAATAATCGCTTGATCAACATTCGCAATCAACGGTCGTTTTAACTGGTTCTTACGTGGCAATATTTTTTGAATTCCATATTTATCATGTAGTTGTTCAAATTCAACAAAATCACCAACGATTGGCGAAGCCCCTTTACGAAGCTTGCCCATCGCAACACAATGATAACGTGAACCATTATCACCTAACACTTCATATTGATTAGAAATGTTTTTTATAATTCTACCTAACATCCTTTTACCTACTGTTCGTTTTCTTCAGCAACTAGCGTATAAATGTAAAATTTCATAACAATTGTTTCATCTGACTTATAAGTTGATCCTGCAATTGGTGTTTGTTCTTTTACTGTACCAATTAATTTTGGATCATAATTAGGGTCACTTTCTGTAATGTTTGCTGGATAAAACTCATAACTTGCTTTTCCAGAAAGAGCTTTGATTACATAATCTTTTGTTTTTCCTCTAAAGTCTTCTACCGTAACCCAAGTCGGTTCTTCTTTTTTTGCTTTCGCAACAACTAACTTGATCTTTGCATTTTCTCCAGGTTTCACTTTCGTACCTTCACTTAGCATACTTTGTGAAATAACGTTATCCGCAACAACCTCATTTGTTTCTTTGTATTCTACTGCAACTTCAATTCCAGCAGCTTCCAATTGACTTTGTGCATCTGCCAAAGACCACCCAATATAATTACCAACAACAAAGTACTTACCACTACTTACCGTAATTGAAACTTTGCTGCCTTTTTTCACTTTTTTATCTTTTTTCAACGATTGTTCAATGATCAAACCTTTTTCAATGTCATCCGTAGCTTTTTCTTCTACAGAACCAAGTTTTAAACCATTGCTTTTTAACGCCGCTTCCGCTTCCTCTTTTGTCATTCCTTCTAAATCAGGAACAACCACTTTGATTACTTCTTCTTTTGGATCATCTGATCCCCCAAAACTATCAGTAGCGATTAACACACCAAAAATAAGCAACAACGCTACAACTACACCACCGACAATAAGCATGATTTTTTTGTTTTTATCCATCGGTTTTTTTCCAGATGTCTTCTTACCAGTTTGGTTTTGTTTCAGTTTGCGTAATTCACGATCTTCAATTTCAACCGTTCCATCGTTTGCCTCTAAATCCCCAATACTTGATAAAACTACTGTATCAGAACCAGCTTCTTCTTCCTCTAAGCTTACCTTTTCAACATTTGAAAACTCTGGCAACAAACACATATCCAAATCAAACAACATATCTTTTGTATTTGCATAACGTTTGCTACGATTTTTCGCAGTCGCTTTAATGATAATATTTTCAATACTTTGTGGAAGCGTAGGATTCAAAGAACGCACAGAAGGAATGTCTTCACGCAAGTGTTTCATCGCTACTTGAATTGGATTATCCCCTTTAAAAGGTACCGTTCCAGTTAACAATTCATAAAACACAATTCCCAATGCATAAATATCGGTTTGTACTGTTGCAACTTCTCCTTTTGTTGTTTCAGGAGCAATGTAATGCGCACTTCCTAATACTGCATCACTTTGTGTTAATTGAATTGCATCGTGTGCCAAAGCAATCCCAAAATCCGTAATTTTAACGGTTCCATCGTCTTTAACCAAAACATTTTGTGGTTTGATATCACGGTGGATAATATTATTCTCATGAGCATGGTTTACCGCTGAAACTAACTGTTTCATAATTTCTACCGCTTCGTCTTTCGGTAAAGCACCTCTTTGTAAGATCATTTGTTTTAGTGTGCGTCCACGGATGTATTCCATTACGATAAAGTTTTTCCCCTCGTATTCTCCTACATCATAAACTTCCACTACATTTGGATGATGTAGTTTTGAAACCGCACTTGCTTCTCTTAAAAAACGCAATAAAGTAACAGGGTCTTCACTTAACTCCCCACGTAACACCTTAACAGCAACTTCACGATTTAAAATCGTATCCATTGCCAAATACACATCAGCCATTCCTCCTTCTCCTAAAGAAGTAACAACCATATAACGATCAGCTATCATATTACTCATTCACGTTTCCTCTCTTTCCTTCTATTAATACCACTGTAATATTATCAAAACCACCTGCTTGAATCGAAGCATTAATCAATGATTTCACTTTGTCCTCAAGTGTTAACGTTTCACTTACGATAATCTCTTTGATGATGTTTTCTTGTACATAACCATGCAAACCATCACTACATAACAGTAAGTATTCGTAGTCTTGTTTCACTTTATTAATATCAACATGAAATTGACTCCAAATACCTAATGCATTGGTTAACGCCTTCCCTTTTGGATGATGAATTGCTTCCTCTTCACTAATTTCACCGCTCTTAATTAAATCAGCAGCCAAATTATGATCTTCGGTTAAACAAATCATTTCTTTATCATAAATACCATATACACGGCTATCGCCCATATGGAATAACAAAGTAGATTCTTCATTTACATAGGCACCTACTAATGTTGTTCCCATACCTATTTTTTTACGCGAAGTTAAGGAATCTTCATAAATCGCATTATTCGCTTTCGTTACTGCTTCATTAATCCACTCTTTGTTTCTCACATCTCGCTTGTAAGCTTTTTTGGTATGGAATTGTTCTTTAAGCGTAGCAACAGCAATTTGACTTGCCACATCGCCCGCTTTTCCGCCTCCAATACCATCGCAAACAATCGCAAGCAATTCCCCTTCTTCATTTTCAGCATAGAAAAAACTATCTTGGTTCGTTTCACGCAATAATCCAATATCACTTAATCCAAAACATTTCATTGTTGTTCCTCCTTTGCTTTTTTTATTTCTTTTGCTCGCAGTTGTCCACAAGCTGCATCAATATCACTACCATGTTCCTTACGAATCGTTGCACGAACACCTAGTTTCATCAATTGGTCATAGAATACCATTGCTTGTTCATGCGCAACCCCTTGGTATCCATGTTCATCCACTGCATTATAAGGAATCAAATTCACATATGCATGGTGTCCCTTCAACAGCTTCGCCAATTGTTGGGCATGCAGTGGTGTATCATTCAATCCCTTCAACAGAATGTATTCAAACGTCAAACGACGATTGTTTTCTTGTTCATATACTAATAACGCCTCCATCAGCGTAGCGAGTGGATACGCTTTATTAATTGGCATAAGTTGATCACGTAACGCATCATTTGGTGCATGCAAACTAATTGCTAAATTGTACTGTAAGTTTTCCTTAGAAAAAGCTAAAATTTTAGGTACAATTCCACAAGTAGAAATAGTAATATGCCTTGCTCCTATCGCTAATCCTTGGTCATGGTTCATAATACGTAAGAAGTTCATCACATTATCATAATTATCAAAAGGTTCCCCTGTTCCCATTACAACAATATGCGAAACACGTTCTTGTTTCTTATCGAGTTCCTTTTGAACATACATAATTTGCGCAACCATTTCACCCGTTGTCAAATCACGTTTTTTCTTTAGTAATCCACTTGCGCAAAAATCACAACCCATGTTACATCCTACTTGCGAAGAAACACATACACTGTTTCCATAATCAAATAGCATTAATACACTTTCGATATAAGAACCATCACTTAACGAAAACAAGAATTTAGTCGTTCCATCTTTCGCAACCTGTTTTTTCACAAGCGTTAATGGTTCCATGTTGTAATTTTCTTGTAACATCTGTTTTAAGTCATTGCTTATATTACTCATCGCTGAAAAAGAATCGACACGTTTGCGATACAACCATTCAAAGATTTGTTTTGCTCTAAACTTTTTCATACCATGATAAATCATAATATCTTGCAATTCATCATAATTAAAATCATAAATACTTTTCATTTGTTCACCTTTTCTGTTTTATTATAGCACAGCTAGACGCGTTATTTCACCTTCTTCAGTTTTGCCATATAGAACCCATCACTTTCAAATTCAAAAGGGAAAATTGTTCTTTCTTCTAATAATTCAAAATTTTCATGACGCTCTAAGAACGCTTCTATTTGTTTTTCGTTTTCCTTTTTATTCAAGGTACATGTAGAATACACCAAAATACCATCTACTTTCAAATAGTTTACCGCACTATCTAACAAATTCTTTTGCATAACAATACAACTGTCCATATCTTCACTTTGCATATGGTATTTAATATCACTTTTACGTGAAATAACCCCATACCCAGTACAAGGACCATCCAACAAAATACGATCGAACACATTTTCATGGAACGTTTCTTCTAAATCCGTCGCATCTTTGCACAATGCTTCTACCATAATGATTCCCAAACGTCTTGCATTATGTTTGATCAATTCGACACGATGTTCATGTAAATCAAGTGCATACAATCTACCTTGGTTCTTCATCATACTACCAATATGGCAGGTTTTACTTCCTGGTGCTGCACACATATCCAAAATGGTTTCTCCACTTTGTGGGTCTAACATTTCACATACCAACTGCGCAGATTCATCTTGAATCGTAACGTAGCCTTTTTTGTATTCGTCTGTATGTGCAATGTTTCCATTTTCATAATACAATGCATCCTTCGCCACTTTTGCTGGTATAAAACCAGGATTAAGAGCCATCACCTCTTCTTTTGAAATTTTAAGTGTATTCACTCTTGCACATTGGTGTGGAATACGATTTAAACTATCACAAATTTGAAAACACAAGTCTTGTCCATATTGTTTTGCCCACATCTTAACAACCCAAGTCGGCATTGAAGTATGGATGGCTTTACGCTCAATCACACTTCCACTTACAATGCGTTTTCCATTACGAATTACATTACGTAAAATCGCATTCACAAACTTCTCGTACTTTCCTTCGTATTGGTTTTTCGCAATTTCCACCGCTTCATTAAGTACCGCATAATCTGGAACTTTATCTAAAAATAACAATTGGTATACACTCATATCAATCAGTATACCTATCTCTTCACGTGGGGTTGCTTCTGGGTAATCTTCCCACATATAACGAATGTAACGATAATGTTGTAACGTTCCATACACAATATTGGTAATTAATCCTTTGTCCACATCACTAAATGCATCCAATTCTTCCTTTAACGCTAAATTACTGTAACGTTTATCCAAACAAATATCTTTTAAAATATAAAATGCTTTTTCTCTTGCTGTCATAGTTTCTCCTAATCTAATATGAAGGGATTCAAATCCACTTCTATTGTTGCTTTTCCTTTACTTGCAAAATGTTTTTTGTACGCAGCATGTAACAAGTCACACAACAACGTTAATTGTTTACTTTTTAAAATAATACGCCAACGATATTGATCCATTATTTTAAGTAGTTCACAAGGTCCTAAAACTTGTACTAGTTCATGCTGTAAACAAGGCATGAGTTGATCTAGTTCATCCTGTAAAATGGATTCCTCCTTCGCAAGTAGTGTAACCACACCTAAATACGAATAAGGAGGGTAATTACCTAAGTGACGAAACTTCATCTCTTGGTAAAAAAAGGTCTCATAGTTATGATGCTTTGCACATTGCATCGCATAATGTTTGGTATCATATGCTTGAATAAACACTTCCCCATCTTTTAATCCACGACCACTTCTCCCGCTCGCTTGCGCAAGTAAATCAAAGGTTAATTCCACACTGCGGAAGTCACTTCTCGATAGCATCGCATCTCCATTGACAATACCTACTAAAGTGACATTGCTGAAGTCCAAACCTTTCGCTATCATTTGTGTACCGAGTAAAATGTCACCTTCGTGTTCAAATTGCGACAATAGTTTTTCATGTGCATTTTTTCTCTGTGTAGTATCCGCATCCATGCGAACAATTCTTGCTTCTGGAAAACACGTTTGCACATACTCTTCCAGTTTTTGTGTCCCCATCCCAATATACTTTACATTCTTACTGCCACATTTGCGACATCCATATTGATTTGGTTCACTATAACCACATATGTGGCACTTTAATTCATTGCTATTTTTATGATAATTAAGCGCTATATCACAATGTGGACATATCACTACTTCACCACAATCCATGCATCGTAATATCGGTGCATATCCCCGTCGATTCAAAAGTAGAATAACTTGTTCTTGCTTTTGAAGACGTAAACTAATTTCATTTTTTAATGTATTACTTAAAATGTAATTCTCACCTTTTTCCATCGCATCCTTCATATCAATCAAATGCGTGTTTGGCATTTCCCCATAAATTCGTTTGTCCATCTTCACCAAATGGTATACCCCTTTTAATGCACGAGCATACGACTCCAAAGAAGGGGTAGCACTTGCTAATATGACTTTACAATTATGGTACTTAGCTCTTTGCATCGCAATATCGCGCGTATGGTATTTCGGTGTCGAGTCTTGTTTATAACTTTGGTCATGTTCTTCATCAATGATGATTAACCCCAAGTGATCAAAAGGCATAAAAACAGCACTGCGTGTACCAACCACAATCGTAACCTTTTTTTGTGCGACCAGTTTGTATTGTTCGTACTTTTCTTGGTTATTCAGTGAAGAGTGATAAATTGCAACTTCACTTCCAAAACGAGCCTTAACACGTTTCACCATTTGCGGAGTCAGTGCTATCTCAGGAACCAAAAACAAAACTTGTTTCCCTTCTTGCAATACTGTTTTTGCCATCTGCAAGAACACTTCACTCTTTCCACTTCCCGTCACTCCATGTAACAAGTAAGTTTGAAACCCATCTTTCTCATTCATCGTAGCGATGGCAGCTTGTTGTTGTTCACTAAGCGAAAACACTTGATCCTCATAAATTCCATCAAACGACGCTTCTGCTTCTTTTTCAACCAAACAAACAGCTCCTCGTTTCACTAATTCTTTTAATTGTGTTGCGTACATCTGATTCATCTCTTTACGCAACACTAGTTTACGCTCTTTGATATAAGCAAGCGCATCCATTTGTTTTTGCGTTTTCACAAAACAATCTTCAACGTATTGTACCCAAACTTCTTTTTTTATCTTATGTTTTGATGACTTTGGTTTTAGCTTTGCTGGAAGCATTGCTTGAAAGCAGCTAATAAGCGGAGCAACATATTGTCTCGCCATCCAATCAGCCAAAGAAAACATTTCTTCATTCACTAACACCTCATCATCAATCACACTAATAATCTCTTTCACCTCATAAGGTATTGCAGCAAATTGTTCTTCATTAATTTGTTCCACCTTACTTACAAAGGCAACAATTTCTTTATTCGCAAAGTTAACGATAACTCGTTTCCCTCTACTTACATGATGCGTTCCACATAAATAAGTAAAGCTCTTATTAACTGCCATATTTGAATATTCAACATAAACATGTGCAACGATCATATGTATTTCCTTTCCTACGTAATTTACGCTGCAAATATTATACCATGATTTCGACTACTTCTAATCAATAAAAACGCCCATATTGTCATTTATTTCTCACATAATGTCGATTTGCAAAAGGAATCTATTTCTTTTCCTAAGCGATTTCGCTACAATAGAAGAGAGGAACAATATGAAATACAAAAAACAATTAACCATCGGTAGTGTTGTATGTTGTTTGGTTGCTTTCCTTTATAGCATAAATCTATTTGAAAACAAAACAACGCTTGCTATGTCATTCGCAATGATTGCCATCGCAACAATTCTTACCTATATCATTTTTAAAGTTGAAACGCATATCGAAAAAAACCATAATGAGAACAAGATCAATTACGATAATATTGATTTCGCCCGCTATGGCTTTTCTATTGTTATTATCATTATGCATTTGCGTCCCTTTTTAGGAAATATGGATCGTTTGGACTTGGTATTCAACAATATTCTAAGTCGCATTTGTGTTCCCTTGTTTTTTGTAATCACAGGATACTTTGTCGCAAAAAAAGAGAAAGACAATCCTCATTATATTGAAAAATACGTAAAATCAATGTTACCACTTTATCTCGTTTGGAGTCTGATTTATGTTCCTTTGGCAATTAGTTGGGCATTGCCTTACTTTGCGCAATTTCACAACTTCTTATTAACTACAAGCATCCCTATGTTTGTCTACCCACTAATTTATATTCTTGCTTTTTTCATTATTCTATTTATCGCACTCGCATACATCGGGGTGTATTACCATTTATGGTATTTCCCTGCTTTATTTTTATCCTTATACGTAATCAAGTTTTTAAGAAACAAAATAAATATACAACTATTGCTTTCCCTATCGTTTCTTTTCTTGTTGTTTGGTGCTACAGAAACATACTATGGAATTATTCCTGATAATATTCAAGAGTTTATCGATGTTTATTACAGCATTTTCTTCACTACAAGAAACTTCTTATTCTTTGGTTTGTATTATGTTGTACTCGGTTATTATCTAGGTCAAAAACAATCGATTTATACATCGTATTGTTTCTTGAAATTAATTGTATGTCTATTCCTATTAGTATTTGAAACACTATTCTTACAATCCATCACTCGTTTAGACAGCAACATTCTACTATCTTGCGTTCCATTGATTTATTATTTGTTTATTTCTTTAATGTACATGAATACAATTATTTCTTACAAGAAACAAAAATTCAGAAGTCTGTATAAATACTACTACTTATTGCATCCATGGATCATTGCTATCGTACAATTTAGTATTTTGTTCTTTATAAAAGAACCGATTGTGGATGCGAACTTTTTATGGGTTGAACTTGCAATCGTATTAGCACTGACTCATATTGTAAGTGAAATCATTATCAAAGCAAAACAAAAAAACCACCTGCGCTATTTATAATTTAGTATTCAATCGCTGTTGTGGTACACAACTAAAAAAAGTAGATGCCTTCCCTACTTCATAATTGGCATCTACTTTTTTATTATCCTTTTTTTATCTTTTTTTGAATCACAAACAATATACTAAACAACGTCGCAAAAGCAACCAACAACGTAAGCCATACATTTTCACTAAAACCTGCTACAAGGTAACCAACGACACAGGCAATCGCAACAATTAAGGCGTATGGAATTTGCGTAGTCACATGGTTAATATGGTTACACTGTGCTCCTGCTGAAGCCATGATGGTCGTATCAGAAATCGGTGATATGTGGTCTCCACATACCGCACCCGCTAAAATTGCAGCAATGGCAATGACTAACATTTGGCTTCCTTCAGTAAAAATAGAAGTCGCAATAGGAATCAAAATCCCAAATGTTCCCCATGATGTTCCTGTAGAAAAAGCCAATCCAATCGCAACCAAAAATAAACATACTGGTAAAATCGCAAATGTGATGCTACTTCCTTGCATCATTTCATAAACAAAAGCCCCTGCTTGTAATTTATCAGAAACGATATCACCCAAAGTCCAAGCTAACGTTAAAATAATCATTGCTGGAACCATTGTCTTGAATCCCAAAGGAATACAATGTGTGAAATCCTTATAAGTGATCACTTTTCTTGGAACATACAGAAAGAAAATAAATACAAGGGTAAAGAAAGATCCTAACACCAAACCGCGAGAAGCATCTGTATTAGTAAAGGCTTCGATAAAGCCTACTCCTTCAAAAAAACCTCCTGTATACAACATACATACAATACAACTAATAATTAAGAAAATAACCGGCAATAACAAGTCGTACACTTTTCCTTTATCAGAAACTTCCATTGTGTCGTGTTCTTCGTAATCATTATCTAGTCCATACTGTAAATCACCAGTCAACGCGACTTCTTCATTTTGTTTCATCACACCAAAATCAAACTCTTTGTGAATGACATACGCCACCATCGCGATTGTTAATAAAGCATACAAGTTAAATGGTATCGTTTGAAGAAATAATGTGAATCCATCTCCACTCGTGTACCCACTCACTGCTGCTGCCCAACTTGAAATCGGTGCAATAATACACACTGGCGCAGCTGTAGAATCAATAATATACGCTAGTTTTGCACGCGACACTTGAAATTCATCTGTGACATCACGCATCACACTACCAACAGTTAAACAATTGAAATAATCATCAACAAAAATAACAATCCCTAATAAGAACGTTGCAAACAACGATCCTTTTTTGGATTGAATCTTTTGTTTCGCCCATTCTCCATAAGCACGGCTTCCCCCTGCCTTCGTCATCAACGTAACCAAGATTCCTAAGAAAACCAAAAACATTAAAATCCCAATATTCCAAACGTCAGATAAACTTGCGCTCATCGTATCAAAAATTTCATTAACGGTTGCCATCGGTGCAAAGTTTGTCACCAATAACGCTGCCGCTACAATCCCTAAAAATAAAGATAAATATACTTCCTTCGTCTTTAATGCGATTAAAATCGCAATAACTGGTGGAAGCAATGAAAATACAGTACCTACAAAATCCATAAAAATCCTCCTATAAATAAAAAAACTTTGATTGCAAACAATCAAAGCATAATTTACTTATACTCAGATAGCTCACCACAATAGTTTGTGACAGTTGTACAGATATTTTCCATACACCCAGGTAAACAACAATTGACGTTATTGTTCCCTTCGGCAAATTGCCCTTTCCACTATCTCTTCGTCAACAATAACGATAGCGTACTCTTGCTTTTTGCGCCTCTATCAAAATTTATTTCTTTGCCATTCTAACAAATACAAAATCAAATGTCAATAATAACCATTTCATTATCAATTTTACGTCATTTATTATACAATTATGTCGTACATAAAAAAGAAAGAATAAAAGCAACGTCATATCTCACCCGATATTTAATTATTTTCACTTTTTTTGCATTTATTGAAACTTTTCGCTACTTAGAAACATCTAAATAATAGGAGGTATTTTTATGAGAAAAAAACAAATCATTATCATCGCATTACTTTGTCTCATTATCACAAGCGTCACAGCTATCTTTTTGCTTCGTAATAATAAGACAAAAGCATACGATAAGCAAACGTACGAAACAAAAGAGGTAGGAGAAAGCAAACATATAAGGAAAGATTACGAAACTTACGAGACTTCCCTGTTTTATCCTGAAACAAAGTACAAAACACTAAACAAAGAAATCAAAAACTATATTAATAAGAAACCTAATTTTAAAGCAAAAGAAAAATTTATTTATTATATGGATTATGAAACAACCAAAACTTACGATCAATACACGACAGTGAAATTTTATACAACCATCTTCAACAAAGAGGAAAAACCATTGGTCACAACAATTCATACAATAAATTATGATCAAAAAAATGATACTATTTTAGGTATACAAGATGTTTTACGCAAAGACTACGAAAACATGATCAAAACCCAATTGCATAAAAACAATAAAAAAGAAGACATCAATGCGATGCGTGATTTCACATTAGACAAAAAAGGTATCACTTTGTATTTTAACCAAGAAAACAAAGACACTCTGTTTTTGGAATACGAACAAGTAAAACCTTATGTGAAACTAAAAAACAAAAAGATTGCATCTCTTTACCAAGGGGATATCACAAAAACAAAAGAACAAGTGATCGACCCGAATAAGCCGATGATAGCTCTCACGTTAGATGATGGACCTAATCCAATCAATACACCAAGAATTATGAATGCACTAGAAAAATATAACGCGAACGCTACTTTCTTTGTATTAGGTTTACAAGTAGCAAAATTCCCTGAGATTGTAAAAGATATGGACAAACGCGGATTTGAAGTCGCATCCCATACCTATCATCATAAAAACTTAGCTACTTTAAATGACAAAGAAGCCTACGATGAAATCATGAATACGCAAGACTTAATTTATGAAACGATTGGTAAGGATCCAACGCAAATGCGACCACCGTTTGGTTCGATACCAAAATTAGACATGCAAAACTTCCATTTAAACATTGCTTTATGGAACATTGATACTTTGGATTGGAAAAGCAAAGATCCTAGTGCAATCAAAACAAATGTATTGAATAACGTAAAAGATGGCGCTATTATTTTAATGCACGATATCTACGATACTAGTGCTCAATCCATAGAAGAACTAATCCC
Source organism: uncultured Erysipelotrichaceae bacterium (assembly GCA_964370395.1). GTDB lineage: Bacteria > Bacillota_I > Bacilli_A > Erysipelotrichales > Erysipelotrichaceae > JBGUVL01. Next base: position 20,609 of record CAYJIZ010000003.1, read on the forward strand.
TCTACTACAACAAAGAGGATTTCAAATTGTTGATTTATCAACATTAATTAAATATCGTTATTCATAAAAAAAGGAGGAAAGACGATTGCAACCAATCAATCAAGAAATTTTAATTACTCATATTAAAATGAATCAAAACAAATTTTATCGTCTTTCCTACTCTTACTTACACAACGAAGCGGATGCGAAAGATGCCATACAAAATGCAATCGTGAAAGCATTTGAAAACTTCAGCAGTGTAAAAGACAAAAAGTATTTAAGCACTTGGTTTTATCGCATCTTAGTAAATGAATGCAACGCGATATTACGCAAAAAGAAAAACATTATATTTGAAAGTGATGCGATGATTGAAGAAATCGCAGATGAAAAAGACGAAGTGTCGCATTATCATCAAAAACAACAATTACAAGAAGTCATCGAAAAGATGAATCCTGATTTACGCATCATTATCATTTTGCATTTTTATGAAGAAAAAACATTAAGTGAAATCAGTGAAATTACAAAACAACCGTTAAGTACAATAAAAAGTAGATTGTATCGCGGATTACAATTATTACGAATACAAATGGATGAGGAGGAGTATGTATGAATGCGCTAAAGCCATTAAAAGAAGATTACGAAAACATCAGCATTCCGAACGACTACGATTTCTTCATTGAGCAAGCGATCGAAAAAGCACAACCAAAAAAACGCACTTTCTTCTTTTTGAAGATAGCCTTAGCGACTTCTTTTTGTTTGTATGTCGTTTGCTTAAACACCATTCCAGTTTTTGCTAAAACGATGCTTGATATTCCTGTTGTGAAAGAAATTAGTAAAGTATTCTGTTTTGTAGAATTCAATGAAGTAAGCAAAACAAAAGAGATTCATATTGAAGTACCAAACATTAAAAATACTGGAAACACTGCTTTAGAAAAGAAAGTCAATCGAGAAATTCAAATGAAAATGGATGCCATAGTTAAAGAAGTACGCGCTGAGGCAAAACAACTTGAAGCAGAATACAAGAAAGTTTACGCAAACAGTGAATCCTTTATACCAGCAAATGTTTTTATTAACTATGAAGTGTACCACCAAAGCGATACCACATTATCTTTCGTAATTACCAAAGTAGTAGCAAATGCGAGTAGTTTAAGTGAAAACTATGTCTACAACTATGACTTAAAAACTGGAGAGACACTGCACCTTTCAACTTTATTAGGAGAAAACTACAAAGAAATTGTTGACCAACAAATTCAAACGCAAATCAATCATCGCATCAAAACAGAAGAAAACGCTGTTTTCTTCGATGGTGAAGAAGGATTTCAAGGAGTAGATGACACACAAAACTTCTACATCAACAAAGATGGTAACATTGTTATCCTCTTTGACAAATACGAAATCGCTCCAGGTTTTATGGGCAACATTGAATTTACACTTACAAATAAAATAAACTCCAAATAATTGGAGTTTATTTTTTTATGAATTAAGATATGTTTCAATACTTGTTAAATCTAAATGTTCAAACCTTTTCAAGAAGGCATACATCTGTTGTGCAATCACTTTACATCCTCCCTCAACATTTGATTCAATGTTAAGTGGCATAATTGGATCATGCAATGATTTACGCAATAAACACCATCCTTTTCCATTTGCTTCATCAAATGAAAAACGCAATCCTTCATGGTTCACTGGTGCTAACATAAACTGTGGCATCTCATTTGGGTATTCTTTTAGTGCCGCTAAAACTGTATCACCATATGTTTGAAAATCCTCACACTGAATTTGAAAACGTAACTCTTTTTCTTCTAATGGATGTTTTAAATTCGCAATTAACTCATCCAAAGAACGCCCTTCTTTATGCATTCTTGCAGCTTTAATAATAATTTTTGTCGCCAAGTAAGCCCCATCATCTAGAAAACGATTTTCCTTTAAGGCAGCATGTCCACTCGTTTCAATCGCCAATTGGCAATCTTGCCCTTCTTCATTCAATCGTTGCGCTTCGTTAATAACATTTTTATACCCTCGTTTGAAGCGATGGTGTACTCCACCCAACTCGTTCACAATAAAATCACTCACTTCATCCGATGTTACACTATCGCTGACAATTGTTGTATTAGGATGTTCTTCACATACTAACGCTGCTGCCAAAGCGACAATTGCATTACGTGAAATCTCATTCCCGTTTTTATCAACTGCACTACTGCGATCCACATCCGTATCAAAAATAATTCCTAAATCTGCTTTTGCATTTTTTAACGCCGTACAGATAGACGCCATCGCTTCTTTGTCTTCTGGGTTTGGAATATGATTAGGAAACATTCCATCAGGTTCTAAAAATTGGCTTCCTCGTGTATCTGCACCAAGAACATCCAATACTTTCTCAACAAAGAAACCACCTGCACCATTTCCCGCATCCACAATAATTTTCATACCTTTCAAAGGTTTTGAATACTCTTCTGCGTTTACTTTCTCACGTATTAAATCAACTAAATATTGAGAATATTGTGCAATCAAATCTCTTTGTGTGATACTTCCTGTATCGCAAATTACCTGTTTCTTCTCAACCGCGTAATCAATTAGCTTTGTGATATCTTGTTTATTCAATCCACCCTCTTGCATAAAAAATTTCATTCCATTACGGTTGTATGGTAAATGTGAAGCGGTAATCATGATTGCCCCATCACAAGCAAACGAATCGAAAATCGTCGCCATAAACATTGAAGGTGTGGATGCTAGACCACAGTCAAACACTTCACAACCAAAATCTTTAAGCGACTCACAAATCGCAGTCTTCAAATCATTTGCGGAAATACGCGAATCGTGACCCACCGCAATACGAAGACTTTTTTTATCGCATTTTTCTTGTAGGAAATAAGCGAATCCTTTTGCTAATTCATACACCGCTTCCTTCGTAATAGTAACTGGTTCATTCGCAACTCCCTCAACCGCGACACCGCGAATGTCACTTCCATTTTGTAATTTATATAATGCTTCCATATCATTCTCCTTCATCATAACTATTCTAATAAAAATAGCGATAGAAAACAATGCAAACATAGCACAATTTATGCATTTCAAAATGCGAAAAAGCGACCCATCACAATGAAGTAAGCTTTTTCCTCTTATTTTGTATCCAAAGTTGCTTATTATCCACCATGGGATTTGTTATAATAGAACAAATGAGGTACAAGTATGGATAAAAAATATTTTTTCTTTGATATCGATGGAACACTAACGGATAACACAACCAAAAAAGTTGTTCCAAGCGCACTAGAAGCGCTAGCTTTACTTGAGCAAAACGGACATTTTGTCGCCATTGCGACAGGTCGTGCTCACTACAAAGCACGCCCCTTTATGGAAGAAGTGAAGTTGAAAAATATGGTATGCAGCGGTGGTGCTGCTTTGGTTGTCGATCACCAGTTAATTCAAAACGAGCCTTTGGATTTAACCAAAGCAATCGCCGTTTGTAAAGAGGCGGAGCAACTTGGTTATGGTGTTTTATTAATGTTAGATGATTCCATAGACTGTTATGCGAAAAATGACCTGTTTCGCCAACAGGTAAACCAACGTAAAGAACCAACTAATTATATTATTGACCCTACCTTGGATTATGATTCACTACAAGCGATTTATAAAATATACGTTTCGATTCCAAGAGAAGAGGAAGATTTATTGACATTAAAAAACAGTTTAGGACATTTGCGTTTTGTTGAACCTTACCTTATGTTTCAACATGACAAAAAAGAAGTAGGTATTGTTCAAATGATGCACTACTTAAATGCTGATGTGAAAGATGTTGTTGTCTTCGGTGACGACTACAATGACTTGGTCATGTTTGATCAACGCTGGTTTAGTATCGCATTAGGTAATGCTTGCGATGCGCTAAAAGCCAAGGCTGACTACGTTAGCGAAAGTAATGTGAACGATGGTATCTACAAAGCACTAAAGAAATTTGGATGGATATAAAAAAAATGGGCGAATACCCATTTTTCTTTTTATTTGTTTTCTTCTTTGCTTACACTCAACTTAATTGAATAAGGCAATTGAACAAGTTCTACTCCTGCCGCAATTAGCATTCGTTTACTTGCCTTTACACCATCTGTGTCAGCATATTTATCACATTCATAAACAATGCGTGCGATTCCTGATTGAATGATTGCTTTGGCACACTCATTACATGGAAATAATGAAACGTATACACTACAACCCTTTAAATCTTTCGTACTATTTAAAATAGCATTCAATTCCGCATGAACGACAAAAGGATATTTTGTGTCTAAGAAATTCCCTTCTCTACCCCATGGAAACTCGTCATCACTACATCCACGAGGAAGTCCATTATACCCAATTCCAACTACTTTTTTCTCGTCAGATACAATACATGCTCCTACTTGTGTGGAAGGATCTTTTGAGCGATACGCACTTAAATGCGCCAATCCCATAAAATACTCATCCCAGTTTAAGACATCTTTTCTTTTCATACTTACTCCTTGTATGCGTCTTTTAAACGCGTTTCAATTTGTTTGGCATACTCTTCAAATCCAAGTGCTTTGTACTCTTTTACTACTGCTTTGTCTAACTCACTTAATTGAGGATAGGCAGAGTTCACTTGTAATCCTGCATAACCAATGACTCCTAATATTATAATACCACAAGCGATAAAATGTTTTTTATAAATTTTCAACGATTCTCCTTGGTAGAAAATAATAGCTAAAAATAGACCTGTAAGAAATCCACCCACTTGCGATGAAAACGCATTTCCATTTAAAAAACTAGAAATCAAAGTGATGAAAATGATTTGGTTAAATTGCATCTTCCATAACTTATTCTTGTATAATTTTGTATCTCTTGCATACACAACAAGGGCTGCAAGTGCTCCGAATAAACCTGCACCTAATCCAAAAGTTACAATATTATCATTAAAGATCAGTGGGAATACATTCCCTACAAATAAAGATCCCAAAAAGATAATGGCATATTTCGATACCGGATATACCTTCTCACAAATTCTACCAACCTGGAAAATAGCCATAATATAAAATAATAAAGTAATAAAATCCAAATGAATAAAACCAGTTGTAAGAATACGCCAATACTCTTGGTTGTATACTACTAGTGCTTTGTAATAACCACCAGAAGCGATTAATGTAGCCAACCAACTATCGCTACCATTGTAGACAAACAATTGGATAATCGCAAAAACCAATACACAAAAAGCGGCAATCACTACTGTTACTTTTGGAGCAGTACTCCATTTAAACTTACGTGATTCTTTTAACTTATGCATTTGGTTACTTTGTAGATGATGTTGTAAGCGAATGCATTCTTGTTCGTTATTGTCTACCACTTTTAATGCTCTTGCCAATTTAGGAAAGGCATCAAATAGACTGGTATCACTCACTTTATCTGAAGTTAGTACAATTTGTACATAGTCTTCTTCCACAAACGAAGAACTCTCCTCATTTGTATTAATCATTAATAATGGTGCTTGTTTATTCAAAACCATCATTAATGCACTTTTCACTTTTCCTAAATAATCTTGTTCAAAAATAGTACTTGAAGTACTTTGTGCATTCAAACGAATCATCGGAAAGGTGTCATTTTTTTCATTGGCAATCCAGATATCCTTTTTTTCTCTAGGAACATTCACAATTTTATAGTCGTATTCGGTAACCAAACAATCTAATACTTGGTATACAAATACGTCAGCTCTTGTAAAATCCATCTGCCCACCTCCTATTTTTCTTTTTCTCTTAATTCCAGTAATACATCATTAAATAATTGTGGTAACGGTGCATTCACAACAATCGTTTCCCCCGTTGTTGGGTGAACAAAACGAAGTTCGTGCGCATGTAACAATTGTCCGTTTACCTTCATTGTTTTCTTATAAGAATACTTTTCATCCCCGACAACAGGATGTTTTATATATTGCATATGAACTCTAATTTGATGCGTTCTTCCCGTTTCTAAGCGACATTCTACTAAGGTGTAATCTTGAAAACGTTCGATTACTTGAAAATGCGTAACTGCATCTTTACTATTTGTTGATGTCACTGCCATTTTTTGACGATCGCTCACATCTCTACCAATTGGTGCATCAATCGTTCCAAACTCGTGTTCGATTACACCATGTACCAATGCATAGTACTTACGTGAAACACTTTTACTTTGTAACTGTTCACTTAACGAAACGTGTGCTTTGTCATTTTTCGCAACAATTAATAAACCAGTCGTATCTTTATCAATACGATGTACAATACCAGGACGTAAAACTCCATTAATACCACTCAAGTCTTTACAGTGGTACAATAACCCGTTCACAATCGTATTAGAAAGTGCTCCTGGTGCAGGATGAACAACGATTCCTTTTGGCTTGTTTAAGACAATTACATCACTGTCTTCATAAACAATATCCAAGTCCATTGGTTCCGCTTTTGCCTCTAACTCTTGGTCTTCCACTTCTTCAATGTAAACCTCATCATCCGCTTTGACTTTATAGTTCGCTTTCACTAATTTATCGTTCACAAAAACATGTTGTTCACTGATTAATTGTTGAATACGACTACGACTCATATCACATTCTTTTTCATTTAAAAATTTATCAATACGTGTCAATTCTTCTTCTTTTTCTACTCTGTATCTTTTTGCTTCCATTTGTATCCAACCCCATAATGTTCCATAAACTCATCAATTAATACGACACCAATCCCAATCACCAAACACATGTCGGCGACATTGAAGATAGGAAAATCGTATCCAAAGATATAAAAATCAATAAAATCTCTTACATAATGTAAGAACAAACGATCAATGAAGTTACCTAACGTACCTGATATCATTAAAACCAATCCGATTTTTGATAAGTACTGATGTTTCTTCAATGTTCTAAAGTACAAAACCATCGCAATCAATGCAACGATTGTAATAAGATAAAAGAATATCATTTTTCCTTCTAACATACTCCAAGCTGCACCTGTGTTCTTTACATAGGTAAAAGCGAAAAAGTCAGGAATAATTGTAAAACTCTCATATAATCCTAATGATGCCGCAGCAATCACTTTCGTAATCTGGTCAATAAGCAAAGTGCTTACTAGTATAATGACTAAGATAATATTTCTTTTCTTCATAAATTGCTCCTACTTAATGTATCTTATTTTAACACAATTACCATTAAATAGAAACCATTATAATGCAAAGAAAAACACCTTATCAAAAGGTGTTATCGATTCTTTGTTGCCTGTATTTGTTCTGCTAAATCAAGTAAGGTTAACCAACGCTCACTACTTTCATCAAAAGTTTTTTGCAATTCATCTCTTTGGCTTGCCAACTTAGCGACTTGATTAAAATCATCATAGCACTTTTCCATCTCGCTATCCAACTGCGCTATTTCACTTTGCAATTGTTGCAACTTCGATTCCATGGAAGCCAATTCCTTTTTATCTTTGCTACTCATATACAAACCACTTTGTTTTTGTTGCTCTTTTTGTTGTTTATACGCCATCGCACCCTCATTATTTATTGTGCTCTTCGTTTCCACTTCTTCTACCATGTACGTACTATACCCACCGATATGTACTCGTAAACTGCCATCTTTTAATACAAATAGCGTATCGCAAATACGATCTAAAAAATAACGATCATGAGAAACTGTAATAATGATTCCCTGAAAATGATCTAAGTAATCTTCTAAAATTTGCAATGTTGAAATATCAAGGTCATTTGTTGGCTCATCCAACAACAGCACATTAGGCGCACTCATCAATACCTTCAACAAGTACAAACGCCTTTTTTCACCACCTGATAAACGCGCGATTACAGTATGTTGCAGTTGTGAATCAAACAAAAATCGTTCTAACATTTGTTTCGCACTAAACCGTCTTCCTTCGATTAGTAAATCGTCTGACACTTCTTTAATGTAGTCAATTACTTTCATCGAATCATCCATTTCTTGATTACTTTGACAAAAGTATGCCAAACGAACTGTCTCTCCATATGTGATGGTTCCTTCATTTGGTTGCAGTTGCTTCGCAATGATATTCAACAATGTACTTTTTCCACTTCCATTGATTCCTAAAATACCTACTCGCTCATTTTGTTTAAAGTGATAACTTACATTATGAAACAATTCCTTCGCATCAAATCGCATCGCAACCTTTTCCAGTTCAATTGTTTTCTTACCTAATCGTGTACTTAACTGAAACATATCTACTTCTTTTTGCAAGTTATGTTTCGCCTGATCCTTTAAATCATAAAAGTATTCTAACCTTTTCTTACTTTTTGTTCCTCGCGCTTGTACACCTGCTCTAACCCATTCAATCTCTTTCTTTAAAAATGCTTCTTTTTTCTTTTCTTGCTGTAACAATTGGGCTTCACGGATTGCTTTCGCTTGTAAATACGTAGAGTAATTCCCTTTGTATGTCATTATTTTAGCATTGTCAATTTCCCATATTTGATTTGTTATGGAATCCAAAAAATAACGATCATGTGTTACCATAATCAACGCTTTTTTCCACTTGATTAAAAATGTTTCTAACCACTCGATCATCACGTTATCCAAATGGTTCGTCGGTTCATCTAAAATCAATAAATCACAAGGTTTCAACAAGGCAATCGCCAAAGCGATACGTTTCAGTTGTCCTCCTGACATAGTATGTAATATTTGTGTAAAATCACTAATACCTAGTTTTGTTAAAATGGATTTGATTTCAAATTCCTCTACAACATCAGGTGCTATTGTTTGTTTTACTTGCGTTATCACATCATTATTCAAATCAAAGTTAGGCAATTGCGGAAGATATGAAATACGCGTATCATTTTTTTGAATAATGGCATTCCCTTTGTAGTCTTCCCTACCAGCAATGATATTCAAAAAAGTTGATTTCCCTGTTCCATTCACACCAATCAAAGCAATTTTGTCATTCTCTTCAATCGCAAAAGAGACTTCTTCTAAAATGCATTTTTCATTATGATATTTACTTATTTGATTGGCAGATAGTAGCATGGTTTTCCTCCTAACAAAAAGCGTTTTACTTTATGTTTGTCATATCACACATAAATATACGATAATTATGCAAAGAAGTAAACACACAGTACTCACGATGTCGCAATACCAACAAAAAAAGCGCATATAGCGCTTTTTGTTATGCTTCATTTTTTGTCTCTTTAATTACTTTGTCTTTTAATTGTGGAGGCACTTCTTCATAGTGATCAAACACTTGTGTATAAGATCCTCTTCCTTGTGTTAAAGCACGTAAAGTCGTTGGGAAATCCAAAATTTCTGCCAATGGAATCGTAGCTGTAATTTGTTGCTTTTCATCCACAGGATCCATCCCCATAATCATACCACGGCGTTTGTTTAATTCACCAATAATCGTACCAGTATAGTCATCTGGTGCAACAATTTTTAGATTCATCATCGGTTCTAATAAAATTGGATTAGCCTTAGGCATTCCATCTTTATAAGCCAAATGCGCAGCTAACTTAAATGACATTTCATTTGAATCGACATCATGGTATTTTCCATCCAATAAGGTTGCTTTGACATTCACCACTTTATAACCAGCAAGAACACCGCTATCCATCATTTCACGTAACCCTGTTTCTACTGCTGGGAAGTAACCTTTTGGTACAGATCCTCCTACTACTTTTTCAGCAAAAATCATTTCTTCCGCATCTGGATTTGGTGTAAATTCAACAAATACGTGACCAAATTGGCCATGTCCACCAGATTGTTTTTTATGACGTCCTTCTCCGATAACCGTCTTTTTGATTGTTTCACGATACGGTACTTTTGGATCAGACAACACAACATCTACTTTGTATTTTGCTTTCATCTTCGCAACAATCACTTCTAAATGTTGTTCCCCTACTCCATACAATACTGTTTCTTTTGTTTCTTTATTGTTTACTACTTTTGTTGTAGGATCTTCTTCCGCAATTCTTGCCAAAGAACTATTTACTTTGTCTTCATCATTTTTCGACAAAGGTCTCACTGCTTTTCCTAATAATCCTTCACTAAATTGGATATCTTCAATAATGTATTGGTATCCCTTTTCACATAATGTATCGTTTGTTTGTGAGTATTGTAACTTAACAACAGCTCCAATATCTCCCGTAAACAACTTCCCTACTGCCGTTTGGTGCTTCCCTTTGACAATAAAAATTTGATTGATTTTTTCTACTTCTTCTTTCTTCGTATTGTATACAATTGAATCACTGCTTAACACACCACTTCTCACCTTTAGAAAACTGATGCGTCCAACAAATGGATCCACAATCGTCTTAAAGATACGAGCACTCATCACTTCATCTTCACTACAGTGAATTTCGATTTCTTGTTTGGTTTTCATATCCATCACTTTTTGTGTTCCGCGTTCTCCATATGTTGGGAAGTACTTGATAATTAAATCCATCAAACGTTCAATTCCCACTGATTGCGTAGCACATCCACTAAAGACAGGAACAATATCCCCATTACGTACACCAATACGTACACCACGAGTTAACTGTTGATCGCTAAACTCTTCTCCACTGAAGAATTTTTCCATCAACTCGTCATCACTCATTGCCACTGCTTCCGCAATTTGATTTTTGTATTCATCCACAATCGCCATCATATCTTCAGGAACATCATACGATACATCTCGACTCGCTTTGTCTCCTTTGTAATACCATGCTTTGTTTCTTAAAATATTCACAGAACCAATAATTTCATCATTTTCAATAATTGGAACTTCAAACGGAATAACACATTTTCCAAATGTATCACGCAACACTTTATACGTTTGGTCAAACGAAGTATGTTCTTCGTCTAATTTATTCACAAAGAAAATCGTTGGAATCTTTCTCGATTGCGCTTTTTCCCAAGCATTCATCGTCCCAGCTTGTACTTTGTCTTTTGCACTCACAACAATCAATGCATTGTCACAAACTTCAACAGCCGCTTCCATTTCACCAACATAATCCAAATAACCTGGAGTATCGACAAAATTAATTTTATTATCTTGCCACTCAATTGGTACAATACTGGAATAAATACTAATTCCACGTTTGATTTCTTCACTATCGTAGTCAATTAAAGAACTACCTTCACTTGTTTTCCCAAAACGATCACTCGCTTTCGTGAAAAATAACATCGCTTCTAAAATGCTTGTTTTACCAACTCCACTGTGCCCTAACACACTGACATTTCTAACCTCACTCGCTTTATAGTCTCTCATGTTATCACCTACTTAAGTAAAGGTTTCAATTCATCTAAACAGTGTTCTCTTACATAATGAATCGCCTTACGCCCTTCTTCGTCTTCCATTTCTTTGTCAGCACCATAGTCTAATAACACTTCCACAAGTCCTGTGTATCCTGCATAGGCAGCACGCATCAATGCTGTACAACCATTATTATCTGCTAGATTCACATTTGATTTGGCAACTAGTAATAAATCAATCACATCTTTTTTGTATGCCAAGCAAGCTTCCATTAATGCTGTTCTACCTTTTTCATCTTTCGTATCAAGCATTAAATCACCTTTCATCAATTCCTTCACAACACGATCATGTCCCATAAAAGCAGCACGCATCAGTGCAGTTCTACCTTTTACATCTTGAATATTAATGTCTGCTCCTGCTTCCATCAATTTTTTCACAATCGTTTTATTGCCTTTTTTAGCTGCACCCATAAGTGCTGTTTTACCATTTAAATCACGTTTGTTCACATCGGCACCATTATCCACCAATAAGCGAACGATATCTTTGTAATCTCGTTTCGCAGCACGCATTAGAATCGTTCTACCTTCTTCATTTTGGTAGTTGATGTCCATTCCTTTGTTCATTTGTGCAACTAACATACTGATGTCACCACTTGCACCACAATCCCACATCTTTTTCATTTCTTGGTCCATTGTTTTTTCCTCCTTAACAAAAAATATGCGGACACATCAAGTTAAACTTGATTTATCCGCATGATTAAATATGAACGCTAACGTCCCCAGTGTAGATTTGTTCTTTGTTGCTTTCGTTTACCTTGTTCATGTCATCCACACCTTTCGTTGATGTCATTATATGAAATTAAAAAAAATAAGTAAACCAATTCTTAACAACTTCTCAACTTTGGAATTTTCGGTCGTTTTTTTGACCTTTTCAGTTACTAAAAAAGCATGGTCGTACTACCATGCTTCTAAAAATATCGCTTTACTTTTTGTAGAATGGCAGCAATCTCTGCTTCGTTTTCAAAAGTAAAATTCAAACGAATTGTATTCACTCCCATTGCGATATAATCTTCGATATCATCAATCGCATCGTGAATCTTATAATCATACAAATGCATACGACACTGAGCATCATTACTCATCGGGTACGCATTATTAAACTTATCTTTCAACGCGTACGTAGTGTGACGACATAATGTACATCCTTCTTTGTTGTTATCTAGCATACATGCATTAATTGGACAGTGTTCCGATACCATTACTTCCACACGTCCATAAACAACCACTTCACTGTTCGCTTTCTCATGATAAGTAAGTTCGTACTTTTCTAAACAATGGCGTATTTCTTCTTTTGTTAATTCGTGTGAAAAAGTAACACTTCGCGCATTCAACAATGTTAAAAAACGCAGTGTACTCGCATTGTATACATTTAACGCGCTATCGCAAATCACATTATTACGCGCAGCCAGTCCACCGATGTCACTGATTACTCGTACCTCTTGGTACGTTTCTTTTTGCACTCTTTCACTACTCAAATATACTTTGTTTGTTGACTTGTATTTTTCATACAGAGTAACGTCTTTAACATAAACACAAGCTACATGATCAATGAGTGCCAAAAGTTGTGTTTCTTGTAATACACTTACATGCAAACAAACATCATGGTAGCACTCTTCATGCTCATTCATATAAAATGGTTGTAGGTTTCGCTCACATTGTTGCGAACGTTTTTCGTATAATTTTTGCGCTACTCTTCGACGCAAATCATTTACTACTTTAATCGGAATAAACAAATCTTCATACATTTCACAATCAAACGCATTCAACTCAAAAATCGTATCGTTTAATTTCGCACACTGTTTTTTTATTTCCACTTGCGTCGTCGCTCGATTTTGTGCTGCTTCAATGTTTTGTTCACTGTGTTCACATATCTCATTTTGTCCATCGCTCATCCACATCATAAGCGGTTGCTCAACTTTAGCTTGCACTTTAACTTGAACTTTTACACGACGTTGTATGCCTTCATAGAACGAACGAATTTGTTTCTCAATACGCGGATCACTTGTCTTCACCACTTTGCTGCCAATCGTTACAAAATCATGGCATTCAATCTCAACAATACTACCTGCTTTGGCTGCATTTACCAATTTCTTGTTTTCATACAAACGATTCACTTTAAACCCATAATCTTGCTTATCCATCAAAATACGAATTCCATCATGTTGTTGAAGATCATACATTAATTTAACCTTCGCTTTGTTTTGCGCATACCCCACAACTTCTCCAACTTGAATACCTATATGGTTAGGTCGATAGGGATTGTATAAAGCACTCCCTTTTTGTTGCATTAAAAACCCTGAGGTAAACCCACGATGAAATAAAAATTTAGTTTGTTCTTCTTCCTGCGCGCTCACTTCATAACTTGGATTATCTATTTTAGAACGATACAAGCGAGTGATATGTGCTACATACTCACTCTTCTTCATTCTTCCTTCAATTTTAAAGGAAGCAATGTTTGCTTCTTTCAATAACGTTACATAATCTAATGTATTCAAATCTTTTAAACTCAATAAGTAAGACGGTTTTTTATACACCTTATTTGAATGGTAATCAATTAACGAATATGGCATACGACATGTTTGGGCACATTCTCCACGATTTCCACTTCTTCCTCCTACCATCGAACTCATTAAACACTGCCCTGAGTAGGCAACACACAATGCCCCGTGAACAAATACTTCAAGTTCAATTGGTTGTTTCGAAAAGGAAACCATTTCTTCAAGTGTCACTTCACGCGCTAACACCGCACGTTTGACTCCTATTTCATGCAAAAACTGCAATGCTGGTTCATTGCATACATGCATTTGTGTAGATGCGTGTACTTCAAAATCAGGATAGCGTGTACGCACTTCGTACAACAATCCCAAATCTTGTATAATCAAAGCATCGACATTATTTTCATACAAAAAAGCTACACTGTCTAAACACTCATCCATTTCATTATCATGAAGTAACGTGTTTAAGGTGACGTAGACTTTTACCCCATAGGCATGTGCATACGTTAACATTGCAAGCAAACGCTCTTGGTTAAAATTATTTGCAAATGCTCTTGCTCCAAAACGATCCAGCGCTAAATAAATAGCATCACAGCCGTTTTGAATCGCTGCAATACCACTTTCATATGAACCTGCTGGTGATAATAATTCCACTTTTTTCATAGTATTCACTCATTTCCTCACTCATTATACTAAAAAGTTATGCTTTTTTCATCTACTTTGTTTTATAATGGTAGTTAGAGGAAGTGGTAAGGTGAAGAAAAAACTATTTTTTGTAGTCAATCCTACAGCAGGAAAAGGCAAAATAAAAAACAAACTGTGCGATATCGTTGATTTGTTTATTCAACATGATTATCAAGTTTGTGTTCATACAACACAAAGCAAAAACGATGCCTATAAAGTTGTGAAACAAAAAGAACATCATTTTGATTTGATTGTATGCAGTGGTGGTGATGGAACGATGAACGAAGTCATTCGCGCATTGTTTGAAAAACAGAGCAAAGCATTGTTTGCGTATATTCCAACTGGGACAACCAATGATTTCGCAACTACGATGAAACTATCAAAAAATCCAATGACATGCGCAAAACAAATTATGCGTCACAATGAGCATTTCATTGATATCGGTACAATCAATTCCATTAGTTTTGCATATATCTGTGCTTTTGGTGTGTTCAGCGATGTTTCGTATACAACGCCGCAAACAAGTAAAAATATATTAGGACACAGTGCATACGTATTAGAAGGTATGAAACAGTTTATGAATATGAATGAATACCATTTAATAGTGGAACATGATGATGAAATAGTGGAAGATGATTTCTGTTATGGAATGATTACCAACTCCATGTCGATAGGTGGTATGCATTTCTTTAACGAAGAAAACATTGAAACAAACGATGGTTTCTTTGAATGTTTATTTATAAAGCGACCGAACAATCCACTCGACTTACAACAGTTATTGCATGCTTTCATTAGTAAAGATGTCAGCAAATGTCCAAGAATGGTAGCATTCAAAGCAAAGAAAATAACCATCAAAAGCGACACGCCGCTCGACTTCAATGTCGATGGTGAGTTCGCTGACACATTCAGTGAATGTGTCATTATTAATAACCATAGTGCCATCACCATTTTAAAATAGGAGGAATTTTATGTTAGAAACAATGAAACTAAGAAGAAGTATTCGAAATTATAGCGATCAAGTTGTAAGCAAAGAAATGCTACAACAAATAGTAGAAGCCATACAATGTAGTCCTACTTGGAAAAACAAACAATGTGTAGAAGTGATTGTGATAGATGACAAAGAAAAACAAAAAGCCATTGGTGAAATGGTCAAACACAACCCTTGTGAGAATGCATATACAAACGCTACTTATACTTTAGTCTTTATTGCGGATCCAAGTAAAAGTGGAAATCGCGATGAGAAGCCTTATTATATGGCAGATTGTGCGATTGCGGTAGAACATGCTATTTTGGCTGCTACAGCACTTGGATTAGGTAGTTGTTGGGTTGGTATCTTCCCTGAAGAACAATTAAAACAATATTTAAAGATACCAAATCAATATCGCATTGTGGCGTTGACACCGATTGGATATCCAAACGAAGAGGTCGAAGCAAGAAGTCGTAAAACGATAGAAGAGCTTGTACATTTAAATAGCTACTAAAAAAAGAGTGGTAAGTACCACTCTTTCTTATGCTTTATTCGCTTTTATTTGATTTGAAGCAAGAACGTAATCAATTGCAACATTAATTAAGAAACCAATAGCTGGAGCCATAATCGCATGAGACATCACAAACAATAATGCAACACTCGCAACAAATTCAACAGCTAAAATTGCTGGATTCATATTCAATTCTGAAAATTTCTTGAATTTCAAGAAGAAAGTAACACCGATTACAACGATACCAAACACAAGTAACACAACATCTAATGTTTGCATATCACCAATGTTAGTAACCCCTAAATTAAATGTACTTAAACCTAAATACAAAAAGAAATCAATCACAACTAAGAAGTTAACAACCTTATTTTGTTTTGTTGGTTCTACATCACGAAAATCCATTTCATCTTCTAATTTTTTCGCAAAAGCTTTGCGATCTGTCCCAACGACTTCATCAACATGTTTCCCTTGGGCAATCGCTTCTTCAAACAAGTCACATAAATAATTGATGTATTTTCCATATACAATACGATTACGCCAATCTTTATCTAAACTATCGACAATTTCTTCCACCGCTAAAATGTATTCCTCTGGTAATCTAGAAACGCGTTCTATATTATCATCTAACCCATATTTTTTTTGTTCTAAATTCATCTAAATACCTCACATGTCTTACATTATAACACTTGTACAACCTAAAAATAAAGTGTAGAATGAAAACAAATAACAACGGAGGAAAGAACGATGAAAGATTATGTATTAGCAAATCACGTTAGTATCCCATGTATTGGTTTTGGGACGTGGAAATCACCGAATGGTGAGGTTGCGAAAAATGCAGTTGTTGATGCCATTAAAAGTGGCTATACCCACATTGATACTGCTGCCATTTATGGAAACGAAGAAAGCGTAGGACAAGCCATTAAAGAAGCTGGTGTACCAAGAGAACAATTGTTCATCACAAGTAAAGTTTGGAACGATGATCGTGGTTATGATAAAACCATTAAAGCTTTTGAAGAAACAATGAGAAAACTTGATTGTGATTACTTGGATTTGTATTTAATTCACTGGCCTAACCCAGTTGCATTCAGAGAGCAAATGGTAGAGATGAATAATGAAACATGGCGTGCGTTGGAATACTTATACAACACAGGAAAAGTAAAAGCGATTGGGGTATCAAACTTCAAACGCCATCATTTAGAAAAATTAAGTTATTCTATTAAACCAATGGTGAATCAAATTGAATTCCATATTGGTTGCTTACAAAAAGATACAGTAGCTTACTGTAATGAAAACAATATTTTAGTGGAAGCATGGAGTCCACTAGGAAATGGTAAAATTTTCGAATGCGAACCAATGATTGCATTTGCTAAAAAGTATGGTAAATCAGTAGCACAAATCGCCATTCGTTATGTATTACAAAAAGGAGCTCTTCCTTTGCCTAAATCAGTGACAAAAGAAAGAATTGTAGAAAACTTAAACGTAGATGACTTTGAAATTAGTTCTGAAGATATGAAAGCCTTGGATCGTTTGGATATCGACATCAATTCTAATACTGATCCAGATACTGCCAATTTCTAATGAAAGAACACGCATTAGTTTATTTAGGGGAAAGTAAACAATACAAAAACGAACTAATTTCACTATTTAATGATTACCAATTCGATTACACTTTTTTAGATGATCAAGATATGGGTAGTACCATTGCTTCCCTATTCAACAAAGAGAACGAAACAACAAACCAAAATGAAATGTTTCCTTTCAACTTTATTCTTTTTCGAAACATCGAACACGAAGCGATCCTGATCTTCTATAAAGATTGTGCAAGTCGAAACTTTGCTTTTTCGCATAAAGCTGTTTTAACCGAACATAATAAAGATTGGAAATTACATGACTTGTTAGTAGAAATCGCAAATGAACATGAATTTTTTCAAATGTATGGAAAATTGCATCAATTATTAAAAGAAGCCAACGAAATGAATCCTGAAGATTATGAAGAAGAAAGCTTCGAAACATATCAAAAAGCTTTTATTGGAGCTTTTATCTATTTGAAACAAGAAAAACTAAAAAAAGAAATCATGCAACACTACATTGACGAAGTAATAAAAACGAAAAAAAACTTAATAAAAAAATAAGACCTATTTTCTAAATAGGTCTTTCTTTTATGATTAGCGATTACGAATCACTTTATACGTTTGAATAATAATAGTTGGTACCAAAGCCAATCCATTAATGATTGCTAGTTGTGTAAATGTGATATCTGTAACGGCAAAGATACCATGTAATGCTGGAATTAATAAAATAGCATTTAATAATAC
Organism: uncultured Erysipelotrichaceae bacterium; assembly: GCA_964370395.1. Lineage (GTDB taxonomy): Bacteria > Bacillota_I > Bacilli_A > Erysipelotrichales > Erysipelotrichaceae > JBGUVL01. The sequence continues at coordinate 38,820 of CAYJIZ010000003.1, forward strand.
ATATCCACACAAGAAAGCATAAATACTGTACATGTTACTTGTAAACTTAATTTTAAAGATCGATTGTGAACTACGACAGTTGAACCCATGGAATAAACGAGACAAACAAAGTGTTGAGAAAGCAAATGTTGTTGCTAACGCATTGCTTGTACTTAGTCCTATATAGTAAGCACAAATGGTTGCGATGGCAATAATCAATCCTTCAGCTGCAATTTGCTTCACTACTTCTTTATTTAAAATCGATTCTCCTTGTTTACGAGGTTTCTCATACAACAAGTGCTCCTTAGATGGTTCCATACCAATTGCAATAGCTGGTAAACTATCTGTCACTAAGTTAATAAATAATAAATGAACAGGTAAGAAAGGCAAAGGCAATGCCAATAAAGAACAATACAATACACTCAATATTCCTGAGAAGTTTCCTGATAATAAATAAGCAATTGCATTTTTGATATTTGCATATACATTTCTTCCCATTACCACTGCTTTTACAATTGTTGAGAAGTTATCATCTGTTAAAATCATACTTGCTGCATCCTTGCTTACTTCTGTACCTGTAATACCCATCGCAATACCGATATCTGCCTTTTTCAATGCAGGAGCATCATTCACTCCATCTCCAGTCATCGCTACGTTATTTCCAAGTTTTTGCCATGCATCAACAATACGAATTTTGTGTTCAGGAGCAACACGAGCATACACACTGATGTGTTGTAGTTTCGCATTCAATTCCTCATCACTCATGGCATTCAATTCTCTACCATCAATACACAAATCACCTTCTTGGTAAATTCCAATACGTTGTGCAATTGCTTTGGCAGTTACTTTGTGGTCACCTGTAATCATAATAGGTTTAATACCTGCTACATGACATTGACGAACTGCTTCCATACTTTCTTCACGAGGAGGGTCAATCATTGAAATCAATCCAACAAATACTAAGTTTTCTTCCTCTTCTTTGCTTAACTCAAAATCATCTGCCACTTCTTTGTAAGCAAACCCAAGAACACGTTGTCCTCGTTTCGCAAACAATTCATTTTGCAAACGAATTTCTTCTATCGTTTCTTTGTCTAAAGGACACGCTTCTCCTTTTAAGTATACTTGCTTACAACGCGCGATTAATTCATCTGGTGCTCCCTTAACAAACACGATATTTTGTTCGTTAAAGCGATGCATTGTACTCATTAATTTTCGTTCCGAATCAAAAGGAACTTCCGCTAAACGAGGATACTTATTACGTACTTCTGTTTCATTACGATCCAAAGCACGAATTAAATCAACAAACGCCAATTCTGTTGGATCCCCAATTCTTTGTTCCACATGGATACTAGCATCACTACACATTGCACCCATAAATGAAATAAACACTAAATCTTCGTCTTCTTTATTTAATGCTTTTATGTTTGTTAATGTGTGGTTCATATAAATATCTTCCACACTCATTTTATTTTGTGTTAACGTTCCTGTTTTATCACTACAAATAACAGAAACACATCCCAATGTTTCCACTGCATTAATGTTTTTCATAATGGCATGTTCTTTTACCATTTTTTGTGTACTAATTGATAATACGATTGTTACAATCGAAGCCAATGCTTCTGGAATTGCTGCTACCGCTAATGCTACGGCAAACATGAAAGAATCCAATACGGCTCCACCACGCATCATATTTAATCCAAATACAATTGCACAGATAACAATGATAATCACAGATAGTTTCTTACTGAAGTCATCTAAATTTTGTTGCAAAGGCGTACGTTTTTCTTTGGTTTGGTTCATCAACGTTGCAATTTTACCAATTTCTGTTGCCATACCTGTAGCAGTAATGACCATTACACCTTTTCCATAAGTAACCAAGCCACTTGAAAAAGCCATATTTTTTTGATCACCAACTGTTAGCTCGTTTTCTTCTAAAGAATCAAAGAACTTATCTACACTCTCTGCCTCTCCTGTTAACGATGCTTCATTAATTTGTAATGTGTTTGCTTCAAGAATACGTCCATCCGCACTAACCACATCTCCTGCTTCTAAATAAACGATATCTCCAACAACCAATTCATCGGAACGAATCTCTTGTAAGATACCATCTCTTTTCACTCTTGTGAATGGCGTAGATAGTTGTTTCAAACTCTCTAAAGATTTTTGTGCTTTAATTGTTTGAACGGTACCTAATATCGCATTTAGTGTAATTACGACAATAATAACTAAGGCACTTTCTAATTCTCCAACCGCTATTGAAATAATACTGGCAACGATTAAAACAATTACCAATAAATCTAGAAATTGTGATAAAAAGATTTTTAAAACACCATCCTTTTTTTCACTTTCTAAAACGTTTTTTCCGTTTTCTTCTAATCGCTTCTGGGCTTCTTGGCTACTTAGCCCCTCTTTGCTTGAATTCACATTCTGAAGTGTTTCTTCCACATTTAATCGATACATTTTGTTTCCTCTCTTTCCATTTGAAATAAAAAAGACAAGCACCATTAAAAAAGTTGCCTTTTTTAATAAGTCTTGTCTCTAAGATTCAGCCAGAAATAAATTTCGTGATGTTGACTTGAACCACACATTAGATGTGCGACTACTCCCTTATCTTCATTATAATATCACTATCTAAACTATTTGTAAAACATATTTAACGTAACCTTTTCTCTAATAAATTTACTTCTTTTCTGATATGACAATTTGCGTTCCTTCTAATCTCTATTACTTTCTCACAAAAAAATTTGATTGATTCTTACTTTTTCTTTGTGTCTACCTATGTTTTCTTTTGTTTATTAATAGCACACATCATATGCATAATGTATATGAATTGTATTTTCACTTGCACTGATTATAATTAAGTTTGTAATTAGAAAAGGGGTGCCATTATGTTTTTGGCTTTACGAGAAATTTTATATTCAAAGACTAAGTATATTTTAATTATTATCGTGATTACGCTAACTTCGTATTTAACATTGTTTTTAACTGGATTAGCATTTGGGTTAGCACACGATAACCGAAGTAGTGTGGATGCTTGGCATGCGGATGGAATTGTGTTAAGCAAAGATGCAAACAACGCAATTTCTATGTCATTTTTAGACAATGCACAAGTGGATTCAATCAAGGCAAAACAGACTGCGAAGTTAAGTGCTACGCCAACGATTATCTCATCTAATAATTCAAGCGAAAAAATCACAACCTATTTATTTGGTATTGATACGCAAGAATTCATCACACCATCCATTAATGAAGGTTCTTTATTTAAAGGTTCAGATGAATGTGTTGTCGATTCTAGTTTGCGTACCCAATATGGATTTGAACTCAATGATAAGATTGAAGTTCCTAGCTTAAACAAAAAGCTTACAATCACAGGGTTTAGTGACAATAAGAAATTCAATACTGCGCCCGTTATTTATGTCGCGTTGGATGATTTCCAAAGTATGGTACGTATGCCTTCCTCTCATTTATCAGATAACTCTGTCAATGCGGTTGTATACAAAGGTAATGTAACATATGAACAAGCGACACTTAAAAAATTGACCATTCCTCAATTCATTAACGAAATTCCTGGATATCGTCCTCAAGTCTTAACATTTGGATTAATGATATCATTCTTAATTGGAATCGTAGCTTTTGTTTTAGGTATTTTCATTTATGTATTAACCGTACAAAAAACAGCAATGTTTGGAGTAATGAAAGCACAAGGTATCAGCAACAAGATCATTTTACGAAGTGTCTTAGCCCAAACCTTATTCTTAACTTTTGTAGGGGTTGCAATCGGTTTATTGTTTACCTTTATCACAGTATTATTCTTACCAGATAAAGTACCATTTGAGCTTAACTTAGCATTAATTGGCTTCATTGTCGGATTAACATTTGCATTCTCCGCATTAGGAAGTGTCTTCTCTTTACGTTCTGCAACGAAAGTAGATCCACTGATTGCGATGGGGGTATAATTATGAGTATATTACAATTAGAAAACATCAGTAAAAAGTTTCATGATGGAACAAGCGAAATAGAAGCAGTGAAACCATTGAACTTCTCAGTTGAAAAAAACCAATTTGTTGCGATTATCGGACCAAGTGGTTCTGGTAAAAGTACGATGTTAACAATCTTAGGTTTACTACAAAAACCGACGAGTGGTAACGTCTATTTAAATGGTGAAAAAATCAATGATAAAAAAGAGAAAGAAAAAGAGCATATTCGATTTAAGAAAATCGGATTCATCTTTCAATCTTCTAACCTAATTCCCTTTTTAAAAGTGAAAGAACAATTTGTTTTAATTGATAAAATCAACAAGAAAGACAATAGTGTATACCGCAACGATTTATTTAAAAAGTTAGGAATCGATACGATTCAAGACAAGTATTTAAATAAACTTTCGGGAGGACAGCGACAACGTGTCGCCATCGCCAGAGCACTTTACAACAATCCTTCTATTGTTTTAGCAGATGAACCTACTGCTTCGTTAGATACAGAAAGAGCTTTTGAAGTAATCGATTTATTAGCAGAGGTAGCCAAAGACAAAGATCGTAGCGTAATCATGGTAACACACGATACAAGAATGATTCACAAATGCGATGTTGTATATGAAATGCGCGACGGTGTCTTACGCCAACAAGTAAAAGAAAAGTGATGCTTCACTTTTCTTTTTTTCTATTAAAGAATGCTTTCGCCATTGCTAGCAATGACTTCTTTGTACCAAGCAAACGATTTTTTCTCATAGCGTTTTAACGTTCCACTACCATCGTCTTGCTTGTCCACATAAATAAATCCATATCGTTTGCTCATTTGCCCACTTGATGCACTAACTAAGTCAATTGGACCCCAAGCGGTATACCCCAAAAGGTCTACGCCATCAATCGCAACCGCATCGTGCATTTCTTTAATATGCGATGCCAAATAAGCAATTCGATAATCATCTTCTACATACCCATTTTCATCTGGTTCGTCTTTTGCACCTAATCCATTTTCAACTAAGAATAAAGGTTTTTGGTAACGATCATAAATTGCATTTAACGTAATGCGCAATCCTTTTGGATCAATTGGCCATCCCCATTCGCTCACCTGCAAATGAGGGTTTTTTAAAGAAGCGAACAAATTCCCTGAATCACTTGCTGTTTGCACCTCTTCACTTGCAACACAGCGACTGTTGTAATAAGAGAAGGCAATAAAATCCACACAATGATTTTTTAATATTTGTTCGTCGTCTTTTTCAAAATATGGCATCCATCCTTTTTGCTTTAAATGATTAAGAGCATACGTTGGATAATACCCACGCGCTTGAACATCAATAAAGAAATAACTTTCTCGATCCTTTTGTAATGCTTCAAAAACATCATTAGGATGACAGCGATAAGGATAAACACTTCCTGCTGCAAACATACACCCAATTTGATTAAAAGGGTTGATTTCTTTTGCTAATTTGGTAGCGAGTGCACTTGCTACCAACTCATGATGTGCCGCTTGGTACATCATTTTTTCTTTGTTATCCCCTTTTTCAAATTGCAAACCCGCTCCTAAAAATGGAGCATGTAGAATCATATTAATTTCATTAAACGTAATCCAATCCGTAACGTATTGTTTATAATGGGTAAACAACGTTTCACAATATTGTAAGTAGAAATCAATCATTTTACGATCTTTCCACCCACCATATTTTTTTATTAAGTACATCGGGCAATCAAAATGAGAAATCGTAACCAATGGTTTGATATTGTACTTTTTACACAAGGCAAAGATGTTTTCATAAAACAACAATCCTTCTTTGTTTGGTTCACTTTCATCCCCGTTTGGATAAATTCTAGTCCATGCGATACTCATGCGATAAACTTGAAATCCCATTTTCGCAAACAAAGCGATATCTTGCGCATAATGGGTATAGAAATCAATTCCTTCATGCGATGGATAAAATTCGTTATCCAAACAATAGTCACTTACGCATAGTCCAGAAATGACATCATTTCGAAGTGCACCACTCGGACATAGATCGACATTTGCCAATCCGCGATTCCCTGCTTGGTATGCCCCTTCTAATTGGTTTGCTGCCGTAGCACCACCCCATAAAAAGTTTTTAGGAAAACTCATAGTAACACCTTCTTATACAACAACCGTTAGTAAGTCGTCTAACGATTTGATTTGTTCTTCTCTTGTTTCCACAACATCCAAATACGATGCAGTATTAGTAATTACTACTGGTGTTTGCAAAGAGAACCCCGCTTCACGAATTAACTGTTGATCAAATGTTAATAGTTTTTGACCCACTTTCACTTCGTCTCCTTGTTTGATAAACGCTTCAAATCCTTTTCCTTCTAATTGTACTGTATCCAAACCTACATGAATTAATACCTCGACACCGTCTTTTGAAGTGATACCAATCGCATGTAACGTTGGAAATAACGTAGTTACAACACCATCTACTGGTGCCACAACTTCTCCCTCTTGTGGTTCAATCGCAACTCCTTTTCCTAACACACCAGAAGCAAATGCGGCATCTTGAATGTTAGCCAAAGTGATGACATTCCCCTTCATAGGACTTTTAATACGTAATGAGTTTACTAAATTTGTTGCATTATTTGTTGTTTCTTCTTCTATGACTTCCGCCTTTTTTTCTTTAAACAATACTAACGTTAACACAAAAGCGATGATCATCGTAATAATCACACCAACCACTGCGACAATTAAGTTATTCATCGATCCATCAGGCTCGATCATCGCTGGGAATTCAAAAATTCCCATTCCTCCCATTGAGAACTTACGGAAGTTAAACAAACCATAGAAACCACCACCGATACATCCAGCAATACAACTAATGATAAACGGTTTTTTAAGTGGTAGTAAAATACCATAAATAGCAGGTTCTGTCACTCCGAAAATTCCCGAAATAAAGTTTGGCAAACACATTTCTTTTAACTTCTTATCTTTCGTTTTTAAGAAGATTGCTAATACGACTGCTGAGGTAGCAAAAGTACAAGCGAAGAATGGCATCATAACATTATCAAATCCATTCGTAACAATATTATTAATATAAACTGGTATAAAGCCCCAGTGTAATCCGAAAATAACAAGAATTTGCCATGTTAATCCAACAAATGCTCCCGCTAACATCGGTGAGAAGTCACGAATTGAAATAACTGTTTCCGCAATAATGGTTGAACCAAATGTAGTTAAAGGCCCGATAATTAAAAATCCGATTGGCAATGCTACAAATAGTGTTAACATCGGTACAAAGAAGAATTTCACTAAATCAGGAACAAATTTCAATGCTACTTTTTCACATTTTGAAGCGAAATAAACAATGAAAATTGTCGGAACTACTGTTGAAGTGTAATCTAATGGAATTAATGGAATACCAAAGAAATCGACATACACTGGTGAAGCGAACATCGTTCCTTCAAACAACGTATACAATGGTTGCATTCCCGCAGAGATTGTACTCGCTTGAATGCCTGGATAACACATAATCGCTCCTACAGCCAAACCGATCATCGGCTTTAAGCCAAATTTCTTTGCTGCAGTATAACCTAAGAATAATGGTAAATAAGTAAACATCCCATTTCCAATTGCATCAATAACTAAATAACCACCACTTGTTTCGGCATACAGACCTAATGTTACAAATAGAACATTCAATCCTTTTACCATCCCACAAGCAGCCATAATTCCTAAAATAGGTTGAAAAATTCCAGAAATGATATCAACAAATCGATCTAGTGGTTTTCCACTCACCTTCTCTACTTCACTCACTTCTTCCAAATTTAATAATGGCATAACTTCATTAAAAACATCTGCAACATGGTTACCAATCACTACTTGGTATTGTCCACCACTCTTCATGACTGTTACTACGCCTTCATTCGCATTTAATGTAGCATCATCCGCTTTGCTTTCATCTTTTAATTTAAAGCGTAAACGCGTAATACAATGGCTTAATGAAACCACGTTTTCTTTTCCTCCAATTAAGGATACAATATCTTTTGCTAATTGTTCATATTTTCTCATATTATTTTCCTCCGTCTTTCTTTATGAATATGAATGATGAAGGTCAAGCCAACTTAATGTAACTATCCAAAATTGTATTGTCGATAGGTATTCCCCCTTTCTTTCTATTACTCATTACTTAGAAACCGCTACGATTCTAGCAATGTGAATACACAAATATAATATTTCCTCTTCATTAAGTTCATACTGGTACTTTATTTTAATAAACTCTGTAATTTTATTGACACAAACATAGGCATCTTTGTATTTTAAAGAAATCATTTCAAGCAAGCCATCAACATCTTGATTAGCGTAGATCGTATTAGAGAACAACCGTTCTGCAAAGAACTTTAAATGTGTAATAAAGCGATAATAATAAATCGATTCCGTATCGATGGCAATCGCAAAGTGAACTCTAATAATTTTTTCAATTTCTTGCATCAATGTCGTTACTTCTTTTACTGTTTTCTTGTATAAATTCAGTTGTGAATTAACAATATGCAAGGCGATAAACCCTGCTTCATCTTCTGTTAACTCTACACCAAACTGTTCTTTGATTAACTGCAAAGCAAACATACCAACAGAGAATTCATCTCGATAAAATTTCTTAATATCCCAAAGCATGACATTACTCACATCAATGCCTTCTTTTTTTCGTTCTACTGCCATATGAATATGATCACATAACGCAATGATTGCAGTATCGTTAATTTGATTATCAATGCGAATTCGCGCATAATCTAAGATTTCCATTGCCAAACGGATAAACTCTATTGGCATATCATTTAAAATGTCAGCTAACCCATGGTACATCGTTTCATTTAGACTGAATACTTTTTCCACTTTACTCTCATCAATCGCTTCCCCATTCACGATTTGAAACCCCAAACCACAACCGATACAAATTTTTTCATTATGATTGTCATCTTCAACGATTACGGCATTATTATTCAATCTTTTCTTATAATACAACATACAATCTCCCTTCTAAACAAATAAAACCTGCAATTATGAACGTACACAAAAAACGGGTAACATTTCATCTATTGCAGGTCGAGCTTGTTTATCACAATAACTATCCTTCTTTTCTATAAATTATCATAGTAATTTAAAAAGTGCAATATTTTTTACAAATTTAGTAAATAAAAAAGAAAAAAACTGACATTTCTGTCAGTTTACAAGCAAAATGGTGGAGCTTAGCGGGATCGAACCGCTGACCTCCTGCGTGCAAGGCAGGCGCTCTCCCAGCTGAGCTAAAACCCCATGATTTGCTCATTTATAGTATCATTATTCAGGCCATGTGTCAATACTATTTTATCGATCCACATTGATAATATCCAAGAGCTTCTTTCAGTGCTACAACATCCTCAATATTTTCTAAATTTCCTTCACTTGCTAACGATAAAACATCATCATTCATATCATATGTTTCGACATCAACAACCGTTTTCATATTAATTCTATTTTTCTTTTCTTCTTTAGATAAAGTGATGTCTACCCCACTCGCTTTTTTTGCTTCTTTATATAATTTTTCATATTCTTTATAATATTCATCCAACGAAACATCTTTTAGCTCTTCCTCACTAAATTGTAGAAAACTCTCATTTTCAATTTTGATTACTGCTTTTTTATCATTGTAGATGTATTTCACTTGCGCACCTGCTTCTGTTGCATTTGTTTCCATCTTGCAAGTTACACTTTTTTCTTTGCTTCCACAGCCACTTACCACTACTAACAACAAACACAGCAATCCCAATTTTTTCATGATGACACCTTCGCTTTCGTTTCTATTATAGCATACCAAAACAAAAAAACAGGTGAACATTTGTTCACCTATTTTCATTATTTATTTTGAATGTATTCATCCATTGCTGCAGCTGCTGTTTTACCAGCACCCATCGCTAAAATTACTGTGGCTGCACCAGTTACCGCATCTCCACCAGCATAAACACCTTCACGTGTTGTTTTACCGCTCTCATCCGCAATTAGACATCCCCATTTGTTTGTTTCTAATCCTTCTGTTGTAGAACGGATCAATGGATTTGGTGACGTACCAATTGACATAATCATACAATCAACATCCAATACGAAGTTACTTCCTTCTTTTACTACTGGTCTTCTTCTTCCAGAGTCATCCGGTTCTCCTAATTCCATTTCAACACATTCCATACCGATAATGTTTCCATTGTCGTCCCCAAGCATTCTTACTGGGTTTGTCAATGTTTTAAAGATGATACCTTCTTCTTCTGCATGTTCCACTTCTTCTGCACGTGCAGGTAATTCTTCCATACCACGACGATAAACAATGTATACTTCGTCTACTCCTAAACGTTTTGCACATCTAGCAGCATCCATCGCTACATTTCCACCACCGACAATCGCAGCTTTTTTCGCTTTGAATATAGGTGTATCAACGCCTTCTTGGTAAGCTTTCATTAAATTGAAACGTGTTAAAAATTCATTTGCTGAGAATACACCTTTTAAGTTTTCTCCAGGTAAATTCATAAAGTTAGGCAATCCTGCTCCACTTCCAATAAAAACAGCTTCATAACCCATTTCAAATAATTCGTCTACTTCTAACACTTTACCAATTACCATATTGGTTTCTACTTTTACACCAAGTGCTTTTAATCCATCAATTTCTTTTTGAACAATCGCTTTTGGTAGACGGAATTCAGGAATTCCATATACTAACACTCCACCTGCATAATGAAGCGCTTCAAACACAGTAACGTCATACCCTTTGTTTGCCAAATCCCCTGCACAAGTTAATCCTGCAGGACCTGCTCCAACAATCGCAACTTTATGGTTATTTGGTGTCGGTTTCACAACTTCGTCTTTTCCATGTTCCATGTGGTAATCTGCAACAAAACGTTCCAAACGTCCAATTGCTACCGCTTCGTGTTTAATTCCACGAACACATTTTGCTTCACATTGTGTTTCTTGCGGACATACACGTCCACATACCGCTGGTAAAGAACTTGTTTCTTTGATAATTTGGTATGCTTCTTCTAACTTATCCTCTTTGATTTTCGCAATAAAATCAGGGATATTTACAGCTACAGGACATCCAGCAATACAAGGTTTATGCAAACATTGTAAACATCTTTCAGCCTCTTCTTTTGCTTGTTCTAAGGTATAACCTAGTGCTACCTCTGCAAAGTTCTTGTTTCTTACATTTGCATCTTGCACTGGCATTTCTACTTTATTAGGAGCCATATTCGGCATATTAAGCCACCTCCTTGTGGAATAAATTACAATCTTCTTCTCTTGCATCCGCTTCAAAATCAGCGTATTGTCTACTTCTTGACATCGCTTCATCAAAGTCTACTTCGTGACCATCAAAGTCAGGTCCATCCACACATGCAAATTTCATTTTACCACCAACACTTAGTCGGCATCCACCACACATACCTGTTCCATCAATCATAATTGGATTCATACTAACTACTGTTTTCACATTGTATTTTTTTGTTACTTCAGCAACAAATTTCATCATAATTAATGGTCCAATGGCGATTACTTCATCAAAAGTTTCCCCATTTTTCAGTAAGTCTTCTAATACATTAGTAACAAGTGCTTTTTGTCCAGCACTTCCATCGTCACTCACTAAGAACAAACGATCAGAAACAGCATTGAATTCATCTTGTAAAATAACCAAATCTTTGTTTCTAAATCCAGTAATACATGTTACCTCTGTTCCATTTTCATGCAATCCTTTTGCTGTTGGGTAAGCAATCGCACAACCAACACCTCCACCGATTACACAAACTTTTTTCATATCAGTAATATGAGATGGTTGTCCAAGTGGACCAACGAAATCTAACACCTCATCGTTTACACGTAAGTTATTTAACACTTGAGTTGTTTTTCCAACGATTTGGAAAATAATAGTGATCGTTCCTTTTTCACGATCGTAATCAGCAATCGTTAAAGGAATACGTTCCCCTAAATCATGCGCACGGATAATGACAAATTGCCCTGGCTGTGCTTTTTTTGCAACCAATGGCGCTTCAATTACTAGCTTCGTAACTGTTGGGTTTAATTCTTCTCTTTCTACTACCTTAAACATTACTACTCCTTTCGAATGAAATTACATTCACATTATAATAATTGTACCTCTTACACAAAGAAAAGAAAACCACTTTTCGTGATTTTCTTACCTTTTTTACGCATATGTTTGAACTTTAAGAATGGCGTCAATTTTTTCCAATTGTTCAACAACATCGCCCAATTCTTGAGAATCAACATCAACGATTGTGTAAGCATAATCATTTTTCGACTTATTTAGCATATTCGCGATATTTAAATTCGCTTGTGAAACAACTTGAGAAATTTGCGCTAACATATTAGGAACATTTTTGTGGAAACAAGTAATACGTGCACCTTCTCCACGCTCTAATGTCACATTGGGCAAGTTCACCGCATTTTCTACATTCCCATTTTCTAAATAGTCACGCATTTGTTTTACTGCCATTACAGCACAGTTTTCTTCTGATTCTGGCGTACTCGCCCCTAAGTGAGGCAAGCAAATGGCACCTTTTTGATGTAGAATGCGCTCACTTGGAAAGTCGCAAATATAATTTTGTACTTTCCCCTCATCTAATGCTTTGCACATCGCATCTTCATCTACCAAACCACCACGAGCAAAGTTCAAGATGCGAACGCCATCTTTCATTTTAGCCAATGCCACAACATCAATCATATCCTTTGTTTCTTTGGTTTGTGGAACATGAATCGTAATATAATCACAATTGCGGTATACATCATCCAATGATTTTGTTAGTTTTACATTTCTAGATAATTGCCATGCAGAACGAATACTTAAGTAAGGATCGTATCCATACACTTCCATTCCTAAATGCAATGCTAAGTTAGCCACTTTGATACCAATGGCACCTAGACCAATGACACCAAGTGTTTTCCCTGCTAGTTCATTTCCTTTAAAGTTGCTCTTTTCCGCTTCTACTAATTCTGCAATTCCTTCTTTTTGCGTCAATGAATCAACCCAGTTAATTCCTTCATGGAAAGGTCTCGCACTCAAAAGCATTCCCGCAAGAACTAATTCTTTTACTGCATTGGCATTCGCCCCTGGAGTATTGAATACAACAATTCCTTTTTCGCTACATTTGTCAATTGGGATATTGTTAGTTCCAGCACCAGCTCTAGCAATTGCTTTCAAGTTTTCATTTAATTCAATATCATGTAATTTTGCACTACGAACTAAAATACCATCTTCGTTTTGTACCTCTTCCCCAATCGTATATTCGTCTTCAAATAAATCCAAGCCTTTTTGAGAAAGTTTATTGTATAACTTTATTTTTTTCATTACGCGTTCTCCTCTTCAAATACTTTCATAAATGCAACTAATTTTTCAACCCCTTCTAAAGGCATAGCATTGTAAATTGATGCACGCATACCACCAACAGAACGGTGTCCTTTTAAGTTCACAAACCCTAAAGCACCCGCTTCTTTAATGAATTTCGCATCCAGTGCTTCATCACCAGTAACAAAAGGAATATTCATTAATGAACGATCTTCTTTTTGCACTGTTCCTTTGAACATTTTTGATTCATCTAAGAAATCATAAATTAAATTCGCTTTCTTTTCATTCAACGCTTTCATTTGTTCTAACCCACCAATTTGTTCTTGGATCCAAGTTAATACCAAATCACAAATATAAATGGAATACGTTGGTGGAGTATTAAACATACTTTCCGCATCAACATGTGTTTTATAATCTAACATTGTCGGCATATCTTTAGGTGTTTCTTGCAATAGATCTTCACGAATAATCACTACCGTTAATCCTGCAGGCCCCATGTTTTTTTGTGCTCCTGCAAAAATCACACCATATTTCTCAACATCAACTGGTTCACTCAGAATACAAGAAGACATATCCGATACAATAAAAGTATCTTTTACTTCTGGTAACTGTTTGTATTTTGTACCATAAATCGTATTGTTTTCACAAATGTACAAATAATCAATGTTATTTGGAATCTCGTAATCCTTTGGAATATACGCGTAATTTTCATCTTCTGAGTTTGCTAATAAGACACACTCACCGTGTTTCTTTAACTCTTTCATCGCTTTTTTACTCCAAGCACCCGTATTAATTAAAGCCGCTCTTTTGTATTTGTTTAACAAGTTCAGTGGAACCATTGTAAACTGCATACTCGCTCCACCTTGTAAGAATAATACTTTATAGTTGTTTGGAATTTTCATTAATTCACGTAAACGTTTTTCACAATCCTGGATAATAGCTAAGAAGTCCTTCGAGCGATGACTCATCTCCATTACCGATTGTCCGCTGTTTCCATACTCCAGCATTTCTTTGGCTGCTGTTTCTAAAACCCATTGTGGTAACATTGATGGTCCAGCACTAAAGTTATAAACTCTACTCATACTAATAATCCTCCTGTTTTTTGTAACTTGCTACTATCTTAACACCTTTTACATTTTGTTTCAATACCTTTGTAACAATTTTACATATTATTTTGTAATCTGTTTCAATGTGTAATGTAACAAATTTTCATTTCTCTTTACTTTCCTCTCATTTCTCTCTATAATAAGGATAAATAAAGAGGTGAAGAAAAATGATAGATGGACACATGCACTTAGAAATGGGCGACTTATCAAGCGAATATGTTTTAGAATTCGTAAAAGAAGCAAAAAAAAATGGAATGACTTCCATTCAAATTTTAGATCACACCCATCGTTTCAAAGAATTTGAAATGATGTACGAACCTTTAAAACAATACCCGATTCAAAAAAAATGGTTAGAAAATAAAGAAATGAAATTCAAGAACACTTTAGACGAGTACCAAAAAGTAATCGATGAAGTGAAAGCAATGGATTTGGATATCGACATTGCATTTGGTCTTGAAGTTTGTTACGTCCCTGAATACAAATCGTTTATCAAAAACATTCTGCAGCAATACGATTACGATTTTGTCGTTGGTGCCATTCATTCAATTGACGGCATTTTATATGATATGGGATTTTCAAAACAACTGTTATGGGAAGTATATGATACGAATACCATTTATCAACGTTATTATGAATTGCTTTTCGATTGTGTGCAAAGTGATTTGTTCACACAACTTGCCCACCCCGATACCATTAAGTTATTCAACTATTATCCTGATTATGACTTACAAGAAACGTATGAAAAATTAGCTTGTCTATTAAACGAACATCAAGTAAAAGCAGAAAACAATACTGGTTGTTATTATCGTTATCAACACAAAGATATGGGATTAAGCGAGCAATTATTAACCACACTCAAAAAACATAAAGTAGCAATGATTTGCGCTAGTGATGCCCACAAACCAGAAGATGTCGGTAGACACATTGCTGACATATACAAACAAACAATGCAATAAAGCAGCGATAATCGCTGCTTTATTTATTGGAATGGATAACAAATTTCCGTAACAAATTCATCGCTATTGCTAGTTTGTCCATGCCCAACATGATAAATACTAAAGTTAGGTCCTGCAATCTCATAATTATTTTCACTTAACCACTGGGCAATTTGTATACAAACTTCGCTAATGTGCTCATATCCACCTTGGAAAGTGATGGAAGCTACCTTTACAGGTTCAAAACTTCTAAATTGAATGGTATCCAATGCTGGATACTTTTCTTCTTTTACTTCAACAGCTATTTCCACGTCCACATCGCTGTCCACATAACCTTTGTCGTGGAATATCGCCATCGTAACTCCATTTTCAACAAACCCCACCTCTGCTTTACAACGCTTTAACTCTTCATTCAATGCATGCCATAATTCCCCTTCTTTATCATAACTTGCAATCACATCTCGTTTACACATCATAAAACGTTTTGGCATCTGTTTTACTTCAACATTATAATTCATGACAATTTCCTCCTCGTTTAACTTTTTAATTGTCTTTTCTAACGATTTCAGTTTTTCCTCTAAATGGTATTTCTGTTGCGCTAATTGTGCTTGTTTCAACGCTAAATAAGTACTAATATCCTGATTTTCTTGCAAACGTTGAACGATTTCTTTTATTTCATTTGTAGAAAAATCGAAAGAACGCAGATGATAAATTTGCATCGCCACTTTTAATTGCTTCACATCATAATAACGATACCCATTTTCTTTGATGACAACTGGCTTCAAAATTTCCTGTTCATCATAAAACCGTAACATACGAATACTAATACTTGATAACTTTGAAAAATCTGAAATCTTTAACATAAGAAGGATCCTCCTCTATTGAGCTCATTTACAGTATAAAGTATGACACAATGGTAGAGTCAACTCAATTATAAAAAAAAGTAAACACATTTGTGTTTACTTCATGATATCCATAATATTAGTGAATTCCATCGCAAATGCCTCTGCCACGTTTTCACATGTTAATTTCCCTGCATAAGTGTTAATTCCAGAGTAAATAACATCATTGTTTTGACAAGCTTGTACAAGTCCTGCATTCGCAATTTGTAATCCATATCGTAATGTTGCATTGGTTAAGGCAATCGTTGATGTTCTTGGAACTGCTCCTGGCATATTACCAACACAGTAATGAACTACCCCATCCACCACGTAGGTAGGGTTATCATGGTACGTCACTTTTGACGTTTCGCAACATCCACCTTGGTCAATCGCCACATCGACAATCACACTTCCAGGTTTCATGTTTTTTAAGTATGCTTTTTTCATCAGTTTTGGAGCTTTTGCACCTGGTATTAACACGGAACCAATTACCAAATCTGCTTGTGCAACCGCTTCTTCAATCGTTGCATCACTACTCATCAACGTTTGTACACTCGAACCAAAAATATCATCGATGTATTCCAAACGCTCTAAATTAATATCTAAAATAGAAACGGAAGCGCCCATTCCAATGGCTAATTTACATGCATTCATTCCAACACTACCAGCACCCAAAATAACAATTTTTGCTTTTGGTGTTCCTGGTACACCAGACAACAAGACACCAGAACCACCAAATGGTTTTTCTAAGTATTTTGCACCTTCTTGAATACTTAAGCGCCCCGCAATTTGACTCATCGGAGCAAGCAAAGGAATACTACCATTGCGTTCTACTAATGTTTCGTATGCTACACTTGTTACTTTCGCATCCAATAATGCTTTTGTCAGTTTTTCATCTGCTGCCAAATGCAAATAAGTATATAAAATTAAACCTTCGTGAAACAGCGCATATTCTTCTTCTAGCGGTTCTTTCACCTTAATTAACATTTCACTTTGATCCCATACTTCTTTTGCTGAATCAACTAATGTAGCCCCACTTGCTAGGTATTCTTCATTACTAAAACCAGAACCGATTCCTGCATCGACTTCAATGATAACTTCGTGTCCAGCTTTCTTATAGTCTTTTACATTGGCAGGTGTCACACCCACGCGATATTCATTATTCTTAATCTCTTTTACACAACCAACTCTCATAAGAAACCTCCTTCAACTTTTGTTTAATGAGTGTATTATACCATTTTTTACCAAAATTAAAAAGACGCTACTTTAGGACCAAAAAAAGAAAAGCGATAGTTGTTACTATCGCTAAATCATTTATTATGTTTGTTTATCCTAGAAATCTACGTCAGTGTCGTAGTAACAGCATTTTAATAATTTCACCATTTCTTCTTGTGAAGGCTGTCTTGGGTTACTTCCTGTACAAGCATCACTAATTGCATTCGCTGCAATTTCATCAACTCTTGCTAAGAAAGCTTCTTCTGGTACAAATCCTACTTCAGCAGGAAGTCCATCAATTCCATAGTGTTGGATACAGTGAGGAATGTTTAAGTCATCGCTCATTTTACGTAAGTAAGCAATTAATAAATCGACTTTTTCATCATCTGTATTTCCACCTAAATTCATAAAGTCAGCAATCACTCCATAGCGTTTTTTTGCTGTTTCATCTTTCGCATTGAATTTAATTACTTTAGGCAAGTACATTGCATTGGCAGCACCATGAATAATGTGTCCACCATCAAAGTCAGTAAATGCTGCCCCTGTTTTATGAGCCATAGAGTGCACAATTCCTAATAACGCATTCGAGAATGCCATACCAGCTAAACATTGTGCATCATGCATATCAGCACGACATGACATATCGTCATTGTATGATTTTACTAAGTTTTCTTGAATCATTGTAATCGCATGTAATGCCAATGGATCAGTATAGTTACAGTTCGCTGTTGAAACATATGCTTCTACTGCATGTGTCATCGCATCCATTCCTGTGTGTGCTACTAATTTTTTAGGCATCGTTTCTGCTAATTCAGGATCCACAATCGCAACATCTGGAGTAATTTCAAAGTCAGCAATTGGGTATTTAATTCCTTTTGAGTAATCTGTAATAATTGAGAATGCTGTAACTTCTGTTGCTGTTCCTGAAGTAGATGGAATCGCAACAAATTTTGCTTTGGTACGTAAAGTTGGTAACCCAAACACTTTACACATATCTTCAAATGTTGTTTCTGGGTATTCGTATTTAATCCACATTGCTTTTGCAGCATCAATTGGAGAACCTCCACCCATCGCTACAATCCAATCTGGTTCAAACTCGATCATTGCATCTGCCCCACGCATTACTGTTTCTACAGATGGATCTGGTTCAATCCCTTCAAACAATTTTACTTCCATTCCAGCTTCTTCTAAGTATGCTACTGCTTTGTCTAAGAAACCATTACGTTTCATAGCTCCTCCACCAACACAGATGATGGCTTTTTTACCTTTTAGACCTTTTAAAGCTTCCAAAGAACCTTTTCCATGATACAAATCTCTAGGTAGTGTAAATCGCATTATTATGTCCTCCTTCGGGGATGTAACCCCTTACCTAAATTCCATTCTACTCTCTTTAAAATGAAAATTCAACACCTTTTTGTGAACTGATTCACAATTTGAAAAATCACATAATTCCTGCATTTCGTTATTGAATACACTTTTGCCTTTCTTTGTAATCTGGCATATAAAAAGCGATAATTTGATAAAATGAAGCACTGTGATTAGGTTGGATAAAATGAACCAATTCATGCAATACGACATACTCTAAAAATGCTTTTGGATAATGCAACATACGCATATTCAAAACCACCAAACGTTTGGAAGGAGTACAACTTCCCCATCTTGATTTCATCGTCTTAAACTTCACATCAAAAGGTGGCAAACGATAGTCCTTCAACAAGTCATAGTACTTTTGTACAACCGGTAAAAACTCTCGCTCACACATCTTTTTCATAAAAGCCACCACACTCTTATGCGCTTTGCTTTCATCGCTATAATACACATACAAATGCGCATCATCGTAGCGTACATTATTTTGATTACTAAATACACGCACTATCTTTAATGGTTTACCAAACAAATAAAAAACATCATCTACCATTACGTCTTCGTAAATCATTTGTACACGCTGTATTGCTTTCTGTTGTTTCTTTATGATCCAAGAAACTTTTTCCAAAACAAAAGCATCGACTTTTGTTTTCGGCACAAAGGCATTGCACGTCACAACAATCGATCCATTCTCCACTATTTTAAGGGATATGTTTTTCACTTTCTTAATATGTAAGGTATATCGAATACGCATACCATCGCTATTGATTTCTCTAATTTCAGTTTCCATGCTAATAGCGTAGCTTATTTCATACAAAAGTGCAATCGTTTATGGTAAGATAATAGCGGTGATGTTATGCAAAAGAAAAACCCATTTCCATATACATTTGATAACAAGCGTTATCATACATGGAATTATTATTTAAAACAAAACTTTCAAAATAAAGTATTCAAAGTTCCTTTGAATGCTAATTTTTCTTGTCCTAATCGCGATGGAACGTGTGGGGTTGGCGGTTGTAGTTTTTGTGGAAGTTTAGGCAGTGGTGAATACGCTGGTAACATTCATGATGACTTAGCAAAACAATTTGAAGAGGTAGAACTAGTAATGCTTCGAAAATGGCCACAAGGTTTCCCTATTGCTTATTTTCAAGCGTATACGAATACGTATGCCCCGCTTTCTCAACTAAAACAATATTTTACTCCATTTATGGAAAACCCACGCATTAAAGCCCTTGCGATTGCAACGCGTGCCGATTGCTTAGAAGCAGATAAAATCGCTTATCTACAAGAACTGACAAAACAAAAAGAAATTTGGGTAGAGTTAGGCTTACAAAGCATTCACAACCAAACTGCAAGTGCAATCAATCGCGGTCATACATACGAAGTCTTTTTGGATTGTGTGAACCGATTAAAAAACACAAATATTAAAATTTGTGTTCACTTAATTAATTCTCTTCCAAACGAAACAAAAGAAATGATGGTAGAAAGCGCAAAAGCACTTAGCGAACTACCGATTCATGCTGTGAAAATCCATATGCTGCATGTATGCAAACACACAAAGATGGGAAATGATTACTTACAACAACCTTTTCCCCTTCTTTCGCTTGACGATTATATCGATGTTGTAATTCAACAACTCGAAGTATTACGTGATGATATCATTATTCAACGATTGACTGGTGACGCCCAAAAAGATTTGCTCATCGCTCCTTCGTGGACACTAAACAAAACCAATGTGTTAAACAGTATTGATAAAGAGATGGTGAAACGCGACACATGGCAAGCGAAATATGCCAAACAATAAAAAAAACTAACGCACATATGACTCAGTCTTCTGCGTTAGTTTTTTTGTTTTTTAAATAATGCTTTAAGGCATAGTAGTCACGACGTTGCACCAATTCATTCACAGTGCCCTTTTCGTATTGTGTTAATGCCTCCAACACTTCCTCTTCATTATAAAATTCGATACCATCAATCAGTTCCGTTTCGTCATCACTTCGATTTACATCACCCGTTTGATCTAATAACTGCACTACAAAAAATGTTGAAATTGTCTCTCTGTTCAGTAAATTATAGTGATCGACAACCACTCCAACTTCTTCCTTCACTTCACATTCATAGCCCGTTTCTTCTTTGACTTCACGATAAAGTGCTTCTTCTAGTGATTCATCATTTTCCACACCGCCACCAATGCTTTCTAAATGATTTCGCTTTCCAAAAGTATCACTTCCTTTTAAACGCAAAAATCCAAGTTTCCCTTCTTCATTATAAGCAATGGCACGAACTGTCCAACGCTTTAAATAAGAATCACGCGTTTTTTTACGGTAAATCCCATCTTCTAAAATGGCAATCAACATACAAGTGTTCACCTCTCTTTGGCCCTGAAAACAAACAAGAGGCGTTTTTGGGCGCCTCTTGAACGATCTAACGCAATCAATCATCTTTGGGGAGAATCTAAACTATCTCCTATGGGTGGGGGAAGAAGAATAATTTAGCGGATTGATTACGAGGCATCACTACCTATTTTTAATATACAACTCTTTTCCAATAAAGTCAACGAGAAAATTTAAGCGCTTACATTTATAAGCAAGAAATAATATAACCTTTTTGAGGTTATATTTGCGCTTTATTTGCGGTCTTTTATTTCTTGTATATTAATTATTTTGTTTTATTTCTGAGCTTCTAATTCTAGTATACAACAAAACAATTATATTTCGGTTTTATTTTTTATGATTTGTGAATCAACGATAGCAGTGTGGAAATTGTTACCGTCGGTGTAATATTCAAACGTTCGCAATCTTCTAGTGTATGAACCCCACTCGTCACGAAAATTGTTTCTACACCATGCAATACACCAAGTAGAATATCCGTTTCCAAATTATCTCCGATAATTGCGCATTCCGCTTTGGTTTTATTTAAATAAGCTAATGCTTCTTCTAAAATTGGAGCGTTCGGTTTTCCAATCGCTTCGCTTTTTTGTCCACTTGCATATTCAAACATTGCGACAATTGCACCATTTCCAACATGAAAACCAGCATCGCTTGCTAATAAACGATCGCTATTGGTACCTACTAATTTAGCACCATCTAGCAAATGTTGAAGTTTCTTTGAATAAGAAACGTAACTTCCCGCTCTATCCAAACCAACAAATAAGAAATCTGCATTGTCTTCCACAATTTGAAACCCTTTGTTTTCTAATGCTTCCTTTAACCCATCCATACCGACATAATCACAACGGCGTTTGTCACTGTGTTTCGCTACATGCGCAGCGGCTGCCATAGCAGACGTGAAAAAGTGTTCCTCTTTGATTCCTGTGAACCCCATTTTTTCCATGTGTTCAACATTTTGTGCTAATGTTCTTGAGGAATTGTTTGTTAAAAACAAAAATGGTTGTTTCTTTTCCAACAGATAATCAATAAATTCCTTTGCACCTTCAATGATCGTACTACCCTTGTACATCGTACCATCCAAATCAATTAAATATATTTTTTCTTTCATAGTATCACCCCTATTATCATAGCACATCCTCACCCATATGACGCATAAATTGATTGTGTAAAGAAACATATTTTTAACACATTTGCACTGCTACTTTCTTTTCATTCTATTGCATTCATGTTACAATAACTGCGAGGTGTTTGTATGTACCAAGATATTATTATCGCCGTCATTATCGGTTATTTATTAGGATCCATTCCCTTCGCTTTAGTCATCGGTAAACTTTTTTATAAAACCGATGTTAGAGATCATGGGTCAGGAAACTTAGGAGGAAGTAATGCAGGCCGTATCCTAGGCGCAAAAGTAGGTGCTGCCGTAATTGTTTTAGATGTTTTAAAAGTTACGTTTGCTATTTTTATCACATCTCATTTTGAATACAGTGAAATGGCCAGTATCTGGGCAGGGTTTGCTGCAGCGTTTGGTCATTGTTATCCGCTATTCGCAGGATTCAAAGGTGGAAAAGCCGTTGCTACTATGTTTGGTTTCTTATTAGGTATTTCTATTTTTACCTTCCAAGATATCAATATGCTTGTGATTCCATTAGCTGCATTCTTAGTTGTTTTACTACTAACAAAAATGGTTTCTCTATCTTCAATGGTAGCAGCCATTACATCAACGATTTATATTTTTATCGATTCTCCTGCAGATTCTACTAGAGTCGCATCCCTGCTGTTAACGATTTTATTAATTTATCGTCATCGTGCAAATGTGAAAAGAATTCTTAAAAAAGAAGAAAATAAAATTAGTTGGTTAAGTAAAAAAGCAAAATAAAGAACCTTTATGAAAGGTTCTTTTTTCTTTATATTTGGGCTGCGATTAATGCTCCCATTTCTTCACATCCAACTAGTTTCATTCCTTCGCTCATCATATCTTTTGTACGATATCCTGCATCCAACACAGCATTCACTGCATTCACAATCGTTTTGTATTCTTCTTCCATAAAGAACGAATACTTCAACATCATTGCTGCACTTAAAATCGTACCAATTGGATTTGCGATATCCATACCAGCAATATCAGGAGCACTACCATGAATCGGTTCGTACATTCCAAGTGTTGTTTCTCCTAATGAAGAAGACGGAATCGTACCAATCGTTCCTGTAATCATACTCGCTTCATCACTTAAAATATCCCCAAACATATTTTCAGTTAAGATGACATCAAATTGAGAAGGATCTTTACACAATTGCATTGCTGCATTATCAACATACATATGTGTTAGTGTTACTTCAGGGTACTCTTTTGCTACTTCTTCACTGACTTTACGCCATAAACGTGAAGAATCCAATACGTTTGCTTTGTCAACAGAGCAAACTTTTTTATCGCGTAACATCGCTGTATCAAATGCTACTTTCGCAATACGACGAATTTCACTTTCGCTATACGCCATTATGTCACTCGCTACTAACTCGTTATTTTCCTCGTGGGTTTCGTGTTTCCCGAAGTAAATTCCTCCCGTTAATTCACGTACAACAATAAAATCAATACCACGATTTACAATTTCTTCTTTTAATGGACACGCCTCTTTTAATTGTGGAAACAATTGTGCAGGTCTCACATTCGCAAACAAACCTAATTGCGCACGAATTCCTAATAACGCTTTTTCAGGACGATTCGTACTTGGTTCTTTGTCCCATTTTGGTCCACCTACTGCTCCTAGTAACACACTGTCACTCGCTTTACATTTTACAATTGTCTCTTCAGGAAGGCATTTTCCACAAGCATCTATCGCACATCCACCCGCTAACACTTCTTCATAAGAAAAGGTGTGTTGGTATTTTTCAGCTACGACATCAAGCACTTTTAGCGCTTGTGTTACAATTTCAGGACCGATTCCATCCCCTTTGATTACCGCAATTTTCTTTTCCATTACACAGTCCCCTTCTTTTTGTTTACATAATTCACAAGTCCATCTACTTCAATCATCTTTTGTAAGAATGGTGGAAATGGTTGTGCTTGGAATTTTGTATTTTTAGTAAGATTATAAATGAAACCAGTATCGAAATCCACCTCTACTTGGTCTCCTTCTTCAATGCCATCTACTGCTTCTTCACACTCCAAAATAGGAAATCCAATATTGATTGAATTACGATAGAAAATACGTGCAAAGGATTTTGCAATCACACAACTTACCCCAGCTGTTTTCAAACATAGTGGTGCATGTTCACGACTACTTCCACAACCAAAGTTTTTGCTTGCTACCATGATATCTCCAACCTTTAAACGTTGTGTAAACGTAGGATCAATATCAACCATGGCATGTTTCGCTAATTCTTGTGCATCAAATGAGTTTAAGTAACGTGCAGGAATGATAACATCAGTATCTACATTATCTCCATACTTTAAAACACTACCTTTCGCTTTCATTACTTATTACCTCCTATTTTTTCTGGGTTTGCGATATAACCAGCAATCGCACTCGCTGCAGCCACTTCTGGTGAAGCAAGATAAATTAATGATTTGGTATCTCCCATACGACCAACAAAATTACGGTTTGTTGTAGAAACACATTTCTCACCATTTGCCATTACACCCATATGTCCACCCATACATGGTCCACAACTTGGTGTATTAAAAGCACATCCACTTTCAACAAATATTTCTGCCAAACCTTCTTGAATACATTGCACAAAGATTTTTTGTGTTGCTGGAACAACCATAACACGAACGTTCTCATGCACTGTATGCCCTTTTAAAATCGCTGCTGCTTTACGTAAGTCAGACATACGTCCATTCGTACAAGATCCAATTACTACTTGATCGATGTACACTGGCTCTTCTTTTTCAATTTCATCAATCGTATGTCCATTTTCTGGTAAATGTGGATACGCTACCGTTGGACGAATACTACTTAAGTCAATCGTAATAACTTGTTCGTATTGTGCAGCCTCATCCGCTTGATAAATAGTATAAGGTTTACTTGCATGCTTTTCTAAATAAGCAATCGTTTGTTCATCCACAGGGAAAATTCCATTTTTCGCTCCTGCTTCAATCGCCATATTACAAATGGTAAAACGATCATCCATACTTAAGTTAGCAATACCATCTCCACTGAATTCCATCGATTTATACAATGCACCATCCACACCAATTTTTGAGATGATGTGTAAGATGACATCTTTTCCACTTACGTATTTTCCTGGTTTCCCAGTTAATACAAATTGAATTGCGCTTGGTACTTTAAACCAAGATTCTCCTGTTGCCATACCAGCTGCAATATCAGTTGTACCCACTCCTGTTGAAAACGCTCCTAGCGCCCCATACGTACACGTATGCGAATCGGCACCAATGATTGCTTCTCCTGCTACAACAATCCCTTTTTCAGGTAAAATCGCATGTTCTACACCACATTTCCCTTGTTCCATATGGTGTGTCAAACATTGTTGTTTTGAAAAGTCACGGATTGATTTTGAATTTTCCGCACTCTTAATATCTTTGTTTGGCGTAAAATGATCAGGTACTAAAATCACTTTATCTTTATCAAATACTTCGTCTGCCATTTGTTTAAAAATCGGTAGAGCCATTGGACCAGTAATATCATTTGCCATTACCACATCCAATTTTGCCTCAATTAACTGCCCAGCAACTACTTTATCAAGTCCTGCATGCGCCGCTAAAATCTTTTGCGTCATAGTCATCCCCATAATTACGCCTCCCCTTTTATTTTCGCTTTTCCAATTAGTGCTCTATTGATTGCACTTACAAGCGCATGAATAGAAGCAGCAATAATATCGTCATTCACACCCACTCCAAAACGATCTTCTTCCATACAATCCATAATTTCCACATAAGCGACTGCTTTTGAAGAAGAACCTTTGCTTAACGAATGTTCACTATAATCTAAAATATCAAATGTTAATCCTAAATTTTGACGCAATGCATTTGCTACCGCATCCAAACGTCCATTTCCATGTCCGATAATATCGCGTTTTGATCCATTGTATTTAATTGACAATGTTACCATCATATCTTCACTGCGAACAAAATGATAATCGATCATTTCTAATGGTGAATTCAAATCCACAAACTCACTTTCAAAGATTTCAAAAATTTGTGCGGGTAATAACTCTGCATGTTTTTTATCTGAAACATCTTTGATGTAGTAAGAGAATCCTTCTCTAAATTTAGGTGGCAAATCAAATCCATAGTTATGGTGTAAAATATACGCAATTCCACCCTTACCACTTTGCGAATTAATACGGATTACATCACTTTCGTATTCACGACCCACATCTTTTGGATCAATTGGTAAATAAGGTACGCTCCAACGTGACTCTTCTCTTTCTTCACGGTATGCCATTCCTTTCGCAATCGCATCTTGATGACTACCACTAAATGCAGCAAACACTAATTTACCTGCATAGGGTTGTCGCTCGTACACATGCATACGTGTTACACGCTCATAAATATCAACGACACGTGGCATGTTTGAGAAATCAAGTTTTGGATCCACTCCATGAGAATACATATTCAATGCCAATGTGATAATGTCGACATTTCCAGTACGTTCTCCATTTCCAAATAAAGTACCTTCAATACGATCTGCACCAGCCAATAATCCTAATTCACTATCTGCAACCCCACATCCACGATCGTTATGCGGATGCAAAGAAATCGTTACACAATCACGTTTTTCCATATGATTTGACATGTATTCAATCTGGCTTGCATACACATGTGGAAGTGACATTTCTACGGTAACTGGTAAGTTGATAATCAATTTGCGATCTTGAGTAGGTTCTAACACATTAATTACGGCATTACATACTTCTAATGCATATTCTACTTCTGTTCCCGTGAAACTTTCAGGAGAATATTCAAAACGGAAATTCCCTTCTGTCTCATTTGCCAAACGTTTGATTAACTCTGCCCCATTGACAGCAATTTGTTTAATCTCTTCCTTGCTCTTTTTAAATACTTGTTCTCTTTGCGCCAAACTTGTTGAATTATAAAAGTGAACAATTGCTTGTTTACAGCCTTCTAACGCTTCAAACGTCTTCTTAATGATGTGTTCACGTGCTTGTGTTAATACTTGTACACTCACATCATCAGGAATTAAATTTTCATCAATCAATTTACGCAAAAATGCATATTCTGTTTCACTTGCAGCTGGAAATCCTACTTCAATTTCTTTGAATCCAAGTTCTACCAACAATTGAAAAAACTTTACTTTCTCATCCAAACTCATCGGTGTAACCAAAGATTGGTTTCCATCACGCAAATCGACACTACACCAAATCGGTGCTGTTTCAATGTATTCTTTTTTAGTCCATTCAAGACTTGTTTCAGGAGGCATAAAATAACCTCTCTCGTATTTGTTAAAATTCATAAGTTCCCCTTTCTTGTGAAGGTAACTATTGTTTTAGCGAATTATCCAACTACGATATTCACTAATTTACCTTTCACGACAATTACCTTGCGGATTGTTTTTCCTTCTAGTTGTGTTTGTACACCTTCTAGTTTAATCGCTTCTTCTTTGATTGTTTCATCATCACTGTCTTCAGCAATATTAAATTTACCACGTAATTTCCCATTTACCTGTACGACAACTTCTTTTTCACTTAATACAAGTTTACTTTCATCATAAACAGGCCATGGTTCAAATGCGATACATTGCTTTCCAGTTAAGATGTGATACATCTCTTCCCCAACATGTGGAGCAATACAAGATAACATTTTAATAAAGTTTAATGCATATTCACGATAAACACTTTCTGCTTTATAACAATCATTAATGAAAATCATCATTTGTGATATTGCAGTATTCATGTTTAACGATTCGTAATCACTTGTTACTTTCTTAACTGTGAAGTGGTAAGAGTAGTCTAAACTACCGTCATTCACATCGCTTAATTTATCCATTTCGATAAACAAACGATAGACACGATCTAAGAATTTACGACTCCCTTCTACCGCTTTTTCAGACCAAGGTTTACTTGCTTCTAATGGTCCCATGAACATTTCATACAAACGTAATGTATCTGCTCCAAAAGCGTTTACGATATCATCAGGATTCACAACATTTCCTTTTGATTTCGACATTTTTTCTCCATTTTCACCTAAAATCATTCCTTGGTGGAATAATTTCTTAAATGGTTCTTTAACAGGAACATACCCTTTGTCATACAAGTAATTATTCCACATTCTTGAATACAATAAGTGCCCTACCGCATGTTCGCTACCACCAATGTATAAATCAACTGGTAACCAATGCTCTAATAATTTTTTATTTGCGAATTCCTCTTCGTTATTTGGATCGATGTAACGTAAGAAATACCAACTTGATCCAGCACTTCCAGGCATGGTGCTCGTTTCGCGTTTGCCTTTTTTCCCATTTCTTTCAATGTTCACCCAATCACTTGCTTTTTCAAGTGGACTTGCACCTGAAGTAGAAGGACTATAATCTTCTAAACTAGGTAATGTTAATGGCAATTCACTATCCTCTAACACTTCCACACTACCATCCTCGTTATGTACGATTGGAATCGGTTCTCCCCAGTAACGTTGACGAGCGAAGATCCATTCACGTAAACGGTAATTCACTTGTTGTTTTCCACATTTGTTTGCTTCTAAGAAAGCAATCATTGCAGCAATCGCATCTTCTTTGTTTAATCCATCTAAGAAGTCAGAATTAATATGTAATCCATCTTCTGTATACGCTTCTTCTTCAATGTTTCCACCTGCTAAAACAGGAATAATTTCAATTTCAAACTTCTTCGCAAAAGCATAATCACGTTCATCATGAGCAGGAACTGCCATAATAGCACCTGTTCCATAGTTTGCTAATACGTAATCTGAAATCCAAATCGGTACTTTTTTTCCATTTACTGGATTAATAGCGTAAGCACCAGTGAAGACACCCGTTTTTTCTTTGTTTAATTCTGTTCTTTCTAACTCTGATTTACTAGCACACGCTTTTACATATGCTTCTACTGCTTCTTTCTGTGCATCACTAGTAATCTTAGCAACCAATTCATGTTCTGGTGCTAACACACAATAAGTGGCACCAAATAACGTATCACAACGTGTTGTAAATACAGTAAATTTATCATCGAATCCATCTACTTTAAAATCAACGTGTGCACCGATGGATTTCCCAATCCAGTTACGTTGCATTTCTTTTGTTGAGTGTGGCCAATCAATTTCATCTAACCCTTCCAACAAGCGATCTGCATATTTTGGAATATCAATTACCCACTGCATCATATTTTTACGAACTACTGGATAACCACCACGTTCACTTTTTCCATCGATGATTTCATCGTTTGCAAGTACCGTTCCCAATTCTTCACACCAGTTAACAGGAATGTTGACATGTCTCGCTAACCCATCCTTATAAAGTTGTTTAAAAATCCACTGGGTCCATTTGTAGTAACTAGGATCACATGTCGAAACCTGTTTGTCCCAATCCAATCCAAACCCTAACATTTTTAATTGACGTGTGAATGTCGCAATGTTTTCTAATGTGAATCCTTCAGGATGATTTCCTGTTTGAATTGCGTATTGTTCTGCTGGTAACCCAAAAGAATCAAATCCCATTGGATGTAACACATTGTAACCTTGCATCATTTTCATACGACAAATAATATCACTGGCAGTGTATCCTTCTGGATGTCCAACATGTAAGCCTTGCCCTGATGGATAAGGAAACATATCAACTGCGTAAAATTTAGGTTTACTAAAATCCCAAACATCACATACAAATGTTTTGTTTTCTTCCCAATACGCTTGCCATTTCTTTTCAATAATTTTATGATCAAATCCCATTTTAACTCTCCTTCTATATAAAATAAAAACGCCCTTAGATTTACATCTAAGGACGTTAAATTACGCGGTACCACCTTAGTTCATACATATACTGTATGCCCTTCATTATGCGTTAACGCCGCTTTACGTATCGCTTATCGATAAGCTCCTTAACAAGTTCATCTCACATGTTACATAAGCTTTCACCAACCGCTTACTCTCTACCAGTTCATCATAAGATTACTACTTTAATTCATCGCTATATTGGAATTATTATAACAAATTCTCATTTTTATGCAATAGCAAATGAGCAATTAATGAAATTGTCTTTCTATAACAACCCTTTAGCATCATCTTAATGATTTCTTCATCGGTTTGTTTCATTCCTTGTTTGGCTAACGTACATATATTTTGAATGGTATTTTCCACACCTTTTTCAATCAAACCGTCGCCGCCTTTGAACTCTTGTTTATTCTGGTACATATGGAAACCTAAAAACCCAGCGTCAATCGCACTTTGAATTTTCGCTGCACAACTAGCCTTCGCACCATCACATACCATCCCTGATACGATTGCTAATGCATTCACAATCGTATGCGAAACACTCTTTAATTGTCTTGTTTCCAAATAAGCTATCGCAGCACCACTGGCAACACCAGCACTCACCACACCACAAAATGCACTTAAACGACCGATTCCCGCTTTTTGGTGTAAAGTGATTAGATTACTCAATGCCAAAGCACGATACAACATTTCATCACTGTATTGTTTGCTTTGGGCATACACAATCACAGGTACAGAAGCACTGATCCCTTGATTACCACTTCCGGACACGATAATGACTGGTAATTCACACCCATTCATACGCGCATCACTTGCCGCAGCCGCGTACGCCTTTGCCTTTACTTCAACACTATCTGGATAACTCTTTAATAATACTTGTCCAATATTGGCACCATAATCATGAAGCAGTCCTTCTTTGGCAATGGCCATATTGTAAGTGATTTGTCGATCTAACATCGGTTTTAATAACGCCACATCCACATGTTCCACAAAATCAAAAATAGCATCTACACTTAACTTGAATGATTCCTTGCATTCTTCTTGTTTGGATTGTGATTTACAATCCAAAATCACTTCCTCATCTTTTTGAACATAAACGATATTGGTATGATAATCCACAATACGAACCTTCACAAAGTGATTGGCTCCTCTCATTTCAATGAACAAATCAAAAATATGATTTCCATCCGCCAAACATACACTAATATTATCCTTTTCAAGAAAACGATGAATCTCCACTTTCTTTTCTTCGCTTACTTTTGCTAATACTTCTAACTTTTTGCTTGCATCACCACAAACCACTCCTGCAGCAATCGCCGCTTTGATTCCTTTTAATTTGTCTGTGTTCGGTACGATAACACTCTTCACATTCTTTAAGATGTTTCCACTCACTTGCAGTTTAATGCTTTGTACCTCTTCTTCTAACAATTGCTTTGCATAACTTGCTATGTAGGCGATTGCAATTGGTTCTGTACAGCCCATCGCTGGCACTAACTCACGCTTTAAAAGCGTAATATATTGTTTGTATTGCTCTGTTTTATCCATTCTTTTGTCCTCTATCATCCACTTGTGGAAACTGTTGTAAGCATTGTAGATATTGTCCTACACAAACAACATTTTGTAAATCATAAACATCCAGACCTTGGTATGCGCAAAGTTCATCCCATAACGCAGTACTTCCACTAACACAATAATAAGCGCTATTGGTATCAATACCAACTTCTATACAGTTCTTATTCTTTCCCCATAACAAAGCTTCCTCTTCTTTAAACAAAGAAGTATTTCTACCTTCGTTTTTAAGCACTAACTTTTTAATGTTTAACGCTTTGTTTGGATCCACTTTCTCGCGACTGTATTCATTGTGCATAATATTAAATGCCACCATTTCAACAAACGCTTGATCTGTCGCTTCAATTACATCGTAATGCTTTTTTAAATAAGCTAACAATTGCTCCCCACTCTTACGGTTTGCTTGTAACGTATGTTTGTATTGATTGTATAATTGTGTAAAGTCTTCTAACTTTTCTTCACTCAATGGTTGTGTAATCATCGCTGTTTCTCCTACTTAATCCCGCTCTCATTATAACGTAGCTAAAAACGCAAGTAAATTAAGTTATTTACTTTTTTAAAATAATGATGAAAGCTATCAATGCAACAAAATTAATCCTCTTTTTCTAATCGTTGAAACAAAACTGTTTTTTCTTTTAGTGAAATTTTTTTCACTTCAAATCCATATGCCATTAACTCTTTCTTAAACTTCAAAAAAGAATGGTCTATCGCTACTCCAGCAATTTGTTCCACTTCATCAAATGTCAACATCGTCGTTTCTTTCTGTTCATTTTGCATGTGTTCCCACAGCTTATCGTACTTACTCATTCTTTTATCCATCCTTTTTAAATTCTATTATTTCAACAGCTCTACTAACTTCTTGGCTGTATTCGCATTACGTATTGTCACTTTTTGATTCACGGAAGAACTCGCAATTTTATACCAACTTGTTTTCGATAACGTCGCGCGAAAAGCGGACCAGAAAATAACATTACCATAATGATCTACCTGTTCGTATTGCGCTTTTGCTTCTTTCACTGCAGCGTACACTTCTTCGATACTCGTATTTTCAACTAAAAATATCGCTTGATGAACCATTTCTTGTTCGTTTTCTTTATCCCACCACAGTGGAGCATGCATGATCGCTTCCTGTAACTCTTTTTGTGAAAGAATCACAATTGGTACATCAATTTCAAATCGTTCTTGAATGAATGTGGCACATTGCTCACACATTTCTTTCTTATCTGTTCTATCACTCGAAAAAAGAACGTTTCCACTATTGATATACGTACTTACTTCTAAAAACCCCGCTTGTTCAAATGCCTCTTTTAAAAGTGGCATTGCGACTTTGTTTTTTCCACTAATATTAATTCCTCGCAACAATGCGACATACTTTTGCATATTACTTTCCCCTCTTTCGCATCTTTCTTTCATTATAACGTACGAAATAAAAATTAGCATCTACGTTTCAAAAAAAAGCTCCTACTAGAGGAGCTTATCTTTTAATCTATCGCAATCACACACCAACGACCATCTAAGTCAATTACTGTAACGATTACATTTTCTTTTAATTCTTTCACATCCGTTTTATCGTAAGCGATACTCATGGTAACAACATACCCATTGTACACATCACTGATTTCTTCTTCCGGTGTTCCTAATTCACTGTTTGCTGGAATGATGTCCGTGTATTCAATTTCTTGATTTTGCACATCTTCCACTTTTACTTCACTTACCATTGGCAAGTTTTTCTTACCTGAGTCATTTACAATCGTAGCATAGTTAGAGTACACCATACCCATCGCAAACGTTTTGAATGCCTCTTGACGATTCGCTGGCAAATACGTTAATCCACCCACATCTTGTGCAGACTCCTTGTTTTTTAAGCTAAAGAAATCAAAAACAAAGTTTTGGGCAACAAGTGTCGCAATTTTTTCACCATCTTGTTCATTGATCGCTTTTGTTAGCTTATTAAATAATTTCGCTTCTGCATCCGTAGGTGTTGCAGGTGCTGTATATATTTCATTTTGTTTAATTTCAACTTCTGATTTTTTTACTTCTTCTTCACTTCCACATGCACTTAGCATTAAAGCGAAAGAAACACAAAGTAAACATACTATTTTCTTCATAAAAATCCTCCGTACTGAAACATTATAGCATAATCATTTACCATTCTTCTACTATTTTTGCTAAGTAATCCTCAATGCCTTCCTTGTAAGTTCCACCACCCTGTGCGCACTCACCATTGCCACCGCCATTGATGCCAAATCGTTCGCATATTTGTTTGAACACAGCTTGGGCATCATCACAACGCACGCAAATTTGCATTCTGTTTTCTTGTTTCCATAAGAAAACGAAATTTTCCTTGCTTGCTGCAGCATACGTATTCGACAACAACGAGAACGTACGTAAGTCCATTTCTTGCACTATCTTAAACTGTTTTTTCGTTGTATCCATAGCCGCGATTAACGCTTCTACATACTTGCTTCTAAACAATGTAATGTCAGCTTGCAAACTCTTATTTTCTTGCATAATATTCAAAATACCTAATTCGATGAAATCGAATGGTTGCGCTAAAAGCGTACCCGCTTTTGTAAGTGATTGGTAGTAGCGATCATAGTTATGTAACAATTGATCTCCACATACATAATTCAATTTCACTC
This sequence comes from uncultured Erysipelotrichaceae bacterium, assembly GCA_964370395.1. Taxonomy (GTDB): domain Bacteria; phylum Bacillota_I; class Bacilli_A; order Erysipelotrichales; family Erysipelotrichaceae; genus JBGUVL01. Next base: position 73,125 of record CAYJIZ010000003.1, read on the forward strand.
CTTTTGCACTCTTTTCCCATCCTTGTATCTTTATCATTTGTAAATAACGTAACGATGGTACATGAATACAACCACAAGGAGTTGTTGTAATTTCACCAATTTTCACCATACGAATCTCATGGTGAAGTCCAGGGTTTTTAATATTGTACTTGCTCATTTCCATTTTTGTTGGATAGAAAATACCGACGCGTAAGTCATCACGAATCAATCCATTAATAATGACTTGTAATTCGTGCAATTGACGATCTTTTAATTCTTTCGCATCAAACTCAATATCATTATAATGTGAGTGCAAATGATGCGATAATGTTTTGTAACCATACACATTTTCCATAATACCACTAATCAAATGTTGTGCAGTATGAATTTGTGAACGTGTGAAACGCAAATGAAAATCGATGGATAGCGATACCGCTCCCTCTAATTTCACTGGCAACAAATGCCACACTTTATCGTATTCTTTCTTTAATTTCAAAACGCGATGTTGGTTAATTAAACCTTCATCACTTGGCATTCCGCCACTTTCCGCAAAGAAGATTGTTTCCTCTAAGTAATGCCAAAAGAACCCGTTTTCTTCGACTACTTCTTTCACTTTTGTTTTATATGAAGAAATAAAGCAATTATCATATAATATATTTGCCATAAAATCACCCCAATCTATTGTTATCATTTTACCATAGATTCGTATATAAAAAAAAGTTAAATCATGTTATAATGAGAACGTTTTTTAAAGGAGATGCAAAATGAATAATAACTTAGTAGCACAACATTGGCAAGACTATGAATGTATCGATACTGGAAATGGTGAAAAATTAGAACGTTGGAAAGATGTAATCTTACGTCGTCCTGATCCACAAGCCATCTGGCCAATCGATTGTGAAGATAATGATTGGAAACAACCCCATGCACATTATCACCGTTCTAAAAAAGGCGGTGGAAATTGGGAGTTCTTAAAAAGAGTAAATGAACAATGGACGATCCACTATCGTCATTTGGCATTTAAAGTATCTCCAACAGGCTTTAAACATACTGGTATATTCCCAGAACAAGCTGCCAATTGGGATTATATGATGGACAAAATAAAACGAGCAAACCGCGAAATTCGTGTTCTTAACTTATTTGCTTATACTGGTGGAGCAACAATGGCTTGTGCCAGTGCTGGAGCAAGCGAGGTTGTGCATGTCGATGCGAGCAAAGGAATGGTAGCATGGGCAAAAGAAAACATGGAACTTTCTCGTTTACACGATAAAAAAATACGTTTTATTGTTGATGACTGTGTTAAATTTGTACAACGAGAAAAACGTCGTGGAAGAACTTACCATGCGATTATCATGGATCCACCTAGTTATGGTAGAGGTCCAAATGGTGAACTATGGAAGATTGAAGAACAATTATATCCATTAGTTCAAGCTTGTTTGGAAATTTTAGATGAGAATCCTTTGTTTTTCTTAATTAACTCTTATACAACTGGCTTTAGTGCTACAGTTCTTGAAAATGTACTACATGCTAGTGTACAAAGGTTCCATCCTAATGGTTCTATCCAAACTGGTGAAATTGGCTTACCAATTACAAAAACAAATACTATTTTACCTTGTGGAATTTACGGGCGTTGGGGAAGCGAAGGATAATAAAAAAAGAAATGCGAACAACTATTGTTGTTTCGCATTTTTTTCTATGATTTCATACATTACTTTTGCTACCCCATCATTGGCGTTTGTATCAGCAATATACGTTGCACATTTTTTCACTTCATCACTGGCATTTCCCATAGCATAAGAATTTTTAAACATCTTTAGCATGCTGACATCGTTGATGTTATCCCCGATTACCACTACTTCCTCTTCTTTGTATCCATAAAACTTACAAACCTTTTTGGCCATATGCCCTTTGGTTGCACTCTCTGAATTAACTTCAAGGTTATGAGTAATCGAAGAAGTCACAACAATCCCATTGATTCTTTGCAATCTTTCTAACATTTTTTCACGCAAGTGCAAATCAGTGAAGTTCAAATCTATTTTGGTTACTGGTTTCGCAATAATCTTCTCAATTTCACTTTCAAACACTGTAATTCCCTTTAACTTATCAAAAAATTGATCCGCTGCATTCCCTTTCATCGTCTTAAAAAACGGATGATTCCTTTTACGGTTTTCAAAATAAGCATCTTTTGTCGATGGATCTGCATTAACATTACGTCCATCTTTCGCAAAGTAAACCGTATCAATAGCCAATCCTTGAATTAATTCAACGATTTCAATTAATGCCTTTTTACTAATTGGATTACTAATTAACATCGTTCCATCATTATCGTAAAGTTCGCCACCATTAAGCGCAATGCACTTTGGTGTTAAATTAACTTTATCCATTTCATTCATAATCATCAAATAATCGCGACCGCTCGCTGGCATGAAAGAAACACCACTCGCACGTAGTGCTGCAATCGCCTTTCTGGTTTCATCGCTAATGGTATGGTGTTCATTCAATAACGTACCATCAAAATCTGAAATAAATAATCGAATCATAGTAATCCCCCGCTTTCTTTTTGTCTACTTATTATTTTGTATAATTTGTTCAATCACATGTGCGACACCATTGTGCGCATTGTCTTTCGCAACATGGGTAGCTACATCTTTGATTGCCTGTGGTGCATTTCCCATTGCATATGAGTTAGGAAAACGCGTTAGCATACTGATGTCATTGGCACTGTCTCCAATGACCACTACTTCCTCTTTTTGGTAACCATAGTAATCGCAAACTTCTTCAATCATATTTCCTTTGGTTGCTTTATGGTGTGTAATTTCTATATTCAAAGGGGCGGAACTAGTTAAGTGAATTCCTTTGACATCCTTCAATAAATTGTTAATGCGATTCTTTTCACTTAAATTACGGAAGTGAAACTCCAATTTTAAAATTTTATTTGCCTTAATCTTCGCAAAATCTTTTTCTGTAATCATGTATTCCTTCAATGCCATACCTTCTACAAAGGCACGCGCTTTTGCATAAGTTGTATCAAAAATACACATAAAGTTTTCTGTGTATACGTCAATTAACTTGTCTTGCTCAATTTGTGTGTAACTTCCATTCTCACAATAGTATTCTAGTGTTGCATCACTTTGCTGAATGATCGCATACATCGCATCCACCGCTTCTTCTTCGATTGGGTGTGTAATAATACTCTTTCCTTGGTTATCACGGTAATCTCCCCCATTTAACGCGATACACTTAATATTAATATTCATCTGTGCAATTGCCACTTGAATCGCTTCGTAGTTTCTACCACTTGCTACCATAAAAGAAACACCTGCTTCTCTTAACTTATGAATCGCTGCTTGCGTTTCTGGTGCCAATTCATGCTTTTCATTTAATAATGTCCCATCAATATCACTTACAAATAATTTAATCATAATTTCCTCCCACGCTCGCTACCATTATACACGATTTATAATGTTATGACAAAGCAATAAGAAAAAGAAAAGCATATCTGTTTTAGATATGCTAGTCAACGATTGAATTTAATAATTCAACACTTTCCATTGCATCTTTCGCGTAATAGTCAGCATTGATTTCTTTGGCATATTCCGCTGTTAATACCGCTCCTCCAACCCAAATTGGACAAACACCATCAATCTTGCGTAGTTCTTGGATTGTTTTCTCCATGCTCACTAATGTTGTTGTCATTAAAGCACTCAATCCAATCGCTTTTGGTCGGTAAGTATGGAACGCTTCTACCACCTTTTCCACCTTCACATCTTTTCCTAAGTCAATGACTTGGTAACCATAACTTTCTAGCACTACTTTCACAATATTCTTTCCGATATCATGAATGTCACCTTCTACCGTACACATCACAATTGGTCCTTTGGTTGTTTGTGAACTTGAAAAGCTATCCTTAATTACACCAAAAGCAATTTTGCTCGCTTCTGCTGATTGAATTAATTGTGGTAAGAATATTTTGTTTGCTTCGTATTGTTTTCCTACTTCATTTAATGCAGGAATCAAAATTTCATTAATGATTTCTAATCCTTCTTTTTCTTGCATCAATTGCTTCGTTGCTTGTGTTACTTCATCTTTCAATCCATATTGAATCATTTCTTCAAGTGAAAACGAGGACACTTCTTTTTTGTTTACACTCACTTGTTGCGATTGTCTTGCGATGTATCGTGTCGCATCCACATCGTAATTGTATAACACATTAAACGCATCAATGGTTGCCATTAATTCCTCATCCATTGGATTGATAATTGGTAAATCCAATCCTGCTGACATTGCCATCGCCAAAAAAGTACGATTTAATAATGGGCGATTTGGCAACCCAAAGGATACATTACTTACTCCTAATACACTACGTATTCCAATCGAAGAAACTAACTTCACGGCTTTGATCGTTTCGTACACTTCCTTTTGTTGTGCACTAGCAGTTAATACCAAACAGTCAATGACGATGTTACTTTCATGAATACCGTATGTTTTTGCTTTTTCAATTATCTTTTTCGCAATCGCAAAGCGATCTTCTCCTTTAGGAGGAATTCCGTTTTCATCTAAAGTCAAACCAATCACAACCGCTCCGTATTTCTTAGCGATAGGAAAAATGGCGTCCATTACTTCATCTTTTCCATTTACTGAGTTAATCAGTGGTTTTCCATTGTAGTAACGACAAGCTCTTTCAATCGCTTCTGGATGATTGCTGTCGATTTGTAACGGTAAAGAAATGATTTCTTGTAGCATCTTCACTACTTTGTGCATGGTTGCTACTTCATCAATTCCTGGCACTCCCACATTGACATCCAATACGTGTGCCCCTGCCTTTTCTTGGGCAATTGCTTCTTGAATCACTTCATCATAGCGTTGTTCTTGCAACGCTAGCTTTAATTTTTTCTTTCCTGTTGGATTTAATCGTTCTCCACATACGACAACATGTTGTCCAAAAAGAACACTTTGTAATCCACTTGATACACAAGTAGTATAAGTATTATTGATTTTTGTTTTCGCTTTTGGTAACGATTGTTTTAGTAGCGTAATGTACGCTGGTGTTGTTCCACAACACCCCCCAACAATGGCAACTCCATTTTTCACATGTTTTATTGTTTCTTCAACAAATGTTTGCGCATCCATTTGGTAACAAGTTTTGCCTTCTACCAAACAAGGTAATCCTGCATTAGGTTGTAAGATAACAGGAATATGCGCATGCGCTAACACTTCATTGATGACTGGTGTTAGTTCCACAGGTCCTAAAGAACAATTGATTCCAAGTGCATCCACTTGTAACCCTTCTAACACATTCACCATTGTAAGTGGATCGCATCCAGATAACGTACGTCCATTCGCTTCAAATGTCATGGATGCAAACACTGGCAAATCACTGTTTTCTTTTACTGCCAAAACTCCAGCCTTTAATTCGTACAGATCACTCATCGTTTCAAAAAACACAACATCGATATCATCTTTTGCATACATGATGACTTCTTTATAAATATCATATGCTTCATCAAACGTTAATGTCCCCATCGGTTCAATTAACTGTCCAATCGGTCCTAAATCAAGTGCGATGTAAACTTCTCGCTCACAGGCTTCTTTCGCCTTTTTCGCGTTGGTAACGGCTGCTTCGATTAATTCCTTTACAGAATAACCGCTCTCTTTCATTTTCAATCGATTGCACCCAAATGTATTGGTTGATATAAAATCTGCTCCTGCATCTAAATAGGCATTATGAATACCTACTAGTAAAGATGGATTTGTGATATTTAACACCTCTGGAATATCACCCGCTTTTAACCCTGCATTTTGCAATTGGGTTCCCATTGCTCCATCAAACACGAGAATATCCTTATGTAATCTATCTAATAACATGTTTGCCCCTTCTTTCTCAATCCACAATCACTGCGTTTCTTACAATTATCACAGGATTGTTTAAAACTTGTTTCTCCAATACCAATGATACCAATCATCGATTTTTGTGGTAATAATATATTGCTTTCTTGCACAAATAAACCAATGTGTTTATCACATTGCAATAAGTTAGCTAACTCGCGATTTAACGCAATGTCAACATCCCCATATCCAGGGCAAAATCGCATTGTTCTTTGTGGTAAGCATAGTTTTTCTTCAAATTGATCGCACACTTCTTCCACATATGCACTCGAAACCGCATCAAAAACACTCATTTTCGCCATATCGCTATGCGCATAATATTTTGTTTTACGCTCAATGTTTTGTCCAAGTGTGATTGCTACAATCACGCACTCCTCACAATGTTCTAAAAGCTTATCTAAATCTCCATAAGCCAAAGAAATGTTAGTATCTGCAATCATCAATGGATTTTTATTCAATTTCACTTTTTTTGAAACAAAGGCAGGAGTAGCACACTCCTTTACCTCTTTGATACACACATCAACTAACGCTTCTAATGCAGCATCTACGTTTTGGTTGTAACAACCTAAGTATCGCAACGCATTATTTTTTAACACTTGTAAACTCACTCATGATCGTTTTACTACGACGTAAGATTTCTTTTGCGATGTGTGGTTTATTCATTGTATAAATATGGATACCTTCTACTCCATTACTAATTAAATCCATCATTTGGTAAACAGCAAAATTTAATCCGATTTCCATCATTGCATCTTTATTCGTAGAAAAGTGTTCAATCATTGCACTTAAATCATAAGGAATGTTACATCCACTTAGTTTTGAAATGTGCAATAATTGTTTTGCGTTTGTTGCAGGCATAATTCCTGCGATAATTGGCACATTGATCCCTATCTTTTTAGCTTCTCTTAACAAACGGTAGTAATAGTTATTATCAAAAAATATTTGTGTAATCAAATAACTTGCCCCTGCATCTACCTTAGCCTTTAATGCCTTTAAGTCGCTTTCTAAAGAATCGGCTTCTTCATGTACTTCTGGATAACATGCTCCACTCAAACAAAAATCATCCCCATAGTGTTGCGTAATAAAGTCATTTAATTCACTCGCATACTTAAACTCATTTGGTGCTGTTTCCACAGCGTAATCTTTTGGATAGTCTCCACGAAGTGCCAATACATTTTCTACATTATGTTCTTTTAGATCGTCTAAAATTTCAACCAATTGTTCCTTTGTCGCATCGATACAACTCAAATGAGCGACAGACTCAATATGGTACTTATTTTTAATTAATGAAGCAATCTCAACCGTATTCTTTGTCGTTGATCCTCCCGCTCCATATGTCACACTAATGAAGTCAGGATTCATCTGTGCTAACTCATCTATTGTCTGTAACATATCATCCATGTTTTCTTCCTGTTTTTTCGGTGGAAAAATCTCAAATGATAACGTTGGTCTTTGCTTTAACAGTTCAATAATTTTCATAATATTTGTCTCCCTCTTATAAAAAATAGTCCCACAAGCACCAAAGTGTGGGAACTATGTTAAGACTATTGTAAAATGTCAGATTTAAAAGTCAATCTTTTTCTTTCATTTATTTACAATTTCTTTCTTTTTCTTTTTCATTTTGTGCAATCACTTCGTACATCACCTTAGCAACACCGTTGTTGAAGTTAAAGTCTGCTTCAAAGTTAGCTGCTTCTTTTAATTGTGCCACTGCATTTTTCATAGCATAGGAATGAGGAAAAGATTGAATTAATGTCATATCGTTAAAGTTATCTCCGATTACTACTACTTCGTCCTTCTCATAACCATATAATTCACAAATCGATCTTGCCATATCTCCCTTCGTCGAATGTTCGCTTAAAATTTCCACATTGCTTCCAAACGAAGAAGTCACTTGAATGCCTTCTACTTGTTTTAATTCTTCTAAGCATCGTTTTCGTTCTTCTAAGTCAACAAATTGCGTTTCAATTTTTACGACACCCACTTCTGCTACACGATTAATATCGTTTACTTTTACCACCGTGTTATCCAAATCAATCTCATTAAACAAGTGTAATACTTGCGCCATCGTCTTGTTAGTCGAACGCATATAATAATCCAAATACACTGCTTTCACGTTGTCTTGCACCAATGTCACGCGATCGTTCTCTAAATAATAGTCACTAATCACATCGTATTTATCAACAATCTTATGTACTTCTAACGTTTTTTCTTTTGGTAGTTTATAAGAAATTAATACTTTCCCATCGTTATCAAAAAACTCCCCACCATTTAATGCGATACACTTAACATGAACACCTATCGGTTTCATAATTTGTTGAATGGCACTATAATCACGACCACTCGCTGGCATAAACGAAACACCACTTGCTCTTAAATCATGAATCGCTTTTTCTGTTTCTTCACTTAACATATGCATGTCATCTAATAATGTTCCATCAAAATCACTTATAAATAGTTTTATCATATCGTTACCTCTAATGTTAATTATACAAGAATCCGATAAAAAAGTATTGCAAAAAAATGCAATAATCTATAAAATTTGACTGGTATGGGTAATAAGGGGATACGTATGAAAACAAAAGCACTCGATTTAACACAAGGGAACATAATGAAGTTATTGTTGGCATTTTCTTTGCCAATCTTATTCGCAAACATTTTTCAACAATTATACAATACTGTTGATACAATGATCGTCGGTCATTTTCTAGGGGACAAAGCATTGGCTGCGTTAGGGTCAAGTGTTGCGATTTATGAATTACTAGTAGGATTCAGCATTGGTGTAGGAAGTGGTTTCTCGATTGTTGTCGCAAAACACTTTGGTTCCAAAAACGAAAACGAACTAAAGAGGAGTGTCGCTTCTTCTATCGTATTAAGTCTTATTTTAAGTCTATTTATTATGATTCTAAGTTTCTTTGTCTTAGAACCATTTTTAATCATGTTACATACACCTGAAGAAATTTTAGCACAAGCACACTTGTACATTTTCTTAATTTGTATGGCAGTAAGCATTACGATGGCGTACAACTTAAGCGCTGGATTGTTACGCGCTGTAGGTGATAGCATTACGCCACTTATTATTTTATTTATTTCATCAATCGTTAATATCGTCTTGGACTTATTGTTTATTTCTACATTTAATATGGGTATTGCCGGTGCTGCAATCGCCACCATCATCGCCCAAGCATTAGCCACAATCATATGTTTTGTCTACATTATGAAAAAGTGTCCGATGTTGAAAGTAAGAAAACAAGATTTTCACTACGATAAAAGTTTATACCATGATTTGATTGCACAAGGTAGTTCGATGGGATTAATGTTATCAATCGTTTCGCTTGGAACACTTGTCTTACAAGGTTCCATTAATGCATTTGGAACATTAACGATCGCAGCTCACACAACCGCAAGAAAACTGACTAGTTTGTTATGTATGCCTTTGGGAACACTTGCTACTGCGGTTGCAACCTTTGCATCACAAAACAAAGGAGCCAACCAAATGCAAAGAGTCAAAGAAGGGGTCAAACAATCCATTCTCTTATCTTTCATATGGAGTATCTTTGTGACTGTTCTCACCTATGTTTTCGCAACTTTCTTGGTTCAACTACTATCTGGTAGTAGCGAAAACAAAGTCATTGAAATCGCAACGTTATACTTGCACACCAATATCCCTTTCTTTGTTGTATTGGGACCATTATTAATATTGCGAAGTGCGTTACAAGGAATTGGAAAGAAAGTCATTCCGCTTGTATCAAGTGTCATCGAGTTACTTGGAAAAGTCGCATTTGTCAGTATTTTTATTCCTTTTATGGGATATTTAGGGGTTTGCTTCAGCGAACCGATCATTTGGATCTTAATGTGCATTCAATTATGGTTTGCGTTCTATCAAAACCCTGAAATCAAGCAACAAAAATACAATCTATAAAAAAAACGAATCTCTAATCATATAGAGATTCGTTTTCATGTAGTTTTTCATTTTTTATTGTAATATCGTCTTTGTTTTTCTCTGTCGTACTTTTGTCTAACGTGTGCCAGTTAATTTTTTCTTTTTTTCGATGCAATCCAAACAAACGTTTGAATCCGCCAATAATCGCATCCCAAATAAACACCCAAAGGTGCATTGCAATAAAAGAAATAAGCACCATTATACCAAGTACAATTAAAACACTAACTAATTCCATAATTAACTACGTTTAAATTCTTCCCAGAAAACATCCCATTTTGGTGTGTCTTCAGTTTGGTCGATGTAAACGAAGAAATCTTCATCACAGCGATCCATAATACAAAATGATGTGTAGCCTGCCATAATTCCCCCTTGGAAGTATAGACAGAATTCCCCTTGCACAATTTTCACTTTCTTCAAGTCAGCCATTGTGTATTTTACTGGATCTGAACATCCTTCTAAATCTGGTGTTGTTTGAATTAAAACAATACTCATATCAGAATGACGAAACCCAATAATTAAACTTGTGTATGTATATGTTGTTTTTCTAGCTAAAACATAGTTACTTGTTTTAACGTTTTGTGAAAAACCGTAAACAATATCATACCCCTCTTTATCTTCCACTACTTGATCAAATAAAGCACGCATTTTTGCTTTATTTTCTGCAACTCTAGTTGCATCCATTGCTTTTTTCTTAAAAAACCCCATTATTTTCCTCCTAATCCCTCTTGTTTACTCAAATTGGTATTTAGTAAACAAGTATATTATACCATACAATACGGATTTCACAACGGTTCTTTGCATTAGATTTGCTTTTGCCCTTTTTCCTATTCCATGATATGATGAAACCAATTATTCAGGGAGGATAGACATGTCAAGTAAAGCCTATTCAGTAGAAGAAAGAGAAAATATTCGTGTGCAATTACTAGAGTGCGCAGCGAAACTTTATGCATCACAAGGAATCAAACAAACGACAATTGTTGATATCACAAAAGCAGTAGGCATATCCAAACCTTTCTTTTACAAGTTTTATCCTTCTCTTCAAGAATTCATTATCGCTGTCTTAGATTTTCAATGGCACAATTTAAATCACGCAATCCAAGAAGTGGATGCGCGTCCAAATTGGGATTGGGAACAAAAAGCACGTGCTACCTTACATGCGATTATTCACCACAAAGAAAACAACTTTGTGTTGATGAGCCAGGAAGAAGAAGTTTGGGTGTTCAAACGCTTGGATTCGCACATTTACCAATCATTCATGGATCGTCAGTTAATCTTTTTTCAGTTTTTATTGGATTGGTGGGAAATTCCAAAAGGTGCCTGCAAGCCCTGTATTCTTGCCAACTTAATCTTATCGATGACCATCGTTCGTAACTACGCAAGCGAATCCCTTCCCTTCTTGTATACAAACGATTTGGATGAAAGTGCATACGCCTAAGCGGAGTGCATTATCGCCTATTTAAAATCATTAAAAAAATAGAGTTATAAAGAAGCCTGTTATAGGCTTTTTTTATAACTCTAAATGTTCTACATATTGTAAGTTGTACGACTTAAATGTTTCCTTTAGTTCCTCTTCTTTACTACGATCCAATAAAATCGTAGGGTTATGCGCATCATAACCAAAGCATACTTTTGTTCCTACTTCACCAATGATTCGAAAGACTTCATTGTTTGGATACAAGTAAGATGTCCCATGTTCGTATTGTTTCGTTCCATATTTTGTCCCTTTTAGATTAATTTCTAAAACGACATCATGTTCTTTTGCACATTGGGCAATTTTTCGTATCGCTTGTGCTTTTCGCTCTGTAAAATCACATCCGCTCAACATAAAATAATCGGGATGTGCAATATAAGAAAACAACCCACTTTCAATACCAGCACATACTTGATCCGCCATTTTTTCAATGTATGAATCACCACAATACAATGGTTGATCATAGTATACATTAGAACGATCTGGGGCATGCTGACCACAAATTAAATAGTCGCACTTGGCTTTCATCGTTTGTAGATGTTCTACCATATCGTCAAAGTATTCACACTCAAAACCAATACGTACATTAATTTGCTCTTTGTACTTTTCTTTTAACGCATTCATCACTTGTAAATAATCATCAAGCTCTAAATAAGGGATTCGCTCTTTGGGATCATCCCATCCCAAATAACCCATGTGTTCGCTCATACCTATCGTTTTAAAACCTGCTTGAATGGCAGCTTGAATGTATTCTTCTTCTTTTCCTACTGCATGCCCACATCGATAAGAGTGAGTATGGTAGTTAAATGTCTGATAACTCATAAACGTATCCTATAAGTTTTCAATCGGTTTGCGCTCAGGTTTTAAATTACTTGTCTTTTGACTACGACGATTTAACTCTTCATTCACATCGTCTAGACTAATTCCTTTTTCAGCCATTAATACAAACAAGTGATAAAACAAATCACCTAACTCATTCACAACTTCTTCTTTGTTGTTTTCTTTCATGGAAGCAATGATCACTTCCGTGCATTCTTCTCCCACTTTTTTTAATATTTTTTCCAATCCTTTTTCATATAAGTATGCGGTATAAGAACCCACTTCACTATTTGTTTTACGATCTAAAATAGTATCATAAAGTACTTGTAACTCATTTTTCATCAGTCTTGTCCTCCTTCAAAATTGTTGTATAAAAGCAAGAGCGAGCACCTGTGTGACAAGCCACACCCACTTGTTCTACTTTCATAAGTATTGTATCACAATCACAATCTAGCGTAATCTCTTTTACATATTGGTAGTGTCCACTCGTTTCTCCTTTTAGCCAAAATGCATCACGGCTTCTCGAGTAGTAGCATCCCATTTTCTTTTCTAATGTCATACGTAATGCATCTTCATTCATATACGCCAACATCAACACTTCATTATTTTCATAATCTTGCACAATAACAGGAATTAATCCTCCTTGTTTCGCAAAATCAATTTTCTTCACTATTTCGTAATCAATCATGAATTTCACCTATAACCTTACTGGTATCCCTTCACTTTGTAGTACTTCTTTCACTTCTTGTACATCGTGTTGACCATAATGGAAAATACTCGCTGCCAAAGCTGCATCTGCTACATCTTTATGAAATACTTCACAAATATGTTCAATATTCCCACAACCACCAGAAGCGATAATAGGAACATTTACTTGCGCATTGACCGCTTTCAACATTTCAATATCAAACCCCTTTTTTGTACCATCTGCATCCATGCTCGTAAGTAAAATTTCACCAGCACCTAATGCAACGACTTGATTAACCCATTCGATCAAATCCATTCCCGTGTCTTTTCTACCACCGTTAATGTAGACATTCCATCCACTTTTATCATCACGAAGTTTTGCATCAATCGCAACGACAATGCATTGGCTACCAAACATTTGTGCCCCTTCAATGATGACTTGTGGATTGTGTACCGCAGCTGAATTAAGGGAAACTTTATCAGCCCCCGCACGAAGCATCTTTACAATATCATCAATGACACGAATACCACCACCCACAGTAAAAGGTATAAAGATGGTTTCTGCTACTTTCTTTACTACTTCTACCATCGTTTCGCGACCTTCGTGTGTCGCACTAATATCCAAAAAGACAATTTCATCTGCTCCTTGTTCATAATACATTTTAGCTAAATCAACAGGATCTCCTACATCTTTTAAACCGACGAAGTTAATTCCTTTTACCACTTTACCTTCTTTCACATCCAAACAAGGTATGATTCGTTTCGTATACATATTATGCCTCCTTACAAAGTGCAATTGCCTCTTTTAAATCTAACGTTTTGTGATACATCGCTTTTCCCGTAATGGTAGCATACAATCCTAATTGTTTAAGGGCTTGAATATCCCCAATGTCTTTGATTCCACCACTTGCGACAATATCAATTGAAACCTGTTCACTTAATTCCTTCAACATCTCAACATTTGGTCCACTTAAGGTTCCATCTTTTGAGATATCCGTTACAATAATCGTCTTTACTCCTAGCTTTTCTAATTGCTTTGCGAAATCCAAATAATGAAGTTCACTCGCTTCAAGCCAACCTCTACCATACGCATAACCATCTTTGCAATCGATACCAACCGCAATTTTATCTCCATATTTCGCCAGAGCAGCTTCTAAAAAAGCAGGGTCTTCCATTGCACTTGTTCCTAAAATCACACGTGCAATCCCATTGTCTAAATAGTAAGAGATGGATTCCATACTGCGAATTCCTCCCCCTATTTCAACTGGAATACGTAGCGTCTTAGCCACTTCAACAATCGCTTCTTGATTGATTAAACTACCTTCTTTTGCCCCATCTAAATCGACTAAATGCAAATATTGCGCACCTTCCTCTTCAAATGTTTTCGCAAGTTCTAAAATACTTTGTCCTACTACTTCTTTTTGATTGTAGTCCCCTTGATAGAGACGCACTGGTTGCTTGTTGATAATATCTATTGCTGGAATGATAATCATGTTTCTCTCCTTTGTTTTGTTATTTCATGAAACAGGCATCGTAACACCGTATCTCATTATTCTAAATTACTATTATAATTCGCTATATGATAACCTTAATAAAATTCACCTAAGATTATTTTATCCTTTAATAACTATGCTTCACACATCGCAACAAACGTCTTCAACATCAATAGCCCATCTTTTCCACTTTTTTCTGGATGGTATTGCATACCCAAAACGTTATCTTTTCGTACATATGCAGGAATTGTTATGTTTCCATATGTTGCATAAGCAACCAAATCCGTTTCATCATAATCACACAAACAATATGAATGTACAAAATAGACAAATGGTTCTTTTTTGTATTGCTCCATAATTGGATCAACTTGCGTTTTATGCAACGTATTCCACCCTATGTGTGGAATCTTAACAGTCGGGTCTTTCATTAACTGAATCTTTCCTTTTAATAATCCTAACCCTTTGCATTTCTGTACTTCAAAACCTTCTTCAAATAATATTTGCATACCTAAGCATATCCCTAATAAAGGTTTCCCTTTTTCAACTTCTTCTTTTATTGTAGCAATCAAACCACTTTTTTCAAGGTTTTGCATACAGTCATAAAAGGCACCTACTCCAGGTAAAATCAGTCCATCTGCACTTTGTAGTTGAGCAATGTCACTTGTGATAACACATTCGCAATCTACCTCTTTTAGCGCATTATAAACACTATGTAAATTACCCATTCCATAGTCAATGATAGCAATCATTAGATGACTCCTTTTGTTGAAGGTATCTTGTTGTTAGTTTGTTCTACTGCTACTTTTAACGCTCTTCCTAACGCTTTAAAAATAGATTCTAGTTTGTGGTGATCGTTACTTCCATACGCATTATTTACGTGTAATGTCATCTTCGCATTAAAAGCAAATGCTCGCAAGAATTCTTCGCACATCTCGCAAGAAAAAGTTCCAACACTATCGCGTTTCAATTCACAGTTGTATACTAAGAAACTTCTTCCACTCAAATCCAAATCAACACTAGTTAAACATTCGTCCATTACTACACGACTGCTTCCATAACGTTCAATACCAAACTTGTTACCTAACGCTTCGGCTAATAATTCACCAAGTAAAATTCCAGTGTCTTCCACTAAGTGGTGATCACACACATCCAAATCCCCTTTGGCTTTAATGGTTAAATCAAAGTTTGCTTGAAATGCAAATAGTGTCAACATGTGATCAAAAAAACCTACTCCTGTCGAAATATCACAGTTCCCATTTCCATCGACATTTAATTCCATGCTGATTTGTGTTTCTTTTGTTTCTCTTATTGCTTGCGCTACTCTTTTCATATGTCCTCCTAATAGGCACAAAATACTTCATATAGCATTTTGTTCTCTGCAGTTGATCCAATCGTAATACGGAATGTACCATCTTTATAATATCGTATCACGATTCCCTTATCTTCAAAAAGCTTTTGTAATTTTTCTATCGCATCACAATACCCAAATAAATAATTTGTTTTCGAAGGATACAGACGCAAACCTTCTTTGTTTAATGCTAATACATCTTGGTATAAGCGATCGCGTTCTTGTTTTATTTGTGCTATTGCTGTTTTCATGCGTTCGCTATACTTTAAAGCAACACTTGCGCTAACTTGTGTTAATGTATTGACGTTGTATGGCACTTTATAAGGTGCAATCTTATCGATCGTTGTTTGTTTCGCAATAAGAAAACCACAACGTACTCCTGCTAAAGCAAATGCTTTTGATAAAGTTCGAGTAACAATCAAGTTATCGTACTTTTCAATATAATCAAGCATCGTTGTATCATCAAAATCACCATATGCTTCATCGATGACAACATACGCATTCGAAAATGCTTCCACAATTTTGCATAAATCTTCTTGTGGTATCACTCTTCCAGTTGGGTTGTTTGGATTAGAGAATAGAATCATCGACACTTCGTTTTCTAAACCGACACGAATAAAATCATCGACATCAAATTCCTCTTCCAATTCCCATCCGTATTTCACTACTTCTCCATTATGCATTGCAACATAATAATCATACATTGAAAAATCATAGGATAAGGTATATAACTTCTTACCATTTTCAATTTGTAATCCGATTAACAATCCCAACATTTCATCTGATCCGTTTCCGACAATGATTTGGTTTGCATCCACTTTACAATATTGTGCATATGCTTCTTTTACCTTTGTACAGCTGTCATCAGGATAGCGATGAAAATCAACCTTTGCAAGTTCGTTCATCATCTCTTCAATGATATCTTGATCAATGTTTTTATAGGATTCGTTTGCGTTCAGAAGAATTCCTTCTTGCTGGCTTACTGTATATCCACTAGCGCTCATCGTCTAACCTCACTTTCACGGCATTCGCATGCCCATCCAAGTTCTCATTGTGGGCAATATTAATAATTTTCTTCCCATCTTTTTGTAATGCTTCTTTTGAATAATACAAATACGAAGATGTTTTAAGAAAACTTGTAGTTGATAATGGGCTATAGAATCGAGCCGTCCCATTAGTAGGTAACACATGGTTGGTACCTCCAAAGTAATCCCCGATACTTTCACATGTATAATAACCCAAGAATACACTTCCTGCATTTGTCACAAGTGGCAAATAATCTTTGGCATTTTCAACCATCAATTCTAAGTGTTCTGGAGCAATTTGGTTACTAATCGCAATACACTCTTCAATACTGTCACAAACCATATACGTTCCATAGTTGGCAAAACTTTGTTCAATGATTTCTTTTTTAGGTAATGCATTTGTTTGCTCTACCAACTGTTCATTTACTTGTTGAGCCAACGCTTCACTTGTGGTAATAAAAATACTACTTGCCATTGGATCGTGTTCCGCTTGGGAAATCAAATCCGCTGCAATATAAGCTGGATTCGCATTTTCATCCGCAACCACGAGTATTTCACTAGGCCCTGCAATCATATCAATGTCAACGCGACCATATACAAGTTTTTTTGCGGTTGCTACATACACATTTCCTGGTCCGACAATTTTATCAACACGTGGTACACTTTGCGTTCCATACGCCAATGCCGCAATGGCTTGTGCCCCACCAACTTTATAAATACGGTTCACTCCTGCAATTTTCGCTGCTGCCACAATGTAAGGATTGACACTTCCATCTTTGCTCGGTGGTGTGACCATAACAATTTCTTTCACTCCTGCAATAGAAGCAGGAATCACATTCATTAATACACTACTTGGGTACGCAGCACGTCCACCTGGAACGTACACTCCTACCTTTTCTAAAGGCAATACACGTTGTCCTAAATAAACACCGTCTGCTTTTTGTAGTTCATACCCTTCTTTTAACTGTGCTTTGTGATAGAAAGCAATATTTTCTTTGGCTTCTTTTAAATCTTCTAGAAAAGCAGGTTCTACTTTTTTGTATGTCTCTTCTATTTCTTCTTCGCTCATGATTAATGAAGTAAGTGTTACATTATCAAATTGTTGTCCATATGCAAATAACGCATCGTCTTTCTTTTCCTTTACTGTAGAAAGAATCGTTGCGACTTGCGCTACAATTTCGCTTGCTGTTTCTTCTTCACGCGATTGCAAATACGCTTGTAACTGTTCAATATTACTTGTATCAATTCGTTTTAACATACTACTCACCTATATCACTTTCTTCATATCCTCTAATAATGCGATAATCTCTTCTCTTTTTAATTTAAAACTCGCTTTGTTGACAATTACTCTAGCACTAATGTCACAAATACGATCAAATACAATCAATCCATTTTCTTTTAATGTCGTTCCTGTTTCCATAATATCAACAATCGCATCACATAAATCCAAAATAGGGGCTAATTCAACACTACCTTCAATTTTAATGATTTCTACATCCATTCCTTTTTCTTTGAAATAGTTTTTCGCAACCGTTGGATACTTTGTTCCAATTTTTATATGACCCACTTTTTTATAAGGGTTTTTTTCTGGTAAACTCGCTACGATGAAACCACATTTACCAATGCCTAAATCAAGCACTTCGTAAAAACGATTGCTCGATTCCAACAAGGTATCTTTTCCTACAATTCCAACATCCGCAACTCCATGTTCTACATACGTAACACAATCTGCTGCTTTGACTAAGAAATACTCATTGTCTTGTTTTGAATCTTTAAAGACAAGTTGTCTTCCTTTGTTTTGCAATTGTTCTATTCCATATCCACAAGCATCAAATATTTTAACGCTTTCTTTTTCTAATCTTCCTTTGGTTAAAGCGATAGATAACATATTACTTTACCTCCTTTACAACAACTTCGTTTAAATTATTGTCTACGATTAATGAAACAACGCCTTTTTCACGCAATGATTGGCTTTGTTTTAGTGCTTCTACTTTTAATTTAGCTGGATAGCTCACTTGAAAGTTCACTTCTTCTTTCACACTTGTGACAACATCCAATAAAGCATCTAACTTGATTGAGAAACCAATGGCAGGTAAATCACGACCAAACTTCGCAATTAATGAGTTATAGCTACCGCCACTTAATACTCTCGCTCCCACACCTTCCACAAAAGCTTCAAAGATGATTCCTGTATAGTAGTTTAAATTGGTTACTTTCCCCAAATCAAAGGCGATATCTTCGTATCCTAATTGTTTTAAATTTTGCGATAACTGCGTTAAATCATCAAGAATTGCTACCAACGAATCATTGAACGCATATTTTTTCGCCTCTTCTAAAATAGATGCATCTCCACTTAACCAAGGCAATTGTAGAAAAAATGTTTTGTATACATCATCAAGCGCTAACTCATTTACATAGTCTTCTAGTGCTTTTAAACTTTTCTTGTCGATCCATTTCGCTAATTGTGAAATTTGTGTTTCGTTAAGCGCTAATGCTTTACAAGCATTTTGAAAGAAATTGATATTTCCAATTTCTAAGATACATTTTTTATCTTTTACTACTTTTAATGCTTCCATCGCAGTCACTAATATTTCAAGTTCTCCACACGTTTCTTCCATACCGATTAGCTCTACTCCACAATCGCTAATTTCACTTTGTAATCCACTTAATTCTTCATGAACTTTGAATACATTTGCACAATAGCGAAAACGCAATGGTGTTTTTGCATCTTTAAATTTAGTTGCTACAACACGAGCGATAGGTATCGTCATGTCAGCACGCAACATTAAGATACGTCCATTCGCATCAAAGAATTTATACATATCTTGTTCTTGAATGTCTTCAAATCCTTCTTCATAGGTTTTGTAGTATTCAATTGTTGGGGTGATAATCTCTTGGTAACCCCATTTATTTAAGCATGCTTCAATCTCGTTTTGAATCTGTTTTTTTACTTCACATTCCCCTAAAATCAAATCTCTCATTCCCATTGGGATACTAAACTCTTTCATTTTGTTTCCTCCTCATTTAAACAAAAAAACTTTCATCCAAAGGACGAAAGTTTTACTTACGTGGTGCCACCTTTTTTTATTAGTACTCTTACAAGCACTAACCTCTTCGAGTACATCTATACTCTAGCACGATAACGGGTGCAACAGGAATCCGATGAGGATTACTAACGTTCACCCTCACAACTCAAAGATGTGTTCAAAATATTTCGCATCTTCTTTTTCACCAACCAAGAAGTCTCTACCATGTCCATATTCTTACTATTTCTTATCATCGTCTTTATTTATTGTATGGGTCTATTTTACCTTCATTGAAAATAGAAGTCAACCATTTTAGAAACAATTTACACTAAATTAATGAAACTTGTTTCATTAATCGAATGATTCATTCATGTATTGTTCCAATAAATCCAAAGGAACTTGTCCATAACTTAATACTTGCTTATTAAATTTCAAGTTTGTAAACTCATCACCCCAAGCATCCATTGCTTTTTCTTCTAACTCATCTAGTAAGTAATACGCTCCATAGTATTTCACAAATATTGCTGGATTAAACAACAATTGTTCGTATTGTGTAGATAAATCTTTTTCATCGCTAATACCAAAGTTTTTAGTTAAGTAACGATATGCTTCTTCTCTTGTGATGTTATCGTAATGAATCATTTTATCTAATTTTAAAATATACAAATACGTCAAATTACTATTGATAGTTGAAAATTCGCAACCAACTGGATCCTCTGTATATTCACACATCTTTGTTTCTGCATACACAGCCCAACCTTCGCTATATCCACCATTTCCTAAAATATCACGAACGATATTGTGATCAATGGTTTTAAAGAAGTTGTGTTGGTACATATGTCCAGGAAAACCTTCATGTGCAATCGTTCCATAATCAGATTGTGAGTAGTCTCCATTTAATACCATTCGCTCTTTTGTGTTTTTCGCATCATATGGACTTACAAAGTAAGCAGCCGAAGCTTGGAAGTTTTCACGCATCGCTTCTGGAACAGGAAGCATTTCATAATCCAATGGTTCAATTTTAGGAAAATATCCACCATTCAATACTTTGTCTTCCTGAAAGTTCAATACTTCTTTTACACTCGTTAAGTTAGTGTATTTAATATTTTGTAAAGATTCATTCGAAACATTTTCCATATAACTCGCATTTTCTGCAGCAAAAGCATACAAGTCATTCATAATACGTTTTTCTTGGTCATCTAAAAACGCTTCGTAATCATCAATCGAATCAATGCTAGTTGCACCATCAATTAATGTTACGTAATATTCTTTTCCACCTTTGTAATCAGCCAATGACGCATCAGCATCTTTTGTTTTGATTGTGACTTGTCCTAATTGTTTCTCTAACTCAACAAATGCAGGTAAAAATTTTGTTTCGTATGCTACTTTGATTTTATCTTTGTACGCTTGTTTATCTTGAACAAAATCCGCTTCGTCAATTCGTTTGTTTGCCGCTTCAATAATATAATCATGACGACTCGCATTGAATTTCTTCGTATCTTCAATAACTTTGTTCATGTACGATTTTGACATTCCATATCCTTTGTCTTGTCTTTCTTGTTCAAAAGCCACATACTTCGTTAATGTTTCAGGCATATCATTTAAAATCGCAATAAAAGAATCAAGTGAAACTTGGCTTTTGAACTCATACATCCATAAGTTCAAAGACAATTGGGATTGTACCCCACCATTCACATCAAAATAATTGGTAGCAATATAAAAATCATCCCCTGCCTCTTTCACGCTTTCTAAGTAATTTTTTAATACATCGTAAGTAATCTTTTGGTCTTTATTCATCGCCTTGTAATCAAAGCTTTCTAGTTCTTCTAACTTCGCATCGCACTCTTTCAACATTTCTTTGTATTCTTTATTTGTTGAATAAGGCATCTCATATTGCTTAACTTTGATTCCAAACGCTTCTGGATCATCCAACAAAAAGTTGATATCCATCGAAGTATTCCCAAATAAATACGCTGGCATTTTTTCTAAATATTGTGCAAACTCTTCTGCACTTTTTTTACTTTGGCATCCAACCAATGTAAATACCAATACCAAACTCAACCCTAAACTTACTATTCTTTTCATCTTTCTTTCCATCCTTCCTTATCTACTTATTATAAATGCTTCTCAAAATTTCCACTTACACTCAATCCTTCTGAGAAAATAATGAAAGCATTTGGATCCTCTTTTTTCACTTGCGCACGCAATGTGTTAACTTCGTATTTAGAAATTGCAGTTACCAATACATACGTATCTTGGTTTGTATACGCTCCACAACCCTTCCAATACGTTACTCCACGATGCAATTCTACCATAATATAATCTTGAATCGCTAATTTCTTCGTAAAAATCATCGCTGTCATACTTATGTTTTGATAATGTACTTTGTCGACTACAAAACCGAAAATAACGGTATTTAAAATTGAGTAAATCGCAATTTCCACATCGAAGATAAGAATACAAACACTAAACAAAACAATGTTTACGATAATCGATAATTTTCCTACACTAAAGTGAACGAAGCGATGAATTAGGTAAACACCTAAAATATCTGTGCCTCCAGCTGATCCTGAGCTACGCAATACCAAACCAATTCCAAACCCACTGATGATTCCCCCAACTAAAACAGAAGTTAAAATATCATCGATAATCGGTGTTTTAGGAATAGGAATCATCGCAAACAATACAGCTTGCAATCCTATTGATAATACCGTTAAAACAAAGAAACGTTTGGAAATACTCTTGTAAGCCAAAATCAATAAGGGAATATTAAACAACATGTTGATGTATCCACTTACCTCACCTGAAAAATGAATTCCATAATCTGCTAATATCGTACGTAACATTTGTGATAACCCAACAATTCCTCCAGTATACAAATGCATCGGTGTAATGAATAAATTTAATCCAAAACAAAATAAAAAGGTACCAATCACAACCAGTGCGATCCCTCTTTGTTTTTTTGATAATGTAAATGCCATGTTGCCTCCCTATCGACTCATCTCTTTGGAACGTTCGATACAAGCATCCATCGCTTCCTCAATGATTTCTTTCATTTTCTTATCTTCTAATACTTTAACGGCTTCCACAGTTGTCCCATTTGGTGAACAGACATTTTGTTTCAATACGTCCGCTTCTTCACTCGATGTGGCTACCATCTTTGCTGCTCCCATCATCGCTTGCGTCGCAAATGAAGTAGCCATCGATTTGGATAGTCCATGTTTCATTCCATTTTTAATCATTGCATCCAAAAACATAAAAACATAAGCAGGAGAAGAACCACTGATTCCAATTACAGCATGAATCATTTCTTCCGCGACCACTTCACATTTCCCAAAGCTTTCAAACAAACGAATCACGAACGCTTGTTCCTCTTCCTTTACAAACGCATTAAAACTAAGTGAGCTCATCGCTTCTAACACACAAGCAGGTGTATTCGGCATAGCTCTCACAATTTTTTGTTGTTCATTTTGAAATAGCGATTGTATTTTCGCAATGCTCACTCCTGCTGCAACACTGATGATCACTTTGTCTTTCGCAAATGGTGCAATCGCAGAAATCACCTCTTCAAACAAGTACGGTTTGACTGCCAAAATAATATAATCACATTGTTTTGCTACTTCACTATTATCGCAAGTTGTAGCAATCGCAAATTGCGCATGAATCGCATCACTACTCGCTTGGGTATGAGTGGCAACGAGTACCTCTTCTTTGCTTATTACATTGGCTAACAACATTCCTTCAAGCATCGCTTTTCCCATGTTCCCACAGCCGATAAATCCTATTTTCATACGCATTCATGCTCCTTTTTCTACATTTATTATAGCTTGTCACTTTCCTAGTGTAAACCAATTTTAATACACCTTTTTCTTTTTTTATCATTGCCTCATAAAAACATGATAAATATGTAAATTTTAACCTAAAAATAAAAAAATCACGAATCCGTGATTTTAATAAACTAACAAATAATAAATAACGTATAACCATCCAAAAATACCATGGATAATCGCCCATAATACACTTTTCCAAGTGACAAAACTGATTACCATAGCTAAGCAAGTACCAAAAGAAATGCCTCGCTTGATTGTTTTTTTCACAATCGTTTCATGGTAGTTACCATTAATATCATAATAAGATTTCTTTGCGTTATAATTTTCCATAGTTCCTCCTAGACATCTCGATTATACAATAGTTTAACATCTTTCTTATCGCGATACACAACGAAATACACGGCTGCTAAATTAAACAAAGCAACACCAACAATAATATATGGGATATAGAATACTTCTCCCGCTACTCCACCGATTAATTTACCAATCACCGTCCCAATCATGGTGATTACCGCAAAGATGCCATTAAAGCGACCTCGCTTATCATTTGGTACATAACTTTGTGTAGCACTTGTTCGAATATTAAAGGATGTGACCCCTAATACTCCATATACCAAATAAATTACCAACATTAATTTAAACGGTGAAAAGAAGAAGATACAATCAAGAATACTAATTGTTGCATACACCACAATCGCGATATTAAATTTCTTTTCCTTTGGGATAACAATCTTATACAGTAAGAATCCTCCTAAGATCCGTCCTAATGTTTGTGCCGATAAAACAAGCGAATACTTGGTTGCACCTAAATCTGGATTGGATTGGAAAAAAGGAAGCAATAAACTTTCAATTACCCCATAAGCTAACATTGTCACAAAAAAGTATTTTGTAACGGTTGCTAATCCTTTTTCTTCTTTTAAATAGGTAATTCCTTCTTTGAATTCTTGTTTGAAATCAAATTTTTCCTCTTCAGCGTGTATTGTTTGTGACTCTTCCACTTTGATTTGTGTTTCTAACAATGCTGCGATTAAAAATGAAATCGCATCAAAAACAAACAGAGGAAACAATCCAACACTACTGTATATAATCGCTGATACTGGAGCCATAATCGTATTCGCTAAAGGATAAAGTAAACTTGAAATAGAATAGGCTTTTGAATAGTTTCCTTCACTAATTAAGATCGGGTAAAAACTTTCGTATGCCACATTGTATATCGAAGCGATAATACCTAGCGAAAACCCAACAACCATATACAAGAAATAATTAAAATAATCAAAATAAGCAAAAATACTAGCTAATGCAAATAAGACAAAACACATGAAATCCAATGTATAAATGATCTTTCTTCGACTGAAGCGATCAACAAAAGGACCTGCAAACATCGGTACCACTGCCATTGGAATCATACATACAATGAAAAATAACGAATACAGAAAGGGCGAATTGGTCTTCTCAAAAATAATTAAACCTAACGCAAAATTACTCGCTGCAGAACCAAACATCGAAATGATGGTTCCAAATGTAATGATGGTGAAATTTTTAGTCCATAGTTTAGACATGGATAATCTCACAATCTCCTTCAATAAGCTTTACTTTACTCAAAGAATCAATTCGCAACACCCCATTGCATTCAATATACTCCACATTGCTTTCAATTAAAGTAATGTCTTCTGCACATATTTTTTCACTTTTTAGAAAACGCGCATACAATGTTTCACATGTAATTGTTTGTGCGATATTCAAAGTAACACTACGCCCAAAAAAGAAAAACCCTTTATTAATGGAGAACGACTCTCCCTTTAATATTTCAATTGTTGTCCCTACAATATCTTTTGCATTCAATAAACCATTTACTACCAAACGATCACTATTGATTTCCAATCCATTATGCAAGGAACCATTAACACGAATATAATCTGCATTAATGTACGCATTCTCTACTTTTGCGATTCCATCAATCAACAATTCTTTCGCTTTGATATTCCCCTCGTTTTTGAAACTACCAGTAATTTTTAAGGTATCCGCGATACAATCACTTTCCCCTTTGTAAGTCCCACTCACTTTCATTTCCTTCACATGCAAATCATTTTCTTGCTTACAAGAGCCACTCACTTTTAACTCATTACATGTAATAGGACCGTATAATTTGCCACTACCAGAAACTTTAATGGCATCGTATTCTCCAGGAACGACACTACCAGATCCTGTAATTTTAACTGAATGTAACATCTTTTTACCCTCCTAAAATAAATTTTTATTTTCTCTTCTAAACTGCTCATTCACTTCACTTAAACTCAAAGCAAAGCGAATTGTAAATCGTTGGTCAAAAAACAACTCGATTTCTTTTTGTTTTCGTTCCATGTATTCATTCTCTTTTAAAATCATACTATACAACTGCTCATTTACTTCTAATACTAATAGAACACAGTCCACACTACCAATTTGTTTCGCTCGTATCGCAATGTTTTCTAACAATAGAAACAATCGCTCATTCTCTAAATGAAGTTGTCTTTGGATATTGGAAAAAGCCAAAACCAATAAGAAATCATAAAAACGAAGCTCATCAATTCCAACCAATTGCTTGTATTTGTCATATATCGCTATATTGAGACCAACAATATTAGGAATTTGTTCCTCCATAATAAAGACATCCGATGACGCTTCTGGTGACAACAAACGTGCCAACTCATCAAGCGAATACTTATCCTTCATGTCTTGAATGGCTTTCACACGATCTACAATTTTATCTTTTGGAAAAAATGTTTCCTGTCCTGTATAAGAGGATTGTTTAATAAACCAACTCTCAGGAATCAATCCTTCTCTTTTCCATCGATACAACTGACCATAGGATATCCCCGTTAGTTGTAACAATTCCTTTTTCGAAATATACATAGACACCTCCAACGTAACAATGTTTCGTTCTGCACTTGTAGTGTAACATAACATTGTTACGTTGTAAATAACAAAAAAAGAAAACAGGTAATTATACCTGTTCTCCATTTAATGTCCAAGTCTTTGCTTCCGTAATTTTCACTTCCACAATATCCCCTGGTTGTGCATCTTTTCTTACAAAATTCACTAGTTTATTCTGTTCGCTATACCCACTATAAATTTCCTTGTTTTTCTTACTCGGTCCATCTACTAGCACCTTACAAGTTTTATTTACCCACTTTTGATTTTGGGCTAATGCATATTGCGACGTCTTTTCCATCAATCGTTGTAAACGACTTTCTTTCTCTTCTTTGCTTACGTTATCTTCCATCTTTGCAGCCGGTGTCCCTTCGCGTGGTGAATAAATAAAAGTAAACGCATTGTCATACTTACAGTAATCAACAATTTCTAATGTTCTTAAAAACTGTTCTTCGCTCTCATTAGGAAAACCGACAATGATATCCGTTGAGAAAGCACAGTTAGCAATCTTCGCAATAATACGATCATACAATGCCTTGTACTCCTCTATCGTATAACGACGCCCCATAATCTTCAGCATATCGCTATCTCCCGATTGTACTGGTAAATGAATGAATGGCATGATGTTGTCGTATTTCGCAATCGCATCAATCATTTCATCACTGAAATCCCAAGGGTGTGAAGTCGTGAAACGAACACGTTCGATTCCTACCTTTGCCACTGCTTCTAGCAATGCTGCAAAACCACCTTCAACTTGAATGTCTTTTCCATAAGAATTCACATTTTGTCCAAGTAATGTCACTTCTTTAAATCCTTCTTCTTTTAATATCTTAATCTCATCGATAATATCTTCCATCGTACGAGAACGTTCTTTCCCTCGTGTATATGGAACAATACAGTACGTACAAAACTTGTCACATCCATACATGATATTAACCCATGCTTTATGTGTCCCAAAACGTTTAACTGGTAAGTTTTCAATTACTTCCCCTTCTTTTGAGAATACTTCTATTGTTCTTTCTTTATTCATCATCGCTTGGTACAAAAGTTCTGGCAAACGATGAATATTATGTGTTCCAAACACCAAATCCACATGTGGGTATTTTTCTAAGATGATTTTAATAATTTCTTCCTCTTGGGCCATACATCCACACATTGCAAACAATAAATCAGGATTGGTTTTCTTCAAACGCTTTAACGAACCCAATTCTCCCAATACTTTATCTTCAGCATTTTTTCTTACTGCACATGTATTTAATAAAATTAAATCCGCATCTTTAGGATCCTCTACTTGACTAAAGTGAAGCTGTTCTAAAATACCTGCAATTGTTTCCCCATCGCGTTCGTTCGCTTGGCATCCATAGGTACGCAAATAAAAAGTGCGATCCACTCCCATGTTTTTCACTTGTTCAGGAACTTGAAATAATGATTTTTCAATGCTCACTTTTTCTTTTGTACGTTGTTGCGCTAATTTTAAATTAGGCAGATTCCATTGCTTTTCTTGCATAAAAAACTCCTTTACTCTAATCTTCTATTTTATTACGATTCAAAACTTTCTATAAATCACAAAAAAACCAAGCTTAGCTTGGTTTATTGAGAAATTGCTTCAACTGGACATGAACCAACGCAAGCTCCACAGTCAATACATGTTCCTTCATCACAAACTGATTTTCCATCTTCGTTCATTGATAAAGCACTAACTGGACATACGCCTACACAAGCACCACAACCAATACAAGTATCTAAATTAATTTTTACAGCCATAGTAGTAATCCTCCTTTATAACTAAAATTATTATAACACAATCAAACATTCATGCAACCATAATAATTCATTTCGTCGACTAGATTTCTTCTTCGCTAAACTCTACATCAATCGCATCTTTAATCTTCTTTTCACTTGTCGTATTTTGCTCGCTTCGATACCCTTGATTTGTATCTTGGTAGCTATTTTGTTGCGATTGTTGTTGGTAGAACTGTTGCGAGTACGCTTGTTGTTGGCGTTGTTGAAACATACGCATGCGTTTGCGATTGTTCATAATTGCAATTGCGATAAGCGCAACATACAAAATCATTCCCAACATAGGACTGTACAACATAATTCGATTAATAAACAAAAAGACAAAAAGATATACAATAAATGCCATAATTACGACTTCCTTTCAAATTTATTGTGACACTTTGGACAAGTGATCACAATTTTACCCTTACCTCTAGGAACTCTCACATTTTGCGAACAGGAAGGACATATAAAATAACGATGTTCTTTGTCCTTCGTTTGGTTTTGGGCTAATTTCACACGTTTTCGAAACGGACGTATCATATTGCAGAACACTTCATTTTCATGTCTTCGCTTTGCGATATTACGCGAATACATACGAAATATTTGTAACAATAATACAACCCATACCACAACGTATACGATTCCATTTTTAAACACGAAGTTATTCAATAACAACAAAGCAAGTACGATTACCATTAACGTGTTATTTAATGTGTCATTTCCATACCTACCTGCCATAAAACGATACAATGCACTTTTCACTCGATTCATCTCATCACTCCAATTTTATGATTATCATTATATGACAATTGTTGAAAAAGTAAATAGAATTACCTATTTCACATCACTTCACACACATTTACAATAAATAAATAGAAAAGAGGCATCTACTCACGCCTCTTTTCTTCTATAACAACAGAAACGACTCTTCGCTTTCGTTTCTGATTTGATTATGATATGTTTGAAAACTGCGATTCACTCACACTACCATACTTCAACTAATTATATTTCATACCATTATCAAATAAGTTCTCACTTTTGTTATTTGCAAGGGATTTCCTTGTATCTACAGTATACCTCATATTTTCAAAATTAATAGTAGATAGGTAAAATCTGTCATATATTCGGAAGAATCTGTAACCTATAAAAAACCATACAAGCTAGCACGCTTGTTTTCTTTGATTTGTTGCAGTGTTCCACACGCCACAACATGGCCACCATGGATGCCTCCTTTTGTACCCATATCTATAATATAATCACTTTCACGGATCACTTGTAAGTTATGCTCAATAATAAGTAATGTATTCCCTCGTTGCACTATTTGCGCAAACAACAATAATAACTGTGCTACATCATGAGCATGTAATCCAGTTGTTGGTTCGTCCAAAACATACAAACAATGGCTCTTTTTGTGTTGCAATAATTCCATCGCCAGTTTCATGCGCTGTTTTTCCCCTGTCGATAAAGTTGTCATCAACTGGTTTAATCGTAAATATTGCAAACCTATTTCTTTCATCATATACAATGGTTCATAAATTGACTTGTGCTTACGAAACAACTGCAACGCATCTTCAATCGATAAATGTAACACATCATCAATAGAGTAACCATGGTATTGCACCTCTAAGATTTCCTTTTTAAAACGTTTGCCATGACATTGTGGACAAGTTGTTGTCACATCTTTAAAAAACAACATAGAACTCGTAATTTCACCAAGCCCCTCGCAACGTTCGCATCTTCCTTTGCTGCTTGTATTAAACGAAAAGTATGAAGCATCCCATTTGCGCTCTTTCGCTTGCGATGTTTGTGCGAACAATTTTCGAATCGCTTCATAAACATTGCAATATGTCGCCACAACAGATCGTTTTTGTACACTGACATGCTTTTGGTCAACACTAATTAACGCATCAAAGTCTGCTACATTTTCAACGCAATTCTTTTGTGTATTGGTTTGCTTAAAATGTTTCGTTAAACATTGAAACAACAATGTACTCTTCCCTACTCCTGAAACACCAGTCACAACATTCAAAGCGTTCTTTTTAAATGTAACATCAATGTCTTTAATATTATTCGCCATCGCATGTCGCAAATAAAACGATGCAAACGTATCCTTTCCTTCTTTTAACGTTATTTCTTTCTTTAAATACTCAGCTGTATAAGAATGCACATTATTCATCACTTGTGCCAATGTTCCTTGTGCAATAATAGTACCACCATAATCTCCTGCATCTTGTCCCATTTCGATTAAGTAATCCGCACTCTTTATCATATCTTCATCATGTTCAATCACAAGCACACTATTTCCCCTATCGCGTAATTGTTGAAGCGTCTTGATAATTCCTTGTGTATCTTTAGGATGCAATCCTACAGTAGGTTCATCCAATATATAAATCATCCCAACTAACGATGACTGTAGTGCGGCTGACAATTTAATTCTTTGCTTCTCTCCTCGTGATAGTGTACGACTTTGGCGATCTAACGTTAAATAACCCAATCCCATTCGTTGTAGTGCTTCTAATTTCACTTCTAAGTTATGCAAATACTGCATCACTGCCTCTTCTTGTACACTTTGCAACGATTGTCTTACCCCTATAATCCAATCGTATAACTGTTCAATCGAATACGCGTTCAAAGTAGGCAAACTTACTTTATTCACTAGTACTTTACAACTTTCTTCCTTTAATTTATCGCCATGGCAGCTTGGACAAGTTACATAATGAAACACTTCATGGTACAGATCATCTTCCTTTTTACTTTGTTGGTAGCGACGTTGAAAATTTGTTTTTATCCCTTCAAAATCACCAAGTCCTTCAATCAAATAATGTAGGATTTGTGGATCCAACTTTTTCAGTGCAACATCTTGTTCTACTTTTATTCCTATTTCATTGCATGCCTTAACTAATTTTTCAATTTGAAATGCATTGTATTTCTTTTGCCAACCACGTATCGCTCCCTCTTGTAACGTCTTATCAAAGCACAATAAAGCATCCACATCCAAATCGTATACTTCACCTAACCCAGCACAAGTAGGACAAGCTCCTTCTTGTGTATTAAAAGAAAAATGCGAACGTGTTAGCTTTTCCATTCGCGTATGACAATGTGGACAATACATATATACAATAAAGTCATTTCCATCTTTGATTAACTCTTCTTGGCATATCGCATAATCCATCATTTTATGACAATAGGGACACTCACGAACCCCTAATTTCTCATACAACATGCGCAGTTCCGTATAAATATCACTCATTGTTCCTAAAGTAGAACGAGGATTTTGATTGTACTCCTCTTGTCCAATTAAAATACATGCTCCAGCATTTTCCACCAAATCAACTTTGGCTTTATTAATCCCTTGAAAAGAAATGGCTTCCAAATGTTGTCTTTGGCATTCTTGATATAACACATCAATCAACAAAGTAGACTTGCCAGATCCAGAAACACCGCTAAATACAACCAATTGGTTTCTCGGTATCGAAACACTCACGTTTTTTAAGTTTTTCTCATATGCATTATGAATCACGATATCTCTCATCTACAACCACCTCTTTCTTCCTTTTCATTGTAGCAACTTTCACTTCTAATGTATAACTCTTTTCTTTTGGATTGCATTTTCTACTAAGCAAAAATAAAGATGACTTCTCATTCTATGAAAAAAACTAGTAATATCTCGTATTTTAATCATTTATCTTTGCAACTTTAGCGAGTCAGTGTTATATTAATATATAGCGAAAACAGGGTTAAATCAATCAATTATTACCTCTATTTGCAGTTAAAGGAGATACCATATGAAAAAAGTAAGAACACGATTTGCACCAAGTCCTACTGGATATATGCACATTGGAAATTTAAGAACCGCATTATACGAATATTTAATCGCGAAACACGAAGACGGAGACTTCATTTTACGTATTGAGGATACTGACCAAGAGCGTGAAGTAGAAGGCGCAGTGGAAATGATTTATGACGTGATGAAAAAAACGGGATTAGATTATGATGAAGGACCAGACAAACCTGGAAATTATGGACCATACGTACAATCGCAACGTCTTGGAATGTACAAAGAGTATGCTGAACAATTAGTAGAATTAGGTGGAGCACATTACTGTTTCTGTAGTGAAGATGAAATTGCGAAACAAAAAGAAGCTGCCCAAGGGGAAGCCTTCTTATTTGTGGATCCATGTCACAACATTTCATTAGAAGAAGCGAAACAAAGAGTAGCTGCAAAGGAACCATATGTCATTCGTCAAACGATCAAACGTCATGGTATCACAACATTTGATGATGAAGTATATGGACGTATTGAAGTAGAAAACAAAATCTTAGACGAAAGTATTTTATTAAAAAGCGATGGTTTCCCTACTTACAACTTTGCGAACATCATTGATGATCACCAAATGGAAATCACTCACGTAGTTCGTGGTAACGAATACTTATCTAGTACACCAAAATATAATTTAATCTATAACGCATTTGGATGGGATGTTCCTACGTATGTACACGTTCCACCAGTAATGAAAGACGAACACCACAAACTAAGTAAACGTAATGGTGATGCATCTTACCAAGATTTAATTAAACAAGGTTACTTAAACGATGCTATTATTAATTACATCGCTTTATTAGGTTGGGCACCAGAAGGAGAAGAAGAAATTTTCTCTCTTGACGATTTAAAACGTGTATTCGATGTAAAACGAATCAGTCGCTCTGGGGCAATCTTCGATATTGAAAAATTAAAATGGATGAACGGTATCTACATTCGTAACTTAAGTTTGGATGCATTCCATGAAATG
Organism: uncultured Erysipelotrichaceae bacterium; assembly: GCA_964370395.1. Lineage (GTDB taxonomy): Bacteria > Bacillota_I > Bacilli_A > Erysipelotrichales > Erysipelotrichaceae > JBGUVL01. The sequence goes on from CAYJIZ010000003.1 coordinate 106,114, forward strand.
GTTACTCCTTACTACGAAAAAGACATCACTCGTGAGGTTGACTTAAAAGAATTAAGTAAAGTATTACAACTTCGTATCGCAACACTAGCGGAAATTGACGAAGCAATTGACTTTATTAATGAACCACACGCATTTGATCCTGAATTATTCAACAATAAGAAAATGAAAACAAACCCTGAAAACTCATTAGAAGCACTAATTTGGGTAAAAGAAGCATTAGAGGGATTGGATAACTTTGATGACTTTGACAAGTTACACGATACATTTATGGATTTAGCACAAGCAAAAGAAGTAAAAAATGGACGCGTAATGTGGCCAGTACGTGTTGCCTTAACATTCAAAGCATTCACTCCAGGTGGTGCAATTGAATTAGCCAAAGTATTTGGAAAAGAAGAAACGTTACGTCGTATTGAAATGGCCATTGCTCATTTACAAAACAACTAAAAAAAGAGGAGTAAATCACTCCTCTTTTTTGTTAACGTTTATCTTGGTTCAACAAGTGAATCGTCACCGCTTTAAAGCGTGTCATCGCTTCAATCGAGTATTTGACTCCCTGTGTTCCCATTCCAGAAGCTTTTACCCCTAAGAATGGAAAGTGATCAGGTCCACGTTCTGTTTTATTATTAATCTGTACCGTTCCTACTTCTAAATGATCCGCTACATAGAAAGCATCATTAATATCATTAGTGAAAACGGCAGATTGCAATCCATATTCAGATTGGTTCGCTAACGCAATTGCTTCATCCACATCTTTTACACGAATAATTGGTAATATTGGTGCAAATGGTTCAATCCATGCAATGTCCATATCGCTTGTTACATGGTCTAATAAAGTGGGATACAAAATTGTTCCTTCTACTTTATTCCCCATTACTAACTTCGCTCCTTTGTCGATTGCATCTTGAATTAAACGCTGTCCATTAGCCAATGCTTCTTTGTTGATTAACGGTACGATTACTGCATTATCTTGAGGTAATCCTACTTTTAAAGAAGCAATTTTTGCTTCTAGTAAAGGCAATAATCGCTGTGCTGTTTCATCATCAACCAAAACACGTTTCACTGCTGTACAACGTTGTCCCGAATAGGAGAACGCACCATCGACAATATTATTCGCTGCAAACTCTAAGTCCGCATCTTTTAATACGATCGCTGCATCTTTTCCTCCTAATTCCATCATTAACGGTGTCATTTTTACTAAATCAGAAATGTGTTGTCCTACTTCTGTACTTCCTGTAAAATTCACAAAATCAATGCCCTTGTGTTGTACGACATAATCACCGATTTCACTACCTCTACCAGTAATTGTATTCAATACACCATTTGGTAATCCAGCATCCGCAAACGCTTGCGCTAACAGTAAAGCACTAATAGAACCTTGTGTTGCTGGTTTTAAAACAACACTATTTCCACCCATTAACGCAGGAGCAATTTTTGACGCTGATAAATTGACTGGATAATTAAATGGCGAAATCGCCAATACTGTTCCCAATGGAACTCGCTTTACATAAGAAAGCTTGTTTTTAGAACCACCTGGGAAACTTTCTCCATTCACTGCGACACCTTCTAAGTTTTTTGCGACATCTGCACTAAAACGAATAAAATCTGCTGTTCTTTTTATTTCTAAAATAGAAGATTTCTTATCTTTGGCAACCTCCCACATTAAAACTTCTGCTAACTGCTCCACTCTTTCTTCCAAAAGTGATGCAGTATCATATAATATTTTTGCTTTTTCATACACTGGAACTTGTTCCCATGCTTTTTGGCTACGATTTGCCACAGCAATAATTTCATCTACTTCTTCTTTCGATAGCGAAGGAACATTTCCAACGATACTTCCATCAATTGGTGATGTAATACTAATTGTGTTGCCACTCTTGCTTTCCACCCAGTTTCCATCTACTAAATTACGATATGTTTTTGCTTCTAATTGCATAACCATCTCTCCTTTCATCAATTACAACCAAAGAAATGCAAACGATTTCCTTCTTTGTTGTGCCTATTCTCTCACAATCAAATTGCCCTGACAAAGAATATGCACCTACCAAAATTCACCAATGTGTAATAATAACACTTTATTTTCCATTCTGTTATAATTATTTTATAAGAAAGGGTTATATTATGAAAAGATTAAAGGAATCAAAAAGTTTTCAATTAATTCGACCATGGGTCTTCTTAGCTACCTATATTATTGTATTGGCTTTCTTCGCATATCGAGTGGATACATTTAGTAGCGTAATTTTAACAGTCATGAACTTGTTTAAATCATTGTTTGTCGCGATTGGAATCGCGTATGTATTAAACATTCCAATGACACGAATTGAAAACTTTATTAAGAAAAAAACAAAACCAAAAGCATTACTGAATAAACACAGTCGAGGAATCGCAATTACGATCACGATTTTCTTTGCTTTCTTAGTTCTTATCTTTTTAGCAAACATTATCATTCCACAAATTGCCAATTCCCTAATCCAATTATTTTCAAACTTAGGTGGATTCTTTAATGAAGTAGTAGTGAATGTTGACAAGTTATTGGCTTCCTTCAATATCGATTTCCGTTTAGAAAACATCAGTAAAGTAGACCAGTTTGTCAACATGGATTGGAATTCTGTAATGAAACAAGCGATCAATTTGATTTCGCTTAGTACTGCTAGCATTTTAACAAACGTAAAATCATTTACAAGTGTCTTCGCAATTGGTTTCACCGCATTTATGTTCTCTTTCTATTTATTAGGAAGCAAAGAAAATTTTGTTCGTCAAATGCGTAAAATCGTCGTTGCTGCTTGCAATAAGAAAACAACAGGTATTATTTTTGAATACGCACGCAAAGCAAACAATATTTTTAAAAGCTTTGTCGGCGGACAGATGGTAGAATGTTGTATTTTAGGTATTTTATATTACATAACGATGCGTTTATTAGGATTCCCTTATCCTGAATTAATTTCTGTTTTAATTGCTGTTTTCGCTCTTGTTCCTGTATTAGGTCCAATGCTAGCGATGGCAATAGGGGCAATCTTAATCTTATCCGTAGATCCAATTAAAGCCATTTGGTTTATTATTTACTACCAAGTATTATCACAAATCGAAGACAACTTCATTTATCCTAGAGTAGTTGGTAATTCGGTTGGTTTACCAGGTTTATGGGTATTGTTATCAATCTTTGTATTCGGTGATTTATTCGGTTTAACTGGAATGATATTAGCGGTTCCTACAACAGCATTTGCGTATGTTGTAGTAAGTGATATCGTATCCTATGTTTTAAATAAAAAGAATGCAGTCGTTGATGAACACGGTGTCGTCTACAAAGAAGACTAGCAAAACAAAAGGAAGTCTCTTCATAAGAAACTTCCTTTTTTTATCGTACTTCTTTTGCTAATGCTTGCTTGTATTGCGTTTTGTTTATGTATTCGTGTTCTAACATCGCATTCAATACATCTACTTGTCTTTTTGCCGCAGCTTCATAATGGTTGCTTAACTGGTATAGCGAAGGGGCTTGTGGCAAACCTGCCAAAATACTCGCTTGCGCTAACGTTAATTGATCTGGTGTTACATTAAAGTAACCCATACTCGCATCATAAATACCATAATAACCATCACCATAGTAAATGCAATTAATATAAAGCTCTAGTATTTTATCTTTTTTGTAATCCTCTTCTAAGACATTCGCAACAAAGGCTTCACTCACTTTACGCGTCATTGAAACACTTTGGTCAAAATACATATTTTTTGCTAATTGTTGCGTGATAGTACTACCACCACCAACTACTTCTTGTGCAATGATATTCGCTAAAGTAACACGAATTAACGAAATGTAATCAATTCCACCATGTTCATAAAAACGATGGTCTTCAATCGCTACAACCGCATCTTTAAAATACGGCGATACATCATTAATAGAAGTATAATGCTCCTTTGCTTCTATTTGTGCTACCCGCTCTTTCACACTCACTTCATCCACCGCTTTTCGATAATCCAAATAACCGATGCCGCCGATGATACCAACGACAATAAACGCTAGGATAAAAACAATGAGTAGTATTTTTCTAAGTAATTTGAACATTTTATCACCCAATCACATTATACCATACATCCTTTTAAAAAGGGGTAATGTGACAATAGTGTAAGTTAATCAATATACAGTTGAAAAGCCCATAACGGTAAAAAATCAAACACATTGTAACGAGGTAACAAGTAACGATCATCACTTCTTACCATTTTTCGATTCTGTCCAGCACCAAAAGCCAGATGAACACCTCTCTGTTTTAATACCGCTTTGGCATTCTCACTGGTTTTACCATAAGGAAAAGCAACATAACGATCACTGACAATGTTTTCGTTTTCTTCAAAATCATCCATAATTTCTTCGTACGAAGCGACTTCCATCTGTTTTCTAAAAAACGAAGCAAAGTGGTGAAAGTTATATGTATGTGAATAGTATTGTACATTTTCATCATTCACTAAATCTTTTTGGGACAAGTACTGGTACTTCCCTTTTTGTTTTGTTTGCTTCATTTGCGTTTTGCGTCCTATCACAAAACATGTCGCTTGCATATCGTACTTCTCTAATACTGGTTTCACTCGCTTATTGAACGATTGAAAACCATCATCAAAAGTTAATACTACGCTCTTCTTAGGAACGTCTAAATCGTTATTGTAGTAAGCATCCAATTGCTCCATTGTTAATGTGGTATACCCATGATCCGATAAATACTTCATCTGTTCTTCAAATTTACTTTCGCTGATTACCCATACATTATCTTTGTAATATTGCTCTTTTTCTTCGTCGCTTACGACATCGTGATAACCTAGAATAGCAATCCCATCACGATAACGCAAATACGCATAACTTAAAGAAAAAGTACAAACAATAATAAAACATAATGCATACATAAACAAAGACTTTAAAAAATCTTTCATAAAAAATAAAACACAGCTACGCTGTGTTATTATCTATTCGCATTCACAGATTTCATAATCTGCTTAATTTGTGCTTCGGAAGGTTTTCTTCCCATTTGAAGGAACATAGCACGAATCATCTTTTCATTAATCGGAGGGTTTTCTTTTAATTCTTTTTCAAATTTCTTTCTTGTGAAGAAGAAACCTAATGCCCCACCAATTAGTAAACCAACGATTAGACTACCTAATGATACCCATAATTCCATAATATGCCTCCTGTTATTCTACAATGACTATTATACAAAATTGCACTCATAAGTACAACACTTTTTCATAATAAAAACGCAATAAATTCCCTATTTATTCTTATTTTCACCTTGTATGTCACCCACTGTCACCACTTTTTAATTTTATTTGACATTTCATCCCAAAAAACACAAAAATATTTACAATTTATAACCTCATTTTTCAAAAAAAGAAAAGCATTTTTACCAAATGCTTAGTCTTTCATATGTTTTTTGATGATCAATCCAATGTATTGTGCAGCTAACTCAGGGTCATCATTACACACTACATATTTATAATCTTTTACTAATTTCATTTCTTTTTCCGCTTTCGCCAATCGTTCCTGAATGATTTCTTCTGGTTCTGTACTGCGTCCACGAATACGATTTTCTAATTCCTCCATCGTTGGTGGAATCATAAAAATACTAATGCAATCTGGCACTTTTTTCGAAACCTGTTGCGCTCCCTGTACTTCAATTTCAAGTACAACATTTTTTCCTTCATTACGCAATTTCTCCACTTGCGATAATGGTGTCCCATAGTAATTACCAACAAACTCTGCCCACTCTAGCAATTCTTCTTTTTTAATTGCTGCTTCAAAATGCGCTTTATCTGTAAATAGATAATCCACCCCATCCACTTCTCCTTTTCTAGGAGAACGCGTTGTCATGGAAATCGAATATGTTAAATTCAAATCTTCTTCTTTCATGAAAAAGTTTCTAACAGTTCCTTTTCCCACTCCACTTGGTCCACTTAAAATAATCAATAATCCTTTTTTCATACACACTACCTCTTTGTATGTATTTCATTATAGCATTAAGTGTATTTTTATAAAATGATTTTTTTGTAAATACACAACTAATTTTATTCAATCTCCCCATTTCGCAAATGCTATCTATTTATTTTCTATTAACTATTATGTTTCTTGCTTTTTTTCTCTTTTCACTTTTATTTTAAAGAGCTCCAACAAAAGAAAAAAGATCCTTTCCGTCATTACACTACAAACAAAACAAACAAACATCGTGTAACTCATATCTGCACATAAGCACTTGTGTTTTTTTGTTTTATTCACCCATTATTTATTCTTTTTTTATCCATGTTGACACAAAATTTTTATTGCTTTATCCTTTTGTTAAGAGCTGACGTCAACTCTTCAAAACCATAAGGAGAGTAACAAAATGTACCATATCAGATTAAAAGGTTCTCATTACGAAGCCGGTTTTCAGTTCGGCAAGCGATTAAGAGAGAATAATGTTTTACTATGCCAACAAATTCAATTTGCAAAAAACAAACAAAAAGAGCAATTCACAAAACAATGTATCCCCATCTACCAACGTTATTACCCTGAAATACTTTTGGAAATACAGGGCATCATCGACGGGCAACAAACAACAAACAACGACTTATTTGTTTTTTTAATTAGTATGTACTGCTTTGAACTTAGTAATCACTGTACTTGTTTTGCTGTAAAAGATAAGAATCATTATATATTAGGTAGAAATAGCGATTTTTTAGTAGCATTAGAAAAGTACTACATGAACTGTATGTATCGATTAGATAACGTTTACGCATTTCAATCAAACACTACTGCATTTGTACAAATGGAAGACGGAATGAATGAACATGGTCTTGCCATAGGATTAACCTTTATTTATCCTAAAGTAATCGCACCTGGTTTCAACGCTGGAATGTTGCTTCGCTATATTTTGGAAAAGTGCAAGACAACCAAAGAAGCCATCTCTTTCTTAAAGAAAGTACCCATCGCTTCCCAACAAACATTCACAATAATTGATGCACAAGGTGAGTTTGCATGTGTAGAGTGCAATTCTCATTATGTTGAAGTGATCAATCAAGACGATTGTTTTGTTGTGAGTACAAATCACTTCACAAGTGAAAACTTAAAGCCTTATAAAAAACCGAAAGAAATAGACGATTGGCATTCCATTACACGATACCAAGTCGTACAGAATGCCTTAACTCATCTTTCTACCCCATTTCGCATTTCTGATGCAATGGATATCTTAGCTGGAAAATACGGTTTCACATGCCAATACAAACGCAAAAGCGGAGCAGATACCGTATGGTCTGTCATTTATGACACAAAACAACAGAAGGTGTATCGTGTGGAAGGCAACCCATCTAGAAAGGCCTTTTTTGAAGACAAACGCCAATTAAAATAAAGCATTTAAGTCATTTCATGGTATAATAGAACACGGTGATAAATATGGCTTTTGATGGATTAGTCTTACAACAATTAGTAAAACAGATGCAATTACTTGTACCTGGAAAAATAAATAAAATACAACAGGTTTCAGATAACGAAATCCTTTTCACAATACGTGCAAACAATAAAAATCATAAGATGATGATTTCTGCACATAGTACGTACAATCGTATGCATTTAAGTGAGCGAACATATACGACTCCAGATGCACCAAATAACTTTATTATGGTATTACGAAAACACATAAGTGGAGCCATTATTAAAGATATGCAACAGGTGGGATTAGATCGTGTAGTTAAGTTCACTTTAGAAGCAAGAAACGAACTTGGTGACATTCATACCCTTTGTATGTATGTGGAACTAATGGGTAAATATGCAAACATTATTTTAGTCAATGAGGAAAACAAAGTTATCGATGCTTTAAAGCGCATCCCTCCCTTTGAAAACAATGTACGTACCATTCATCCTGGAGCAAGTTTTGTTGCGGTTAGCGCACATGAAAACAAGCAAGATCCCTATCATTATACGACGCTTTCAATGGAAGAAAGTTTTACTCAACAATTCCATGGTTTTTCACCATTGTTGTCTGTTGAAGTACATTATCGATTAAAACAAAACGAAGATTTTGCTAGTATCATGCAAGAAATTGCCAATTCACAGTCTTTATTTGTTTATGAGAAAGATGGCAAAGAGTACTTTCATGTGATTGCACTAACGCATCTGCAAACAAATGGTCGACAATATCCATTGCAAGAAGCAATGGATACGTTATATTATGAAAAAGAAGAAAAAGTACGCATTAAGGAACAAAACGGTGATTTGTTTAAAATTGCGAGACAAGAATTAAAGAAACACAATACAAAATTGAAGAAGTTAGAAAAAACATTAAGCGAAGCATATGATTTGGATGATTATCGCATGTATGGTGACTTGTTGTATGCCTATGCTTACCAATTCCCCACAAAACAAAAAGAAGTCTGTGTTCCCTCTTTTGAAGATGGAGAAATGATTACAATTGCTTTGGATGAGAAGTTTGATGTGAAAACAAACGCAAAAAAATACTATCAAAAATACCAGAAAGCAAAAACAGCACAAATTGAAGTAGCAAAACAAATTGAACTTACAAAAGAGAATATCGCATACTTTGAAATCATTGAAGCGCAACTTGAACAAGCTAACTTCTTAGATGCAGTCGAAATCCGCGAGGAACTCATCGCTAATGGCTGGATTCGCAAGAAACAAAAATACCCTTCAAAGAAAAAGAAACACATTCCTAATTTTGTTACGTTATTAATTGATGATACGTATGTCTATGTTGGAAAAAACAATATTCAAAACGATTATATTACTTTTAAACAATCACGAAAAGATCACACTTGGTTTCACTCAAAAGACATTCATGGAAGCCATGTCGTTGTCGCGAGTGAAGAACCAAACGAAAAAATCATTCGTATCGCTGCCATGTTTGCAGCCTATTACTCAAAGGCAAGACACTCTTCGAGTGTCCCAGTCAATTACTGTCTCATTCGACAATTGCGCAAACCAAACAAAGCTGCTTTGGGGTTTGTCACTTTGACAAACTATAAAACCATTTATATTGACCCAGTGGAAGAGGAAATAAAACAATACTTAATAGAATACGAAAGAAAAGCATAGCGCTACACACGCTATGCTTCTTTATTATTTTAATAAACTTGCGATTTTTGGAATAATCTGTTTCTTTCTAGAAACAAACCCTGCCAAATATTCATCTGGGTTTTCTGGATTTTGGAATGCGACATCAATTTGTTTACTTAACTTACCAGTAAATACAAAACGACTTCCCTTTCCTTCAACATTAGAGAAAACCATCATTAATAGATCATATTTAAAACGCTCGTTCTCTTCTTCTAAATAACTGCGAAACCCTTCTTTGATTTCTTTTACTTTTTCTAAATCAAAGATATTCGTTTGCCCGATTGCAATATGGTAACCATCTAATTCGTACTCTTTAAAATCCGTATATAAAATTTCATTGTTGGTACGTTTCTCAATCGTTGCCGTTTTCACAAACATCTCACGCGCTAACTCTTCTAAATCAAAGCCATGCTTTTGCGCTAACGAGTGAGCAATTTCACGATCCACTTCTGTACAAGTTGGAGAGTTGAAATTCATCGTATCAGAAATAATGGCACAACATAAAATTCCTGCGATTTCCTTTGGTGCTTCTATATTATGCTCTCTAAATATCGTAGCGATAATACTACAAGTACTACCCACTCTTTGGTTTCTAAAAATAATCGGTTGATTTGTTTCAATATCACCAATTCGATGGTGGTCAATAATTTCTAAAATGTTCGCAAACTCTACATCGTCAATCGTTTGACTCATTTCGTTGTGGTCCACCAATATAAAGTTTTTCTTTTCATAAGACAACAAATGGTAACGTGCAATCGATCCGATTAACTTATTGTTCATATACACAGGATAGTTTCTAAAACGTGTCTTCAACATAAGTTTAGCAGCATCTTCTACGTATTCATTCCCATTGAAACGAACCACTTTATCAACAGGTGACATCATTAATGAAACAGGTATACTACGATAGATCATTTGTAGTATTTTCATAATGTTGTAAGGTGTAGTAATTAAAGTAACACCCATCTCTTTCGCCATTCGAATGATGAATTCACTTGGAATAAACCCTTCCGAAACCGCGATAACAGCACATCCTTTTGACATACATTTAATCATGGCATCTTCGTTGTCACTTAACGCCATAATGGCACCAGTTAAATCACGTTGCATCATCTTTTTATCAAAAATGCGAACATACCCACTTCTCTCTAATGTTCCTTTGATGATAAAATCCCCTTTTAGTGATGCGACTAAGTTTTCCAAAGGTGTATCTTTCAATACATCTTTTGTAATATTCAAATCTTGCATCTGAATTTTTGAAACGTCAGACATCGTAGTAAGTCCTACTAACTCTTCTTTTTCATTCACAACATAAATCGTTTTCGTATTGTGCTCTAAGCAAAGGTCCCATACGTGACGAATGGTTGCTTCTGGATTCACTTGAATGGCTGGATCCATCGCAATTTCTTTTAACGTCGCTTTCGCACTTGAGATTAATTCTGGTTCTTTAACTTTAAATTTATCCAAAATAAATTGCGTTTCGCGATTAATCTTCCCCAAACGACAAGCTTTCGCCTTCATTCCTAATTCGTTTTTTAAATACGAATACGAAATAGCAGCACAAATTGAATCACTATCCGGATTTTTATGACCTGTGATGTAAATTGTGTTTCCCATAAGATTCTCCTCTAGTTTGTATATGTTCATTATAGTATAAATTAACAATATTGTCATTACATGAAATGTTCATAAATTGGCACTATTTTTGGTGAACCAATTGCGTAAGTATGAAAAAAACTGAAGCGTTGTTCAGTTTATTCAGTATCTTCTGCTAATTTTTGTCTTGCTGCCTTTGCAGGTACACCAACAACACTCGAATTAGGAGCAACATCATTTACTACTACCGAGTTGGCACCTATTTTCGCATTATCACCAATCATAATATTTCCAAGTACTTTTGCACCACACCCAACCATGACATTATTCCCTAACGTCGGGTGACGTTTACAATGCTCTTTTCCTGTACCACCTAGTGTCACGCCATGATAAATTAAACAATCATCTCCGATAATTGCTGTTTCTCCAATCACGACACCCATTCCATGATCAATAATTAACCCTTTTCCTATTGTTGCTCCTGGGTGAATCTCAATTCCAACCCAAAAGCGAGCGATATTACTCATTAAACGGGCTAAGAAAAAAAGGTGAATGGAATAAAAGAAATGCCCTATGCGATAGAAAAACAACGCTTTCATATGTGGATACAACAACAATACTTCTAATTTAGAATGTACTGCAGGGTCATAGCGCATCGTTCGATTAATGTTGTAACGAATTCCTTTAAACATACCGTTTCCCCCTTAAGTGTACGTCTATTATGCCATAAACATAATAAAATGTGTAGCAAAATAACCGCCTAGTAACCCAATTCTTCATTTACTAATAACACAACAATACGATCTTTATTCAATTGGTATGTATGTGTTACAGAAGTACAACAAATACGTGTAGAAGAAGTACAATCCATACATTCTCCTGCATACGTACATGCATTGTCTTTGCTTAAACGAATACAATTCGCAGGAGCTGCAATCGTTTGAACGCGACGTTTCGCCTCTTCCAAATCACTAACAATTTTATTGCGTCCTACAACTAAAATTACTTTTTTTGGACCATAGGTAATAGCAGCAACGCGATTGGCATTTCCATCCACATTGTACAATTCTCCATTCATCGTCACTGCATTACTACTACATAAATAGTAATCACACAAGAAAGCACGACGGTATATTTCTACCAACTCTTCTCTTGTTAAGCCTTCTTTATAACGATCATCATACTGTACATTCATTTCACGTAACATATTTATGATGTCACATTCAAATAAACTCTGTGATCCACCTACACTTACACTTGCTCCCTCTTCGATAATTTTTTTAATTTCTTCTCGCACTTCTTGTACACTACCTAAAATACGAGCATCCATATTATTATCAATCAGTGCTTTCTTTACTTTCTTTAATTTCACATCATAAAGCTTTTTTGTATTTTGATCCATATAGACCTCCTTATTTATTATAAGATTGAATTATCTCAATCACATCAAGCAAACTATCACAGCGTTTATCAATATATAGTTCCATTTCCTCATCTGCTTTAATCATATCTTCGATATAAACGTGAGGCATTTTCGCACGATACGCAGCCATGGTACCAAACTTACTGTCTTCCAATACCAGACATTCGCTTGCTTTGCTGTTTAAACGTTTTGCCGCTTCGATAAAAATATCTGGTGCTGGCTTTGAAGGAATCCCTTCATACCCTGAAACAATCGCATCAAACTCCATCACAAACCCTGTATGAGAAAGGAAAGAAATAATATCTTCCTTCTTTGAACTGCTCGCTATCGCAATTTTCAAGCCATTTCCTTTCGCATAATCGTACAGCTCTTTTAACCCTTTTTTGTTGGCATCTCCAGGTTGTGGAAAGTATTCAAAAAAGAATGCTGGACGACGTTTTTGTACCTCGCGCATGATTGCGCTAATACCACAAAACTCTTCTTCCAATTTAACTACTGTTTTTGCACTTACCCCTACCATACTTAGAAAAGCACTTCGAGGGCAATCAAAGTTATGTTCTTCACAAACTTTAAAAAATAGATGTTCAAACAACCTTTCTGTATCGAACATCAATCCATCCATATCAAATATAATCGAAGTAATCATCACTATCCCCTTTAGTATTCTTTTATTTTACTTTGTTTTTCATGAAAATGCAATTTTCATCGCGTGTTATTCTCTCTTTTAATTTCATAAATTGAACCTACAATCCCTTTATTTCATGCTATACTATTACTATCAATGGAAGGAAGGTACAACTATGGAAATTACACAAAACTTAAATGTCACAGCTCCTGAATTTTTTACTCTAATTGAAGATTCTTTGCTGCATGACATCAAAAACAACAGCTCAAAAAAAGCGAATGCAGCAAAATTAGAACGCGGATTTCATTATACAAAAAACATGAAGATGGGAAAACAAATTGTGAAGACACAAGTAACACTTCTGCAATACCAAAAACCTATTCTTTACGAAGTAAAAATGGAAACAGACAATAACATTTACAATATGAGTTATGCTATAATTGATAGAGGTGATAACATCGATGTCACCTATTCAGAGACATCAACTGACAAAGAAGGAAACGCTAAAAAATCTTTCTTGATGAATCTGATGGACAAACGCAACTTTCAAAAAATGGCAAAAACATTACAAAAGATGGAAGCTGCGATCTTAAATAATCGCGACCAATCTGACAAGTCCGATTATACAACCCCAAACGAAAAAGGTGAGGATTAACCTCACCTTTTTCGTGTCTTCACTATAGCAATTTACAATATTTTTTTGCATATGAAAGTAATTCAAATTTACCTATAACAATTTTTAAAGCTTTTGCATATCATGTCTGTTTTCTGCTTATTGGTCTGTATGTGTAGGGCGGTGTTACTTGTCGCCCACATAAGGACTGTCGCTATGCTTCAATCCTCTAGCCACTCTCTTAATCTATATTCAGCTTATAAAAGAAGCAAAAATTTAATTTTCATTTACTTGATTACAATCATAATCTCCTTTTAATACCCTTTGAACTTCAATTTCCTTACACCAAATCTCTATATCAAGCGGGTATGCATTTATTTTAAATTTGTACATGCCCTCTTTTACTGTGAAATCAAACCTCTGTATAAAGAATGGTATTTGATTAGTAATTAATTCTTTATATGGTACATTTTTTTTGTAACTGACTTCATGCTCTATATTAACTTTATAGCATTCTAAAAACCTATAAATGACGTTATACTCCTCATCATCATATACCAATACTGCCTCATCTCCAAAATAGTTTGATGAGAAATGCAAGATTTCCGTTTCATATATTTTCTTTACTTCCTTTTCTAATTCTTTGATATTCATATATTTATCCTTTCTAATTTCACTAATCCTTTTTAAGTGGTATGTGTACTTCTATATCTTTTTTTCCACGAATATTTCCATTTATATCTAAAGGATTTTTATTTTCATCATAAATATGTATATGATCAATTGGAGTTCCAACTTTATCTGGTGGATCTATTCTAATACGAGTTATCCCCTTTTCATCTTTAATATGAACAAACCCGTTATTATCATGTATTTCCCAATTATCTGGTATGTTATTAATAATTTCTTGTTTATTCATATCTCCAATACGTTTACCATTGATGTTAGCTTTATCAATGATTTTCTTTGTAGCTCCACTAGCTCCCTTAAGTGGAACTTCACCGCTTTTAGAAACTTTATTTTTTTTGTTTTTAAAATATTCATCTAGGAAATCAATTCCTATTTTTGGATTGTCCCCAGTCTTGAAGTGTCCTCCAGTCGTTGAGTTTGATACTGTTACCAATCCTTTTCCAATCAAATACATAAATACTGCTTCACCTGAAAGGTTTCCAAGCGCATCACTAGCATTCTTATATCCATATTTTTTTGCAAATTCATCAAAATCATTACTAGATAACAAATTGAAAATAGTATCAAATTTTATAGACTGTATATTTTGCCTCAGTGTTTCCCATGTGCTTTCGCTCTTTAACATACCAGCTAACCCTACAGAAAGATTATTTCTTATCGGCTGTAATTGCTTATATAAGTTATCTATATTCTCTGGTATGTTAGCAACATAATTAATGAATCCATCCATAAAATCAGCAACGGCTCCGGCAACCGTTCCTTCCTGTTGCTTTCTACTAAAACACTCTACTTTTGGTTTATCTTTAATGAATAATTTGACATCTTTTTTTCTTACTTTATCAACTGCTCCTTTTAGAATTGGTTTTGATTGTCCGCCTCTTGGAACAGAAGGAGCTACTGGTTTTTTTGTTTCAACCCTCGTTGCTATTCTTCCACTTTGATACCTTGTTGTATAAATCATAGTATCGCCATTTCTTTGTGTACTCACTTCAACAACTTTGTCTGTTTTTATTTTTTCGACAGCTCGATTAATAACACTTGTATTTTTCTTTTTCGCTTTATTACCGTCTCTATCAACATACTTATAAGGATTAGATAACGAATATACATATCGATTTTGTGATGAAACTATATCCTTGTCACCTGCATAGTTGTTATCAATTTGAATAAACCTAGAAATAGTAGGATCATAATAACGTGCTCTTAAATAAATTAATCCCGTTTCATCTAATGTTTCACCATTATATCCTTTTCCTTTTTTAATATCTCTTGTATTCCCATAATCATTATAACTTATTTTTTCTATTTTATTCCCATCAATTTTTGCAACCACACTATCATTTAATCCATTCACAATGTCATATTGGTCACTTTGAAGTAATTGTTCACCATACACATAAAGTGATGTATCATCTTTTAATACTTCTGTATACTCTCTATTACGATCTAATATAAACTGCGTTTCTTCATTTTGTTTTTTATAGTTTACTTCATTAGCACCAACTACTAAATTACTGCAAATCTTTCCATCCCCTTCTGCAGCTTGTCTCTTTAATGATACAAACGCTTCTTTCACTTCTTTTTTATCCATCAAAGCAACTTGTTCATTATATTCATACCAATCATCATAACGATAAACTTTCGTGTCTTTCTTAGTTTGTGAAATCCTTTCTTTTTGCGCATCATACTTATAAGAATAAATGTATTGTCCTTGCTTTAATTCAATCAATTGATTTAAATCATCATAAACATATTCATTTGTTTTTCCATCGACATTAATTTTTTTCTGAATGTTTCCATTCTCGTCGTACTTGAATCGTATATCACCTTTATTTGTTTCAATTCGTTCAATTTGGTTCTTTTGGTTATATATATACTTTTTGCTTGATCCAGAACTAGTAACCTCTTGTTGGTTTCCAAAAGCGTCAAAAGAATAAGTTGTTTTCACTTTTTTATCTCGTATAAATTTAACACTTTCAATCAGTTCATCATATTCATTGTATTTGTATTTATTTGTTTTATCATTGATAACTTCCTCAACAACATTATCATTTTCATCATATTTATATCGTGCATCTAAAATAACGACATTATTTTTTGTCGATTTTTGAGAAACTAATTTCCCCATATCATCGTATGCTTTTATCGTTTTCGTATTTTTTTGTAAAATTTCAATTGGTTCATTTCTTTGGTTATATGTATATCTAGCAACTAATTTACCATTTTTATTTACGGTTTCTAGTTTTCCATTTTCAGTGTATGAATACTCCACTTCAATACCAGCATATTTTTGTTTTACTACTTGTAAATCTTTATTATACACATATGTTACTTTATTGTTATTGGTATCAATAACTTCCGTTTTATTATTAAATTTATCGTACTTGGTCGTCACTGTTCCTACTTTATTTTTTGAACTAAGCATGTTATTACGACTGTCATATGTGAACGTATTCTCATTTTCACTAAGCATGTTTCCTAAGTTATCGTACGTATAGTGTATTTTTGATCCATCTGGTTTGGTCCATTCAGTTTTATTTCCAAATGAATCATAACTATATTTATTAACATATTGGTATTCATTTTCTTCCCAAATCAAATGATTATCCTCATTGTATCGATATTCTGCAATTTTATTATTGATTTTTTTAAACGTTAAATTATTCATGCTATCGTAGGTATAACTAACGTATCTCTCATGATGATTTTGAACTTTTAAAAGGTTGTTTAAGCCATCATATTGATATAACGTCTTTATCCCTTTTTTATCTGTTTTTTCTATTATATTATTGTTGGCATCATACTTCATCGTTTCAAATTGATCATAGGCATCTGTCTTCTTAATCACATTACCAGATTCATCGTATTCTATTTTTTCTACACAAACAAATTTACCCGCTTCAGTTTGTGAAGGCAATAACGTACTCGTTTGTAAATTTATTTCATTGAATTCTCGTTTTTCAACAACTCCATTTTTGTTGATTTCTACTTCATTTCCAATTGCATCATATTGGATACTTTCAACCAGTTTTCCGTTTTGATTTGATTGCGTCAATCTATTTAAGCCATCATAAGAATAAGTCATTTCCAATGTATCGTTATCAATTTGTTTTATCAAATTACCATACACATCATACTCTTTGCTACTCTTAGCCCCTTTTTCATTTACAAAAATTATATTTCCTCTACTATCATATTCAAAAGTAGATTTATTGTTATTGGCATCAAAACTTTTTATAATTTGATTTTTATCATTGTACGTATTTTTCAATTGTGTTACTTCATTAATACTCGTTTTCGTTAGTCTGCCTAATTTATCATACTCATTAATTGTCGTTTTATTACCATCTTCTTCCTTTGTCACATTTCCTAATGCATCATATTCTTTACTAATCTTTTTTGAATTTGGAAGAATTTTTAGCGACTCTCTTCCATACGTATCATACACATAAGATGTTATTGCTCCGTTTGGATTTTTTTCTTCAGTTAATTGTCTTTTCTCATTATATGAAAATGAATATATGTTTCCATTCGCATCCTTTACTTTGCTTAGTAACAATTGATCATTGTATTCATAAATCGTTTCAAAACCTCGTTCATCCACTTCCATTTCAACTAATCCATATGCGTTATATTTAATTTGTTTCGTATGACCTAATGCATCTTTTTCATTTATTAAATTTCCATATGCATCATATTGTTTACTTGTTTTATTTCCTTTTGCATCAATAATTTGTATTTCCTGGTTTTTGGCGTCATATACATAACTCGTCACATTCCCTAACACATCTATTTTTTGAATTACATTTCCATTCTTATCATACACACTTTTACTACTTAAATTTCGGTTTTCATCTATAACTTCAATTTGGTTTTTCAAAGCATCATAGCGATATGACGTGGTTTTATCTTTTTCTATTTCTTTTAATAGCTGATTTTCATTATCATATACATAATTTGTTTTGTTTCCTAAATAGTCTGTTTTTTCAATTACATTACCTTTGTTGTCATACTTTGAAATCACCGTAGTTCCGTCAAATTGTTCTGTTTTAACAACATTATCTCTAACATCATAATCTACTAATTCAATGCGGCCATAGGCATCAATTGACTTCACTTTACGATCGTATTCATCGTATTCATAAGTCTGTTTTAGACCATTGTTGTCTTTTTCCTCAACTACATTCCCAAAATTATCGTACGTGTAATCTATTTTAAGACCTGTTAAATGATCTTCTTTCTCCACTATTTGGTTGAAATCATTGTATTTTACAGAAACTGATGACTCTAGATTTTCCTTCCTTACTTCACGACCATAGTGGTCAAATTGTTTTTTCTCTACTACTTTATCTACTAAAATCGTTAAAACTTGATTACCAAATTCATCATATGAATACGTTGTCTCGTTACCGTAGGGATCAACAGTCCTTATCACTTGGTTTTTATCATTATAAAAATGCGTTGTAACAAACCCGAGTTCATCTTTTTCACTGATTAATTGTCCTAATGTATTATATGTTTTGTGATTTGTATTCCCATTACGATCTCTTGTTGCTATTACATTTTTATTTGCATCGTATTGATAAATAATCGAATTACCAGCTGCATCTATTTCCTTTATCACATTTCCATCTAAATCGTACTGTTTATTTGTTGTGTTTCCATTGGAGTCCGTAGTAGCAATTACGTTTTTATACACATCATAAGTAAAAGAAGTAACTTTTCCATCAATAATTGTTTTTGCGATATTCCCTTCTGCATCATATACTGTTTCAGCAATTGAATTTACTCCATCTCGATACGTTTTTGTTGTTTTAATTTGTCTTCCAAAACTATCGTACTCATATTCTATTAGAGTACCTTTTGCATCCACTTCTTTTATTAACAAAACATCATCATACGTTTTTGTTTCAATGGCACCATTTGGATTGACCTGTTTAATCAAACGGTTTTTATCATCGTATTCATAACTTGTTTTCAATCCTTTTTTATCCGTTTTTGATACCAGCAGTCCTAATTTATACTCATTCACTTCCTCCTTACCAAAGACATCAATTGTTTTTATCAATTGATCATTCGAATCGTATTCGTATTTTGTACAATTTCCATATGAATCTGTTTCTTCTATTCTATTGCCTTTTAAATCGTATCCGTACGTTTTTTGTAATCCTTTTTCATCAACTTCACTAATTAATTGATTTAATTCATTATATTGTTTTGTCGATACTAAATTCCCTCTTTCAGTACGAATTAAATTATTATTTGCATCATAGCTACTATTTGTTATCCCACCAATGCGATCTTTATACTTAATGACATTCCCATTTTTATCATAAATATACTGTTCGTTTGTTCCGTCATAATAATTTTTTTGAGTGACTTCATTATTTGCATTATACACATAGGTTGTATTTTTTCCTTGATTATCAGACTCTTTAACAATGTTTCCATTCGCATCATAATCAAAATATTCAACCAAACCATTACTATGTATGATTGAAGTAATCATGTTTCCGTTATAAGTATATTGTTTATTGACACCAATTTCATTTGTTTCTTTGATGATTTGCCCTTGCGCATTGTATTCATAAGATGTGGTCTTATTCTTTTCATCTTTTGTATATATTAAATCATTTCCTCTGTAGGAGTTTTCCACGCTACTTCCATCGCGTTCTTTTTTATATGTTACATTTCCATTCGCATCATATGCATATGCTTCGTTAGTCCCATCAGGATATTGCGTTCGAATTAATCGATTATTTTCATAAGTGTATTGTGTCACTTCATTTTGGCTGTCTTTTTTTGATACAATATTTCGATTATTGTCATATGTATAAGAGGATAATAATTTTCCATTTTTTTCAATACGCATAGTATCAAAATTATCATTGAAATAATAAACTTCTTCGCTACCATCCGCATTCTTTAAAATTGTTCTATCATTCTTATATGTTAGGTTAGATTCATTACCATTCCCGTCAACTTGCTTAATAACCCTACCACTAGCATCGTATTCATTTTTAGTAGAAACATTACCATTCTTATCTTTAATTGAAACTAAATAATTATTTGCATCATATTTGTACTCTTCACTATTTCCATTTGTGTCTGTAAACATAGTTAAGTTTCGATTTGTATCATACTTATAACTTGTACTTTTTCCTGAAGGAAGTGTTACTTTGTTTACTAGTTTTGCATCATTATATGAAAACTCTATTTTCTTTTCACCAATTTGTGCAGATGTTATCAAACCAAACGAATCATAATTAATTTTAGTTACCGCTCCTGATGGTGAGTTGATTGTTTCTAAATAACCATAGACATCAAATGTGAATACTTCATTTGTTTTTTTATCTTTGATTGTAGCTTTTTCATTTTGTATATGAATAATTAAATTATCTGATTCATTTGCGATGTAAGTATTTCCTGATTTTTTAAATTCATAAATTCTTCCATCTCCCTTAAAATATAAAATGTTTCCATTTTTATCATAAGAGATATAACTTTCAAGATCACTCGTGAAACCATTCCCAAACATATTTGAAAGTTGTGGCCCAGTCGAATTATAGTAACGTTTGAATGAAAAATCCTTCGAATCCTTGAACGAAAAATCGCTATCTTCATAATAATAATTACCAGTTGTTGAGTTTACTGGATCAATTACCGCACAAATTCCCGATGTACAGTTTGATCCTCGATCTACATATTTTGATTTATACACAACCGTTCGAATAGGTGGAGTGTAGATTGCTCTACTTACTTTGTCATTATTTTTCTTAAAACGAACAAGTAAAACATCATCTTCTTTGATTATATTTGTTGTTAAATTATTATCGTACTTTATATCTTCAATACTCACACCATAAAAAGCAGCAATATTTTTTAAATTATCACCATTTTTTACTTTATATTTTATAAATGCATCTGTTCTGAATTCTCTCGAACTTTCGGCTGACGCATTCTTCACCTTTACTTTATATTCATATGGTACATCGTAATTAGGGATACTGTCTTTATAGATATAATCACTTGTATAATTCACATCATCTTTTTCATATTTTCTTGTTCCTGCAATATATTTTGTAATGAAAATAGGATCAATAAAATAACGATTTGCATTTCCTTTTGATGTGAATGTTTTCACAACATTATTTTTACCCTTTTCTACTAACTCAAAAATAACTTGTGCATCTGGTCTAGCGATACCATCAAAACTTAATGCTTCAAACCCTTTGTCTAATAATGAAAAAATGCGCATCTCTGTATCAAAAGTATCTATTCCTAAATTTACATCTACATCCCATGCATCGCGATATGTAATTGAAATCATCGGTCGATCCACTGCGCTACTTTCACCATAAAAAACATTTGGTAAATAGGCACTACTTTCATTTGTTGCTTTTAGTTCTAGCGTATTGTTTTTTCCAGCATAGATATCTTCAATATACGAGGTGACATCAAAAGATTGATAACCAATATCAGAACGGATTGTCGTCGTTGAAACTGGTGCAACAGCAGGTCTGTTCGCCCAAGTACAGTCTTTTGGATTCACATAACCATTCGTTTTACCTATTTGAATCGTATTCCATTGGTTTGTATAAGCCAACTTTTTATTTAATATTAACGATGCATTTAAAATTAATTTGTCAGAACCAATATTTAATGGTGCAACATGAAGGTATGTCCTAGCAGCTCCAAAGTTTTCGCCGCTTGTCAAATAACCATCATCATACCCTACAAACAAATCATAATACTGACTAATTGTATTTGGTTGTAAAGAACGATTATATGCAGAAGTAACGGATACTTTTTCAGTATCGACACTCGCTCTTGTATTCATTATTAATGGATAAATTCTTTCTACGCTATTACACCATTCTGGATCGATTTGTAAAGTGATTTCAACTACTTCATTTTTTTCTTCATAAGAAAATGTTGAATTTCCTACTTTTTGTTTACTATCTAATAAACTTGGTTTTGAATACGTATATACAATTTCATCTCCATCCATAAACAACAAGGCATCTTCTACTTCTTTTATTTTTAAATTACCTTTGTTAATAGTGAAGCTTATTTCATTTTGAGAAATTGCACCATTTATATAAAAATTTGTATTTATTGTGTTTCCACCTAAACGATACTCCATATCAATGTTTTTATAAACCTCACTATATAAAATCACGTTATCTTTCACGTCGTATGTTGATAAATTTGCATTACTATTTTGTATTTCTAAAACCCTGTTTTTACCATCTTCAATTGATACACTTTCTCCATTCACACTAAAAGAATACAACCCATCCTTATTCTCATATATGGGTAGACTTCTTCCTTTGCTCACATTCTCTAATGTGTTATCAATCTCAACAAACTCATCTCCCTCTTTTTTATGCACTGGTTCAAAATATGTTTCTTGTACATAATCACCATTTTCAAATTGAAAAGTCTTTGTATTTTCTGTTCTTTTTTCAACCACTTCATACTTTTCATCATAGTTTTGAACTTCTTGATTAGGCTGTGCATATTTTTTTAAAGTGATTTCTTTATTTCCGTTAATTTCTTTGTTTAGATTAGTATTATAATCATTTATATTTTGTTGAAAGTATTTCCCTTTTGTATCACTCGTCGATATTTTACCCAACTCGACTGCCACAACATCAATCGTTGTAGAAAATGCTTGAAATATCATTATGATTAACAAAATTGAAACGCTTATTTTTTTACTGTGAATTTTCACAATTCTTTTCCTTTGTTTTTTCATGTCCCTTTCCTATAAACCTTCCTTATCTTTGCAAACTTTGGTGTATGCTTCTACATATGAATAATATGCCTTCTGCAATTTTTCAACACTCTTATCATCCTTTTCTTCATAAAATTGGTATAAATAGTCCAAAAATGATACTTGCGCTTTAAAAATATATTTAATATTCTTTTTTTTGCTTTTTTCTAAATATTTGTTTTGATTTTGCAAGCTTTCAATATAATTCTTTAAGTCTCGATACCAACTTTCACTACACAAATCAGCACGATAGAGTAATTGCTCAAAATTACTAATATTGTTATTTGTAAGTGGACAAATATCTTCTACACGCGCTTCTTTCTTTAATTGGTTCTGTTTTTCTTGCTCACTAATGGAACAACTCTTAAACAAAAAAAAGAGTAAAATTAGCACTAATAATACTATTAGTACCTCTTTTACTCGTACTTCAAAAAAACGACATCGAAATAATACTTTTTGCATTGTTTTCCCCTTTTCTTCCTAACACAAAAGAGAAATATTGTTACTCAATACATAAATTCGTTTTTTATAATTATTTTATTTTCAACATTATGGTTCCTAAATCCATAACAATTTACATTCTTTCCTGACACAATAATTACTAAAAACACTAGCAATCTATACATTGTATACCAATTCTCTTTTCATAAAATCAGTATAGCACGTCAGGTTATACTTTGTACATTTGTTATTTGTTGTTAATTTTAACCAATTTATAACTTTACATATTTGGTTCTATTCTAACCACATAATCGCCATTGAAGTCTAAGAATACCTTGTCTTTTTCGAATCCTTCTTCAATCATTTTTCTCGCTAATAAAGTTTCAATATGACGTTGAATGTAACGTTTCATCGGTCTTGCTCCAAACACAGGATCCACTCCTTCTTTTGCAATTTCATCATACACTGCATCACTCACATGTAACTCAATGTCTTTGCTTGCCAAACGTTTGGTAAGTTCATTCATAAACTTCTTCGCAATCTTGCGTAACACACTATCATCCAACGCGTTGAAAATCACAATTTCATCAATTCGATTAATAAACTCAGGTTTAAAGTAATGTCTTACTTCATTCATATAGTTTTCAACCATTTCACTTCGATTTTCATCGAATGCGTATTGGCTACCTAGGTTACTTGTCATAATTAAAATTGTATTTTTAAAGTCGACTGTTACTCCTTTTGAATCAGTAATTCTACCATCATCCAATATCTGCAACATCACATTAAATACATCTGGATGTGCTTTTTCAACTTCATCAAACAATACAATAGAATAAGGGTTGCGTCGAACTGCTTCACTTAATTGCCCACCTTCATCGTATCCAACATATCCTGGAGGCGCTCCAATTAGACGTGAAACACTATGTTTCTCCATGTATTCACTCATATCAATACGAATGATATGCGCATCGCTATCAAACAATTGTTCCGCTAATGCTTTTGCTACTTCGGTTTTCCCAACCCCAGTAGGACCTAAAAACAAGAAACTACCGATAGGTCTGTTTTCATCTTGAATTTGTGCCTTACTACGTAATATCGCATCACAAACTAAAGTCAAAGCTTCGTCTTGTCCAACGACACGTTTTGCTAATACATCTTTTAATGCCAATAGTTTTTTACGTTCGCTTTCAATTAGTTTTGTTACCTCTACACCACTCCATTTTGAAACGATTTTCGCAATTTCATCTTCACTAACAACTTCAGAAATTAATGCGTCTTCGTTTACAATCTCACTTTCCGTCGCAATCTTCTTTTCTAAATTAGGAATCGTTTCGTATTGTAAACGTGCTGCTTCTTCGTAGCGCGTTTCACTTTGTGCTTGTTCTAAGTCCAATTTTGCTTTTTCTAATAAAGCACGGTTACGTTTCACATCATCCAAGCGATCTTTTTCATCATTCCACTTTGTATACAACACATCTTTTTGCGCTTTTAATACTTTTAAGTCTTCGCGAATTGTATGCAAGCGTTCTTTACTCTTACTATCTTTTTCACCTTTTAAAGCCGTTTCTTCAATTTCTAATTGCATTACTTTTCGTTCTAACTCATCTATCTCTTGAGGCATTGAATCCATTTGAACACGAAGTTGTGCGCATGCTTCATCAATTAAATCAATTGCTTTATCTGGTAAGAAACGATCCGTAATATAACGATTTGATAGTGTAGCACTAGAAATAATTGCTTCATCCAAAATTTTAACTCCGTGGTATGTTTCAAAACGTTCCTTCAAACCACGCAATATCGCAATGGTATCTTCTAATGTCGGTTCTTCTACTTGTACACGTTGAAAACGTCGTTCTAACGCTGCATCTTTTTCGATGTACTTACGATACTCATTAAAGGTAGTTGCACCAATACAACGCAATTCTCCTCTTGCAAGCAATGGTTTCAATAAGTTGGCAGCATCCATGCTTCCCTCTGTTTTTCCTGCACCTACTAAGTTGTGAATTTCATCGATAAATAAAATAATGTTTCCTTCTGCTTGTTTCACTTCATCAAGTACCGCTTTTAAACGTTCTTCAAATTCACCGCGGTATTTTGCTCCCGCAATCAAAGAACCCATATCCAATTCAATTAAACGCTTGTCTTTTAAACTTAAAGGTACATCACCTTTCATAATACGCCAAGCGATACCTTCTACAATGGCAGTTTTACCAACCCCTGGTTCTCCAATCAAAACAGGATTGTTTTTTGTTTTACGTGATAAAATTTGAATCACACGACGAATTTCATCATCTCGCCCAATTACTGGATCAATTTTACCACTCTTTACTTCTTCTACTAAATCGCGTCCATACTTACTTAACGCTTCTACATTTGTTTCTGCATTTGGTGTATCCATAGCCCTACCTCCTCTTCGTTTTAGTTCTTCTTCCTTGCACTTCTTTTCATCTAATTTAAATGTTTTTACTAATAATTTTGAGATATACGATTTATTAAATAACAAAGCAATCCATACGGATGCACAACCTAAGAAACTCTCTTGGTTTTCATCACTCCACTTCTTCGCTTTCTCAATACTTTGTATCACCTCATTACTCAAGGACGGTTGTGTCCCATTGCTTGTGACTGCTTTTTTTAATTCGTCATCAATTAAATACAAAGCTTCTTGTTTATTTATATGCAAACGCTTATACAAACCATCTAATGTGTCTTCTTCAAACAAAACTTTCAGCATTACGATTGTATCGATGGATGCATAATTGTTTTGTTGGCTTAATTCAGCCGCCTTCATAATCACTTTTTGTAGTGGTTCACTCATCTGTTCAAAGTTCATTTTTATCACTCCTTTTCCGCCTTAGCACTCACCATTACAAAGTGCTAACCTAAGTATATTATACACCGATTATTAGCACTGTCAAGCGATGTGTGCTAAGAAAATTTTTGATGAGTTCATGGCTCTTTTCTTCTCTAAAAAAACGAATCATGGTATACTAAATCCATGAAAGAAAACTTGCTAATTGAGGTGTGGGATAGTCGCATTACTTCCCTGTTTACAATGTTTCACAAGAGTGGATACCAACTGTACTTAGTCGGTGGTTGTGTCCGCGATTTTTTAATGCGAAAACAACATAATGATTATGATATGGCAAGTGATGCGACACCTCAACAAATGATTGCATTAGCACAACAAAACAATTGCAAAACGATTTTAACTGGAATGCAACATGGTACCATAACTTTTGTGTATGATCATTTGCATGTAGAGATTACCACTTTCCGTCAAGAAAGCGAATACGAACACCATCGCTTTCCAAAGTCAGTACAATTCACGAAAAGCTTAAAGGAAGATTGCAAACGTCGTGATTTCACGATGAACGCCATTGCGATGGACCAACAACAAATTTACGATTACTATGATGGTATCAAAGATATCGAGAATAAAATCATTCGTTGTGTTGATGATCCTTCCTTGCGTTTTCAAGAAGATGCTCTTCGAATGTTACGAGCTATTCGTTTTCATTTTCAGTTACAGTTCACCATTGCATCAAATACCTTTGAAGCAATCCAAAACAATGCATACTTACTACAAAGTATTTCACAGGAACGCATCCGTGATGAGTTGAGTAAAATGCTGATGAGTGACAGCAAAGACATCTTACTTACATTACGTAAATGCAACGTGTTACAAGTCATCATTCCTGAGTTTGTACAATGTTTTGAGGTGGCACAAGAAACCCCTTGGCATTTGTATGATGTGTTTACTCATATGAATGCAGTTTTAAACGCTTCTAAGGGCTTTTCTTTACCGATGAAGTTAGCCCTTCTTTTCCACGATATCGCAAAACCAGCCTATAAAACAATAGACGAGAAAGGCATTGCCCACTTTCTTGGACATGCCCAAGCGAGTGCCGATATGGCAAAAGTCATTATGTCACGCTTGAAGTATGATAAAAAAACAATCCGACAAGTTTATACGATGATTGTTTACCACGATTATTATTTGTATGACAATCGTAAATCCGTACATAAATTTATGATGCATCTACATGGTGATTTTACGATAGCTTACCAAATATTAAAATTACAGCTCGCTGATAATTTAGGCAAAAACCAATCGATGTGCATACAAAAAAATCGTATGATTTATGGTGTGATGGTTATGTTGAAAGAAATGCAAGCAAACAAAGAATGCTTCACCATTAAAGATTTAGCAATTGATGGTAACGATGTCAAAGCCCTTGGTTATGAACAAAAAGAAATTGGAAATGTATTAGCCTATGCTTTGCGTCAAATTATGAACCAGCAACAAAAAAACAACAAGAAAGATTTATTAAAAATAATTGGAGGATACAACAATGAAACTATTAATCGCAAGTGATATTCACGGAAGTGCACATTATGCCAATAAAATAAAAAATGCTTTTAAACTACACCAATGCGATAAGCTACTTTTACTTGGTGACTTACTTTACCATGGACCACGTAATCCATTGCCTTATGATTACCAACCCAAGGAAGTCATTGAAATCCTAAACAGTCTTCGACAACATATTATTGCGGTAAGAGGTAACTGCGATGCGGAAGTAGACCAAATGGTGTTAAAGTTTCCTTTGATGAGTGATTACACAACGATTCAATTTGAAGACTTTCAATTATTCGCAAGTCATGGACATATTTATTCTCCTGATCACTTGCCACAATTGAATGAGAACGATGTTTTTGTATTCGGTCACATCCATATTCCTGTTACGAAAAAAAGCGATGGAATCTTTCTTTTGAATCCTGGAAGCATCACATTACCAAAGGAAGAAACTCCACATACGTACGCTATTTTAGAAAACAAGGTATTTTCTATTTATGATGAAAATGATAAGTTATACACAACTTACGATATGCGATAAAAGACAAGCAGAGGCTTGTTTTTTGCTATCCTTTTAGTACGCAAAATGAGAGGAAGTCATAGAACCACTATGATAAAATGAAAAATAGATAAGGAGGAGCCTAGTGGATTACAATCAAAAACTACAGAAGATTATTGATTATGTGGAACATCATCTTCAACGCACAGAGGAAGCAATCAACCATGATGACATCGCTAAGATGGCAGGTTGTTCGTATCCTTTCTTTCAAAAGGTATTTTCGTATATGCGACAAATGAGCTTTGCGGATTACGTTCGTGCTCGTAAGCTAACCCTTGCTGGATATGATATAAAAAGCACTTCGATGAAAATCGTCGATATCAGTTACAAGTACGGATACGATTCTCCCACTTCTTTTACTAAAGCATTTTTGGCATTCCATGGAGTAACACCTAGTGAAGCCAGAAAAAGCGATGCCAAACTGATGGTTATCCCAAAGATGCAATGCACAACAAGCGAAACCTTTGTGTGGCAACTACAAAAAAAGAAAGCGATTCGTTTAATCGGTAAAAAAATCGAAATTTCCTACGAAAACAACGCACAGTTAACTTCGATTCCAGCCTTTTGGAATGAATGCCAAAAAAATGGTGTATTTGCTGCTCTATGCAATTTCGATACAGGTGAACCGAAAGGAATGTTCGGGGTATTTTTAAGCAGTCATAAAAAAGAACAGAAAGCACAATATGCAATCATGGTAGAAAGTGATATTAGTTTGCCTGAAGGTTACTTCGAAATGATTCTTCCCACATTGACTTGGGCTACTTTCGATTGCATCGGTAGTCCCCCAAAATCCATACAAAAAGGTTGGCAATTTCTAAATGAAGAATGGTTATTGCAATACCCTTTTGCACACGCTCCTTATCCAGAAGTAGAATGGTACAGCAACGGCAATGTATTTAGTGAAAACTACTTAAGTCAAATATGGATACCAATTATCGAGGAGGAAGCACATGGTACATCTAGTTTATTGTGATAACGTTGGGAAAAAAGGAGAAAAAGTGTTAGACAAAATTTTGGCACACACCAAAAGTATGGTCGTTCGCGCAGCAGCAGGAAGAAAATTTCCTCATAGTCGTGTTTTTGCGGATGAAACACTGTATTTCATGGAAAAAGGCAGTGGTTTGATCAGTGCAAAAGCAACTGTTAAAAGCGTGCAAAACTACGTGAAATTAAGCGAAGAAGAAAGCCGGATGATTCTGGAAGAAAACCAGCCAAAATTAAATCTATCAGAGAAACAGAAAGTTCGATGGTGCAAAAAATGCATGTGTCTTGTCGAGTTTGAAAATGTAGAAGAAATTACACCATTGGTATTTGATCGCCAAAATAATATGGACGATTGGTTAATCTTAAACAAGATTGATGATGTTGTGATGGGAAAAAGCATTCCCTTTGAATACATAAAAATATAAGAAAAAAAGATTACAGAAAACCTTTCTGTAATCTTTTCTTTAGCGATAATGAATGTACGCGTATTGTACCCCTAATATTGTTTTCGCATCTTTAATAAAACCACTCTTAATCATATCGTATGCCTCTTCAATCGAAATCCATTCAATGCTGATATCTTCGTCTTCATCCATTGCTTTCGGTTTGTCAATTTTGCATAAATTTTTCGCTTCATAAATATAGATTTTCTCTGTACAAAAGCCCGGAGTGGAATACATTTCACAAATCAGTTCCATGCTACTGCATCCAAATCCGCTCTCTTCTTCCAATTCGCGAATCCCACAATGCATGGGGTTTTCATTTTTTTCTAATTTACCAGCTGGCAACTCCAACGTTTCTTCTTGTACTGCATAACGGTATTGACGTACAAATAGTATTTTGGCATTCCTTACAACCAAAACAGCGACTCCCCCATCGTGATGAATTACATCACGAGGAAATTGTTTCCCATTTTCAATTTCAATCACATCTCTAGTCATTTCAAAGATGACTCCATCGTATACTTTTTCACTTGTTATTTTCTTTTGCATATATCCTCCTAATACCTTGCTTCCAATGCTTTAATTTTATTGTATAAATCTGTATTAATCGGTACTGGAATGTGATGTTTTTTTGAAAGTTCTATGATTGTTTTTGAAAACAAATCCACTTCACTAAAACGTTTTGCTAATACATCTTGACGCATCGATGGCATTGCGTCGTCCGCTAATTTTTCAACTGCATCAATCTACATATCCACTTCTTCATCACGAATTGCAATTCCCTCTGCATTCGCCACCATCTGTACTTCCTTCATTGCTGAAACAAAAATCGAATGGTACTTTGCACCTACTTTGCATCCACCATAACCTACATCATATACCGCACACACTTGGTTAATTCCACAATTCAACATAAGCTTACTGTATTGATCGTGTACAATATCTTCTGTTTTTCGATACGGAAATTGAATCTTATCAAAGAAACTTGTAACACTTTCTAATGCTGCTAATTTATGTGCATCATTTGTTCCCACTACAATTTCACCTGTTTTCGTATACGTTACCTGATTGCCTACTTTAACCGCATCCATCAATTGCGCAATACTATGTAGTACCACTCCTTTGGATATGTTTGCTTCCACAATCGCTTCACTTGTAATACCATTCAACAAACACAAAATAATCGTATCGTCTTTGATAAATGGTTTACAGCTTTCAATGCTTTCCACTAAGGTAGGATACTTTACTACAATCAACAACAAATCAACATAATGATCTTTCTTTTCATTGTGTTCAACATAGTGAAAATCACATTTTTCATCATTGCAATAAAACGCTTCCTCAACATATGTAGCATAGCGATCTTTTCCTGGAATAAAATAAAGATTTTCTTTGCCAATCTGTTTTTGAATAAGTTGTGCAAATAACGTTCCAACCGCACCCCTACCGATGATTCCCACTTTTTTTATCATTGCCATTTCCCCCTTTTTACCAAAATGTTGCGACGACATAATAGACGCCTTTTTTATTTTGTTTCTTATAACTTTGCAAATCCACTTCTTCTGGTGCAATCGCCATAAGTACGATTTCTTCATCCAGAACAATCGTCTCTTTTGAAGCATATGTCACTTCTTGCGAAGCAAAAGTAGATCCCCATTCTTTTGTTAACTCTTTCACAGGCATGGTTATCGTATATGACTGTGGAGTAATACGAAGTAGCATTTCCCCTTCTTTTTGTTGAAGCCGTTGTCTTTCATATGCTACTTCCTCTAATATCGCATCGTTTTGATAATACACGCTAATATCAATGTAAGTCGCATTTTGCGCTTGGTAATGAAAGACATACGATTGATCAAATGTTGTTTTCAAAGATAATTCCATCGTTTCCTTTGTCGAAGTGTCTTTTGTTGATGTACAAGCAAACAATACTGACATCATAAGAAGTACAACGACTCTCTTTTTCAACTTCATTTCATCCACTCCTTTTGCCTATTATTATACCATATTCAAGCACGACTAAAATGCCTTTCTAAAAAAAGAAAAAAGGAACAATTTCTTGTTCCTTACTTCGCTTAATATGTTGTAAATCCTCCATCACTCGCAACAATAGAACCAGTGATATGTTTGGCTTCATCACTCGCAAAATACAAGATTGTAGCTGCTTGTTCTTCTGGGGTAGCATTGCGTTTTTGTAACGTTTCTGTTTTCCCTGCCATCATCGAATTTTTTAACCATTCCATCGGGTCTTTTCCTTGTGCAGCTAGTTCTGCCATTTTTTCTTGAATCCCTTGCGCACTTCTTTGCGTCAATGGTGTATCTGTCCCAGCTGGACAAACAGCATTACATGTAATACCTTTGGTAGCATAATCAACCGCTACGGCTTTTGTTAAACCGCTCACTCCATGTTTACTAGCAACATAAGCTGCAGCAGAAGGGAATCCTCGCATACCAGCTACACTAGAAACATTAACAATTGCTCCACCGTTGTCTTTCATCAATTTCACTTCTTCACGACAGCAGAAGAAACAAGAGTTTAGGTTCGCATTCATTACATCTAACCAATCATCATCACTTAACTCCTCAACTGTTTTTGAAGCACCAACGATACCAGCGTTATTAATCGCTACATCCAAGTGTCCGTATTCTTTTTCAATTTGTTCAAACATTGCTTTGATTTCATCTTTTTTTGTTACATCACATGCAATAAAAGAAGCTTTTCCTTCTTCATTCACAATTGCATCAACCACTTCTTTCCCGCGTTCTGCATTTCTTCCTACAACAATAACACTTGCTCCTTCTAATCCAGCACGTAGTGCTACTGCTCTTCCAATCCCTGAAGTCGCTCCAGTGACTAGCATTACTTTGTTTAAAAATCTCTTCATAAAATGTCCTCCGATAATTTAATGATAACACTTTCTTTTTATCTTTCAATAGCCAAAATGTTAATTTTTAACTATCCTTTAAACAAACAAAAAAGCAGTGTCATGATGAAAAGAACCAAGTAAAATAGACACTATAAAAAGCAATAGTGTAAAATCTATT
>CAYJIZ010000004.1:0-131548 GCA_964370395.1 uncultured Erysipelotrichaceae bacterium
ATACCCTATAGATGACACTTCTTTTTTTGTGTCTGTTCTATAGGGTATAGTTTAAAAAGGAGCAAGCTCCTTTTTTTAATGTTTTTGTAAGCATTCGTCACATACCCCATGGAATGTTAAGTTCTTTGCTTTTACTTTTCCATGCGTAATGTTTTCTACTTCTTCATTTATGGTATCTAATGTAGCGCAATCAAAATTTTCAATCTTACCACATATGTCACAAATAAAATGGTAATGCTCATGTGTCAACAAGTCATAACGAACCCCTTGTTTTTCAACATTCAGTTCTGCTATTACACCTTGTTCCACCATCTTTTTTAAATTACGATACACTGTCGCAATTCCTATGCTATTGTCTTTCTCTTTCACGTACATATAGATCTCATCAGCACTTGGATGATAATGAGGATAAGTAGTAAAGTAAGACATGATATTTTCCCTTTGCCTTGTTTTATTCATTTAACTCACCTTCGTTTTTATTTTTACAATATGTATGGTAACACAAATCATGATAATAAGTAATCCCATTTTCATCATTATATTAGAACTTAATGCAATGGAAATCAACATAGATGACCATAAAAAGATATAGGCTTTCCACTTTTCTTTTCTACCAACGCCTTGCTTAGTACGATAATGCTCTAAGTAAGGACCAAAATGCTTATTCTTATGCAAATACGCGTATGCTTTTTCATTTGAACGCAAGAAACAAAGAGAGGCTAAAATAAGGAATGGTGTTGTCGGCAACACTGGTACAACAATACCAATTGCTCCAATGGTTGCTGACAATACACCCGCGATAAATAGTACCGTACGCATACTAGATTAAATCTTTACCTTCGTTTTCCATGTAGTTATCGTAAGTGCTTCTTTCGATTTGTAATGCGTTACGCAATCCTTCTCCATATGCTTCATCACATTTGTATCCATGCATTACATGGCGTAATTTAATGTGAATTGGTGCATCTCCCATTGCTCTTGCAGTGTTATCAAATAACACTTGTTTTTGTTCTGGACTCATAATATCGAATAATGCTTTCGCTTGTGAGAAGTAATCACTATCGTCTTCTCTAAAGTCGTATTCATAAGCATGTCCAACAATTTCTAAAGCTACTTCTTTTTCTTCAGGACTATCTTGCCATTCTCCATATGAGTTTGGTGCATACCCTAATGTTGCACCTTGGTTTCCATCCACACGCATCATTCCATCGCGGTGGTATGAATGCACTGGACATTTTGCAGCATTGACAGGAATCGATGCATGGTTCACACCCAAACGGTAACGTTGTGCATCTCCATATGCAAACAGACGTCCTTGTAACATTCTATCTGGTGATAAACTAATTCCAGGTACAATGTTAGCAGGGTTAAATGCTGCTTGTTCTACATCAGCAAAGTAGTTTTCAGGGTTACGGTTTAATTCCAATACTCCTACTTCTAATAATGGGAACTGTTTTTGTGACCAAGTCTTTGTTAAGTCAAATGGGTTAAACGGCATTTCTTCTGCTTGTTTTTCTTCCATCAACTGTACGTACATTGTCCATTTTGGGAAATCTTTGCGTTCAATCGCTTCAAATAAATCACGTTGGTGACTTTCACGATCTTTCGCAATAATTGCTTCCGCTTGTTCATCTGTTAAG
The DNA here is from genome assembly GCA_964370395.1 of uncultured Erysipelotrichaceae bacterium. GTDB lineage: Bacteria > Bacillota_I > Bacilli_A > Erysipelotrichales > Erysipelotrichaceae > JBGUVL01. The sequence goes on from CAYJIZ010000004.1 coordinate 1,641, forward strand.
TTTTTAATTCCTTGTTGTGTTTTAAAATGGAATTTACACCAAGTACGTTTTCCATCTTTATTAATAAAACTAAATGTATGACTTCCAAATCCATGCATATGACGGTAACTTGCAGGAATTCCACGATCACTCATCGTAATCGTAACTTGGTGGAATGCTTCTGGTAAATTAGTCCAGAAATCCCAGTTATTTTTTGCACTACGCATATTTGTTTTCGGATCACGTTTTACCGCATGATTTAAATCAGGGAAGTTTTTTGGATCTCTTAAGAAGAATACAGGTGTATTGTTTCCTGCTAAATCCCAGTTCCCTTCTTCCGTATAAAACTTCATTGCAAATCCTCTAATGTCACGTTCTGCATCAGCAGCTCCACGTTCCCCAGCAACAGTTGAGAAACGAACAAATACAGGTGTTTCCTTTCCTACACTTTCAAACAATTTCGCTTTTGAGTATTTTGTAATTTCATCATTCGTTACTGTGAATGTACCAAAGGCTCCACTTCCTTTTGCATGCATTCTTCTTTCTGGAATAACTTCACGATCAAAGTGTGCTAGTTTTTCTAAGAACCATGTATCTTGTAATAGCATCGGTCCTCTTTTTCCAGCTGTTGCAGAGTTCATGTTATCACCAACTGGTGCTCCTACTGCATTCGTTAATCTTTTCTTATTCATAATTTCCTCCTCTAAATGATAACGATTATCATTTTCATAATAACATCTTACACCCTTCTTTCTTTTTACGCTAATCATTTGCCCACAAAAAAAAAGAATGTTTCGCAACATTCCTTTATCTTTGTTTTTCGTACTCGATTAATTGTTCTTTGTACTTCTCTAAAATTGCCACCATTTGCTCGTATGACTCCATCTTAGATAACGCATCTTTCACATGATGTGACATAGGCAAACCTTTGATATACCAAGTGGCATGTCCACGCATCTCACGTATTCCTACATGTTCTCCTTTTAGATCACATAGCTTTTGAGCATGCTCTTTCGCTAGTGCAAACTTTTCAAGATACGTAAACTCTTTTTGTACCTCTCCTGTTGAAAGATAATCCGCGCATTGTTTAATTAACCAGGGGTTACCAAGTACCCCTCTTCCAATCATCACCGCATCGCAACCTGTTTCATCAAGCATTTTCTTCATTGTTTCAACGCTTGTGATATCACCATTTCCAATGACAGGAATAAAAACCGCTTCCTTCACTTTCTTAATGATTGTATAGTCTGCTTTTCCTTCATACATTTGAGAACGTGTTCTTCCATGTACGCAAATTGCACTCGCTCCAGCTTCTTCCACTGCTTTGGCTAGTTCAACCGCATTTATCGTATTGGCATCCCAACCTGCACGCATCTTCACCGTTACTGGTTTTTCAACTGCATCTACGATTGCTTTAACTAGTTGTTTCGCATGTGCAACATCTTTCATAAGTGCACTTCCCGCATTTGACTTAATCACTTTTGTTACTGGACAACCCATATTAATATCAATAATATCGCACTCTGTTTGCGTATCTAACAACTTTGCTGCATATACCATACTTTCAATATCATGCCCAAAAATTTGTAAGCTCATCGGATGTTCTTCCGCTAATACTTGTGTCATTCCTAATGTTTTCACATTATCATAAAACAAAGCTTTGTCACTCACCATTTCTGCACAAATTAAACCTGCTCCAAATTTCTTACAAATACTTCGAAACGCTGCATTGGATATCCCCGCCATCGGTGCGATTACAATTTGATTCGCTATTTCAATATCTCTAATTTTCCACATGTTAATTGTTTTTTCCTGCAATGATATCTAATAATTCTGCTTCTGAGAATTGGTATGTATTGCCACAGAACTGACAGTTCAACTCACAACCATGGTCTTCGTTTGCCATCGCTTGTAAATCTTCAAGCGATAATGTCGTTAATGCAGCATGCATTCTTTCTCTTGAACACTGGCATTTAAATTGAATATCTCTTTGTTCCAAAATTTTAACGTCATCAAACAATTGACGTAAGATAATTTCAAGTGGGATTCCTTCACTAATTAAAGTCGACATTGGTTTTAACGTCTTCACTACTTCTTCCACAGCAATAATATCCTCTTCTGTTGCATCTGGCATCATTTGAATCAATAACCCACCACTTGCGATAATATTGTTATCTGTTTCGACTAATACACCTACTGAAACAATCGAAGGTGTTTGTTCACTTAATGCAAAGTAGAAAGCAAAGTCATCGCCAATTTCACCAGACTGTAAGTTTACTTTTCCACCAAAGTCTTCTTTCATTCCCATGTCTTTCTTCACTTCTAAATACCCTTCTTTACCAACAGCAATCCCTACTGCTAACTTACCAGTATCATTGTATTGGTAATGAACGTGAGGATCTGCTACAAATCCACGCACACTTCCATCTGCATACGCATCAACCATGATTGTTCCAATTGGTCCACCACCATTGATTGTGATATTAAGTTTTTCTTTTTCACTTTTTAAGTTACTACCCATCATGACTCCAACACTTAATACACGCCCTAATGCTGCACTTGCCGTTGGCCATAAATCATGACGATCTTTTGCCTCCTGTACAAGTTGTGTTGTATCACAAATATAAATACGCACTTTTCCATCACGTGCCAACGCTTTTATTAATTTATCACTCATACTATTCACCTCATTTTGCTTATTTATTATAGCATGAGTAAACAAAAATGACATCTTCTAAGCAAAAGAATATGATGTCATTTTTATTTCAAATACTATTTTATTTTCTTAACGTATTCAAAAGGTTTATTCTCTTCAAATCTGTAATGAAATAACATTTTATATACTTCAGCATTTTTGAAAAATAACTCCTTATTCAATATCACTGTGTTATTTGCGGCAGTACCTAAGTAACCTTTCCTATATAGATAATTAGCTAAACTTGTCTCGTTAATATAAAGTCGAACAATTTGATAAGAATATTCAATTGGGAAAAACCGCAATACTGTATCTTTTTCATGATCAAATAAATATTTACCTATTATGAAAACTCTTTTATCATAAAAGAACTTAAACTTCTCATACCCAAATCGATACAATAACCCTTCTTTGTTATCCAAGAGTTCGGCAATTCCTTCTAATCCATTTTTTCTAAACGTTTCGCTATACTTAGGTAAATCATCACCTTTAATTTTTTCTACTCTATTTTTCTCATTCAACAAGTTAAATTTATCTTTATTAATCGTCTCATTCAAACAACAATATACTCTCAATAAATGCAACGATTTGTATCGATTACTTTCTACTTGAAATTGATAACTATCAAATATTGCTTGCAGCATTTCTTTTGTGATAGGTGATTTTACTACAATTTTAGAAATTAACTTTTCTAGGACATCTTGCTCGTATTGGTACTTCAAAAAGAATTTACTACGTAACAAAACACGCAAATCATTTTCATCATTGCTTTCTTTATTATTGATTATTTCTTCAAAGGAAGTAAAAAATTCATCTCGCAACGTCTCATAAATTCCATTTCCTACTTTATATAATAGACTATCATTATCCGTTGCTTTATCAATCGTAAGATTATTTATTTCCTTTTCTTCCTCTTCTTCACTTTCCCTATACCCAACCTCATCATTTATAATTTGCATTGCTTCTTTGTACGCTTTTCGTAATTTAATAAACCCTGATGAATCATCTTCAGGATGCATTTCTTTACTCTTTTCAGCATACGCTTTCTTAATTTGTGAAACACTCTCTAAACTACTTAACCCGAGTAATTTTAAAATATCTTCCTTTTTCATTAGTTTAAAAACCCTGAATTTCCATCTTCACTATCGCCTTCATCTGTTTCTTGTTTTTTTATTGCTTTCTTAACAAACTGTTTCACATCTTCTTCACTATCCCAAGCGAATTGAAGCAACTGTCCCTCTATGTTTTGAAACAGTTCTGTAATTCGTTTTCTTTCAATACGAATTCTACTTTCTTTCTCATTTTTGATAAAAGTTTCGAATCCTACAATAACTTGACTGATGAACTGTTTTCCATAATCACTAGTTTCTTTGTACAGTCGTTTCCCCCACGCAATAATGTACTTATCTTCATCACTCATTTTTTTCTTGCTGCCTAATTGTCGCAACTCTTTAATTTTTTCCTGCATTGCTTTTTCACTTAACATTGCACCTTCTTCTAAAATTACTTTCTGTCTTCTAAACCCACTTGCAGAATCAATTGTTTCAACAATTAAAATACCATTAATGTCATAACTTAAGCGCAGAATAGCACATTTTTCTCGTTTTAGATTTCGCGTAATATAACAGCTAATTTCTCCAAGTTTATGATTATCCTTTGCATACATTTCATCTCCCTGGTATATTTCAAAACGCATGCAATTTTGTTGGTCATTCACTGGATAAAATGTTTTCTTTTTTGTCACAGGTAAGGTTTCATTCTTTTTAATAATTTCCATAAACAAAGGTTTCTTCGCATCGTTATGATTCATTACAGCGATTCCAATCGAAAATGCTGATACATCACTTACTACAATATCACGCAATTTTGACGCACGAGATTTCACTCCTGCTATCACGGCACAACCTTTTGCCACGCTCATTTCACAATCTGAAAACAATAGCGGTTCCTTTTGAAATGTATGTTTAATAAACTTTTGAATCACTTTTAATTTTGATGAACCACCTACCATTAATATTTCATCAATTTCATTTATATTCAAATCACATTTACGTAGAGCATTAAGCATAACTTTATTAATTCTATCAAATAATTTAGCACAAATGAAAATAAATTTTTCCTCATCTATCTCATAAGAATACTTCGTATCGTTATAAACAAATTGTCTTGTGACTTTTTGATCTGACAACTGTTCTTTTAACTCACGCATTTGTGATAAGAATATTTGTTTGTCACTTTCATTATTAATTTCAAAATCTATGTTATTCTCAATCATAAAATCATCCAATAACATTTCATCAAAATTATTTCCACCTAAATGATTATCTCCACTAGTCGATATAATATCAACAATATTTTCGAACACGTCAACTACCGATACATCCAATGTTCCACCACCAAAGTCAAAGACCAAAACAACCTTCTCTTTTTCATTCAATAAACTGTGATGTGCAATGGCAGCAGTTGGTTCATTAATGATTCGTTCGACTTTTAAACCTGCTAATTCACCAGCTAGTTTTGTATCACTTCTTTGTCTGTTATTAAAATATGCAGGTACGCTTATAATCGCTTCCTCCACTTCTTCATTTAAGTATCGTTGTGCATCCTCTTTTAATTGTCTAATCACAAAAGAGGATAGTTCTACTGGACTAAACTCTTTTGTATCAAGTGTAAACTTCTTATTTGTACCCATAAACTGCTTAAAATTCGCAACTGTATTTTCTGGATCAGTGATCAAACGTTCTTTCGCAATTGCCCCAACAATTATTTCACCATCTTCCATACTCACTACAGACGGTGTACAATACGCTCCTAAACTATTTGGTATTTGTATTACTTGATCCTCTTTCCAAATGCTTACTAACGAGTTTGTTGTTCCTAAATCAATTCCTATTATCATTACCGATTTCTCCCTTTACTCCTTTTGATTTTTTTATTGTATCATAGTTTATTGCTTACCTCACCAAAAACAAAATGCCAAATTTTAACATAAAAAAATATCACATTGTGATATTTAGGATAAACTCTTCTCTTTTATCATCTTAAACATAAAGAATAATCCAACGCATAAGATGATATGAAATACTCCGGATATTCCCGCTATCGACATATCCATTGCACTGCTCAAATTCATTTCTAACACTTGTGTCATACCTCGTGCAAACAAAGAAGCTGCCGCTCCTAGTACACCGATGTTGTAGAATAACATGAATTTATTAAAGTATTTGCTTTGTTCAATTTGAAATGCTTTTTCAAATAGCATCATCACAAGGAAAACAATCATTCCTAAGGCAAATAAATGAACATGAATTTTACTTAAACTCGTTATTCCCACAAAGCCATTTAATTTTGTAAACTCACGAAAGAAAACACCTGCAACGATTGCTAACACAGCATAGGTCATCGACCAATTAAATAATTTTTTCATTCTCCCAATCCTCCAGTTATTACCATTTTAATAATGTTTGTTTCAAATTGCGAGCCATATGACCTAAAAAAAACTACTTTCTTATTAGAAAGTAGTTCTCTTTTTTATTCTGTTCGAATTGGATGATCGTCGTTATCATCACTTTCTTCAACAAGTGTTTCATCCGCAATTTCACTCGCTACTTCTGGTTCCACTACGACTTCTTCTGCAGCTTCTTCCACAATTTCTTTCACGGCTTTTTCATTTGGATTTGTTAATGTTCCATAGTTTACTAAATTATGAATTTGTTCACTTGTTAACGTTTCTTCTTCAATTAACGTATTCGCAATTAAATCCAACAACGCTCTATTTTCCGTTAAGATCTTCTTACATTGTTCATAACATTCGTCAACGATCTTACGTACTTCTTTATCGATTTCCGCTGCAACACCAGCAGAATAATCACTTCCATTTGTATAATCTCTACCTAAGAATACATTTCCTTGTGGATCTGCATATTGAATTGGTCCTAAACTAGACATACCGAAGATACGAACCATTGCTTTCGCAATTTTTGTAATCTTCTCAATATCGTTTACCGCACCAGCACTAATTTCCCCAAAGACAATTTCTTCTGATACACGACCACCAAGTAATCCAGTGATTTGTGCCATGTACTCTTTCTTTCTGTGGAAATATTTTTCTGTTTCTGGAGTCATTAAGTTATAACCACCAGCATCTCCACGTGGGATAATCGTAACTTTTTGTACGTTATCAGCATCTTCTAATTTGATTCCAATTACCGCATGCCCTGCTTCATGGTAAGCTACCAACTTCTTATCATCGTCGTTGTATTTCTTCGATTTTTTCGCTGGTCCCATAATAACACGGTCGATTGCTTCATCTAAATCATCCATCGTAATTGCTTTACGCCCTTCACGTACTGCTAAGATTGCAGCTTCGTTCAACACGTTTTCCAAATCGGCCCCAGAGAACGATGGTGTACGTTTCGCTAAGTTTTCTAACGATACCCCTGGCGCTAATTTTTTATTTCTTGCATGGACTTCTAATATTTCAGTACGTCCTTTTTTGTCTGGTAAACTTACCGTAATTTGACGATCAAAACGTCCACTACGTAATAATGCAGGGTCAAGAACGTCAGGACGGTTTGTTGCGGCGATAATTACGATACCCGTATTTTCAGCCATCCCATCCATTTCCACAAGCAATTGGTTCAGTGTTTGTTCACGTTCATCGTTTCCACCACCCATACCAGCTCCACGTTGTCTACCAACAGCATCAATCTCATCGATAAACACGATACATGGTGCAGCTTGTTTTGCTTTCTTAAACATATCTCTTACACGACTTGCCCCAGTACCTACAAACATTTCCACGAAGTCAGAACCAGAAATTGAGAAGAATGGAACATTCGCCTCACCTGCTACTGCTTTCGCCAATAATGTTTTCCCAGTACCTGGAGGACCCACCATCAACATTCCCTTAGGAATACGCGCTCCCATTTCTGAGAACTTAGTTGGACTCTTCAAGTAGTCGATAATTTCTTTTACTTCTTCTTTTTCTTCATCACAACCAGCAACGTCTGCGAAACGGACTTTAATATCCCCTTCAATTTTCGCTCTTGATTTTGAGAATTCAAAGGCTTTGTTTTGTCCACCGTTACCTAATTTACTAAATAATAAGAACGCCAAACCAATCATCGCTACAAGCGGTAAAAAGTTCAACACGATATTTAAAAATAAATTATCATCACTTGGTTGGTAAACTTCTACTTTGTTTTTCTTTTCTGACAAGACTTTTTCTAACCATTTAATGTTTTCATCCGTCTTAGGAAGTGTCACACTAAATTTCGTTTTTACTTCTTTGCCTTTCTCTTTCGTAATGTAATCACCTTCAACATCAATAATTACTTCACGAATACCCATACTTACATCACCGAATTTCATTTCTTCGGCATTCTTTACGAATTCGTTATATGTATAATTTTTGGTATTATTCCCGCCACCCATCGTCATCAAGAATACCAACATCGAGATGACTACTAAATAAGGAAGAAATAATAAGGGATTCCTTTTCTTCATATAAACCTCCTATTTATGATTCGTATACTGCTCTTTTTAAAACACCAACATATGGCAAGTTACGATACTTTTGGTTAAAGTCTAAACCATAACCAATGACAAATTCATTTTTGATCGTAAAACCTACATACTCTGCTTCCATATCTTGGACAACTCTACGTTCTGGTTTATCTAATAAAGAAACAACCTTCACATCCGATGCTCCTTTGTTTTCAAGCATCTTCTTTACTTCTTTTAATGTTCTTCCTGTATCGACAATGTCTTCTACAAGTAAAACGCTTTTTCCTCTTACTGATGTGGATAAATCTTTATTGATTTTCACATCTCCTATCGACTCTGCTCCATCGTAACTTGATACATCCATTACATCAAACTCAATTCCTTCAATATCAATATGTTGCATCAATTCACTTAAGAAAGGAATCGAACCTTTTAAAAGGGCTACTAATAATGGAACTTCTCCTTTACTATTATAATCATCACTGATTTGTTTTCCTAATTCATCGCAACGTTGAATAATCTCATCATGAGAAACTAATATCTCTTCAACATCTTTATGCATCGCTAAAATCCTCCTATAGTAATATTATTATTTTAACACAAACAAGGTTGATTTGTTACTATAATGTTCAATATCACACCCTATTTTATGCACAAAAATAACATTTCCCTTACAATTCACAATAACTGGCCAAACTTTACGTTCTTTGTGGGAAATTTTGTTATCGATAAACATTCTTGCTACCTTTTTTGTTCCCATTCGCAACTTAATTTTATCACCATGTTGCGCATTTCGAATCGTAATAGGAAAGTCATCTTGGTGTAATGTTACCCCTTGTATCACCTCTCCATTTGGTGCTGTTGTGAAGTATGGAGTAGCAACAAATGCAACTTGATCGAAAACATAAGAAAAATCTTTTGCAATGTTTTCATCAATCATAAAGCGTCCATACTCGACACATAAAAAATACGTTTCGTTGATGTTATGTTTAAAGTTATTGTTTTTCTCACATAACATCCTTGCTAATGTTGCCATGTTTTTGAAGTGTACTTCATTCAATGTTGTCTGTCTAACAATCCATTCACGTAACACACTTACTTGCAGCGAAGCAGGAACTGCTTGAAAAGCACGCACTTCCACTTGTTCGCCCCATGTTTCTACAATACGTAAAATCGCTTCTCTTTGCAAAGAAAGTGCATTGTTTTTTTCAATTATTTCCAAACATAGCGCTTCTTTTTCTTTCTCACTTAGCTTTTCCACATAAGAATGACGAATCTTATTACGTGTATAATCGTCTGTAAAATTACTTTCATCATCATAATACACAATGCCTTCTTGCTCACAATAATCTATTAATTGTTGCTTTGTATACTGCAACAAAATTCGTTTTACTCGCATCCCATAGATTTCCACATCGGCACTGATTCCATAATAAGTAGGAACACTATTACGCAACTGTTGCATCCTATACGTTTCAATCAGATCATCTTGATGATGCGCAACCAATACCCCTGCTGCTTGGTATTGTACTAATAAGTCACGAAAGAAGCGATAGCGAATTTCTCTAGCTAGCGCTTGAAAATTTTGTTTGGTTTGATAGTCTTGCTGACTTACTTCATACACACAACACATAACATGATGTTGTTGGCAAAAAGATTGCACACCTTGCATATCACGGTCTGCACTATCGCGTTTATGGTAGTTCACATGTGCACAAATGACATCCAAGCCATGTTGAATGCACATAGAAAGAAGCGCAAAAGAATCTGCGCCTCCAGATACTGCCACAATCCATTTGTCTTTTTTAAGTGTTTTCCAATCAATCATGATGTTATTATACTATTTTCAATAGCATTTGTTAATAAGTAGTAGAAAACAGCAAATCACTTAAGCGTTCATTAATTTCTTTAAACAGATTACTCTGTATTGGAACATGCGCTTTCACATCAATAATACGTGCTGTATTAATGCATCTAGCATCATTTAAAAACAACACAGAATTCTTATTCATTCCTTTCACTTTGCCAATTGGCATCAAATGCGCTTTTCGATTTTTTGAAATGGAATCAAAGTATGTCTTCTCATTGCTTGTCATCGGAATCACAAACGCTTTGTTGTTAATCAATCGCAATACTAACCCGAAATGTTGAAACCCAGCTTCATTCAAATAACTCAAACCAAAATCAATATAACAAATATCCCCAGGACGAACCCATACACCCAGCGCTTCGCAACCACTCGCTTTATGACGTTGTCTATAATTTTGTTCAGATAACATCGAAACAAGGGCATCTTTGCATGGCATAACCCGATACATACCATACGTCTCTTTCATATACTCACTCAGTACTTCCTCCATCGCATACTTGGAATTGTTACAATCGAATTCCTTTAAAATTTTTAGAATCTTGTCTTTCATTCAACACTCCTCCTACTAATATATATGCGATATTTTTAAAAAATTGTAATAATTTGTAAAATATTTTTAGTATTATCTTGTTTTTTCACATAATATGCTATAATTTAAGTATTAAAGCATGCAGTTTTATGGGAAAGTAAGGGCTCTGTATGGATTGGAATATTACTACTGAGATTGTCGCAGCTATTCTAGTTGCTATTATTATCATAAATTCTCAAATAGGGTATTTGTTACCTAACTTTCGTAATGTCGTTTTTCAAGGATTGCTGTATTGTTCCTTAGCCTCAATCGGTTCAAACATCATATCCTCCACTTTTTTAATGTATTACGATAACGTACCTTACTTCATAAACTATACATTATTGATAATCTATTTTATAAGTACCGCCTTTATCGGTGTGCTCTATTTTATTTATACGATGTCTAACATCTTTATTGAAAACAAAAAAAGACTGATACTGTTTACTAAAATATCATTCATACCAATTTTAATTTTTAGTATCATCGTCTTAACAAATCCATTTACGAATGCGATATTCTATTTGGATTACTATGGTGGTTACCAACAAGGACCTCTTGTTTATTTGTCCTTTATCTTATTTTATATCTATGTCGTATTAAGTCTTATGATTGTAGTTCACCATAAAAAGGAACTGGACAAAAGTATCTCACGTATCTTAATTGTGTTCCCGATTATCTCTGGATTAGCAATCATTATTCAATACTTAAATCCTAATTTTATCATTAGCGGTATTGTGATTGCCTTTGTCTTATTATTAATTTATTTGTACATTCAACACAGACAGATGTTTACCGACCCATTAACCAACTTATTAAATCGTCAAGAATTTAGAAAGATGGCAGATGTAAAGGAACTCAATGGAGAACCATTTATCACTTTAGTCATCTCATTAAAAGACTTTAAGATAATCAATGATACGTATGGACTAAAAACAGGAGATCACTTATTAATCGCCTTATGTGATTATTTAAAAACCATCTTCCCTTCTCGTTTCTTATATCGTTATAGTGGAGATGAATTTGCGATTGTTGTGAACGATTTAAAAAAGCTTGATAGTTATGTTAAGAAAATAAGCCATCGTTTAACATTACCATGGAAAGCGCTTGGTAATGAATACATCTTAAATTATTCTATGAGTAGTATCGCTTACCCTGAAGTAGCAAAAACAAATGAGGACATCGTAAAAGGATTAGAATATGCCTTATCGTATGCCAAAGAAGGAAAAGGAAATCGTTACTTACCTTGTACACTTGCTATGCTTACTGAAATTAAGCGCAAATATTTAATTATTCAACGATTAAAAGAATGTGTCGAATACGACTGTTTCGAAGTTGTCTTTCAACCAATCTTTGACGTGAATAAGAAATGCTTCAACCATGCAGAAGCATTGGTACGTTTACCACAAAAAGAAGAAGGATTTATCTCTCCAGGAGAATTTATCCCCATCGCAGAAGAAACTGGATTCATCGTGAATCTAACATACTGTGTTCTAAGAAAAACTTGCCAGTTTGTAAAAGATCTTCTTCAACAGGGCATTCAAATGGAAGGTGTATCAGTTAACTTCTCTAGTGTAATCTTTAAACAAGATAACTTACAAGAACGTGTCTTAGAAATTATTGATTCGTATGATATTCCTTATAGCACAATTAAAATTGAAATTACCGAAAGTATTTTGATTTCCAACTTTGATGTTGTTAATGACTTCATTAAAAACATGACTGCCAAAGGTATTTATTTCTTACTTGATGATTTTGGTACAGGTTACTCAAACTTCTCAAGTGTATTGAAAATTCCTTTCCATACAATTAAGTTTGATCGCTCATTAATTCAAAATACAATCAAACATAAATCTACGGAAATCTTTGTTACTTCATTAATTGCTTCCTTTAAGCAATTGCAATTCCATGTGTTAGCAGAAGGGATTGAAAATACTGAGGAATTGGCATTGGCTATTCGAAATCACTGTGATTTCATTCAAGGTTTCTATTATTCAAGACCTCTTGAAAAACAAAAAGCAGCTGATTTCATCTTGTTGAGCAATAAACTTTAAATAAAGAAGAGGCAAGCATTATGTACCAATTTGAAAAACAAAAAGAACAATTATTGCAACAATTAGAAAAAGACTGCACTTCTTTCTTAAAGCAAAATCCACAATTATCATTTTATGCAATGGCTTTGGATACCAATGCTGAATACGCTGGAATACTATTGTGTTTCAACACGGAACAAGCTTTCCAAGCATCGCTAAAGCAATACCAAAACGGAAAGTATAGCCAATACTACCAAACAGAAGAACAGATTATGGACTTGCGTTACAACACAGGCGATTGGGATTACCAAGGAGTCGCATCGTATACCGTATTTCGCGAAGAAGAACTACTTCAGATGTATAAAGAGGATTACCAAAGAGCCTATGAGGAAATGATGGACTTCAATTATCGTTTGTTACAAGCATTTTGCGATAGTGATATCTTTCAATCCATTCCAAAAGAAAAAGACTTCAAAGTGTTATGCATCGATCATGAAGATGATGTATTAGAAGCCTTACAAAAAACACAAGAAAAGCTTACAAGCAAACAAACAAAAAATGGTGTTACCCACAATTAGGGAACACCATTTTATTTGTCTTTTTCGTTTTCTGAATCCTTCTTCTTGTTTCCTCTAAGATAACTTAGAAAGGATAAAATCGGATGGTACTTTTCAGAAATCATATTTGTTTTCTCAATAAATATTTCTAATGCGACAAAGATTACCGCAATAATAAGCAATCCTGCAACCTTATTCACAATGTATACATACGCACCAACACCAAATCCAATCGTAATCATATAAATGATAAAGACCGTATTACGATGTCCAAATCGTTGCTTTAATACATGATGCAAATGGCTCTTATCCGCACTGGCGAAACTTTTTCCACTGAGGAATCGCCGCAACATGGCACTAATCGTATCAATGATTGGTACCGCTAGTAATAAAATAGGAAACCCTAATGTGATGAAAGTCGAACTTTTGAATCCCATTAAAGAGATGGATGCGATAAAGAACCCCAAAAAGAGCGCTCCACAATCACCCATAAACAAACTGGCAGGATGCATATTGAAAATTAAGAACCCCAATGTTGCTCCAGCTAATATTAAACTAAGCATACCAATATCGTGGAATCGATCATCAACAAATGAAATACTCGCAACAGTTAGTAAGATAATCGCACTAACTCCACCAGCCAATCCATCTAATCCATCAATTAAATTGATTGCATTAGTGATCCCAATGACCCAAACAAAGGTAACTACAAAGGAAATCAAACCTGTGTTGATTTCAATATTAAATGGCAATCGGATCGTATCTAATTCAACACCTCCGACAACAATTAATACCACTGTAGCAACTGCTTGAAATGCCACTTTTAGGATGGGCTTTAAATCCATCATATCATCGATTAATCCACCTGTAAAAATGATACACGATCCTACAAGCAGTCCCTGAATAGTAATATCAATACCATCAACAAAGATTACCATACTGAGCATAAAAGCAACATAGATGGCAACTCCTCCAATGCGAGCAATTCTACCTTTATGAACCGTACGCTCATTTTCTTGGGCATACACTTCAAGTTTAATCGCAATCCACTTCACCAAAGGGGTCAACAATAATGATATTAGAAAAGGAACAGCAATATATGCAATCCATTGCATAGCTATCACCTCTTCTTAACTATCTCATTTTTTCAAGATTTTCTAATAAAATTCCTGTTCCTTCTGCTACACAGCAAAGTGCATTTTCTGCTGGGTAAACAGGTACATGTAATTCGTTTGCTAATAATTCATCCATACCGTGAAGCAATGCTCCCCCACCTGTAATCACAATACCACGACTTACAATATCACTTGAAAGTTCTGGTGGTGTTTGTTCAAGAACACTCTTACAAGCTGTTACAATTTGTTGTAAGCTTTCACGTAAAGATTCTTCTACTTCTTTGCTCGTTAAAGAAATAGTATGTGGAAGACCTGTTACTAAGTCACGTCCACTTACGTCCATTGATTCACTGCGGCTACCTGCTACAGCTGTACCAATGCGTTTTTTAATTTCTTCCCCTGTACGATCACCAACAAGTAATTTCTTGTTGTCTTTTAAATATTTAATAATGTCTCTATCTAATGTATCCCCAGCAATCTTTAATGATGTACTCGTTACAATTTCACCTAGAGATAATACAGCAACATCCGTCGTTCCCCCACCGATGTCCAATACCATGCATCCACTTGGTTTACCGATATCTAATCCAGCTCCAACAGCAGCTACTTTTGGTTCTTCTTCAATGTATACTTTCTTCGCTCCCGCACGGTATGCACAGTCACGAATCGCATTACGTTCCACACTCGTAATATTTGAAGGACAACAAATTAAAATCGTTGGACGGTTGAACATTCCTTTGATATTAATTTTCTTCAAGAAGTAATTCAACATAATTTCTGTTACTTCAAAATCCGCAATAACCCCATCTTTTAATGGACGAATTGCCAATACTCTTCCAGGTGTTCTACCTAACATTTCTTTTGCTTCTTCACCTGCTGCCAAACACTTTTTCGTGTCCGCATCTATCGCTACAACAGAAGGTTCATCAACAACGATCCCTTCTCCTTTTACATAAATTAACAAGTTTGCAGTACCTAAGTCGATACCAATTTCTTTAGTAAAAAACATATTATTCCTCACTTTCTATGATTTCGCAACTTTAATTATATCATGATTTTTTAAAAAGGAAACAAAAATAAGAAATTATGAATTTTCACATTGTATACCCAAAATCACGTTGTTTTTATAACCAATTCCCATTCTTTGTATAAAAAAAGCACTTCTAAAAAGTGCTTAACGATAAATTGATAACTCCAAAATGAATTGTGCAACAACAAACCCTAACCCGATTGACAACAGTAACAACAACAATTGTACCTTCGCAGGTTCATTCACTTTACAAAACAATTCAAACTTAATGCAGCTTAATGCATAAAACGAAATCGCAAAGCAAAATAGATAAACTGCAATCACAATCCAATCTAGCATACACTCAACTCCTTACGATACATATCCATACCTCCAAAAACAAATAGGAATACCATTCCTGTTTGTACCCAGAATATTGGGAAGTCAATAATACAGAAAGCAATTGTCACCATCAGGAATCCAAACATTAGCGATGCCAATGTACGATCTATTTTTTTCGTTAATAAACGAATCAATATGCGCAGTTGCGAAAACAGAAACACCAAGAAAATAATCGTTCCCACAATTCCAAAAGAAACCAAAGGCTCCAAAAATATCGTATGCGCATGTTGGGAAGAGATTCCCAACTTGTATTGCTTTAAACTTTCCATTCCATACGTTGCAATGTACTCTTTCGTATACGAATCGTACACATTATAATACGTAAGTGGTCCACGCCCAAACAACCAAGAATCTTGAATGATCAACACCGCTGTTTCCCAAATCTTTGTTCTTCTTCCAATCGCTAAGCCTTGTGAAGCCAAACGAGGTAACAAGTTCGGTTTTAGTGACAATAATCCAACGGCACCAATACCAGCAAAAATTGTACATCCAAATAACTTATACCAACGATTCACAAGTAACATCGCAAGAACACCTAATGCAAGGCACAACCAAGCAATGCGTCCTCCCGTTAAATAAAGGGCAAATAGATTCAAGCATCCAATGCCTGCATAGTAGAAACGAAAGCTAAGTTTACTAATGCGAAAGAACTTATAAACACACATACATTCGATAAACAACAACATCATTGCATAATAATTCGCATTGAAATAAAAGGTATGCACACGAAACTGTGGTTTATTTTGAATATCCAAAAAGCCCATTCCTTCAAATAAACTCATATAATGAAATTGCTCCACTACTGCTACAACAACCGCAACAACACTTAATATAATTGCGATATCTAAAATTTGTTCAAATAAATCGCGATAAATGTAACGACGATAATGAATGACATTAATAAACATTGCCCCTAGTCCAAAGCTCAACAGTAAACCTAACCAGTTACCACTCAACGTTGAAGTTATCATCAAATACAAAGAAAACAACATCAGAGCTTTCGCACCTGTGATACGTTTTAATGTTTCCACAAAATTAGACTTCACTAAAATATAAACCATTCCAAGTAAAACAACACCTACACTAATTTCCCATGGCAAAAAAATAGATGCGAATAAAATTGTAATTAATCGATCATCTACTGTGTATGTATTTTTGAACTCATACAAAAAACTTCTTACGTATCCCATATGTTCACCCCATCCTTAGCATTATACCACCTTTCTTTCTTTTTTTAAATAATCGTAATTATTTTAAAATATGGTAAAATAAAACTACAGATGGAGGTGTTTGTATGAATCAATTACATCACATAGCAATTTACACAGATCATTTCAGCGAAACAATTAAATTCTATAAAGATGTATTCCAATGTTATCCAAAAGGGTTTTTCAAACTTAATGGTGGTGATGCATGTATGCTTTATTTAAATGAAGATGTAATCATCGAAGTGTTTGAGAAAGACAAAACTTACCCAAAAGGTAGTTTTGCTCATATTGCCATCAGTTGCGAAGATGTTGATGCATTATACGAAAAAGCATTGTTATGTGGAGCAACGTCAAAACAAGAACCACATGATATTATTATCGGTTTAGAAAGACCAATGGAAGCTCGCGTCGCTTTCATCATTGGACCAGCAAACGAAATCGTAGAACTATTTAAAGAAAAACAAGCATAACGTGTACTTAACAAGTAGCGCGTATGCTTGTTTTTTTATTGTATATCTACTGTTTTTTATAATTTCTTTTTACTTCTGCGTTTCATTCGCACTGCAATGATAATTCCCACAATACTAGATAACGCAATCGCAACATACAAGTAAGGTAACGTATCCGCTGTCGTATCTGATGTTCCCACCGTTTTGTCGCCTGCTTTCTTATTCTCTTCTTTATTATGCATTGCATTTGCCGTCAATTGAATTGGCATTCTCACTTCCAGCATTCCTGTCGTTTTGTTGTAAGTAAAACTTCCTGTCCAATTCACAAAGGTATAGCCATTTTTAATCATGGCATTAATATCAATCGATGTTCCTTCTAAATAAATTCCTGAACCAATCGTTGATTGTATTCCTGAACCAGCATTTAAGGTTACAGTAAAGTAATTAAGTTGCGCAGAGGCATCCTTATCATTCACTACGATTTCTCTACCTGTGGATGCGCCATCAACATAAATAGTATAAGAACCATTCGCAACCTTTGATAAATTGCTAATTGTTGCACCGTCTTTTCCTTTTAACGTGATTTCCTTATTTGTGTTTTCCCATGGGCTACCATCTTTTGTCACATTGATTTCTACTTTACTATACGTAACAAGTTTACTGCTAGCAGTTAAGACTACACGATCGTTTATCGTAAATGTATTCTTTGTTTTCTTATCAGCTAACGTTGTATCACCTGTCCACTTCACAAATTGATAGTCATCTTTTAATGTCGCATCGATGGTAACACTGTCACCTTTTAAGTACACACCATTTCCACTTACACTACCAATACCCGCATCGTGTATTAACACAACACTAAAGTAATCCAGTGTCACACTTTTATTAACACCGGTAGTAGTAAGTGACATATACGTATCCTTCCCTGCCACTTGTACCACATAACTTCCTACATCAACTTGTGTTAAGTCAGTGACAATCGCACCAGTTGTCGTATTTTTAAGTGTAATACTACTCTTATCAAACCCAACATATTGACTACCATCCAAGTTTACATTGATATTTACTTGACTCACTTTTTTCGAATTTGCTTTCAGTTCATGCTTTTGGTCCATCACCAACGAACTAGTTAAGTCAGGCAATGTAATATTTGTGTTTCCTTTGGTACCAGTCCAATTCACAAATGCATGATTTGCATCTTTGGTAGTAGCGCTAATTGAAGCAGCACTTCCTTTTAAGAATACAAACGTATTCGAACCTTCACTAACACCACTAAATCCTTCATCATAAGTAAGCAATAGCGAATAGTATGGCACACTAACATTCAATGTTCGTTGCTTATCGATATCATCTTGCGTTACTTGAATCTTAATCGATGTTTTTGTCGTTCCTTCATAAATGAAGTAATCCCCTACACCTACTTGTGTAACATCTACTTTCGTTCCATTCACGTCATGAACGTTGATGTCTTTTCCAGAATTTTGCCATGCGACATCATCTTTTGTCACATCCACTTGAATCTTTGTCGTTGTTGGTGCTATGATCGTTGATTTAGACGTCGCATTAACCTCTTCTTTTTGATTCATTACAACAGAATTGGAACTATTTGTCTTTGCATCCACTGTATTTCCAACCCAAGCTTCAAAAACATAATCGCTTGCTGGAGTCGCACTAATCGTTGCTGTCGTACCTTTTAAATAATTACCTTCTCCATTCACAGAAGCAATACCTGCATCTGTATTGATTTTTAATGAATAGTAATCAATGGTTTCACTCACATTTGTCCCTTCCGTAACCGTAACCATTATCCCAGTAGAAACTCCATTCACTTGTAATGTGTAGTTACCTGGGACCACTTTATCAAAATTATCATACGTAATAATGGAATTTGTTGTATCATCTTTTAATTGTACTTTCGCTAGAATTGCATTTTTTTCATTTCCTTCTGGAAATGGCGAATCATCCAATTTCAACGTGATATCAACTTTTTGCGTGATTAATGTCGCGCTAGCTTCCATCGTTGTTGTTTGATTCATCTCAACTGTCGTTTTTGCAGCATTCACATTATTAGGTGACAATGGTGAACTCGGTGTCGAAGTAGTATCTTGCCCTTTCCATTGATTAAACTTGTAACCACCTGTTAACGTCGCTTCAAATTCAGCAATTTCTCCTTTTAAATACACATACTGATTGTTTGATACATCTTCCCCATTCGCTTTTAATGAAACAATTCCGGTTCCACCTGTCAGCGATAATGTATAGTAATGAATTGTTGCTTTTCCTGATTTATTCGCAATATCAATTGTTTGCATTGTGTCTTTATAAGTGTTTGTCGTTTCATCTATTACTTCAAACACTTTAAATGCTGTTCCATCAGGAATATTGGTAAAGTCGCTATGTTTTGTTCCAGTAGAATCTTCAATTACAAATTTCTTACTTGTTCCAATCCAGTCAACATTGTCTTTTTTCACTTCAATTACTACTCCCGCTTGTACGTTCGTTGTGACCTCATTACTAGTGGCGGGATTAGTTAATGTAGTAACACCATCCATCGAGGTTAGTTTCGCAGTATTCTTCACAGCTCCGCTTGTTAATCCTGCTTGAATTTTTGCTGTTACTTTCAATTCTGCTGTGCTATTTGCAGCAACCTTTATATCACTCCATGTCACTTCATTATTATTAAGCGAAAAAGTTGCAATCCCCGCAGCAGTAGCATCTTTTATATCTGTTAATTCAGCGGGAAGTGTATCACTAACCTTAAGTTTGTTTAATTCTGTATTAGAATGATTACTCACACTTATCGTATAGGTTAATGTATCATTAGCAATCGCGATGGATGAGTTAACACTCTTATTTATGCTCGTAATACGTGAAGCACGACCATTGTTTCCTAACGTCATCGTAATTTTTCCATTTTCAAAATGTTCAGCTGAAATTAAAGGAGCTGTTTGCGTAACGTTATTGTTATCTGCTGAAATTTTAGACTTTTCCACTGTATGTTCATGCGCTTTTTGAATTCCATTACGAAATGCGTAATATCCACTCGTATCCGCTCCATCTATAGCCGCTTCACAATCCATCATCGTTTTGTCTAAAGCTGCTACAAACTCATTATTCTTTAGCATTTCTTCTGTAATTCCCAAATCCTTATACGTACCGATTTCACTTACTTTTATATCAAGTCCAGTCACCCCTTTTGCTGCACTTACCATATCAGTCGTAATATAAACATCGTTTAATGTTCCTGGTGTATAAGGTTTACCTATCGGATTTCCTTTAAGGAAATGGCTAATATCACTAACACTAGCATCTCCATTAGTGTTGTATCCTACATGATCTAAGGTTCCAACAATTCCAGTTAAAGAGTTAGTAAAGTAATAGTAGTTATTATCAATACTAGGATTATATGTCACTACCGTACCACCTACAGTATTGTTTGCATCATTTGGATCTTTCATAAACTCATTTGTATAAAACACATGTTGCCCATTTGTACTTGGATCAGCTAATGAAGCATCAGATAACTTCACATTATAAGAAACATTTAACTTTGTTGCATCTTCGTACGTTACCCCATCCGCCTTGATCTTTTTTAAACATTTCTCTAAATCTGCCGAAGTAATATACCATTCTACAACATCGTTATTTTTGTTTACACTTCTTGATTTATCAACCACGACACTTCCTTCAAGATCTTTAAATTTATATACCAATTTATTTGATGTTGAGCTTGCTTGATCTAACTCACCTTTAATCACATCATCTGGATTTGTAGTGGAACCTGTAACGGAAATACCTGCAGTCTCATTAAATTCAAACCCTTTTCCAATCTCGTCCTTAAAGTACACAGATGTTTTCACACCGTTAATTTCTTCCTCATCCACAGGTTGACGAATCACTTCTGTAGCATTCGCTACATCTTTGGCTAACTTATCAAACGCTTCTTGAATTTTTGAATAGTCATTTGCATATTTGTAGTAATAGCTATATTCGTAATTTGACGGGACTGCATACTTTTCATATCCATCTCTCGCATCTGTCACTAATTTTCCAATACTAGCTTGAACATCCTCAGCAGCTGATTTTGTCACCAGTATCTTATCACTCACTTCTGGAGTTCCTACCCAACTAGGATCAATCGCTTCCCCTTTTATTGCTTTCGCCATATCTGCAGGATTTAATCCTATCCAAGCATATTTTTTATTGCCTTTTGTATCATTATTAACATATGGTCCATTAATATCCGAACCTAATCCTACTGAATAAAACTTGATTTTGTCTTTCGTGGATGGATATTTAAGACTTGTATTATAATTATTATATGCTGCATCCATCTTATCTTTCATTAATGCACTACTAAGAATTAAGGATGCAGTAATTTGAGCTAGTTTATCATTCGATGTTGTATCTTCATTCCCACTTCCTATATATGCAGTATTCGTTAATATGTCATTAATATCAAACCATTTTAGATTACCATAAGTTGCCCCGCCATCTGATAATAAAAACACAAATGGTCTTCTCTCCTTTATATCTATTTCATTTGTAGTTTTCGCTTCAATATCAACAATTGCTTTTTGAACACTTCCAACAACTCCTTTTTGCGTTTTTGTCCCTCCATTCGCATATGCAAATGTCATCTCGGGACCATAAGGCATAACGAAACTCTTCACATCAACTTGTTGGCCATTCTCAACTTTATATAATCCATCACCAAAATACACATAAGTAATATTTTCTTTCTTAAATGTTAAATATTTATTACTCTTAGTGTCTTTTAGAAAATAAGAATCAAGTGGTAACATTTCTTGATTTCCACTTTCGTTATATATTGTAACCGATACCCTATTTTCAGGGTTCGCCTGCATAATAATATCGATTGCGTTATTCGTTGCATCAACCATCGCTTCTAATCTTGAAACTGATTTTTCAGGATCACCTGGAGCGGCTGTATTAATATCTAGCACTGTCATCGAACCAGACCCATCCAACACAAAAACAACATCTGCTGCAACATCACTAGTAATAACACTGGATACTGTAGAAATGTATTCTTGCGTTAAGGCAGAAAGATCAATTTGAAAAGTTCCGTCATCTTTTGAAGTTACTGACTTATCTACCCAGATTCGTCCATTCCCAGCTGCTTCACCAAAACCTCCGGCACCTGATGCTGTTTCTTCATGTTCTGGAATTGCCGTGTTTGCATCTGCAACAACTTCAAACACTTGGTTGTCTTTTGTTACATACGTTCCATTTGCTGCTTTGATTTGAAAGCTAGGCAAAACAATCATTGATATCACAACACTTACCAACAATAATACAATTTTCAATTTCTTTGATACTTTCTTCATTATGAAACCTCTCCTTTTAATAACATTCCCTCATCATAATATTTGTTTAATTATAGTTATACTTTTAAATTGGGCGATAATAAAAGGACATTCAAACCAATAACCAAAATCTTTTTTCCCTTTATTTTCCTATTTTATGATACGCTACATTATTATATTTTGATAGTTAAATCGTAATTATATAACTTAATTATACTACCAAATGGAAATAAATGACAATTTATTATCAATAAAAAACAACCTTAGGCATTTTGCCTAAGGTCTTTTTTTTCCTCTGTTTTTTGTTTTGTTTTAAAATAATAAATTATCATTAATCCTGCAGAAACAAAGAAGAATACTCCTGCATAGAAGAAGGATAGCTTCGCACCCATTTCATAAATGAAACCAGCGAACAATGCTCCTGCAATCATCCCTAGACTTTTCATTGCATTATAGAACCCCATAACCATATGAGAATTGTCTTGGCTACTTCTGCTTGCACACATATCTTGTAGCAGAGGAATGTAGATTGCATTCACCGCAAAGAATAATAAATTCATAATAATAAATGGAAGAATATCACTAAAGAAAGTAACACCTAATAGGAATGTTCCTCCAAGTCCTAGTACATAAATAATAGATTTCTTCACTTGTGTATTACGCATAATCCATATGCACACTGTTGTATTCGCAAATAATGAGATGAAACCAACAACTGCTTTCAACATACCATTATAAGAAGAATTAAAATTAAATTGATCTTTAATAAAGAAATTAAAACTTTGATCATACGCAGTGGATGCGGATGAGGTTAAGAATACTACGAAGAATAATAGAGCGAAGATTGCAGTCATGAATTTACGAGAATCGATGAATGCTTGGAAAGGATTGCTATCGCGTAATAGTGAACCTTTGGCTTCTTCCTCTTTTCGATCATTTTTTAAGAAAACATAGAATAAGACACCACTTAACATCAGTGTAAAACTTTGTAAGGCGAAGGTAATAGGAATGGATACCACTCCAACAAATCCTCCTACCATATAACCAAAAGCACCAAACACAGTCGCAAAAGTAGCGCTTAACGCCAAGTACTTACCACGTTGCTCAAGTGTGCTTTCGTGAATGATGTAGGTAAGGAAACTTACCATGATTCCACCAACAAAGAAACCTGATAATAAACGAGCAAACATAATCGTAGGTAAGGTTTGCATAATCGCAAATAACGCCTGTCCTACTCCATACCCAATACAACATATCCCAAGTACTTTTTTACTTCCCATACGCTTTACTTGTTTTGCCCATAATGGGGAAAACAAAAAGTTCGTAAAAGACATACCCGCAAACAACAAACCAAATGAATAATCTGGCAACTGTAAGTTTTTAATTAAAGTAGGGGTAATGGGATGGGCAAAGTTTGCCGCTAAGCTTTCCATTGCGACAATCGCAAAGAAAAGCGTCCAATGGTATTTTTCTATAAATCCTTTTATTCTCATGTTTTCTTCACTTTCTTTTTCATCTGTGTTCGGCGTTGTACTTCATCAGCAAACAAGCGATAACCAACTGCTAACATTGGCAATCCTATAATCATACCGACAATACCAAATAAACCACCACCCACACTTACTGCTAATAATACCCACAGTCCTGATAATCCAACGGAATTACCAACTACTCTTGGATAAATTAGGTTTGATTCAAACTGTTGTAGTAAAATACCGAAGACAACAAAGATAACAGCTTGAATTGGATCTACAAACAATAATAACAAAGCTCCAAATCCAGTTCCAATGATTGGCCCAAAAATTGGAATAATGTTTGTACAACCAATCACAACTGCTAAGATAGGAGCGTACTCTAATTGTAAGATACTTGCTCCGATGTAACACAATACTCCGATAATGATCGCTTCCACTAATTGGCCTGATACAAAACTTGAAAATGTCTTGTTTGTAAGTTTTATTACATGTACCAAATGATTGTATTTTGGTTGTGGTAAAAAAGCATATAAGGCTTTTTTACTTTGGCGAATCAGTTTTTCTTTGCTTACCGATAAATACACAGCAATCACTACCGCCATAACAACATTTGTCAAAGTAGCGATGATGCCAGAAGTAATGGAAACAATTTTTGGTAAAATGCCACTTGCAACGTTGATGATCGCTGTTTCAATTTCTGCACTGTATTGATCAATTTGGCTAATGACACTAGAATCGATTCCCCAACTCTTCATCACATCTTGTGCTAATTGTTGGGTTGAACTCACATACGATGGAAATTCCA
Organism: uncultured Erysipelotrichaceae bacterium; assembly: GCA_964370395.1. Lineage (GTDB taxonomy): Bacteria > Bacillota_I > Bacilli_A > Erysipelotrichales > Erysipelotrichaceae > JBGUVL01. The sequence continues at coordinate 26,644 of CAYJIZ010000004.1, forward strand.
CAATTAGTGTTTTAATGCTATCGATTAGTTGTGGTACCACAATACTTATCACAAATGCCAATCCACCTATGATACACAATAACGACAACACCACAGCAATAACCTTTCTTCCTTTGGTAATGGAAGCAGGTAATTTACGTAAGAAGAAGCGCATTGGTAAATTGAAAATAAAAGCAAAGGCAAAGGCAATCGCAAATGGCGTTAATAGCGATGCTATTTTTGAAACAAAAGCGATGACCATATCTAACTTCACGATAAACAACACGAGTAAAACTGTGTATGTTATGATCCATAAAATGTTTTTGTACGTTAATTGACTTAATAGTTTATCTTTCATATGCACCTCTTATTCATTTCTTAATTCCATAAGCATATCACGTAATTCTGCTGCTCTTTCAAAGTCTAACACACGTGCTGCTTCTTTCATTTCTTTTTCGATATTCGTAATTAATTTTTCTCTTTCCTTCTTTGATACTTTTGCTTTTTTATCTAAGAATTTCTTACTCATTTCTTTGGTTTCTAACGAATGAAGTGCTTCGTGAATTTCCTTTTTAATCGTCGTTGGTGTAATACCATGTTTTTCATTGTACTCCATTTGAATCTTACGACGACGTTTTGTTTCTTCTATCGCTTTGTTCATTGATTTGGTCATCGTATCCGCATACATGATAACGCGTCCATTCGCATTACGTGCTGCACGTCCAATAATCTGAATAAGCGAACGTTCGCTTCGTAAGAATCCCTCTTTATCCGCATCCAAAATGGCAATCAGGGATACTTCAGGAATATCCAACCCTTCACGCAACAAGTTAATCCCGATTAAGATGTCGTATTTCCCTTGGCGTAGTTCACGAATGATCTCAGTACGTTCAATCGTTTTTACTTCATGGTGTAACCATGCAACTTTAAAGTCCATCTGTTTTAAATACGAAGTTAAGTCTTCTGCCATATTCACTGTTAATGTTGTGATTAAGGTACGTTCGTTCTTTTCGATTTGAGCGCGAATCTCATCCACTAAGTCATCAATTTGACCCATTGTTTTACGAACTTCTACATTTGGATCCAACAATCCTGTTGGTCGAATAATTTGTTCCACAATTTCTCCACCTGTTTGTTCCAACTCGTAATCACCTGGTGTAGCAGAAACAAAGATTGCTTGGTTAATTTTCTTTTCAAACTCTTCGAAACGAAGAGGACGATTGTCCAAAGCACTTGGCAAACGAAATCCAAAATTTACTAGTGTTTCTTTACGTGCACGATCCCCATTGTACATCCCACGTACCTGCGGTAAACTCACATGACTCTCATCCACAATTAATAAGAAGTCATCTGGGAAATAATCAAATAAGGTATAGGGTTGTTCCCCTGGTTTTCGACCATCGATATGACGGGCGTAGTTTTCAATCCCAGGACACATTCCAAATTCACGCAATGCCTCCACATCATATAATGCACGTTGTTCCAAACGTTGTGCTTCTAATAGTTTATCTTCTTCTCGAAATTGTGCCAAACGTTCCTTTAATTCTTCTTCAATCGTAACGCAAGCACGTTCCAAATGCTCTCTTGGTGTAGCATACCCACTTGCAGGGTAAACCACATATACTTGGTATGCTTGTTGTACTTTTCCTGTTAAAGGATCCACTTCACAAATTCTTTCAATTTCATCATCAAACATTTCAATACGTAAAATATACGCATCCGTATGTCCTAATCCTACTTCAATGCTATCTCCGCGTACACGAAAACAACCGCGTGTTAAATCGATATCATTACGTTTGTATTGACGCGTAACAAGCAGTCCTAACAATTGTTTACGATCGATGATTTCACCAACACGAATGGAAAAAAACATCCCTCGATACAATTCTGGATTACTCGCTCCATAAATACAAGCTACACTGGCTACGATAATCGTGTCTCTGCGTTCCAATACACTGTTCTCCGCCGCCATACGTAACATATCCAACTCTTGGTTCGTTGTTGCTGTTTTGTCGATGTACGTATCACTACTAGGAATATAAGCTTCTGGTTGGTAGTAATCAAAGTTAGAAACAAAGTACTCTACACGATTGTTAGGAAAGAATTCCTTAAACTCGGAATACAATTGTCCAGCAAGTGTTTTATTATGCACAAAAACCAAAGTAGGTTTATTTACTTTGGCTATTACATTGGAAACAGTAAAGGTTTTCCCAGTCCCAGTTGCTCCTAATAAGACTTGGCACTTTTTATTATCTTCGATTCCTTTACTCAATTGTTCAATTGCTTTAACTTGGTCTCCTTGCGGAGTAAAATTAGAGACGAGCTCAAATAACTTATTTTCCATTCGCCACCTCCATCGCTTTGATTAGTTGCGTATCTAATGTATTTTCGTCACGTAACCACTTCACTCTTACTTTTTCCATTAATTTTTGGACTAGTTCTGGTGAAATAACACCATCTACTTTCATTCCATTGTCTTTTTGAAAAGCTTGCACTGCAGCTAATGTCGCATTTGAATAATACCCATCTTCACGATCTATTTGGTATCCTAAAAACGACAACATCACTTGGGCACTGGCTACATTATCACCAACGCTATCTACTTTGTATGATTTGTCATCTTTTGCATACTGAAAACGAAGTGCTTTTGGTGTCTCTACCACAATCGTTGGTGTGATTCCTTTGTTGTTGATTTTTTCACCCTTTGGTGTTAACCATTCAGCAATCGTATATTTAAAGTAACTTCCATCACTAAACATCTTCGGTACTTGTACTGTTCCTTTTCCATATGTCTTAGAACCGACTACTTCCACACCTAAGTTTTCATTTAAACAAGCAGTTAGCACTTCTGCTGCACTTGCTGTTTGTTCGTTTACTAACACGACAATATTCGAAAAGTCATACACATCTTTTTCTTTTGTTTTGTACGTCTTAATTTCTCCATCACGTGTTTCTTCTTGTAACACTACTTTTCCTGCTTCCATAAACAAAGAAGCGATATCAATGGTTGTGTTAATGTAACCACCTGTATTATCACGCATATCGATGACGATGTTTTTTAATCCTTCTTTTTGAAACTGTTGTAAGTACAATTCTGTTTCTTGGGCACTGTTTTGTGAGAAACTAGACAATTCTAAAATCCCTACTCCATCTTTATTGTATCCATACACACTCGTATTTACACTCGCACGCACTAATTTCTTTTCTAATTCTTTCCCATCACGCAACAAGGTAATTGTTACACTTGTTCCTTCTTCCCCAACAATTAGTTTTTCTACTTCTTTTAACGTTTTCTTTTCCAAGGAAATCCCATCTGCTTTAATGAAGATATCCCCTTCTTTGATTCCCCCTTTTTTCGCTGGAGAATCCGCAAATACTTTTGTTACTAAAATATAATCATTAATCGTCGTATACTCAATTCCAATTCCGACGATGGCTCCTTCTAATTTTTGTGTAAAACTTTTTGCTTCCTCTTTGTTTAAATAATTAGTATGCGCATCGTATTCGTTACCAGTTAAACCAACAATCGCATTTTCCATTAAGAAAGTATCCAAATTTTCGATATCTTTTCCAAAATACCAATCGTTTTTCATAATATCGTAAATTTCATTAAATTTGGTTGCATCTCCTTCTTTGCTTGCACTAGTATTTTGTGTTTGCAAACTACCACTAAAGTAAGATGCAGAAAATCCTCCCACAAAAAAAAGTGCACACAGAAGTACAATCGCAAATCGTTTCCTTGTTTGTTTTTTCTCAGCCGCTATTTCATCTGGCCATTTATGTCTTTGTACATGTATATAATTTTTCTTATTGTCCATCTTGTTGAACTCCTATCGTTATCCTATTTTACCACAATTTATATTCATTTTAAAATAGGTTACAAAAAACATCCCGAAGGATGTTTGTTTGTTGTTATTGTAAGTCTACTTTCTTTAAGTTCCAGATTTGTGTAGCGTATTCTTCAATCGTACGATCACTTGAGAAATAACCACTCTCTGCAATATTAATCAAACACATTCTAGCCCATGCCGCTTTGTCTTCGTAAAGTGCACGAATGTTTGTTTGTGCTTCACAATATGCTCTAAAATCAGCACATAATAAGTATTCATCATTTTTAAATAACAATTCATCAATGATTGCTTTAAAGTCATCTTTCACATCAGAATATTCATTCTTGTTGATCGAATCAATTACCGCTTTCAATTCACTGTCTTTGTTGTAGTAATCCCACACACTGTAAGAATTGTCTTTTTTAATTTGTGCTACTTCTTCTGCACGTAATCCAAAGATTTGTGCATGGTCGAAACCAACTTTTTCAACAATTTCCACGTTCGCACCATCTAGGGTACCTAACGTAAGTGCTCCATTCATCATGAATTTCATGTTTCCTGTTCCACTTGCTTCTTTTCCAGCTGTTGAAATTTGTTCTGAAACGTCTGCAGCATTCATTAAGATTTCCGCAATACTCACTCCGTAGTTAGGAATGAATACCACTTTCATATATGGTGAAATTTCCGGATCGTTATTAATTAAATCAGCCAAACAGTTGATTAATTTAATTACTTTTTTCGCAAACAAATAAGCAGGTGCTGCTTTTGCCGCAAAAATGAATGTTCTAGGATAAATTCTAAAACTTGGATCTGCTTTCATCTTTTGGTATAAGTAGATAATGTGCATTACATTTAATAATTGACGTTTGTACGCATGCAAACGTTTTGCTTGTACATCGAAAATTGTGTTCACATCAACTTCTACACCACAGTGTTTTTTAATATAATCAGCTAAAATTTTCTTTCTTTCTAATTTTACTGCCATAAATTCTTGTTGTGTTTTTGGATCATCCGCAAACGCTAATAATTTACGTAATTGTTGTGGTTCTTTTTTGAATCCATCCCCAATACGACTTTCAATTAATTTAGTCAATTGTGGGTTAGAATATAGTAACCAACGACGGTGTGTAATCCCATTTGTTTTATTGTTGAATTTATGAGGCATAATTTGTGCAAACTTACGCATTACATCATCCACTAAGATTTGTGAATGTAGTTTTGCTACTCCATTTACACTATGACTACCAACGATAGCCATATGTGCCATATGCACTTGTCCTTCTTTAATAATCGCACAGTCATTTAAGTATTCTGGGCGTTTGTATTTATGATTTAAGTTAAATTCAAAACGGTGTTGAATTTCTTCAATAATCATGTAAAGACGTGGTAACAATTCTTGGAAGTATTGTGTTGGCCACTTTTCAAGCGCTTCTGCCAATACCGTATGGTTTGTATACGCCATTGTTTTGTTTGTGATTTCCCACGCTTGGTCCCACTCGTATTCGTAATCATCCATTAAAACACGCATTAACTCAGGAATCGCTAATACTGGGTGCGTATCATTTAATTGTACTGCCACTTTCTCAGCTAAGTTGTCAAGACTTGGGTATACACGTAAATGTGAACGAATCATTGAATGAATTCCTGCACATACGAAGAAATATTGTTGTTTTACACGCAAACGTTTTCCTTCGTCAGTGGAATCATCAGGATACAAACAGTTACAGATGTTTCTTACATCTTGAATGTATTTACTGTAATCCCCATGCATGCTTTCTTCTGCTGGTTCTGCACTCCATAAACGAAGTGTATTCGTTAATTTTGTTTCATTCCCAACAATCGGCATATCATAAGGCACCGCATTAATAATTTGCGAATCCAAAAGTTCTACTTTAATTTTACCGTTTTCATTTAAGTATTGGTTTACACGTCCACCAAAATGAACTTGTACTGTTGCCTTTGGTTTCTTCACTTCCCAAACGTTTCCTAACTTTAACCATAAGTCAGGTGTTTCTTGTTGCTCATTGTTTTCAATAAGTTGTTTAAAGAACCCATATTCATAACGAATACAGTTTCCATGTCCTACATAATCAGTAGAAGCCAAAGAATCTAAGAAACAAGCAGCTAATCTTCCTAAACCACCATTTCCAAGTCCAGCATCGGATTCCAACTCTTCAATTTGGTTGATATCCATACCTAATTCTTCCATACCTTCTTTTACAATGTCATAAATTCCTAAGTTCATTAGGTTGTTTGTCATTAATCTTCCCATTAAAAATTCCATTGAGAAGTAATACATTTGTTTTTGTTCACTCGCAGCTGAGTTTTCTTTCGAAAGCATCCAACGATACCCCGCGTACTCACGAACGATTTCCCCTAATAGCATATACTTTTCTGTAATGTGGATATCTGAAATATCACGACCATAGCTTGCAATTGCTTGTTGTTTAAATTTCTCCACAAATTCTTTTTTTGTTAATTTTGATTTCAAAAAATGTTCCTCCCATCACTCACAGCATACTTATTCTAACAAATTTTACCGAAATAACCAAACTTTTATAAATTTTTTTAAAATTGCGTTATTTTCACTTTCCCCAAAAATATAACAAAAAGAAGTTCGAATCCACGTCATCGAACTTCTTCATTTTATTATTTCTTCGCTTTCTTATGGGTAAATACCATTCCAGCAAACGGTGCAACATCCACTTCAATGTAGTATGGTTTAAAGTCCGTTAATCCTTTTTTCGCACGAATTGCTTTTGGATTATTCATACCACATCCTGAGTAAACACTTGCTTCACTATTAATAATTTCTTTATAATAGCCCGCTTCATTCACTCCAAATAAATGTTTCTCATACGTATTCGGTGACATATTTAAGATGACGATAATATCTTCTTCTTTTCCATGGCGAATGTAACTAAATAAGTTTTCATCACAGTTATCTGCATCAATCCATTCAAAGAACGTATAGTCATAATCATTTGTATACAATGCATCGTATTGTTGGTAGATACTACCTAATTGTTGCAAGTAATTCTTAAAGGAATCATGCATTGGGAATTCTAGTAAGTCCCAATCGTTTTCTTTCGTTTCATCAAACTCACGGAACATTCCTAATTCATTACCCATAAAGTTAAGTTTCTTACCAGGATGCGTATACATATACGTATACAACATTCTCGCTTGTTTAAACTTATCTTCGTATAGACCCCACATCTTATTCACGATCGTTGCTTTACCATGTACCACTTCATCGTGTGAGAATGGTAACATAAAGCGTTCTGAATAGAAATACGCCATCGAGAACGTAATATCATTGTGGTGGTACTTACGGTACACAGGATCCATCTTTAAATAGTTAAGGGTATCGTTCATCCATCCCATGTCCCATTTGTAGTCAAATCCTAATCCACCATCTAATGTTGATTTGGTAACCATTGGGAAGTCACTTGAATCTTCCGCAATCAACATAACCCCTTGGAAGGTTGTTGATAGTTTGTAGTTCATACGGCGAATAAAAGCCAATCCACCTTCATTAACACCACGATCTTTGTTTCCTTGCCAATAAATCGCATTACTGATCGCATCCATACGTAATCCATCTACGTGGAATTGATCCAACCAATACGCTGCAGCACTCATCAAGAAACTACGAACTTCTTCTTTCCATAAGTTAAAGTTAGCTGTTCCCCATTCGCTATATGCATCTGCATCGCTTGAATACTCGTATACATGCGTTCCATCAAAACGATTTAATGCAAAGTTATCCATTACAAAGTGCACTGGCACAAAGTCGAAGATGACACCTATGTTCGCTTTATGCAAAGCATTGATTAAATATTTTAAATCATCCACACTTCCATAACGTGAAGTAACCGCAAAGTAAGAACTTGTTTGGTATCCCCAACTACCATCAAATGGATATTCACTTAATGGCATAAATTCCACATGCGTGTAATTCATCGCTTTCATATACTCAACCAAAGGTTTGGCAATCTTACGATAGTTAATTGTTTCACCTTCTTTTTTCTTCCATGCGCCAATGTGCATTTCATAAATATTTACGGCTTTATCAAAATTCTTATCGCGTTTTTCCATCCATTTAGTATCAGTCCACTTATCGTAATGACGATGTTGAATGATACTTGCTGTATTTGGTCTTAACTCACTGTAAAAACCAAATGGATCCATCTTATCTACTTTTTCGCCATCCACTTGCGTGACGCGATATTTGTATGCTTGACCAGACTTCGCATTGGGAACAAACACACTCCATAATCCACGTTGGTCGATCTTTTCCATGAAGTAATCTTCACAAGACCAATCATTAAATGCTCCTATTACTTGTATTGCTTGGGCATTCGGTGCCCAAACGCTAAAGCGAACTCCATCTACTTTTTCAAATGTAAGTTGCGCCCCCAAAAGTTCATAGGCATTGCTACTTTGCCCTTCAAAAAAGGCTTCAATAATTTGACGTTTCATAGCACTTTCCCTCTCTTTATCTTAAACAACACCTATTTATTCACTCTTGTAATCCATACAACTTCTTACGACAGCTTTGCCTTTTAAATAAGTGCTCACTTCTATGTGTCTAGGATGAACTTGGTAGGCATCTAACACTTCTTGTGAAGCAAATGCACTATCCAACATCATATCCATATTACTTGATGGCGTTGGTTCAATGATTACTTCTACCTTTATGACACCCTCCATCAAATCATGCAACGCTTCTAATTTTGTTTTAAACGTTGTTTTCACTTCTTGTTTTTCTTGTGGACTTAATGCTTCATCCAATTTCCACATAACAATATGTTTAATCATTATGAAATCCTTTCTATTTCGTATATTTCGTCATTTCTTCTTTCAATGCATTCGCTTTTTCATGCGCATTGTCCATAGAAGTCCCTTTCACACAGTAGTAGAACTTACATTTTGGTTCGGTTCCACTTGGGCGAATCGCAATCCAACTTCCATCGCATAAATAGTATTTCAATACATCAGAAATCGCAAATCCTTCCAACTTACTTTCCACACCATTTTCGCGTAACACACACAATTGGTAATCTTCGTATTTCACAACATCGTAATCTAAGATTTTTTCTACTTTAGAAGTTCTAAGGTTACTTAAAATCTCTTTGATCTTAGCAGCCCCTTCCATTCCTTTTAACGTAAGAGAAACTTGGCTTTCTTCATAGTATCCATGACGCTCATATAAATCATTCAATACATCAACTAATGTTTTCCCTTGTTCCTTGTAGTAACAAGCTGCTTCCGCTAACATCAAACAAGCTTGTGGAGCATCCTTATCACGTACGAATGGAGCAATTAAACTTCCATAGCTTTCTTCGTATCCAAACACATATTGTTTTTCGTTTGTCACTTCGTATTTCGCTACCTTTTCCCCAATGAACTTAAATCCTGTCAGTGTTTTTTCTGTCGCAACACCATAGTAATCTGCAATCTTTTCTCCTAGATCACTTGTTACTACTGTATTGAACATCACTGGGTTAGCAGGCATTAATTGTTTTGCTTTTAATTGTGAGAAAATGTATTCAATTAATACACTTCCACTTTGGTTCCCCGTCAACAATTCATAGGCACCATTGTGTTTTACTCCCACTCCCATTCGATCCGCATCTGGATCACATACTAAAATAATATCCGCATCTTCTCTTTTCGCATATTCGATTGCCAAGTCATACGCACCGCTTTCCTCTGGATTTGGTGTTGGTGTATTTGAGAAGTCTGGATCTGGTGAACATTGTTCTTCTACTGCCACAAATTGGTAACCCGCTCTTGTGTACACTTCCTTCACTGGAATGTTTGCTGTTCCATGTTCTGGCGTAAAGATAATTTTCACATCTTTCTTATTAATCGTTGGGTTCAATTGAATTTCCAATACTTTTTCATAGTACTTTTCATCCACATCTTTTCCAATCATCACAATTAATGCTTCTTGTTCTGCACTGATTTCTGTATTAATCGACAATTCATCTTCAATCGCATTCACTCGATCAATGACTTGTGAAGCCAAAGCAGGAACCAATTGGCATCCTTTTTCATCATACAATTTGTATCCATTGTATTCTTTTGGATTATGTGATGCAGTAATCATAATACCACCAAAACAATCAAAGTGGCGTACCGCAAAACTTAACTCTGGCGTAGGACGCAATGATTCAAACACATAACTCTTAATTCCATAACGAGCTAATACTTTCGCACTTACCATCGCAAATTCATACGACATATGACGGTTGTCATATCCGATTGCCACACCGCGTTTACATGCTGCTTCGCCATTCGCTGCAATGTATTGGGCAAACCCTTCGTTCGCTTTCGCAATCGTATGCACATTGATACGATTTGTTCCTGGTCCTAATACACCACGCATTCCTGCGGTTCCAAACTCGATGTTTGTGTAAAAGCTATCCTCAATTTCTTTTTCACTCATCGCACTTAAAGTTACAGCTAACGCTGCATCTAAGTTAGGATGGTTTTTCCATCGTTCGTAATTTTGTTTGTACATAATGTTTTCTCCCTCTCATTCTATTCGAATTGTACGCAAACATTAAATAACTATATTCCCAATTTCTAATTATGATTGTATTTCTATTATGTAATTCTTCAAATTAAACAAAAAAAGGTGACAACAGCCACCTTCTTCTTTGTTACCCAATAATTTTTTGAGCTCTTAATACTTCTTCGATCGCTGCGATTGCTGCATCTTCATCATCACCATCACAAGAAATAGTAATTTCAGATTGTGTTGGGATTCCTAAAGACATTACACCCATGATAGATTTCATGTTAACTTCGCGTCCACTAAAAGCAACATTTACTTCACATTTGTATTTGCTCGCTGCATTTACTGCAACTGTTGCTGGTCTAGCGTGTAATCCAACTGGATCGATAACAGTAACGTTAATTTGTTTCATAATTAAAAATCTCCTCCTATAGCATTTTAATTTACTAACTTTATTCTACACCATATTGGAACCACTTACAATGCTTTTTTTGTTTCCTTTTTCATTTTAAAACTGAATTCCTCACTATTTATGATTTTTATCGCATTATTCTTCAATAAAGCAGCACAAATTCCCATTCCATCTACTAATTTCCCATTGAAATCACCACTGTATATTTTGCCATATCCACAGCTAGGGCTTTTGCTTTTTAGAATTGCTGTCTTGATGTTGTGTTGTTTCGCTATCGCTAGGACTGCTTCTGCCCCCGCCACAAACGCAGCACTTTGATCACAACCATTCTCATCGAATACTTTTTCTCCTTTTTTCTCACAACAAGGACGAGGTGTACATAAGCCTCCCATTACCTCAGGACATAGTGCGAACACTTCTTTGTCACGTACATATTGTTGAATCGATTCGTTCTCACTGCTTTTGCCATCATAGCGACAACACTCCCCTAACAAACAAGCACTCACGATTATTTTTTCTACCATTCTTTCCCTGCCTCCTTTTTCACTTCCTCTTGAAAGGAAGCGATAATGATAAGTTCTAGCGCTTCCACAATTTGTGCCAACTCCATCGAAGGCAAATTAGTAGAAAGTGCTTGTTGTGGAAGCAGTGGTATATGAACGAAGCCACTCTTGCAAGCAATCTCTTCTTTGTTTAAGTAATACAACATCGCATACATGATATGATTGCACACAAACGTTCCTGCACTATTGGAAACTTCAGCACGATATCCCTTCGTGATCAGTGTTTCATAAATATGTTTAATTGGTAAGCTCGCAAAATAAGCATTTTCACCATCTTCATAAATGGCTTCATCAACGTAGGTTTGATTGGCATTATCAGGAATGCGAAAATCATTCACATTCAACGCCACTCGTTCAATCGATATCTTATCTCGTCCAGCCGCCTGTCCAACATTAATGATGACATCTGGTTGGTGCAAAGCAATTTGCTCCTTCATCTTCGCAACACACTTGTACGCAACAGTAGGCAATTCCACCTTTATTACTTCAATATCACCAATTGTATCAGGTAACAATTTCACTGCTTCGATACTAGGATTAACCTCGTCTTGCCCAAAGGGATCAAAGCCACTTATTAACACCTTCATTTTAATCCTCCTTCACAAACACAAACTCTTTCTTACTAGAAACAGATGCATCGTAGGCATACCCATCGCTAGCAAACTGTTTTAATTGCGCTAATGTTTTCACTTTATTCACAATAACAAAGTGCATAAATTGCCCTCTCGCCATTTTCGCTTGTGTTGATTGCGTTATTAACTTCCCTTGTCTTCTTATCTTAAAATGCACATGGTATACATCCCCACATAACACATCACTGTATTCTTTGCTTGCTACATTAATAATTTGTTGCCCTTCAAAGTACGCTTGTATTTTATCTTGCCAAAACGAATACAAATGAAGCGGTGTGAACTTCATCTCTAATCGATACGGATAAATACTATCAAATGGTTTCAGCACCCCATACAAACCAGATAAGATACGCACATGATGATTCATATACGTTAACATCGAAGTATCGTATTCCGCAAGATTCAACTGTTTGTACTGCAAACCATAATAGGTCGTAATGGCACATTGCCCATGCCCATCAAAACGAAAGTTCGCATATCGATCATAATTGCTTTTCGCAATCTTCTCATTTACTTTCATCAGTGTTTGAATGTCTAACACACTCAACTTACGCAACTCTTGCATAAGCGTTTTACTATCTTCAATAAAATGAGGAATACTTTTCTTATGCTTTGCTTTTTCTTCTCTCATCTCTTTGGTTGGTGATATAACAAAATACATTGTTTCCTCCTATTTATGATACGTCTCATTATGATTAATTTTATAAGCACGATAAATCTGTTCCAATATTAGCACTCTTACAAATTGGTGCGTAAATGTCAGATCAGATAATTTCCACCTTAGATTACTTCGCGCTACCAGCTCTTCACTAATCCCCAAACTTCCACCAATCACAAATGTAATATCACTGCTATGGTATGTTTGAATCGAAGTAATCTGTTGTGCGAACGCTTCACTGTCCATCATTTTCCCATGTAGATCAAGCACAACCACGTATTCTTTCTCTTTAATATGTTTTAAAACACGTTCCCCTTCTATTTGTAGAACTTGTTTGTTTTGCGCATCGGAAAACTTATCCAATGCTGGCTCATCGTTTACTTCAATGACTTCTATTTTAGTATAAGCACGCAAGCGTTTTAAATATTCATCAATTAAACTCTTTAGTGCTTTCTCTTTTATTTTTCCAATCCCAATTATTTTAATCATCGCGTTACCTCATGCCTCCTATTATACAAGAAAAAGATAGCATTACGCTATCTCTACTTCTTTTTTCCTCCACCAATCACAATATCAAATTGTGGTGCTGGTGTAATCTTTATGTTTTGGTATGCTACTTCTTTCTTCAACAATACTTCCTCTAGCACTTGTTTTGCTTTTAAGTGATGGTTTCCTTCTTCACTAATGTGCGCTAATACGATTTCTTTGGTATTCTCACCAACAAGCTGCGCCAATATCTCCGCACTGTCTTCATTGCATAAATGTCCTTTGTCACCTAAGATACGTTGCTTTACAAACATCGGACGTTTTGTTTGCATCAGCATCTCCACATCATGATTGCTTTCAAAAATATAGTAATCTGCGTTTTGTAACACATTGATGTACTCTTCTTTTATGTATCCTGTATCCGTTATGTACACTAATTTAGTATCTTCGTTTTCCACCATAAATCCACTGGTGCTTTCTGCATCATGGGACAATGGAATCTCCGTTACTTTTAATGTGTTCACATGTACTTCATCAAAGTTTTTTAATGGTGTGAAATAATTTGTCATTAATTCACTTTTGGAATACGTCGCTATCGAATCAAACATCTTCAGTTGCGACACATGATCCTTGTGTGTATGGGTAATAAATAATGCATCACTTTTTAAGTAATCGTATTGCAAGCGTTCAAAACATTCCTGTAAGTATTTTTTCGTTGCGCCACAATCGATAATAATACTGCTATTATCATCGCGAATAACGCAACAATTCCCTTTGGAACCACTTGCTAACAAAGCAAACTTCATCATTTATTTCAAATACATGGCAGGATCCATTTTTTGTCCATGGAAACGAATCTCAAAATGAACATGCGGTCCGGTTGCGACACCTGTCATTCCAATTTGTCCGATGACTTGCCCCTTGCTCACTTTCTCACCTACTCCTATAAATCCTGGTTCATTCATATGACCATAATATGTTACAAATCCGTTTTGGTGATCTATTTCCATCCAATACCCATTAATTGGATGATAAGAATTCACCGTTACAATTCCACTATCCGAAGCAACAACATCACCATATTGATTATAGTAGTTTTTCACATCCATCGCTTGGTGTCCACTATAACACATCCATCCACATGTCAAAGATGGATTATCAACAGGATAACGGAAGTTTCCTACTGAAATGGAACCTCCACCAATACTCGCTCCATCATCACTTTGTTTGCTACCAACACGTACTACTTTACGTTGTGGTGCTTCTACACTTTGTGATGCAAGCTCTTGGCTATCAACTAAAATCCCATTTTTGTAGATTTCTTTCATCGTTACTTTTCGATATCCTAATTTTTCTTCTTGTACTACCTTTTCCACTCCCATAGGGATTGTTGCATCTTGTACATAGTCTGGAGCATCAGGATAAATTGTTACTTTATTCACTGCTTCTTTTTCAACTTTTAGATTAACTGGAGATTGAATTCCTTTTACATTCAATTTCATCCCTGGTTGCAATAACTGGTTTTCTTCTTTTAGCTTATCTTTGTTGATGGCCATTAAGTTGCGCATTTCCAAACCACTTTTACTTGCTACCCCTTGTACGGTATCTCCATCTTCTACGGTATATGTCACTTTTGTTTTGTCATACCCTTCTAAAAACCAATTAACAATCTCTTCTTTGCTATTTAATATTTCACTTTGTGCAGCATACCCTTTGGTAATTGTCGATTGTTCTTCAAATGCGAAATTAACGATTATACTATCGTATTCTTCGTTCATCACATTCTTTTTGTTGTTTACAATATTCTTATAACTTGCTTCGTCCACAAAGTTATACATGTATTCCTCTTGGGCTTTTTTATAATCATCTAAATCACGAACGAATAAAATACTCCCATTCGAGAAAGAAACTTGATGCGTTTCAATCGAAAACAAATCCTTCTTATCAATGTAACGTAAGATTTCATCATCTTTGTCTTCGTACTTCTCTAATGAATATTCTGTTGCATAATGAATATCACTACTCAATCCTAATGTTGTATTTGGGTAATGTTCTTCATAACGATTTTTGTATACGTCCTTCAACAACTTTTGCAGTTTCTTATCGTCATTGATGACTCCGATTAATTCATTCTTATAATAAAGCACATCAATCTGCTGCGGTTTTTCTAATGTTTCCACAATTTCTTGCTGAAACATCGAATGTGTCATCGCTATTTTAAGTGTAATCTTATCATCATAGCGAAAAGCACTACTTAGAAAAGTAAGTAGTGCGCTAATTAAAATGATGGCAAAAAAAGTAATGAGATTTTTTGCTTTCATTTATGTTCCTCCTAACAAATAAAACTAATACGTGTCGTGTTTCATATTGTAAAATGCATTGACTGATTTTTGGAACTGCAAACGAATTTTTCCTACTGCACCATTACGATGCTTTTGGATATCCACTTCCGTTTCCACTTGATCCGCTGCTTTGTCGGCATCTTCTCTTTGGTAATAATCATCACGATACAAAAACATAACAATATCGGCATCTTGCTCAATCGCTCCTGATTCACGTAAATCAGAAAGCATTGGACGTTTGTCCGTTCTTGTTTCTACAGAACGAGACAATTGCGATAAGGCAATCACTGGTACTTCTAACTCTCTGGCTAATGCTTTTAATGAACGAGAAATATCCGATACTTCTTGTTGTCTGCTTTCACCCGATTTCTTTGATGAACTTGAAATTAACTGTAAGTAGTCAATGACAACCATATCTAATCCAAATTCACTTTTTAATTTACGGCATTTTGAGAAGATGTCTGGCATCTTAACAACCGCACTATCATCAATAAACAAATGACGTGCTGACATTTCTGTCGCAGCTTCATTTAAACGATTGCGATCTTCGCTATTTAAAAATCCAGAACGAAGCTTATTCCCTTCTACTTCTGCTTTGGCACTTAGCATTCTTCGCATCAATTGTTCAGCAGGCATCTCCAGTGAGAAAATAGCCACTGCACCATCATTACGCTCTGCACTTCGCAAAGCAACATTTAATGCAAATGCCGTTTTCCCCATTGAGGGACGTGCCGCTAAAATAATCAAATCTCCACGTTGAAATCCATTTGTGATATGATCCAAATCTTCATACCCTGTACGAATCCCAGTAATTCCATCTTTTGAATTACGTAAGTTTTCCAACTCTTCAAGTACATTTTGAATGACATTACGACTTGATTTAAAGTTTGTCGCTTTACGCTTTCTTGTAACATCTAATATTTGGCGTTCTGCTTCATCCATTAATTCATCTAACTCATTACTTGTATCAAAACCCTCTTCGGCTATTTTTTCAGCTGTCTCAATTAAGTTACGCGCATATGCCTTGTTTTGTACAAGTTCAATATAGTAAGAGACATTCGCACTCGTTACCGCACTATTACTTAAACTAACAATATAGTCTGCTCCTCCAACCAAATGTAACTCTTCTGCATCTTGCAAACGTGTTACTAACGTTGTAGGATCAATTGGTTTTCCTTGTTCAAGCAAATATTGCATCGCACTAAAAATACGTTGATGAATGTCCAAAAAGAAATCTTCTTTTTCTAAATTTTGATCATACACCACTTGGACAACTTTAGGATAAATCAACATCGCTCCTAAAATGGCTTGTTCAGCTTCGCAATTATTTGGTAACTCTTTGCTCATAACGATCTCCCTCTACTCACTTAAGTGTACTTTAATTTCACCAATTACTTTATTTTTAAACAAATCAACTTTGAAAATCGTTGTTCCTAACGCTGTTGCACTATGTGCATCAATAAATTTACGCTTATCAATAACGATATCATGTTGCTTTCTTAATTGTTCAACCACTTGCTTACTCGAAACATTCCCAAATACACGACCACCTGTTCCCGTTTTCACTTTAAATTCTAACGTTAACTTCGCTAATCGTTTCTTTAGTTCTTCTGCTTCCTTTTCTAATTGCTTTTCTTTTTCTTTGTCTGCTTCATTTTGTTCACTTAATACTTCAATACTCTTCTTTGTCGCTTCTACTGCTAATCCTTTTGCCACTAAGAAGTTTCTTCCATATCCATCGGCTACTTCTTTTACTTCACCTTTTTTCCCAACTTTTTTCACATCACTCAGTAGTATTACTTTCATTTTCTTCCTCCCCAGCAAGATATTCTTTTATTCGCTGTTTTAATTCTTCGCATAGTGCATCCACACTAATGTTTTTACGTTGTGTAGCAGCAGCACTAAAGTGGCCACCACCATTCATTAACTCCATAATTCTTTGCACGTTGACATTTCCTTTACTACGAGCAGAAATACCAACCTCATCATCTGCTGTTTTCGCAATGACGAAGGCTGCTTCCATATTTTTAATCGACAACAACGTATCTGCCCCCATTGACATCAACGTACGTGACAACACTTCATTGTTGTCCACACACGCAATTACCATTGTTTCTTCAAACACTTGTGCGTATTTAAAAATATTTACTTTGGCTTCGAAATCCAAATAATCTTCTTTTAATAAATCTTCTGCTTGAATTGGATCAACACCTAATTTTTTCAACTGTGCTGCCGCTTCAAACGTTCGAAATCCCGTTCTCATTTTAAAACGGTTCGTATCCACTAAAATACCTAAATACATTAACGTTGCTTCCACTTCATTAATGTCCAAATCATTAATTAGGTATGGGAATAATTCAGTAATCAATTCACAAGAACTACTTGCTCCTGATTCAATATAAACAAGAAGTGGTTTATGAATGTAATTTTCAGTACGACGATGGTGGTCAATCACAATAATGCGCTCCATCTTCTCTAATAAATTAGGTGCATTACAATGCGCTGGATTGTGATAATCCACAACAATTAATAAATCATTTTTCTTACGCAAACGACACGCTTCCTCATCGCTAATAAACTGGTGTCTTTCTTCCAATCCATCACGATACAAATCCATTGCCGCTTGAAGGTACGACTCAATTCCCCCACTTTGGGAAACGATATACGTTTTCTTTCCATATGCTTGCGCAATTCGTGACATAGCAAGATTCGCTCCCATACAGTCAAAATCCATTTCCTTATGTCCTGAGATAAACACTTGATTGCTTTCCATAATCGCTTCTTTGATCGCTTGTGCCATAACACGCACACGCACACGACTACGTTTGGAAATCGCTTCTTGGTTTCCACCATAGTATTTCACATCGCCGCCATAACGTTTCACAGCGACTTGGTCTCCACCTCTACTTTGCGCCAGTTCCAATAAATCATTTGCCATATTATCCAAGGCATACAAATCATTGCTTCCACGCGCAAATGCCATACTTAATGTAATGGATACATCCATCTCTTGTGCACTTTTACGCGTATCGTTTAAGATCGCAAACTTATCTTCTAAAATTTGTGTAAAAATTCGTTCATTCAACACAACAATAAAACGATCACTACGCAAACGACGAATCAACATTCCATACTTATTCGCCCACTCAATAATCGGTTGACGTAAATTTGTATTAATGGAAGCAACCTTTGATTCTTCTTCAAATGAGGAGATATCCATATAGTTATCCATATGGATGATCCCTACCACAATGCTATCTTCTTCGTATTGTTTTGTGATGTTCGCCAAACGCGTCACATCCTTCACAAACAATACGTGTCCTTCTACTTTACGAGACACTTCATAAATGCATCCATCGTGTTCTCCATTGATGCTTTCGACTTCTCCATTAAAAAGTTCGGTTACCTCTTCAATAAAAGCCGTCGCCTTTTTCCCAACCAAATGGATGTCACGTTCAATTAAATAATCACTAATCCAAGTTACTTCATAATTATCATCGTAAACAATGATCCCGATTTTCCCAAATGCCAATGCTTCCTTCGCTTCTTTTCCAAGAATACGTGAAATATCGATATCTTGGGTTTCCTTCGCTTTTTGAATCGTAAACACAATCCATAAGATCATCGTAATGTTGACTAGCAAGAAACCTGCAATCGCAAATGCAACATTATTAAATCCCAAGAAAAATAAAAGTGCTAGCACGAGTAATTCCATTAAGATTAAAATGATTACTTGCATTTTAATTTTTTCGATGTATTTCATAAGTAACACCTGCCTTCCTTTTCTTACGTAAAGAAAATAAACTATCTATCATTCCCATGGTCGCTACTACGACATTCAACAAGGGAATCAAACACACAATCAGCAACAATAAAATCATCTAACGATTTTGCCATCGTGAATACATTGTCACAATACAAATGGCACCATCGACCACACAGATATAATATAAGCTAACAAATAGCAATCCAATGAGTGTACGTAATAGCGCTGATTCAATTTCAACAAACACCATTAGGCATCCACA
The DNA here is from genome assembly GCA_964370395.1 of uncultured Erysipelotrichaceae bacterium. Classification (GTDB taxonomy): domain Bacteria; phylum Bacillota_I; class Bacilli_A; order Erysipelotrichales; family Erysipelotrichaceae; genus JBGUVL01. The sequence continues at coordinate 46,103 of CAYJIZ010000004.1, forward strand.
CAACAAGCAAACAATACCAATCCATTTTGGTAATGCCATCTGCTTCTTCGCATAAGGAATGCTCGCTAGATGAAATCGTTTCAATAACTGTTGCGCTAACTGTTGCACGATAAACGCTTGTAAACAAGCCATGGCTACATAAGTCCACAACACGCTTCCTACCACTAAAGTATGCATTCCACTTGTTGGTACACTGACAAGCGTCGTGAGCATCTTTTCTAACATCGCGACTTCACTCATCCAATCATACCCAAGTAGTTGTCCTAATAACAATACACTAACTAAGCTTAGCAATGCACTTGCAATGCACCCCAAACAAAGTAACTTCCCATAAGTAAGCTGCTTTTTTATCCCAAAAGCATACAACAATCCTATTCCAGTAGCGCTTAGTAAATAAAATAGCGTAGCCAAATCTGTGATCATAAAAGCCAAAACAAGACTTGAACAAGCAAAGACAACAGTGGCTGCCATTCCATATTTCACACTATAAATAATGTAAGGTATGCTCCATAAGAAGAAAGCCAACGCCAATAAAGAGGCAAATTGATAATTCAAAATTAGTAACACAGCTAATAAGGATAGAAGCATTGCTCCTTCACTAATTGCGCGCGTTTTGATTCTCATGCATGCCCTCACTTTCAAGCGTAGATATACATACTATATAATACCAATTTTTTCGCATAAAAGAAAGTATTTCTAGAAGTGATAACTTCTGTAAAAAAGTATATTTTTTTCGCACAACTTAAAAAAAATATAACTTTTTTACCTTTTTGTTGTTATGTGTATAGTAAGACAGGTTATAATTCGTTATAATTAATTAAGAAATATAACAGCCTTTGAAGATTGGGAGGACCGCATGCATATTCAAAAAAAGATTACATCCACTATCATAATCGCACTGTTAGTATTGTTCAGCTCTTTTTCTTTTGTGGAAGCAAAAGAAAACAAAGCACAAGTGATTCGTGTTGGTTATGTTAATAACTATGGTATCCATAGTACATCAGATAATATCAGTGGTTATCTTTTTGACTATTTAAACGAAATTGCCAAACATACAGGTTGGCAATATGAGTTTGTAGAAGTCGAGTGGGAAAAGGGTTTAAAGATGTTAGAAGAAGGTTCTCTTGATTTCTTTGGCCCAATGCAAAAGACAAGGGAAAGAGAAAACATCTATGCTTTTCCCCAACAAGAACTAGGGCAAGAGTACGGTGCATTGTATATCAGCAGTGATCGTGATGATATCTATTATGAAGATGTGGCTTCCTTTGATGGGTTAGATGTTGCTACTATCAAAGGCAGTTATTACGAATCTGCTCTTCAACAGTACTGTTTGGACAATCAGATTACGATGAACCTCATTCCAACTGATGCTTCTTATTTATCCCAAGGGTTAAAAAAGAAAGAATACGATATGGTGCTGGGAGTCAGCACATTAGATATTGAAGATAGTGTGATCGCCAAAAAAATGGATCCCAATCCTTTCTATCTAGCGACTTCCATCAATAAGCCACATCTCGCTAATGCAATGGATGATGCCATTGCAAAAATAAAAAAAGACAATACTTACTATGAGTCTAATTTATTCAATACACACTATGCCGACAAAGCAATCAGTTTACCAACATTTACCGTTGATGAAGTGGCTTACTTAAAACAACATCAAACTATCAAAATTATTTGCAATGGTGATTGGTTGCCGATCACCTACTACAATGAAAAAACCAATGAGATGGAAGGAATCGGCATCGATTTATTAAAAGCAGTCGGTGAGGAAATCGGTGTCACATTCGAACTTGAGGTGAGTTACAACCACCAAGATGCCATGGAAAAAGTACAAAACAATGAAGTCGACTTGATGTTTGGATTCATTAAATACGATCATGCTACCATGAATTACAGCGATTCCATCATCGACATACCACTTGTTATTGTAGGAAAGCAAGACATCACAAAAGAAGGACAAAAACAAATAGGATACTATCGTGCTTCTGAAACAGTAAGCCAAGAACTACAAAAGATATACCCTAATTTTGATTTTGTCCAATACGAAAACATTCAACAGCTAATCGATGCACTAACTAATAACAAAGAACAATACGTTATGTTTAACTACTATGCTTCAGAAGAAGTAAAGTGGCGCAATCCAAGTGCTAACTTCAACGTTGCTGTTACGGATATTAACTTTGCGATTGATATGGGAGCAGACAAAAATAACGACCCTTTATTACTCGCTATCATCAACAAAGGAATCCAACGATTATCAGCCGAACAAATAAGTACGATTATCTACGACAACAGCGCAAGCAGAAGTGATGAATACATTGTTCAAAGATTGTTCAACGAACATCGACAATTAATCTTTATCATTGTTTTACTTGCTGTCTTCGGATTACTTTTCATCATCGCAATACTTACACAACGTAAAAAAAGCGCCCTACAAAAAATGGCGTACTACGATTCATTAACGCATATCTACACAATTGAGAAGTTCCGTATTGATGCGAAGAACATATTATCGAAAGCACACCAAAATAAATATACAATCCTGTATTTGGACATTAATAATTTTAAATACATTAATAATACGTATGGGTATGAATGTGGTGACATCGTCTTACAACATGTGGTATCACACATTCAGAAATTCAAAACAAACGTCTCAGGAAAAGACCATTATTTATTTGGACGCATCAGTGGAGATCACTTTGTCTTACTTGTGAGTGATGAATATTTAATTCCATTATTAGAACACTTAATTAGAATTAGTAATGACACATTAACACTGAATGACATAGCCGAAGCATTCATCGTTCATTTGAGTATAGGTTACTACGCGATTGAAGACAATAGCGACGATTTAAATATCTTATTAGACAAAGCGAATTATGCACGTAAAATTAGTAAAGTAAGCCACGACAACAACATCGAAGCTTACACTAAACAAATGCATGAAACATTACTATGGGAAAAAGAAGTCACAATGAACATGGAAAACTCACTGAAAAATGGAGAGTTCTCTGCTTATTTCCAACCTAAATATGACTTCAAAAACGAGCAACTCGTCGGTGCGGAAGCACTTGCTCGTTGGAATCATCCAGAACACGGGATGATTCCCCCTATTAAATTTATCCCTATTTTTGAAAAGAATGGTTTCATTAAGAAATTCGACTTCTACATCTTAGAAGAAACATGTCGTTTCTTAAGCGATTGCAAACAAGCAAACTTACCGCTATTTCCAATCTCAATCAATTTATCTCGAGTACATCTACAAGACAAGAGATTGTGCGAACACATCTTAAGTATCGTAACTACGTATCAAGTAGAGCACAAATACATTGAAATTGAATTAACCGAGAATGTCTTGATGGAAGATATCGTTTCTATTATTGAAGTGATGAAACAATTACGAAATGCCGGATTCACAATATCCATCGACGATTTTGGAAGTGAGTATTCTTCACTTCGATTGGTTTCCCAATTACCTGTTGATGTATTAAAGATTGATAAGGCATTTGTGGATCACTGCTTCGACAATGAAAAAGGGAAAAACATCATCAAAAAAATTATTGAATTAGCGGATGTCATTTCTTTGAAAACAGTAGCAGAAGGTGTCGAAACAAAACAACAAGCCCAATTATTAAAAGATATGGGTTGTGATATAGCACAAGGTTACTACTATTCAAAACCGCTTATTGAAAAAGATTTTATCGCTTTATTAAAGCGAAACATGTGAGCTTTATAAATTGAAAGCACCTCAAACGAGGTGCTTTTTGTTTATTTTAATGTTACTTGACTTGCTCCTGCAATCAAAATTGTCTGTGTATAAAATGACTTTAATGCATCTACTAAGTAAGCAATGTCATCATATCCCGCACTTTCGTATGAAGAGTGCATGGCAAGTTGCGCTACTCCGATATCTACACAATGCAACGATACGTGAGCATTGGATAAATTCCCAAGTGTAGAACCTCCTCTTTCATCACTGCGATTTGCATAATGTTGTACTGGCACATTTGCTTTTTCACATACTAACTCAAACACGCTTTTACTAAATGCATCACTTGTATATGTTTGGTTTGCATTGTGTTTGATTACCACTCCCTTATTCATTAATGTATAATTTGTAGCATCAAATTTTTCTGGGTGGTTAGGATGCAATGCATGGGCATTGTCACATGATACCATAAAACTTTTTGCGATTGCTTGGTAATATTCTTCATCACTCTTGTTTAATGCAATCGTAATACGTTTTAACACATCTTCCATAAAAGTGGAATCTGCTCCTTGTTTTGTTAGCGATCCTACTTCTTCGTTATCAAAACATGCTGCAACACGAACACAGTGCTTGTTTTCTGTTTCACTTAATGCTGTAAACGAAGCATAAGCACATTCCAAATCATCAAGTTTCGCTGCTGAGATAAATTCTTTTTGAAATCCCCATACACTTGGTTGTTGGCGATTGTATAAATAAATATCTTTTCCACAAATCGCATTTTCTTCTACATCTAGTTTTTTTGCGATCATTTTTAAATAGTCACCTTTTGTGCATTTTCCAGCACTAAACAATGGCAACATATCCACTTGTACATTATAACTATACCCACTGTTTGTATTGCGTTCCAAATGAATTGGTACATTGGGAATCAACACCATGTCTTCTTTTGCATCAAACAAATGTGAAGTGATGGTGTCATTTTCTTTCACTAGCACTCTTCCCGCTAATGACAAGGGACGATCCATCCAAGTCGAACAAATCATTCCTCCATATCCTTCTACATTTAACTGTAGGTAATTTCCTTTTTGTTCAAGTTCACCATTTTCTTTTACTTTGAATGTTGGCGAATCGGAATGGGATGATGTGATTTGAAAATGATACTCATCTAGTGTTGCTCCAATACTAAAAGCGATAATACTAGAATCATTTCGAGTCACATAGTAACTCTTCCCTTTTTCTAATTCCCATTTGTCACTTTCTTTTAATGGTAAAAACCCCTTATTGTCCAAAATTTGTTGTAGTTGTCTTACGGCATGAAAACAACTAGGACAATTTTTAATAAATTCTAAAAATTCCATAATAACCTCCACTTACTTCTTTTATTATACCCGATAACAACAAAAAAGATACCGCTTTGCGCGATATCTTTCTTCATACTTGTCCCTTTTTTAAAAAATAAATCTTATTCTTCTACGTAAGGCAATAAAGCCATTTGACGAGAACGTTTGATAGCAGTTGCTAACATTCTTTGGTATTTTGCTTTTGTACCAGTTACACGTCTAGGAATGATTTTCCCATTAGCAGAAATAAATCTTCTTAATAATTCAACATCTTTGTAATCGATGTAGTCAATATTATTTTTTGTAAAATAGCAAACTTTTTTTCTTCCGATACGTTGTTTTTTGTAAGCCATTTGAATTCTCCTTTCTTTTATTAGAATGGTAAGTCATCACTTGCGATATCTAAAGTATCACCAGCGAATTCATTCTCAAAGGATGATGTCTTCTCATCCGGTGTATATCCACTTGGTTCTGACATTGTTGGTTGTGAATACGATTGTTGGTAAGAGGATTGTCCTTGGTTTGCATTTCTACTTTCTAGAAATTGCACACTTTCCGCAACCACTTCCGTTACATAAACACGTTTTCCATCTTTGTCATCATAACTTCTTGTCTGAATACGTCCTTCTACACCAATTTGCGCACCTTTATTTAAATATTGTGACATCAAATCAGCAGTACGGTTCCAGGCAACACAGTTAATAAAATCTGCATCAGGTTGTCCCTCTTGTTTGCTTCTACGATTGCATGCAATAGTAAAAGAAACAACAGAAGCACCGTTTGGTGTTTTCTTTAATTCAACATCTCTAGTAAGTCTTCCGACTAAAACTACTCTATTGATCATATTGTCCTCCTTATGCAGCTGCTTTTTTATCTTCTTCTTTTAAGATCATGAAACGGATAACGTTAGTGTTAATTCTAGCTAAACGATCGAATTCAGCAATTCCTTCGTTGTTAGCTGTAACGTTAATCACATAGTAGTAACCTTTTGTCATGTGGTTAATTTCATACGCGAACTCTTTGCATCCCCATTCGTCTACATTGTCAATGCTTCCCCCAGCAGTAGTTAAGATATTGTGTAATCCTTCTACTAACTTAGCTCTAGCACCATCTTCTAAAGATGCGTTCACGATGTACATGATTTCGTATTTTTTCATTCTGTACACCTCCTTCTGGTCATTGGGCCCTTCCTTAAAGAAAGAGCAAGGAGTAAGTTTTTACATTTACTCGCTAATGTATTATATCCTATTTACACGTTTATTGTAAAGGTTTAGTTCAATTATTTTAAATGTGTCCAACAAAAAAGAAAAGCTAGAAAATCTAGCTTTTAGTCTATTGTTATCTTTTCTACATGCGCACCTAATTCACGCAATTTACCGACGATATTTTCATATCCACGTTCGATATGATAAATTTCATCAATTTCCGTTGTTCCTTTGGCAATCAACCCAGCAATTACTAAAGCTGCACCACAACGTAAATCCGTCGCTGTTACTTTGGTTCCACTTAACTTAGTTGGACCATTAATAAATGCACTTGGTGTTCTCACATCAATATTTGCACCCATCTTATTTAGTTCATGACAATGTTTAAAGCGTTCTGTATAAATGGTTTCACTTACCACTGATTGCCCTTCACATTGTGTTAATAACACCGTTAATGGTTGTTGGATATCCGTAGCAAATCCAGGATATGGTGCCGTTTTAATATCCACATGTGTCAGTTTTTCTTTTCTACCATGAACAACAACATTATCAATGTCCACATCCATATCGATTCCAATGTCTTCTAATTTTGATAACAATCCTTCAATATGTTGTGGAATGATGTTCTCTATCGTAATATCATTTCCTGCTGTTGCCGCTAAGGTAATGTAAGTTGCTGCCTCAATACGATCAGGAATAATTTCATGGAAACATCCACTTAATGATTCCACACCATCAATCGTAATTACATTCGTACCAACTCCACGAATCTTTGCACCCATTTTATTCAACATTGTCGCCACATCGATAATCTCAGGTTCTTTCGCCGCATTTTCAATCGTCGTTTTCCCCTTCGCAAATACCGCTGCACACATAATATTAATGGTTGCCCCAACACTAGAAATATCCAAGAAGATTTTTTCTCCTACTAATTCCTTCGCATCTAAGATGTAACATCCATCTTCATAACTTACTGTTGCACCTAATGCTTCAAATCCTTTTAAGTGTAAATCAATTGGTCTTGGTCCTAAATAACATCCACCAGGCATTTTGATTTTCACGTGTTTGTATTTCCCTAATAACGCTCCCATAAAGTAATAAGAAGCTCTTAATTTTGTTACTGTATCACTCACCATCGGTTCATTGTGCATATTGCTTGGATCCATAATAATATGATCTTCCGCTTTAAATACCACCTTCACACCTAATTCTTCTAGAAGAACTTTTAGTGACTGTACATCTGAAATGTTAGGTACACCGACAATCGTAACTGCACTACTTCCTAAAATAGCCGCTGGAATTAACGCTACCGTAGCATTTTTACTTCCAGAAATACGAACTTTACCACTTAAGTGATGCCCACCTTCAATACGAATCACATCTTTCATTCATCTTCTCCTTCATCTATTAGCACGACAAATACTGCATCGTTTGTTTTCCTAACCATTATAATTCATTTGCCTTATAATTTCTATGGAAATGTTCGCTTTTTGTGTTTTCTATCTTTTTTCCACATTTGGCATAATTTACCCTTTCGCTTTTGCGAATATTCTTCTATAATATAACACAGGAGCATGAAGATATTATGAAGAAAATAGCATTTAGTAATGAGCAGTACCTTTCACTGCAATCAAAACATATTAAAGAGCGTATCGCACAGTTTGGTGATAAGCTATATTTAGAGTTTGGTGGAAAGCTTTTTGATGACCACCATGCATCTCGTGTACTACCTGGTTTTGAACCAGATAGCAAATTAAAAATGTTACTTGAACTAAAAGATGATGTTGAAGTAATCATTGCGATAAGTGCACAAGATATTGAGAAAAACAAAGTACGTAATGACTTAGGAATCAATTATGGAAGCGAAGTATTACGTTTGATTGACGCCTTTCGCGGAGTCGGTTTATTCGTTGGTAGTGTAACCATCACAAAGTATGCGAACCAACCAGCAGCTGACACATTCAAACACCACTTAGAAAACTTAGGGGTGAAAGTATTCTTGCATTATTCTATTCCTGGTTATCCAAGCAACATTCCTTTTATCGTAAGTGAAGAAGGATATGGAAAAAACCAATACGTTACAACAGAAAAACCACTTGTTGTCGTGACTGCTCCAGGTCCAGGATCTGGGAAAATGGCAGTTTGTCTTTCACAACTGTACAACGATCACGTACGTGGTATCAAAGCAGGGTATGCGAAATTTGAAACATTCCCAATTTGGAATCTTCCATTAAAACATCCTGTTAACTTAGCATACGAAGCAGCAACTGCTGATTTAAACGATATTAATATGATTGACCCATTCCATTTGGAAGCATATGGTGTCACAACCGTAAACTACAACCGCGATGTGGAAATCTTTCCTGTATTGAACGCTATGTTTGAAAAGATTTTAGGAACTTCTCCTTATAAATCACCAACCGACATGGGAGTGAATATGGCAGGTAACTGTATTATCGATAACGATGCAGCCATTACTGCGAGCAAAGAAGAAATCGTTCGTCGTTACTATCACGCATGTGTTGACTTAGAAAAAGGTCGCGTTGCGGATACGGCAATCGAAAAAATTAAGATGATTATGTCACAAGCTGACGTTTCGATTGACGATCGTAAGTGTGTCGCACCTACCTTAGCATTAAGTGAAGAAACACAAAAACCTGCATTTTGTATCGAATTGAGTGATGGAACACTAATTAGTGGAAAAACAAAATCATTGCTAGGATGTTCCAGTGCCGCATTGTTGAATGCATTAAAACATTTAGCTGGAATTAATGATGATGTTCATTTAATTTCACCAAAAGTATTAGAACCAATTCAAAAACTAAAAATTGACAGCTTGGGTAATCGTAATCCACGTTTGCATACAGATGAAACACTAATTGCATTAGCTATCTCTGCTACAAACGATGATAACGCAAGAAAAGCATACGAAAAATTAGGAGAGTTGGCAGATTGTGAAGCACACTGTTCTGTTATCTTATCTGAAGTAGATGCAAATGTATTTCGTAAATTGCATGTGAATCTTACATGTGAACCGAAATACCAAACCCACCGTTTATACCAAAAGTAATACGATAACCTTGTTTCATGAAGCAAGGTTTTCTTTTGTCTAGGGGTATAAAACATGATAAAATAATAGTAACAAAGAAAAGAGGAGCAACGTTATGCACGAGATCAAATGTCCCAATTGTAAGACTACTTTTACAATCGACGAAGCGAGTTATGCAGACATTTTACAACAAGTTCGTACCAAGGAATTCAATGATGAAGTAAACGCGAAATTGCAACAAGCAAAAAGTGCGATGAATAGCGAAATGGAACTGAACAAGGAAAAGGAAAAACACTTTTTCCATGAGCAACTAACACAGAAAGAAAAAGAGATCGCACAGCTGCAAAATCAGATCAACAATTTCTCAAATGAAAAGGAATTGGTGAAAAAAGACATACAACAAGCATTGAGTGAAACAATTAATGAGAAAGAAAAAACAATTGCCCAGTTGGATGCGAAAATTCAAGCAATGCAAAATCAAGTAAAACTAGAAGTGGCACAGATGGAAGCCGAAAAAGAAAATGCACTGATGCAATTACAAGCAAAAGTACAACTTCAAGAAAAAGAGAGTGAATTAGAAAAAAGAGCCATCAAAGAACGTTATGAAATCGAGTTGAAACAAAAAGAGGAAGCCATTGCATTCTACAAAGATTTCAAAGCAAAGCAATCAACAAAAATGGTTGGTGAAAGCTTGGAGCAACATTGTGAAATCGAGTTCAACCGTTTGCGTACGACTGCTTTTATCAACGCCCAATTCGGAAAAGATAACGATGCGACAAGTGGAAGCAAGGGTGACTACATATATCGTGAGTTTGATGAAAACAACAATGAGATTATTTCGATTATGTTTGAGATGAAAAACGAAAACGACGAAACGGCAACCAAAAAGAAAAACGAAAACTTCTTTAAAGAGTTAGACAAAGACAGACGTGAAAAACATTGTGAATACGCAATTCTGGTTTCTTTACTAGAAAGCGACAACGAACTATACAACAATGGTATCGTAGATGTTTCTTATGTGTATGAAAAAATGTATGTCATTCGTCCACAGTTTTTTATTCCTATGATTACCTTACTTCGAAACGCTGCCTTGAACTCTTTAAAATACAAACAAGAAGTGGCATTAATGCGAGAACAAAACATTGATATTACCAATTTTGAAGAAGATTTAAATACATTTAAAACATCCTTTGCGAAAAACTATGATTTGGCTTCTCGTAAATTCCAAAGTGCCATCAATGAAATTGATAAGACCATTGCTAGTTTACAGAAAACAAAAGATGCACTCTTGTCTTCGGAAAATAATTTACGTATCGCAAACAACAAAGCAGAAGACTTAACCGTGAAAAAACTAGTTCGAAAAAATCCAACGATGAAAGAAAAATTCGAGCAATTAAAATAATAAGAAAAGACCTACGATAGAAAAACTATCATAGGCCTTTTTTATTTTATTTGTGTTTGGCAAACAAAGGGATACTGTTGTTTCATCTTGTTTTCTACTTCATCTACCAATTGCTTGTTTCGTGTTAATGCAAACACGGTGCTACCACTTCCCGACATCAACGCAACATCCATTCCAAAATCTTGGAGCTGTTGTTTGATCGTTTGAATCACAGGACTAATTTGCATCGCACTTTGTTCCAGTGTATTCGCTATACTTGAACAAAATCCTTCGTAATCATTGTCATATAACTGTTGTTGGCTCAATGCCACATTTGGATGGACACAGTGTGCAAAATCAATTTTTGAAAATGCCAAACCTGTCGAAACACCTTCTTGTGGTTTCACAAGCAACAAGTAAAATGGACAAGTAAAGTGAAAACGTTCCACCTTTTCTCCAATCCCTCTTACTCTACTCGCTTCATTCACGACACAGAAAGGAACATCCGCACCAATTTGTTTCGCAACTAATAACAATTCCTCTTCGCTAATACAAATATCACATAACGCTATAATCGCTTTCAACATCGCTGCCCCATCGGCACTACCGCCAGCCAAACCAGCTTGCATCGGAATCCTTTTGTCTACTATCACTTTAAAATGTTGCTTCAATGAAAAGCGTTCTCGCATTAATACGATGGCTTTGTATATTGTATTGCTTTCATCCAAAGGAAACTGTTCTTGTTCGCAAAGGATTTCATCTTTATCACTTAAGCTCACTTCTAACACATCACATAGCGTAAGGGGAACCATAATCATATCTAATTCATGGTACCCATCCTCACGTTTTTTAATCACATCAAGGGTTAAGTTAATTTTCGCATTCGCTTCAACTCTCATAATGCACCTCATACAACTTCACAAAAGTATCCAAAGGCAATGACTCTGCCCTTGCATTTTCACTAATACCCGCTTTGGCTAAATTACTTTTTGCCAATTCTTTGTCTTCGCAAAAAGCCCCATAATTATTTAATATTGTTTTTCTTCTTTGTTTAAAACAAGCTTTTACTAAAGCAAAGAAGGCAGCTTCGTCTGCCAGTGCATATTTCGTATTAAAACGAAATTGCACTACTGCACTATCCACATTCGGTTTCGGATTAAACACATGTTTACTAATTTTCATGATGACTTTTACATCACAACGATACTGCGTAATCACACTTAATGCATTATAATCTTTCGTATTCGGTTGCGCAGAAAAACGATCTGCTACTTCTTTTTGCATCATTACCGTAATTTGCGCAATGTCAGCATCACTTTCAAAAATCTTAAACAAGATTGGTGTCGTAATGTAATAGGGTAAGTTTGCCGCTACTACAACATCACATCCTTCTTGTTGGTATTTGTCCACTTCTTCTTTTAAATCCACTTCTAAAAAATCTTTGTGTACAATACTCACATTGTCACAATCTTGCAATGTATCTTCAAGTACCGGAAGCAAACGATCATCAATTTCAAAGGAAACCACCTTTTTCGCATATTCACTTAAAAATTGTGTTAATGCCCCAATACCAGGACCAATCTCAAACACTACACAGTCTCTATCACTCATTGCATTCTTCGCAATTTTATCCACAATGCTGGATTCAATTAAAAAGTTTTGCCCATAATTCTTTTTCGCATACAAATCATATTTATCTAATATCGCCTTTGTACACGATGGTGTCGCTATTATATTTTTCATAGTTGTTTTATAATCCTCTCTAATTGTTCACGTGTGATTTCCAACATGTTCAATCGCTTTCTAATTTGTTTCGCATTGCATTTACCAATAAACAAAACATCCCCTATTGTTTCTCGTAAAGCAGCACTGTTCGCTTGTCCATTCAATCCTAGTTCAAGTATATCCTGTTGGGAAATCGTTTCCCTATAGTTTTTCTTATATGTCACAAGGTGTTGTAACGCGATTAAAATATCTTCCTTTTTCGCATGTTCCACACCTACTTTTTTATGTGTCTTTGCTTTTGCTTTTTGAATAAAGGCATGCTTCGCTTCAGGAATGCACTCCACAATACGAGCACGAATTTTTTCCCCAGGACTATCTGGATCCATAAATACAATCAGCCCTCTTGTTTTGTTTACCTCTTTCAACATCTGCAATGTTGCTTTGGATAAGTGGCTACCTTGTGTTTCGATCGTATCACATTCTAAATATTTTTTTAATGTTTCTGTGTCGTGTTTTCCTTCCACAACAATGACTTCTTTTATTTTCATGCATCTATTTTATCATACTCTATTGCTTATGCAAAAGAAAACAGATGAAGCCTCATCTGTTTCTCTTATTAATTATCCAATCGACGATCATTCAATACTTTGATTGCCAATCCACTTACCAATACCAACAACAAATAAATTAATACCATTTTTGAATCTCCTGTATCCACACTACCTGGTTTTGTAGTTGGTTTATTTGGTTTTGTTGGTGTAACTGGTTTTTGTGTTGGATCATTATTTGTTGTCATACTATTATAGATAACAATACTTGTTTCTTTTCCATCTGCTATCGTAAAGCGATAAACATCTTTTACTTCTTTTGTATCAATCATTACTTTATCTAATGCATACCCATTTGGTTTTCTTGTTTGCGTCATCGTGTAATCACCTATCGGCAGTGGCATATTCACTTGATTGGAAGCCGCCAAAGAATCTAAGGTGAAAGAATCATCAAATCCATTTGGTCCTACAATTCGATAAATAAATTCATCCTCTTTGTTTACCTCTTTTCCATTTAAGAATGTCTTATTCAAAATAGATAAGGTTCCCTCTTCGTTCACTGGAGCAGTACTCACATAAATATTAAGCTTCATATCACTTTCCACATCATAACGTTGTAAGCCTGTTACACCATCTTTAAATTGGGTATCTATCGTAATGTAGTAATACTTATTTGCCGCATCATAATGCAACGTATAAACACGATCTGTTTTTACCACTTTTGCAAAATACTGTCCTGCTTCTTCATAACTACTATACACATAAGAAGTCGGTACACTCACACTAGCCCCATCTTCCACTTTAGGGAAAGCAACTGTTTGTGTTGTAAGTGTGGCATTAATGTCCGCTGTCGTAACAACAAACTCAATTTTATCAATTGTTGTGGTATCAAATAAATTTTTGAAACCTAGCACAACTGGTGTAAAGTGTTCTACAACAGATTCAGTGCTAGCACTTGGAACACCAAAAGATAATGTTGGTAAAGTGTCTCCATATTGAAAGTCTTTCACATCCAAAGCAACAAGATCAGCATTCGCTTTCCCATCCTTTGCATTGTAAACATTTAAACCAACATCGTGTTTCCCATCTTGAATCATGATCATTTTACTATCACGCATAAAACGACCATCCGGCATCACCCATTCGTATTCGATTAAATAACGACCAATGTCTTCTTTCGCAAACGCTTGTTTTCCTGTAATTTTATCTGCCCATACTTTTGCAGTAGGATCATTGTTTTTTAACAAATCAAAATCCAATAGTAAATCCGTCGTTTTATCATAACTTATTTTCACTACATTATTCATTTCTTCAAACGATTTCACGCGATACATTTTTGTGTTCACCACATTAGTCGGGTTTTTTATTCCATTATTATTATCAAAATCAGATGTAACTTCTGTCATATACTTAGTTGGTACTCTAAACTGACCTTTGTACTTATTAAACAAGTTCATCAACTCTGCATCGTTTGTATTAGTTTGGATTAGCGAACGAGGGTCATCTGTTTGAAAAGGCAACGAATCAGGATATACCCCTGTTGTAATACTATTTGAAGTTAAATTCGTTGCAGTTGAATAAGCCATATACATATCTTTCGCATGATCATAATCACTACCAGTTAATAAATCGATTTGGTCTTTTCCAGGTGCTAAATTCATTGTTGGAATAACTCGCAACCTACGACTACCTACAACTTGTTGTCCGCTACTATCAACCAAATTAACCTTTACTTTTACCCATTCAATTCCTGGAGCAAATTTGTCAGAAGTCCAGTAGTCTCGATCGTATTTACTAGATAGTGTTTTATCGAAAAACCCAATGACTTTTCTTTGATCACTTGGATAAATGGTAGACATCGTATTATCTTGATCCCAAATTATTTGCGCATTTCTATCTTTGTCGTTATCAACATAACTTGTCATCGTGAAACGCATCGTTAAATCACGAACCGTATCATAAGTTGTATTTGGTAAAGCAACCCCATATGCAGATTTATCCCAAACCTGTTCATGTACTGTAGAAACGGAAGCATAGGAGTACGCTCTAACAAACGCATCGTCACTATTAAAGAAAACGCTTAATTGTGGATACATACAGTTATGCAAATCGCTATCTTTATTTCCTCCATCGTAAACCCAAGAAGCGTTATCAACAATCAAAGAATTATTTTGATAAACATCATCTTTGAATCCTGTAAAACCAAAAACTTCATCAAAACTCTTGCCTGATGAACTTTTTGGTTGCGATGCCAATCCCGCACCAAACTTATCAGAATCAGAAGTTAGTACACCTTTTAAACCAAGGATTCCATTTTTTTGACCCTCTACAGTGTTATCTAGTGTTTGTCCTGATTCTAACTCTCGCATCGCTGTTGTTTGTTTATCATAATATACGTTCTCATAAGTTCCATACATCGTTTTATAGTATTCATCGTACCCCGATTTTCCAATAAATCCACCGACCGTTCTTGAAGTACCACTTGTCTTGGTATCAATTGATCCAACCTCTCCAGCTGCATAGCAATCAACAAAGCTCACCTCTTTAGCTGGCTTATTGCTAATAGACCCAATGAAACCACCTAAATTAGTTCCCCCATTTTGCATCCCTACAATTGACGTGGAATAGCAATTAGTAAAAGAGACTTTAAAATTATTCGAAGAACCACTAGGGTACGGTGAAATTTCACCAATAAATCCACCTAAATTAGTAGTTCCTTCGATAGACCCAGAAGTATAACAATTTTTAAAACTACCTCCTAGCTTGTTATTTTCAACAATAATCCCGATAAAAACACCTGTTTGTTCATTTCCGTAAACCTCATTATTGGTAAAAGAATTAGTAACATCAATTCCTCCATCGGAACAAGAAATAAATCCTCCAGAATGATTTCCCTTCGCAATCACAACAGAATCGACGGAGTAAGAATTAGTAATTGTAGTGGAATCACTTTTCGCAATTAGTCCTCCAACATGCGCTTTTACAGCATAAACAGCATTGTTTACCGTTGCAATATGATCTGCCTTTAAACTTAAAGATTCTCCAAATGGCCCAGCATAACTCGCATCACCTGAGGCCACACTATAAAAAGGGTATGCTGAAAAGATAATAGAATCTTGAACACGAACATAACTCAAATCATTAACACTTGTTCCTACTTCAAATTCACCAATGATTCCAAGCAAACGTCCATCTTTATTTGGAGGACTCTTTGTTTCAGAAACTAATTTAGCAGATACAAAGTTTAACTTCTCCATCTTTGAGTTCGTCATTGATTGAATAAAAGACTTTTGCGATCCAATATTATAGAATGTGTGATTATTTCCTAAAATTGTTACATCTAATAAATTAGGAGAATCTACCCATGCATAATCGTAACCAGCAAAATCAAAATCTTTTTTAATACTAATTGTTTTGTCTTGTAAAAAATTCGGCGTGTTATTTACCATTTCAAACAAATACGCTAATTGATGTGGCGAGTACACTTCTATTATTGCATCACCCGTTTCTGGTATTACCATAGGGTCATCAGCACTTTTGCCTACCACTGCATTTGCTTTTTTTCCATTCCATCGCCAATCATCGGTTGCTGTTTTATTATACCATTTGAAATCTTTCCATTTTTCTTCAAAAACACGATCCCATTGATCCGGATTATTTCCTAAAGTTTTTAGAATATCCGCATTTAAGATTTCATCATTAAGCCCTTCATTCGTTACTACCGCTTCTACAACATCAACATCTTGCATTAAATTGATTCCAAACATAGAAAAAAACATTAGCAAAATAATGACTAACTTCTTCGCTTTTTTTATTCTCATGACATTACCTTCTCCCTTTTCTGATATAGATTTTACCCACACACATCGCTTATCTATATGAAATTTCTGCCAGTATAGTTATATTTATATTATATCCCCACTTGTTATATTATTCAATCTTCATCGACAAAAAACAATATTCATAAAATGAGCTTTTAAAAAAAGTCGAATTTTATTAGATTTTTGAGCTAATATAATCCATCTTTTTTCTTTATACTATTTTTTACACTTTGTTTTTATTGTCTTTTTTATTTTAAAGCGAATAATTACATAACCACTAAATATAAGTTCGTGACTTGCCCTACATCAAACTTCATAAGTTCAACTTAAAATCGTATACTTTAACATTAATACCAAAAACTTTTATACCTAGCATAAAATAAAAAGCCATATCTTTCGATATGGCACACATTTTATATATTTAATTGTAATTTAATAACCATAACGAACAATTTTCATTGTTGGGCTATAGCTGCGATTAATTGAAATGGAATTGTTATTCTCACTTCCAACGAATAAATCTAAATGATTTAATGTCATCGCTCCTCTATCTAATACCATTGCATAAAAGGGCTGTCCTTCTACTAATCCATATCCAGAATATCCATGATTACTAACTTCAATAATTGAACCGAAAGGGATAGAACGATTGGCAGCTACAATATAGTAACCGTCATAAGTAATACCATCCTTCCATGAACCATCACTTTGTCTCACTGAGGTAAATGATAATTTCACTCCACCAGCTGTTCCACCAAAACCATTCGAATTGTAACATCCATCACAATCTGTACCATATGTCGTAATTTTCGCATAGGTTACTGGGTCTTCTTTCTCAACAAATTCTGTTTCATTTCCGATTTGGATAAGGCCATTCATTACTGTGTCCGTGGTTAGCTTTTCTGCCTCTAATACAGTTACACTTTCCACATCTTCAAAACTATCTAGTGTTGCTACTTGTACTTCGTCATTTGTTTTTGTTGACGCTTCAACATTGATCACTACGCCATATACAGCCAAAAACAAACACAATACTAGAACTGCCTCATTGGTAATTAGAGAAAATGCTTTTCATCTTTTCATCTGATTTTCCTCCCTAATTTTTTTCATTTCAGACGTTTTCCACCTGAAACTTCAATCTATTATACCTTAACTACACAAAAATGCAAATTTTTTGACTTCGCCCACCACTTTACCTTGTTTTTCGCCCTTGTTTTGGGATAGCGTTTTCATAACGATAAACAAAGGGTTATTTCAATCTTTTTCACATAAAAAAAACGCACAATATTTTGTGCATTATTTTTTTAAGAAATTTTGATAATTTTCATACAATTGTGCAGAAAACGATTCTTCTTCCACTCCTTGCAACTCACAAAGTTTCGCAAATGTATATTGCACATATTGCGGTTCGTTTTGTTTTCCTCGATAGGGATGTGGCGTTAAATAAGGACAATCGGTTTCTATTAAAATACGTTTTGGATCACAAACTTCTGGCACTTCAATTAACCCTCGCGCGTTTTTAAAAGTCAAAGGACCAGCAAAGGATACATATCCATTCATGCGCATTACTTCTTTTGCCGTCTCCTTGCTTCCACTAAAACAATGCATCACAAATTTCGTTTTGCAGTACTCTTTCAATATCGCTAACGTATCTTGGGTTGCTTCTCGCATATGAATCAAAACAGGATACCCATACGTATTGGCTAAGGTTAATTGTCGTATAAAACCAACCTTTTGTTCTTCCTTACCCACATCATCCCAATGGTAGTCTAGTCCTATTTCTCCAAGTGCATCTATTTGCTTTTCTTTTAATAATGTTTCCAATCGTGCATAATCGCTCTCATCAAAATCATATAAATCATTTGGATGAAATCCTAATGCAATAGAAATTCCAGCGTATTGCTTCTGTAATGCTTTTGCTCTTTCGTATTCATCAAAGTTGGTTGCCACAACCAAAAACGAACGTACATTATTTTCGTTCGCCTTTTCCATCACTTCATCGATTCTTTCATATAAAGCATCGCATGTCAGATGACAATGCGAATCAAATAATACTTTACTCATAATTTCACCTATTTTTCTAATTCATAAACAACAATGATGACATCTTCTTTGTATCCTAATGACAAACCACAACGATAGCTTGCTATATTGTCTTCGTCACAACGATACATACTAGGATACCCTTCTTGCGTTGCCCAAACAGCATTGGCATACGCTAATGCACGACTGTACCCTTTTTGTCGATGATGCGGATGCGTTATGACGCCGATGTCATACGCACCCCATAAGGACAGTATACTTGAAGCCGCTACTAATTTACCATCCACAAACCCACCAAGTGGATGAATATCATGAATTGATAATTGTGCTACTTCCACTTCCGCAATATCACACGCTTCTTTCAATTGCTCCAAAAGGATTTCCTCTTCTAAGCGCAATTCGCGTATTTCGAGATCATTTGTCTCACGCTTAATCAACGTATCCGCAAACATCATGTATTCTTTACGTTTCTCTTTTATTTTAAATCTGTTTTCTATATAAGAACACGCTTCTTCAAAACCTATTTTATTTGGTAGACACTTAAAACCAGCTCGATAAGCAAACCCATCTTGCCAATGGTATAGTACAATGTACTTTTCGCTTCCTTTTTCATAATAAAAACAGTCTCTCTTTAATGACTTGTTGAATTTATTCGACATGATTCTATGACATATTTCTTGATGATTCATACTATTATTTTATCGTAATCTCAAGTAAATACAAGCAAAAGAAAAGATACACCAAAGTGTATCCTTATTTTCCTAAACAGAAGTTCGCAAATAACGTATCAAGTAGATCATCACGAGATACTTCTCCCAGTATTTCTTTCATACTCGTATATGCATTTTGTAAATCAATCGTAACCAAATCAAGTTCCATTCCCATTC
The DNA here is from genome assembly GCA_964370395.1 of uncultured Erysipelotrichaceae bacterium. GTDB lineage: Bacteria > Bacillota_I > Bacilli_A > Erysipelotrichales > Erysipelotrichaceae > JBGUVL01. The sequence goes on from CAYJIZ010000004.1 coordinate 65,817, forward strand.
CTAGGGAATCAATGGCTTGTTGCATATGCCCTTTGGCTTGTTGCATTAATGCAATTTGTCGCTCATTATGCAAAGTTGGCTGATGCAACACAATTTGATGTTCTTCGTACATTTGATTAATTGCTGAACACAGTTGTTCAATATCATCATTCGCCGCACTAATCCAAATTTGGTCATCTTGCTTATTCAATGCTACGTCTTCCTTATTATAAACAACTAATCTTGTTTTATGTTTTGTTAATGCTAATAACTCCTCGTCTTTGCTATCCAAGGGTTTACTTCCATCAAACAATAAGATAACTAATTGTGCATCCTCAATTGCTTGTCTACTTTTCTCAATCCCTATTTGTTCTACAAGGTCATCGCTTTCACGAATTCCTGCTGTATCAATTAAATGCAAAGTGACATAATCCAATCGCACCATACCTTCCACAATATCTCGGGTTGTCCCTGCAATATCAGTCACAATCGCTTTGTCTTCCTCCAACAACGCATTCAACAAACTAGACTTTCCAACATTCGGTTTTCCTACAATTGTTGTTTTGATTCCTTCACGTAAGATTTTCCCACTCTTCGCTTTGCGTAATATCTCATCAATTTCAATCATCCACTGTTTGCACTTCGGCAATAACATATCATCCGTTAACTGCACAACGTCATCGTACTCTGGATAATCAATGTTGACTTCAATGTTCGCAATAATATCCAATAGCCCTTCAATAAATGGATGAATTAATTTTGATACGCTTCCCTTCATTCCACTCATCGCAACACTTGCTGCATTTTCATCTTGGGCACAAATCATATCGTTAATGGATTCTGCTTGTACCAAATCCAATTTCCCATGCAAAAATGCACGTTGGCTAAATTCACCTGGCATTGCTAAACGTGCTCCATTTTCTAAACACAAACCTAGTATTTGCTTTGTGATAAAAATACCACCATGGCAATTAATCTCAACTACATCTTCTCCAGTGAAACTTTTCTTGTCTTTAAAAACAGAGACCAGAACTTCGTCCACCTCTATCTTTTTTTTCGGATCTATGATATAAGAATAGGAAATCGTATTCGCTTCTTTCTTGCTCAAATCAATGGAACAAAGCTTATTCGCAATCGCAATCGCATCATTTCCACTCATTCTAATTATACTGATGGCACCTTCACTTAGGGCTGTAGAAATGGCTACAATTGTATCATATAACATACGGATCTCCTTTCATTTAAAAAATTTTTTATTTCTATTATTATATCATATCTACACTTGATAAATAATACTTGTAATATCTTTTTAATGGAGTAGACTTAGATGGGATGGTGATAATAATGAAATATGATGTAATTATTGTTGGTGCAGGACCTGGTGGAATCTTTTCTGCCTATGAACTTACCAAAGAAAACAAACAATTAAAAGTGCTTGTATTAGAAGCAGGAAATCCTTTAGAAAAAAGAAAATGTCCAATTGATGGCAAGAATATTACTTCTTGTATTAATTGTAAACCTTGTGCCATTATGAATGGTTTTGGAGGAGCTGGTGCTTTTTCCGATGGAAAATATAATATCACAAATGAATTTGGTGGTAACTTATACGAGTACGTAGGAAAGAAAGAAGCATTGGATCTAATGAATTATGTGGATGATGTAAACGTTGCTTATGGTGGCCAAAATGCACGTAAGTTTTCAACAGCGAATTCACAATTAAAAAAGAAATGCTTACAAAATGATCTGCACTTATTGGATGCGAGTGTACGCCACTTAGGTACAGACATTAACTATATTATTTTAGAAAACATGTACGAGGAATTAAAAGAAAAAGTAGACTTCAAGTTCTTAACTCATGTTAATCAAATTAAAATCAATGACGACCAAACATATCAAGTCATTAGTACAAACGATGTGTTCCATACAGATAAGGTAATTATTTCTACAGGTAGAAGTGGAAGTAAATGGATGCAAAGTATTTGTGATAGTTTGCAAATCGAAACAAAAAGCAATCGTGTCGATATCGGTGTTCGTGTTGAAATTCCTGCTTCTGTGTTTGAACATATCACAGAAGAAGTATACGAAAGTAAAATCGTATACCGTACACAAAAGTTTCAAGATTTAGTGAGAACCTTCTGTATGAATCCAAAAGGTGTTGTCGTAAGTGAAAACACAAATGGAATCATTACCGTAAATGGTCACTCTTACGAAGATGCAGAACGATTTACTGACAATACTAACTTTGCGTTATTGGTATCAATGCACTTCACTGAACCTTTTCGAAATAGCAATGAGTACGGGGAAAGCATCGCCAAACTTTCAAATATGTTAGGTGGAGGTATTATCGTACAACGCTTTGGAGATTTAATCCGTGGACAAAGAAGTACTCCTTCACGAATTGAAGGTAGCTTCTTAACTCCAACTTACGATGCTACACCAGGTGATCTAAGCTTGGTTATTCCAAAACGTCAAATGGACGATATTATTGAAATGATTTATGCATTGGATAAAATTGCTCCAGGTATGGCAAGTGATGATACCTTACTTTATGGTGTGGAAGTTAAGTTCTACAACTTGCAAGTGTCTGTTGACAACAACCTAGAAACAAAACACAAAGGTTTGTATGTTATCGGAGATTGTAGTGGAGTGACACACTCTTTATCACACGCTAGTGCGAGTGGTGTTCATGTTGCTAGAAAAATTTTAAACAAATAAAACAAAAGCTCAAGTTATGTTAATAATAACCTGAGCTTTTTCATATTATCGTATTTACTTTAACGTCATCGTTAATCACTTTAACTTACACTACTGTTCATCCTACTATTAGTTGTCTTTTCATGCAAATCCAAGTTAATAAAAAAAACGAAGTAACGTTACATTACTTCGCTTCTCTTATTTTATGGTAAAATTCTACCAATTGCTTTTGTATAAATGTAATACCAATCTTCGCGACTTAATTCAATGTCACAACCTGCGACCATTTCTTTTAAGTGGTCACTTTTTGTAGTACCAAAGATTGGTTGCATGTTTGCTGGATGACGTAAGATCCAAGCGATTACAATAGCTGACTTCGTTACATTGTACTTGTCTGCGTATTCTTGTAAGCAATCATTAAACTCTTTGTAGTCAGGATTGTCTAAGAACGTTCCTTCTTCCCAAGACGCTTGCATAATTGACCAAGCTTGAATTGTGATATCTTTCATACGACAATATTCTAAAATACTTCCATCATGGTCAAGTGATTGTTCTTCTTTCATATTCGCAAACAATCCACATGTTACCATTCCCGCATGAATAGGACTAAATTGTAATTGGTTAAACAACAATTTTTGTTTTACTCGTTTTTGTAGCATTTTCATTTGAATACTATTCATGTTAGAAACACCAAAGTATTTTACCTTACCACTTGCTTGTAATTCATTAAATGCATCTGCTACTTCATCAAATTCCATCAAGGTATCAGGACGGTGCAACAACAATACATCTAAGTATCCACATTGCATACGTTCTAAACTTTGGTTTACTGAATTAATAATGTGTTCTTTACTAAAATCAAAGTATCCAACTTTTCCACGACGAATCGCGCATTTGCTTTGAATAATCATTTTTTCACGCCATTCAGGATGTAACTTTAATACTTCACCAAATAAAATTTCACTGTTTCCACCACCGTAGATATCAGCATGGTCAAAAAAGTTAACTCCTTCATCTAATGCAACTTTAACTAATTCACTTAATTCCTCAACACTCATGTCACTAATACGCATGCATCCAAACACTAATTGTGATGCTTTTAAGTCTTCTGCTAAATTTAAATATTTCATAGTTTTTTTATTCACTCCTCATTGCTTCTATTGTACCATGTTTTTTAAAAATGTTAACGCTTCCAATCAAATACTTTTTCTAAACAGGAAAATTTATAATCACATTGTTTCAAGTGCTTTATCATCACCGTATTTTCAACATCACAATCTGCAATCAATTGCTTTAATCCCTTTTCCATCGCAACATTACTAGCAATTTTTAACAGCTGTTCACCATATCTATTTCCTCGTTTTTCACTCACTACACCAATATAACTAATTCCTCCAATACTTCGTTTCAATTCACTAATAAACACTAAGCCAACTACATCTTCGTTATGTTTAGCAATAACGCGATAAACCTTATTCGCACTCATACAATCCTCATACTGTTTTCGACTTGCTTCTTTTATTCCATATAGTGAAAATCCAGCTAGAAAGTCACGATCTTTATGATTAGGGGCAATCTTTTCAAACAACGTTATGTATGTTTCGTCACTTTCACAAAGCAAAGAGTACGCTAGTGTAACAGTATACTGCTTTGGTGTTTGTACATAACTTTCCTTTTCCAATAAAACTTGAAATCCTGCTTGTAGGAAAGCATCGCTTACCAATTGGTAATGCGTTTTATCGGAGTACAAATGCATCTGTAAATGCTCATATCGTAATTGTATATACTGGATAAATTGCACTGCTTCACTAAGTGCAATGTTTTCCAACGTGAAAAACCCCATATGCTGCTGTAACATTACAACACGCGCTACTACTTCATTCCTGTCGTTTTGCATAATGTAGCAATCCTTAAAATCAATTTCATTTTTTATGCATACATTTGCTGTAAACACTCTTTTTGGGCAACACTACCCGCTTTCATTTGACACATTCCTTCAAATTCTTCTAATACTTCAATTGTTTTTATTTTCATAGGTCTCCTTTGTTTTCGCTAATTAAAAAAAGTGTCCTGATAAAACAGAACACATCCGACCTAAATAAAATTATTTTATGGTTTAGCGATTATGATGAATTCTAATTTTATCATTTGATTTGTTTTCATTTTCATCATAACCACCTCTTTTCTTTCTACTAATTATACCACAGCAAGTTAAAAAAATAGTATACATAGGTAAAATATTATTTCACTTTACGATTATACTCTTTAATTACTTCTATCGATTCATGAAATGCTTTTCTCTCTTTTTCACTTAAATTAAGTTGTACTACCTTTTCAATTCCATTTGAAGAAATCACACATGGAACACCCACATGAATATCATCGTAGCCATATTCTCCTTGTAACGCTGCCGATACAAGCAGTACTTCTTTTGTGTCATGTAATATCGCGTTACATATTTTAGCACAAGCCATACCAATACCAAATTCTGTCGATCCCTTGCCTTCAATTATTTCATTTCCAATCATTCTTGTTTGCGTTAATACATAGTTCTCATCTATGTCATAGTCAAAAAATGGCTTATTGTTTAATGTTACTTGCGAAAAAGGAATCATACTGGAGTTTCCATGTTCTCCCATACTGAAACAAACAATATCCTTTTGTGCAATTCCACTTATTTCACTTAGTGTTCTTTTTAAACGTAACGTATCCAAAGATGTTCCTGTTCCAAACACGCGATGCGCACCGTAGTGACTATGTTTTGCTGCGTAATGTGTAACAATGTCTGCAGGATTTGATATTGTTAGTAAAATACCATCAAAGGCACTAGCACATAACTTTGGCATCACATCTTCCATGATTGTAATCGTATCCTCTAACATATCCAATCTTGTTTGTCCTGGTTTTCTTGAAACACCAATACTTATGATAACGATATTCGCATCATCACAATCACAATATGCACCGACGCGTACTTTTACTTCTTTTGCCATCAAAGATGTTCCATCCGCTATGTCCTTTGCATGTGCACTTGCTTTTTCTTGCTCAACATCTATTAAAACGATTTCATCGCATATCCCTTGTATCGCTAAACTAAGGGCACAGTGACTTCCTACATGACCAGCTCCAATGATTACGATTTTACTTTTCATTTCAACACCCTCTTCTTTTTACTCATTATATAGTAAAACAAGAAAGTTGTTAATAAAAAAAGATAATGGTACAATGGTAAACAATAGAAAGGATGCTTGTATGAATCATTTTATTGGCCATTTATCTACTATCACAAAACATAAAATCAATGTAAGTAAATTATGCTTTCGTTGTGGATTAATCAAACAAGGAATCTTGCATGACTTATCAAAATATTCATGGGTTGAATTTTCTGCTGGAGTAAAGTATTTCCAAGGAAATAGAAGTCCTATCGACAAAGAAAAAGAAGTATTGGGTTACTCCAATGGATGGTTGCACCACAAAGGAAGAAACAAACACCATTGGGAATATTGGTTGGATCATGGACCAAATCGTATTCAGCCATTAGAAATGCCAAAACAATTCGTTGTAGAAATGTTTTGCGACCGTGTAGCAGCATCTAAAATATACCAAAAAGAGAAATACACAGATCGCAGCGCCCTTGATTACTATCTAGCTGGACAAAACCATATCTTAATTCATCCCAATAGCGAAGCATTGATCTTACAGATGTTAACGTATTTGAGTGAGCATGGTTTAGACGATACCATCCAATACATAAAAAAAGAAATCTTATAAAAGAAACCCTATCCGTCTTTTTGACATCGGATAGGGTCATTTTTTATTCTACGTAAATATAGTATCTTCCTACTACTGTTCCAAAATCATATTCTGTATCGTATGTACCACCTACATAAATATCAACAGAAAAACTTGTCGCATTGGTATCAATACCAGTAATTTCTTTTTCAAACACTTGTCTTGTTTGATCCAATGTATATTCATCCAAGGCTATTTGTTTACGATCATCACTAATCACAATAGTTACTTTGCTTCCTTTGTTCCCATTAATCTCTGTTTGAAACTTTAACGTTCCACCACTAATATCAATATCGTCATATTCGCTAAGTTCCTCACCTGCAGCATTTACAACGTTGTAATCAACAAACTCCAAGTCTGTTTTTTCATACTTTGTTGCTAAGTATTCATTTTCTTCTAATCTTCCCTTTTTCAAAAGTGTTGCACTTGCTTTCAATTTCGCTTTGTCTACTTCATATTCATTCGTATCAATTTTGTCCTCTTTTTTAGTACTAACTGATTCTTCATCTTGTACATCATCGATTAACCATTTACCATCTTTTTTCACTAATGTAAACTTAAGTGCAAAGTCAATTTGATCCAAGTCATCTAGCTTATCAATCATCGCTTTAAACAATCCTTTTGAAATGTCTGCTAGAACTGCTTGGTATGCTTTTTCTTCCCCTTTTTCTTCAATCATATTTTTGATTTTATCTTTGTTTTCTTCAGTGTAATCCGTTAAGTAACCATAGAACTCTTCACTCATCCCATCTTGGTCCAACGAAGATTCATCCATTCGTTTCCCTTCCACTGTAACAACAACTTTATCGTCACCATCTTCTTTGATTTTCTTAACTTTATATTCCCTAATATAATTTTCGAAAACAGCATCAACATATTTTTCTGCTTCTTTAACAAAATCTTTTCCATATTCCTCTTCATCTAAATACATTTTCAATTGGTCCTTGATTTCCGCAATCCCAAAGTCATCCAATGCGCCTTCCGTACACAAGTCATCAATTTTTTCAATTTCTCCTTTTTTAAACAATTCAAAAAATTGGTCTACTACTTTCTTTTGCGCATCCTCTGCACTCTCACTTGAACTACATCCAAACAAAGTGAAGGATAAAACAAGTGACATCATAATCATCGTTAGTTTTTTCATGTTATTTCTCCTTTTTTCACTTATAATACTAGTTGCCCATACAAAAGGTTACAAAAAAAATAAAAAAAGTATAAAAAAAGTAAACTATTGAATTTAATAGTTTACCATTTTATTATTTGCGTTTTAATTTTTCTTTGTTTACAGTTAGAAACCAACCGATTCCTACTAAAATAACAATACCACCAATCGTAGCACCTAAATAAGAATTACTACGAACTAGCTGTGCTTGTGGTGTTTCTTTTTCTCCCACTTCTTCAAGTACAGGTTCTTCATTAATTGGCATAGCTTCTCCATCTTCGCTGATTGGCACTGCTTCGCCATCCTCGCTGATCGGCATCACTTCTTGCTCTTCATTAATTCTTTCCACACCATTTGTTTCATCTGCTGTTTGCGCTGGTTCTTCTTGTGCATAAACACTTACAGGAGCCATAGCAAAAACACAAAGCAATATCATCATTAATTTTGTTAATGTTGTTTTCAAATTAATCTTCATTGTATACCTCTTCTTCTTACACTATCATTATGTCGCATTATTGAACTTTTTTCAAGTTTTTGCGTAAATTTTCATCCACATACACCTTTTGTCCACCAACAAATGTATAGTGCACATCCAAATCCTTGCTTACTATACAAAGATCTGCATCTTTTCCAATTTCAAGGGTACCCTTGTCTTTTTCTACTTGTGCTATTTTCGCAGGATTCATACATGCCATTCGAACGATTTCTTGCATCGTGCAATTGCAAACCTCTTTCATAAAACGAACCGCGTCTATCATCCCAAAAGCAGAACCAGCAATTCTACCTGTATCCACAACACGGACATGGATGCCTTCTTTTTTACACTTTAAATTACTAAATGTATAAAAACCATCTTCTGCCCCTTTGCCTAACATCGCATCTGTTATCAGTACCAAACGTTTCGCTTGAAATGTTTTATACGTAGCCAAAACAACATCTTTATCGACATGAAAACCATCACAAATCAATTCCGCAAGCGTATCTTCTTCAATCATCGCTCCACTTACGCACCCAGGACTACGATGCATATGTTGGCTCATCGCATTGTACAAATGCGTAAAACCGATCGCTCCTGCTTGCACTGCTTCATGAACCTCTTGCGCATTCGCATTGGTATGCCCCATCATGACACTTACGTTATCCCCACTCACATGTTTGATAAATTCCTTCATCCCATCTCGTTCTGGTGCAACACTCATTATTTTAATCTTATGATTACACGCTTCTTGCATCTCTTTGTACTCTTCAATACAAGGATCACGCAAATAGCGTTCGTCCATTAGCGCCTTATACTCTTTACTAAGGTATGGTCCTTCTTCGTGTATCCCTAAGAAGTTCGCCCCTTTTCTAGGCTGTTGTAAAGTTGCATAACGTTGTAGTATCGCAAGCATCTCTTCATGCGAAACAACTGTTAAACTAGCCATAAAAGAAGTACAGCCATCTTTCACAACATTATAAGCAACCCCATCCAATGCTTCTTGGCTACCTTCAATTAAATCACGATTTCTCGCTCCATGAATATGCACATCAATAAAACCAGGTAATAGGTAATCATTATGAACATCGATGATATTATCCGCATCCAAGAAAAAATGTTCAAGCTCTTCTTTCTCATGCCCAATATAAATTATTTTCGTATTTTGCATCACCAAAAAAGCATTTTCTTTTGTTTGTTTATCATCCATTATAATCGTTGCATTGTGTAATACTGTTTTCATTTTGTCACCACGCTTTATAGTACCTTTATTATAGCATTTTTTAAGGCTTTCGAAGCATTTGCTTTGTTTATTTTCAAATTTTGTATTTCAAACAAATCATAAGCCCAAATATGTAATCAACCAAAAGAAAACTCAGCCTAAGCTGAGTTCTTTTTATTCTTCTTCCAAACAATCAAGCAATTCTAAGATACGGTTCAAATCACTCACTCCATGATAGGAAATCACAATTTTATTTGTTTCCACATTCACTTTTGTTTGTAACTTTTCTTGCATCTGTTTTTCTACATTAACAAGCGAACTATCTTTTGTTTTTTCTGCTTTCTTTACTTTTGGCTCACTAAAGTCTTTCACTAGTTTTTCAACTGCTCTAACACTTAGTTTTTCTTTGATTGCTTGTTTCGCAATCAATAGCATATCTTCTTCTTTATCCAACGCCAATAAACTACGTACATGTCCCATTGTTAGTTGTTTGCCCATAACGTATTCTTGAATCTTTGTTGGTAGCTTCAACAAACGTAGTGTATTCGTCACATGCTCACGACTCTTTCCTATTCGTTTTGCCAACTCTTCTTGTGTATAGGATAGTTTTTCTAACATTTTCGTATACGCTTGCGCTTCTTCAATCACATTCAAATCTTCTCTTTGAATATTTTCCAACAAGGCAACTTCCATCATCTGTTGGTCATTAAAATCAACAATGATCGCAGGAATTTCATGTAACCCAGCTAACTTCGTCGCACGTAATCTTCGCTCACCGGCAATTAACTCATAACCTTTAAGTGCTTTCTTTACTAAGATAGGCGTAAATACACCATGTGTTTTAATCGATTCACTTAACTCTTTCAGTTTTGCTTCATCAAACTCTTTTCTTGGTTGGTAAGGATTCGCCTTGATTTCATCAACTGGAATACTTGTCGTATCGCTGACACCCTCAATTTTTTTATTTCCTTTTTGGATATCTTCTAATACGTCATTGACTCCTTCACCAAAAATTGCAGAAAGTCCTTCTAAATCTTCCAACCCTTTTCCTAGTTTCTTTGCCATAATCAATGTCTCCTATTTAGTATTCTGCTTCATTACTTCACTCGCTAATCCCGCATATGCCTTCGCTCCCTCACAACGTACATCATATTCAAAAATTGACATACCTCTTGATGGTGCTTCCGACAAACGAATATTACGTGGAATATAATGTTTGTATACTTTATCTTTAAAGTGCTTCATCACTTCTTGTTGGACTTCTAATGATAACTTCGTACGTGCATCAAACATCGTTAACACAACTCCTTCAATTACCAAATCCTTATTGAATAGTTGTTGTACCAAACGAATCGTCAACAATAACTGCAATACCCCTTCCAACGCATAGTACTCACACTGTACAGGAATAATAACAGAATCCGCTGCCGTTAAGGCATTGGTATTCAACAACCCCAAAGAAGGAGGACAGTCGATGATAATGAAATCATAATCATCTTTCACCATATCCAATTTATTCTTTAACAGTTCTTCTTTCCCTGTTTCGTATTTTGCCATCTGCAAATCTGCACCTGCCAATGAAATGTTTGCAGGAACAATATCAATCGGAGGATTTGCCACTTTCACAATGACATCCTTTGGATTGCAATCTTCCATCACTAAATTATACACCGACAATTTATTTTCTTTTGTCTTCGCTCCTACCCCTTGGGTAGAATTCCCTTGTGGATCAAAATCAACAAGTAATACTCTTTTTCCTAAATACCCTAACCCTGAAGCCAAGTTAATACTTGTCGTTGTTTTCCCAACTCCACCTTTTTGATTTGATATCGCAATAATTTTTGCCATTGTAACTTCCCTCTATTTCTTTATTTTAATTTCTATACTTACAAACCTATCTTCGTCATTTTCGCTATAACTAACGTCCATACCCGTTTTTTCCACCATCGCAATCGCTTGCTTAATCGTATTAATCGCAACTAATACATTACGAGCATACCCTTTTGATTGGGATACTTTCTTTGTTTTCTTCTGTTTGATTGTCGCTTCTGTTTGTGCAACATTTAAACCTTCTTTTAAAATACTATCTAATACTTTATCTTGTTCTTCACTCGATAGCGATAACATCGCTCTCGCATGTCTTTCACTAATCATTTTACTTTCCACAGCATTTTGAATATTATCATTCAAATTCAACAAACGAATCTTATTCGCAATACTTGGTTGTGACTTTCCAATTTGTTGGGCTAACTCACTTTGCGTAATGTGTTGGTATTGCATAATCTTAAGATATGCTTTTGCCTCTTCAATCGCACTTAAATTTTCTCTTTGAATATTTTCAATCAACGCTTTATTCATCGTTCCTGCTTCATCATCATCCAAAACATAAACATCGATTTGTTCATATCCTAGTTTCTGCAAAGCACGAAAGCGGCGTTCCCCCACGACGATCTCATACATTCCATTTTTTTCACGAACACTAATCGGCTGAATTAATCCATTCTCTTTAATTGATTTGGCTAATTCCGCAATCCCATTTTCATCAAAATAATTTCTCGGTTGGTAGGGATTTGCCATCACTCTATTCGTATCAATTCGAATCAACTGTTTCATCATTACCTCACTAATGGTTCTTTTTTTATCTTAGAAAACATTCTTGGATATTTAATTGGTGTTTTCTTTTCCTTTAAATACAATAAGTTCACTCTTTTTGCGCCATCCAATTCATAGCTATCTTCATTTTGAAGAGAACACCCTAATAACGATGTCGCATAAGACGCTTCTTTTAATTCTTCCTGTCCACTACTACCCTTCATCGCAAGGAAGTAACCATTCACTTTCACAAGTGGAATACATAATTCACTTAACATCACTAAATTCGCAACCGCTCTTGCGCTAACCACATCAAATTGCTCACGATGTTGTTTCGCATAGTCTTCTGCTCTTTCATTTTTGATTGTAACATTATCTAAGCCCAATTGCTTTACTAACTCATTTAAAAATAAACAGCGTTTATGCAACGGTTCTAAAATGGTAACTTGTAATTCAGGATACACAATTTTTAGTGGGATACTTGGAAACCCTGCTCCTGCACCAACATCACACATACTTCCTGTAATTGGAGCATGAAACGATGGCAAGATACAATCCAAAAAGTGTTTCTTATAAATATCATGAATTTCAACAATCGCCGTTAAGTTCATTTTGTTGTTCCACTCAACTAACAAATCCGCATACAATCGAAATTGCTTTACTTGTTGCTCACTTAATTCAATATTATTTTGTTGTAGCGTTTCGTACAATTCTAATTCAAAGTTTTGTAGATTCATAACATCCCCCACTTGTTTATTCATTATACCAAATTACGCATAAAAACTAAATAAGCAATTACACATTAACTTCATTTCACAATAAAAAAAACTATGAACCTCATAGCCTTACAAAATGTATAAGGTCCCAACATATTTCATCACATATCTATGTTTGGGACCTTAACGATTAACTTTTTCTTCCAAATTATTCTACCTCTATTTTCTTTGGTATCTATCGATCTATGCTTTCTAATTCATTATCTGTTTCTAACTTTTTCGTTCTTCAGCATAATTAACATATCGATAAACGTTTTTACTTTTTTAATATATCCTTTATTTCAATAAAGTAATATACCTAGGATCCTATTATTTCAACCCTATTTGTGCTTATTGCTCATTTTGTATTGCTGTAAAATCTATTCTCTTATAATTTAACTTTCTACAAAACTTTCAATACTCACTCTATTCAATTTTTAAAATCTATTTCCAAATACTTTCTTATTTGCTTATTACCTTTTCTCTTATCACCATCTTTTCCTTCGTTTTTTCTTCATCGATTACTCATATTCATAAGAGCTAATTTCCATTTGGTTCATCATTTCACTTTTGCTTATGTAAGCTTGAACCATTTCCATTTCAGTAATACTTGCAAATACTTTTTGTTTGTTGAAATCATTCGTATTAGTAATCATTTCAACTCTTTATGATCCCATTGGTCTCACCTCTTCTTTCTTTTGATTACATCCTCTCTTTTTGTTCATCTTCATTATAGCCGATTGTAGAAATTTGTGAAGTCAATTGGCAAAATCGGTAGTAACTTTGGAATTTTTGAATTTAAGCATTGTTTTTTGCTCGAATAAACTCAATTAATTTCGTTTTTCTGGCACGACTGATCGGTAATATCTCATGGTTGATCAGTTCTAACTCATCATTATCAATTTTAAAAATGTATTCATAGTTCACTAAAAGACCACTATTGATTCGAACAAAGTCATATTGTTGTAGTTCTTCACTTTTCTTTGCGATACTACCACGTTCATGAAATTCACCTAGTTTGGTATGGTACACTAAATTTTTGTCTTCTTTTTCGATATAGTAAATGTCATGAAACTTCAATCTGATTTTCACTCCATTATAAGCAAAGAAGTATTCCTTATGATTATTTAATCGCTCTTGTAAGAACGGTTTGATCTCTTTTAAATCTTCAATATATCGATTGGCATTAATCGTAAAAATTCTTGTATAAGGAGAATACGTCAATTTGATATCATCAAAAGAACAATAGATTACAATCGTATTACTCTTTTGGTATTCCAATGCACTTGTTACCCGAATATTATTGTAGGCTTCATTCAATATGATAACATCAAAGTCTTTTGTTTTTTTGAACTTTACAAACTCACTGACTTTTTCGTAATGAACAAAAGAAAACTCATCATCTAAAATCTTAGATAATGCAAATATGACATCTTTCGCAAATTCACTATTTTCAATGACAGCAATCTTTAGCATACCCTTTCTCCTTTTTATTTATTATAGCATATTCCTTTTTTATATCACCCCGTAACCATAAATATTACGATACCCCATTCTTCGATTTTGCTTTCTTCCTTTATTTAAAGCAAACAAAAAAATAATCCAATGCTTTGATTGGATTATTTCATTGCGATTTCGCCTTCTTTACGTTTTGCTTCATAAGTGAACACTGCCTTGTCACAACGGATGTAACTTTCCGTGTATTCTACAACATTCCCAGCACTATCTGAACCGATAAATTCAAAATAATACAGCGGATCTTGCAACTTCACATTTAATTGCTTTGCTAATTTTTCATCTGCTTCTACAATAATTAATTTTTGATCAAAAGAAACAGGGTAATGTCCTTTTGTTTTCATGTATTCATATACTGAAACTTGTGCAAAGTCATGCTTATCCACATCATCAAAATACTTAAATGGCATATAACAATACTCGGCCGCAAATGCTTCGTCATTCGAATAACGAACACGATGCAAAACATACACATCTTCAAATTTTTGTAAGCCTAATTTTGATCCTAGATAATTAAATGCTTTAATTAGACCTTTCATTATCACTTTGTCTTTTCGTGCGACACCTCTACCTTTCAGCATTGCACCTAACCCATTGTTTTCTTCACTTCCCCAAGAAAGTTTTTGATTATTTTTTCGCTGAACAAAAGTACCTTTTCCATGTACACGATACAAATATCCTTCTTCTACTAATGATTGAATCGCATTTTTTACAGTCATACGATTCACTCCATACAACTGTGCTAACTTACGTTCACTTGGAATCCCTTCACCAGGAAGGTATTCACGACTTTTAATCTTTTCCACAATCGCCGCTTTAATTTGCACATAAATCGGCATTCGATAATCAATCATGGCTTCCCTCCTTACATATTTTCATATACGAAACGATTTAAAATCATATACGAAAGTGAATATTCAACAGGTTTCTTATCCTTACTATAAACAAGCCCCTCTTCCACTACTAACTTCGTATCCACTTCGATACCTAGGTATGAAGCAATTTCTTCGTTTGCTAATTCGACACTAATTGATTGTCTCGCATGGTCCAAGTCAATTAAAAAATCATCTTCTAAAATACCATATAACGATTTTTTTGAAAAATCGCATTCATCTAATGTTGGTGCAATGGAAACTGGAATATAAGAAACTTCAACCGAAACCTTTTCCTCTTCCACAACACGCAAACGTATCATATAAAATATTTTGGTTCCAATCGGTAGTTTAATCTTAAGTGATAACTCTTTGTCCACTTCGCGACGTTCAATTTTCAATACGCTTAATCGCATCTCTTTTCCCATCGATAAAACCATTTTTGTGGTTGAAGATAGTTGTGACACATTTTTAGTAATTCGCTTTGGAGATACAAAATACCCACTGCGCTCTTTTGCATAAATCCAACCTTCTTGTAGTAACAGTTTTAACCCTGTACGTACAGTTGGTCTTTGCACATCTAATAAATGTGCTAGTTCTCGCTGACTGGGTAATTTTTCACCTTCTAAAATCGGTGTATTCTCTATCATATATTTCAATTCATTACAGATTAATATATCTTGTGTTAATAGTCTCATTTGTTTAAACCTCTTTGCGAATTCATTATACCACATCATTTTTTTATTTTATACTTTTTCCATCACAATATACTTCGTTTGACGATACCCAATTTTTTCATAAAAAGCTTTTACATTTTCATTTTTAGGACTGACTTCTAAAGTGAAACTATACTCTTCCAAATCATACGTGTCTTCTAACCACGCAAAGAAGTTCGAAGCGTAGTGTTGATTTCTAAATTGTTCCTCTACATATAACTCATCAATCAAAATAGTAATGCTCTCATTTCCATTACTCCAAAAAAATCCCAATAGAGCATAACCGATAATATTCGCTTCATCATCACATAACATTAATCCACGAACATAGGGAGAACGACGCAAGACTTGTTTGAATGTTAATTCATAACGTTCCTCATCATGCTCCTCAATTGTTGCATTGGTATTATAAAAGGCCTTCGACATCCTAAAATAATCATCTTTATCATTGTTTGTAAAATCTCTAACGATCATAACATTTTTCCTTTCCATCTACATTATTTATTTGTGTTAGATTATTTAACCATTTCTCTTTCTTATAATAATAGGTAGCAAGTACAACTTTCACAATTGCCACTGCTTCTACTAAAGTAAACATAACATACAAATCTGTGTGCAAAATACGTGCACACACAAAACTTATCAACAGTGGTCCAAAGCAAGTAAACGCCCCATCGATGATAAACACTCCCTTAGTATCTCCTCCCGAACGTAAAATATAATATACCGTTTCCGCATACCCTTGTGTCCAAGATACGGCACATTTAATCATTAATAATATGGTTGTCGCTCTGGCTATTTTTCCTTGTAAAGAAAACCATCCCGGAACCCAACCTGCTAGTAACACAATAATCAAGCTACCGACTAAATTTATCATGAAGCCAATAAACAGCAATCGCTTCGCGTCTTTTTTTGCTTGTGCAAATTGATTTGCTCCTAATGACTTCCCGATGATTACCCCAGTGGCAGTTGCGCAACCTGCAAACACGACATACAACATCGAGGTTATGTTATCCACAATTGTTAGTGCCGGTATATAAAATTCATCAACGAAGCAATAATTCATAAAGATTAAGCTCAGTGCTAACGACCATACAATTTCATTTCCAACCAATGGCAGTGTTCGCTTTATGACTTCCTTCACTTCAAACCATTTTAGTTTGCCATACTTTATTTTTAAATTTAAATCACTTTCTTTTGTATTACACATAACTAATAATATAAGCATTTCAATAACTCTTGATAGCAAAGTAGCAATGGCTGCTCCTTTCACCCCTAAGCATGGAAATCCAAAATGACCAAATATTAATAAGTAATTAAATACAATATTCACAACAAATGCGATTAATCCACTTTTCATCGGTAACATCGTATTTCCTTTTACTCGAAATGCAACAGCACACATCATCGAAATAGCAAAGGGGATATACGAGAAGCGGATCACATTAACATATTCCATTCCATATTGAATTACTTGTTCGCTCTTTACAAAAATCGTTAATGTAATTTCAGGGTAAATCAGTAAAAACAACATGCACAGTAACGCGATAGTGAAACTAACTTTTAAACCAAAACGAAATATCTTATTGTATCCTGCTCGATTTTTCGCACCGTAGTATTGTGAGATAAACAAACCGATTCCATTTGTTAGACCAAAAAGTGCCAAATTATAAATAAAGAAAAACTTATTTGCAACACTCACTCCACTGATGGCTTGTTCTCCCAATCCTGATATCATTAATGTATCACAGATTTGCAACAAGTTAACAAGTAGCTGTTGCACTACCACTGGCATTGCTAACATTAAGAAATATCGTATAAAGTGACGATCTTTATTTTTCCACAAACTATCCCTCCTATCTAAAATAAAGCCACTACAAACTGGTAGTGGCTTTTTCTTTCAATACATCAAGTATTTCCAACAGATCAATAATAATTGTGTCTGCCTCTTCTTGATGAAATCCAAAACGTCTTTCCTCTTTCGCAACAACAAACATATTCGCAGCTTTTGCAGCTTTGATTCCAATTGCGGAGTCTTCCACTGCGATGCACTGCTCACTTGTTACTTGTAATGCTTCCATTGCACTTAAATAAATTGCTGGATCAGGTTTGCTTTGTGCAAACATTTCACCGCTCATAATACAATCAAAGTATTGTTTTATGTTGCAATCATCAAGCACCGTTAATATATTATCCAACGGAGAGGAAGAAGCCAATCCTATTTTGATTTTCATTTCCTTCAACATCGGTAATAATAATTTCACATGGGCATTTACGATACAATCATAATTAAATTCTCTCACTTCGTTGTTGTAAAGCATTTTCACTTCTTCTGCACTGATTGGTTGATTCCACATATCAGCAAGAATTTGCCAAAAGGTTCTCGAGTCGCTTCCTACCAGAGGAAACAAATCCCGATAATTGACGTGAACCTGGTGGTTGTCTAGAAACTGCAAGGTATCTCTTAAATATACAGGTTCACTATCAATTAAGACGCCATCCATATCGAATATGACTGCTTTGATCATCTTAATATTCGAATTGGCGGTAATAACGACGGTAATTTAAGTTGTGTTTTGTGTATGTTTCATAGTAGCAAGCTAATCTTTCTGTCAAAATAGCTGTCGCAATCATTGGTGAAACAATCACTCTAAATTCATCATCTACGCCATCCAAGGCATATTCTGCTGTATCAAACACAACTACATTATCGCTTACTTTTTTCGCGAAGTTTTCAACACGAATGTCTAATTTTCTTGATTCATCTTCTCCTTTTACCAGAAAGACTGGAACATCTTTTTCTACCAATTCCAATGTTCCATGGAAAAATTCAGGTGACGTTACCGATTTTGTTCTTACCCATTGCATTTCTTCTAAAATACACATTGAGAACAAGTACGTTTCTCCCCACAATGCTCCAGAACCAACCCAAATGTTGTATGGTTCTTTGTGGTATTTTTTCGCAATTTCATCTGCTTTTGGTTCAAATTGCTCACGAATTCCAACTAAGTTGTGGAAAATCGTTTTCATTTGATCAGCAAATTTTTCGTATTTAGGGAAATCACCACGTTTGTACAATAAGCGTAATGCTAACAAATCAAATAATAAGTATGTGTATTCACACATTCCCGTTGTAACATCTGCACTAATAAGTGTTTGTGCTAATTTTCCTAAAGGTGTGTTTTCTTTTGTGAAAGCCACTACTTCAATTCCTTTTTCCACAATCCAAGATGTCGCTTCTACGATTTCTTTTGTATCTCCTGAAGCACTTGCTGTAATTACGATACTATCTTTAGTCAGTTTTTTGTGTCCTGTTACATTTAATTCAGCTGCATTTACTAAATACACATCCACATCTGAATACTTTTCCATTAAGTATTGAATTGGTGAGAACTCAGCCCATGTTCCCCCAATTCCCAACAAGAAGATATTTTTGTATCCTTTGTCATGCACTGCATCTGCTACTTTTTCTACTTCACTGCGCATTGCATAAATCGCATCTCCATCTTTTAAGTATTGTTCTACATTAAATTTTGCTAAAACTACATTTTCTTTTTCCATTTTTTCTACCTCTTTCTTCGTTCAAATTTATTTTTATGCTAATACACCAAAGTATGCTCCAACGATTCCTACAATAAATAGAATCAGCATAATCGTTAGTGGTTTCGCTTTTTTCTTCAATAATAAATACACTAGTCCCGTTACTACAAGGGGTAATAAACCAGGCATAATCTGATCTAAAATTGCCTGTACTGTCGTTGCTGTTTCCCCTTCTCCAAAGGCGATTGGTACACTTACATAAACCATACTAGCGGTCATCGCACCTGCGACCATAAGCCCCATAATACCAGCACCTTCTGTTACTAAATCCATGACTCCTGATTTGTTTACTTTCGCAATGACATCAACTCCTAATCGATACCCTACAAAAGTTAATACATAACGAATGATCATCGCTGGTACGTTATATACCAACAAGAATAAGATTGGTCCAAGAATGTTTCCTTGTAATGCAAGTGAAGTCCCAATTCCTGTCGCAATAATTCGTAATGTTCCCCAATAGAAGGAATCACCAATACCAGCCAAAGGACCCATCAACGCTGTTTTTACTGTTGTGATACTGACTGTATCAAAATTCTCTGGATCTTCCGCTCTTTTTTCTTCCATCGCTGCACTAATTCCTAAAGGTAATGTGATGATGTAAGGCGTAGTGTTATAAAATTCTAAGTGACGCGTCATCGCTTCACAGTAATCCTTTTTATCAGGATATAGTTTACGTAATACAGGTAACATCGCAAAACAATACCCGATGTTCATCATTCTTTCATAGTTCCATGAATGCTCCATTGGAATGGAACGCCAGAATACTTTACGTAAATCTTTTTTCGTAATTTTTTGTTCCGTATTAGAATTCATCTAACGTTACCTCCCCCGCATCATTTGCTGCGCTTACTGTTTCATTTTTATTTCGATCTAATTTTCCACTTACTACTAAAGCTACAATAACTGCCGCGAAAATAGCGACTGCAGTAGTTGGAATTTCGAAGTAAGCTACCAAGAAATATCCTAAAAAGAAATATGGTGCTACTTTTTTATTCATAATCATTTGTGCTAACATCGCAAATCCTAACGCTGGAATTAATCCACATGCTATGTTCATTCCAGTTTGAATAAACTCTGGAATGTTCCCTAGCATTGATGTAACGGCATCGCTTCCAAAGTAATATGCAATCGAGATAATTGGTACTGTGATACATGTTGATAAGTACCCACCAAAGATACAGTTGAATTGAAGTTTTTTGTCTTCTCCTTTTTCCGCATTCTTATCACATAGATGGGTAAAGAACAGCATAATTGGTGATCCTAAAATCGTGTTTAATGCTAACATGATTGTCGCAATCGGCATTCCTAACGCCAATGCAGATTCTGCTCCTGTTCCCGCAGTAATCGCAAACGCTACCCCTAAAATCGTTCCTGAAATCATGTCAGGTGGTATGTATGCTCCAATCGAAACGGCTCCAATAAAAGCAAGTTCTAATGTTGCTCCCATTGTGATTCCCGCCTGCAAATCGCCCATTACTAATCCAACCAATGGACCAATTACAATTGGTCTTTGAATTAAACTAGTACCTAGCAAGTATTCCGACTTAGCTAGTAGAGCAATTAATGTTAATAAAATGGTTTGTGTTAATAACATAATTACAATCTCCTTTATTCAATGATATTTTTAATATCAACTTGTTTGTTTGTTGGAACTCCCTGTATAAAACAATGCATTCCATCTTTCATCATTGCTTTCAAAATTGCTACATCTTGATCATCTACGAATACAGCAGTACCAATTTCCTTCTTTTCTTTTGTTGGATAGGTTCCTCCAATATTCACTTCCTTAATCGATAATGCTTTTGCTACCCTTTGCGCATCTGCTATCGTTTCCACAATAATGAATAATTTGTATTTATCTGTAATTCCTGAAGTAATGGCTGCAATGCTATCATCCACTGACTTTGCAACTACTTTTACTCCATTTGGTTTTGCCATCTTAATTGTCTGCATTCGTAAATCATCACTAAGTAAAGTATCACTCGCTAATAAAATACAATCCGCTCCAATTGCTGATGTCCAAGAAAATGCAACTTGTCCATGCAGTAATCGATGGTCGACTCGTAACGCTTTTATCATATGTTTACCTCTTAAAATTCATCCAGTGATGAATCTTCCATACTTTCTAAATCATTACAATAAATGATTCCATTTTTCGCTTCTTCGATGCAACGATGAATCATGTCTTCTACTTTTTCATCCTCACTACTCACTAATAAGCTAATAAGTAACACTAAATTTACTCCACAAATCAAATGAATGTTCTTTTGTTGAAGCAGTGGTGTTAACTCATTGTTTACACTTCCTCCAAAGATATCACTTAGAATAATAATTTCATCCCCCAAGTCATACTTCGTAATTTCCTCTAATAACTTTTCTTTGTAAATCACACCTGGTTCTACATAAGCACAGTAGTACGAAACATCGTCTCTTTCCCCGATGATTAACTCTAATGTACTTACTAGACCTTTTGCCATATAGGCATGTGTTGCAACAATAAAGTGTCTCATATCTAACCTCCCTCTCAATTTTCTTTCGGCGCCTTTGTGGTTTCTTTTGTAATCCACTTTATGATTTTACTATACCAGTACTTTTATTCGTTGACAAGCACTTTTTTCAAAAAAATAAAAAAGGTTTTCTTTACATTAAAGAAAACCCTTTATTTATCGGCATATTTTATTACTCGTCATCACTTGCTAACGGACTGTTTTGGTAGTTGTCACTTTTGCATTTTACGATTTCCTCGAACTGGTTAAACAACGGATGCTTCTTCCAACGATGCAAATCTTCTGTAATTCTGTATGCTAAATATTGAAAAACGACTACATTATACAACACTGATACCATTGCGCTTGTTTGTTCTGGGATAGTAATAATATGATCCCCTTGGTACTTTTGCGACAACAAGAATACTTTATCACTCACACTTGCGCTAGCCTCAAAAATTTGATAAATTCGCTCGCTTGTTGCATCGTTGTTATCGATTAAGAAAATTGGATAGTTTGGTGTCAGTTGCAAATTTGGTCCATGAATGTACTCTTCTATCTCATAAGCAAACGATGGAATTTGTACTGTTTCTCCAATCTTCAACGCACCCTCCATCGCAACTCCTAAATTTGCTCCGTTACTACAAACATAAACATGCTGCATACTTAATAACGTTTTTTTATGTTGCTCATAAAAAGAGGTAACCGCATCGTACATTTGCTTATGGCAAAGTAATGCTTGCTGTATTTCATTTAAATAGGATTCGTACTGCGAAAGGCTAATAAAACCCTTTAATAAAGCCGCTTCTAAAGCAAACAACTGCCAGTACAGACAAAGTGTAACGACTCCTTTTGTAACATACCCTACACTTTCTACTCCTACTCCATAATCCACTAACAAATCACAATAAAGACGTAAGTCACTATTTAAATCCCCACTCATACCGATTGTTTGGTGCCCTAGTTGTTTCACTTTTTTTAACGCACTAATGGCATTTGTACTATATCCACTTTGGCTTACTACTACACACATCACATCCTCTTTGTACGTATGTTGATGATGTTCAAAAGTAAAAGGTGCAACAACATCAACGCGACATTGAAGCAAAGTCTCAATAAATGGTTTTGCCATATGACAAGCATTTCCACTTGATCCACTTGCGATCAAACAAATGTCTTTGTATCCCTTTTCCTGATAACAATCAACTAATGATTTTGTTAGTTCCTTTCGATTGTTTACATTTTCATAACTCACCTCGCGAGCTTCATTGATAAAATCATCCATCGTCATTTTAGGTGTTTCCATTTTCTATCCTCCTGGTAACTTGTATAGTCCAATTTATGATTTTAATATACCAGTGAGATATTATACTGTCAAGCAAATAAAAGAAAACCCACCTCCATTGAGGTGGGTACTACTTATTATGATCTCTTAGTAGTTTTTTGCTAACATAGAGAATTGTGCTTTAGGGTATCCACAAACTGGACATGCACCTGGAGCATCTGTTCCTACGTGTTCGTAACCACAAATTCCACAAATCCAAGTTGTTGGTTCGTCTTTGCTGAATACTTTTCCATCTTTAACATTTGCTGCTAAAGCTAAGTATCTTTCTTCGTGGTTCTTTTCGATTTTAGCTACTTGTTCCATTTGGAATGCAATTTTATCAAATCCTTCTTCTTTTGCTGTTTTTGCCATTTCAGCATACATTTCAGTCCACTCGTAGTTTTCACCAGCAGCAGCGTCAACTAAGTTAACAGCTGTTGTAGGAACACTACCTTCGTGTAATGCTTTGAACCATAATTTCGCATGTTCTTGTTCATTACGTGCTGTTTCTAAGAAGATGTTAGCAATTTGTTCCATTCCTTCTTCTCTTGCTTTTTCAGCGTAGTAAGTGTACTTGTTTCTTGCTTGTGATTCACCAGCAAATGCATTCATTAAATTTTGTTCTGTTTTTGATCCTTTTAATTCCATGTTTTTTTCCTCCATATTAGTTATTTTCTTTTTTCGTACAGTTCTTGCAGACACCCTTAAATGTTATCTCATGCCCATCTACATCACCAATCATAGAATGTGCATTCATTTGGATATCCAGCTTCTCATCGTAGGCTTCTGGTAAGTCATATAACGTATGACATACATGACAATAAAAATGGTAATGCGGCTTATTTGTTTTATCATAGACAAAGCCATCACTAAGTGCAATTTTCTTAATTTCTTTCATATCCGAAAGAATACTAAGATTTCGATAGACAGTCGCAAGCGATATTTTTTGACCTTCTTGATTGAGATCTTCAAATATTTGCTCCGCACTTACATGACCATGAATACGATGCATATATTCCATAATCATATCACGTTGTTTTGATGTTTTATATGCCATATCCATTCCTCCTAACTAAGAACTATTCTTAGTATATCGCTTAATCAACAC
Source organism: uncultured Erysipelotrichaceae bacterium (assembly GCA_964370395.1). Taxonomy (GTDB): domain Bacteria; phylum Bacillota_I; class Bacilli_A; order Erysipelotrichales; family Erysipelotrichaceae; genus JBGUVL01. The sequence continues at coordinate 90,112 of CAYJIZ010000004.1, forward strand.
AAAGTCAATATAAAATTAAGAATTATTCTTAGTTTGTTGTTTTCCCTTTCTTTTCCTTTGCTAACACGCTCCTTTACTCACTTAAACTGTCCTACATATTTTTATTATAACACTTGCCAACGAATAGGTTCATTGAAATCCATACTTTTTTTATACAAAAAGGAGTGCCCTTTGGCACTCCTATAATTCTTCTCCATTACTCTGTATCACTTTTTGATACCAAGCAAAACTATCTTTCTTACTGCGTTTTCCACTTCCCTTACCATGATCATCAAGATCAACATAAACAAAACCATAACGCTTGCTCATTTCAGCACTAGAAGAACTTACAATATCGATTGGTCCCCATGCGCAATACGCGAAAATAGTAACCCCATCTTTGATGCATTCTTTCATCTGCTCAATGTGTTTTCGATAAAAGTCAATTCGATACGTATCATGGATACTTCCATCCTCTTCCACATGATCCAATGCACCAAATCCATTTTCCGCAATCATCAATGGCACTTCATAGCGATCCCAATACTGTGACAAACAGTTATATAGTCCTAATGGATCCATACGCCATTCCCATGGAGTCGGTTGCAAGTGCGGATTTTGATCTGCTTCCAAAGGATTCATACTATGCTTTTGTGCATCTACAATTTTTGAAGAATAATACGAAATCGCTAAGAACTCCATTGTATTTTCCTTCAACAACGTTTCCTCTTCTTCTTTTATATCTAACACTATCCCTTGTTCTTCAAAGTAACGAAGTGCATACCCTGGGTATTCTCCACGTAATTGCACATCACTAAAATAGTACTGCATACGATTTCGTTGCATCGCGAAAACCACATCTTCTGGTTTACACGAAGCTGGATAATACGTGCAATCCGCTAACATTGTTCCCATTTTCGCATTTGGACAAATGCTTTTTGCTAATTGTACTACTTTTGCTCCTGCTACAAACTGGTGATGTACAGCTTGGTACATCAACGCTTCCATATTGTCAGCTTGGTCATCATAAATTCCTAAACTTCCAAATTGTACTACCGGAATCAAATTCACCTGGTTACAAACAATCCAATACTTCACTTTGCTTCCATATCGCTCTAACAGCACTTTCGCATAACGTGTAAAAAAAGTAATCATTTTACGATTTGCAAAACCACCATACTCACACACTAGGTGCAATGGAATATCATAATGCGACATCGTTATGATCGGTTCCATTCCATTTTTAATGATTTCATCGATTAACTCGTCATAAAACTGTAACCCCGCTTCATTTGGTTGTTCTTCGTCTCCCTTTGGGAAAATACGCGACCAAGAAATACTCGTTCTAAAATTCTTAAATCCTAATTCCTTTAATAATGCTAAATCTTCTTTGTACGTATGATAGAAATCAATTCCATATCGTTTTGGATAATAGCCTTCCTTATCTTGCATCGCTTTTTTAATAGAAGCAAGACTACCTCCCCCTTCTTGTTCGATATGAGAACGATTTAAGTTGTCATCATACAAATGTATATCTGATGTCGATAACCCTCTGCCATCCACATCATACGCTCCTTCTGCTTGGCATGCTGCAATTGCACCACCCCATAAGAAATCGCTTGGAAAACCTTTTGGTATTTGTTTCACAATTAACCCTCATTCAAAGTTGATAACACAACTTCCTTTCTTTTTTTATTGGCACTCATTTTATATATTGTAATCGAATTAACAAGCAATACGATACAATCGCAAATACCTGTCGAAAAATCAAAAATAAGGAAAGAATAAATGATCCATATTACTACATTCACCCAGATATTCCACTTTGTTTGTAACATATCACTAAACAAATAACATCCCAACGCAAATTGAAGGTTTGCAATCATTGGTAGTAAACCAATCCATCCACGATTATTCACATGCAATCCCAACACCACACTTACTAACAAAAAAGTAACCATCACTTTTTTACTAAAGTATCCTTTGGCAACTAATAGATTGCGGATACCCGAAATAAAATTCGCAATCAAGCCAGAATACGATTGAAAAAAGTACGAAGCAACCGTTAATAACATACACTGTAGAAACTGCAATTGAAACACTTGGTGTCTTTGTTTTACCATACAACTCGCTACCATAAAAACAGCAGCGATCAATGAAATGCAATTACCAATAATAATGAACATATTCTTTCCTCATAAATTAATTTACTTTAAATCTTCTCCATTGCTGGCGATGACTTTTTTATACCATTCATAACTATCCTTTTTACTACGTTTTCCACTACCTTTACCATAGTCATCAAGATCAACATAAATAAATCCATAACGTTTGCTCATCTCACTTGATGAACAAGAAATAATATCGATTGGTCCCCAAGGATAGTACCCAATAATCGAAACACCATCTTTGATTGCTTCTTTCATTTGTGCTATGTGTTCTCTTAAATACATAATACGACGATCATCGTGGATGCTTCCATCTGCTTCTACTTTATCAAATGTTCCAAATCCATTTTCCGCTATGATTAATGGTTTTTGGTAACGATCATAGTAATAGTTTAAAACCGTTCTAAATCCTAGTGGATCAATACCCCATCCCCATTCACTCGCATCGATATGAGGATTGCTTAATGCTCCATCTTCATTCACTCCATAATTCGCCATACTTTCTGCACTCGCACAAATTGTATAGTAATAAGAAAGTGCTAAGAAATCCGCTGTGTTTTCACGTAATACTTTTTCATCTTCTTCACGGATATCCAATTGGAATCCTTTTTCTTCAAAGAAACGAATCGCATAACCTGGGTAATATCCACGAATTAGTAAATCAGAGAAGAAATATTCCATCTGGTTACGTTTCATATTCGCCAATACATCTTCTGGTTTGCACGTTAGTGGTTCACTTAATCCATCGTATACCATCATCCCAATTTGGAAGTCAGGATTGATTTCATGTCCAATTTTTGTTGCCATTGCACATGCCGTACATTCATTGTGTACCCCTTGGAATTTCGCTTCCCATAAATTATCTACTTTATCCGCAACAATACCTAAATGGTTGAATGACTCGTGATGAATCAAGTTAATTTGATTGACTAAAATCCAGTACTTCACTTTATTGCGATAACGTTTGAATACTGTTTCACAATAGCGTACAAACATTTCTATCGTCTCTCTTGCATACCATCCATTGTATTTCGTCGCAATGTTTAATGGCATTTCATAGTGTGACAAAGTAATCAATGGTTCCATCCCATTCGCTAACATCTCATCGATTAAATCATCATAGAATTGCAATCCTTCTTCATTTGGCTCTGCATCGTCTCCATTCGGAAAGATTCTTGCCCAGTTAATCGAAGTACGGAAGGTATTCATTCCCATTCCCGCCAATAACTTTAAATCTTCTTTGTAGGTATGGTAGAAGTCAATCCCATAGCGTTTTGGATAATATCCTTCTTTATCCTGTAACGCGAACGCGATACTTTCACTTGTTGTTTCTTTGTTTGATTTCTTTTTTAAATCTCCTTTGTCTTGCACTTTTAATAAGTCCGCAACACTTAATCCTTTTCCACCTTCTTGGTAGGCTCCCTCAGCTTGGTTTGCAGCTATCGCTCCTCCCCACAAAAAGTTACTTGGAAATCCTTTCGGCATTTTTTTCATATTTTATCTCCTATCATCGTTTCTTTCTTTTCTTCTTTTAAAACATAACGAATCAACAGATCAATTCCATAACCCGTTGTCAACATCGCTATGATACTTCCTATCCCTATCACACCACCCATCGCAAAACCTATGACAATCAACAAAATGTCAAATAGTGTACGAAGAAGTGGGTATGCTATTTTTGTTTTTTGATTTAACCCATAAGCAATGGCATCCAATTGGTCCATTCCACTGCCATAACGCACTAATAAAGCAAAGGCGATAACAATGCACAATTGACCAATCATCACAACGATCAAACGCAATGCAATCCCTTGTTGGGCAAACTGAAATGATTGTAGTAACACATCAAAATAATCAATGAAAAAACCTGTTGATAACGCATAGACAATCGATGTCCAACCAATGTGTTGATAGGCTAATAAAAGCGCCAACAACAAAGCGGAAACATTGTAGATACGTGAGGCATCACCTAATGAAATGGAAAATACTTTCCTTAGACCATCAATAAATACTGTGATGGTATCACTTCCTAGATTGGCGTGGATAAATAATGCCACGCCAAATCCAGTCAGGATAATCGCTACCAATAAAATCAAACAGGTAAATAAAAATGTTTTTGTTTTACGCAAGGTCTTCTCCATTGCTTGCGATTACTTTTTTGTACCATTCATAACTATCTTTTTTAATACGTTGTTTACTACCATTTCCATAGTCATCAATATCAACATAAATAAATCCATAACGTTTGCTCATTTCACTTGATGAACAAGAGACAATATCAATTGGTCCCCAAGCATAATAACCACGTACATCTACACCATCTTTGATCGCTTCTTTCATTTGTTCAAAGTGTGCACGATAGTAATCCACACGGTATGGATCATGAATCTTACCATCTTCTACCTTATCGTAATAACCTACTCCATTTTCTGTAATGTAAATTGGTTTTTGGTAACGGTCATAAAATTCATTCAACATATAACGCAATCCTAATGGGTCAATTGTCCATCCCCATGGGTTTGCTGGTAATTCTGTATTACGTACTGCTTCATTTCCGTTTTCAAAACTTTCTTTGGAAACCACTCTTGTGTAGTAGTAAGAGAAAGAGAAGAAATCACATGTGTTTTTTAAATCCTCTTCATCGTGTTCTCCAAAAGTAACATGAATATCGTGATCCTCAAAGAAACGGAACGCATAACCAGGATAGTAACCACGCAACAATACATCCGAATAGAAATATTCCATTTGATTGTGTTTTTGCATTGCTAATACATCTTCTGGTTTGCATGTAGCAGCATAACTTGGACCTCCACAAAGCATCATCCCAATTTGCATTTGTGGATATTTTTCATGAGCATAACGTGTCGCTCTTGCACAAGATACCATTTCATTATGTACTGCTTGGTATTTTGCACTTTGTAAGTCTTCTACAAAATCTTCTGCCACACCCAAATGGTTAAAAGATTCGTGACCAATTAAGTTAATTTGGTTTACGATAATCCACATTTTAACTTTACCTGCATAGCGATCAAAAAGCGTCTTACAATACGTTTCAAAAAAGTCGATCACTTCTCTTGAATACCATCCTTTGTATGCTTGTGTTAAATGCAATGGCATCTCATAGTGAGAAATAGTAATTAACGGTTCCATGCCATTTTTAATAATCTCATCAATTAAATCATCATAGAACTTTAACCCTGCTTCATTTGGTGTCGCATCGTCTCCATTTGGATAAATACGAGACCAGTTAATTGAAGTACGGAATGTCTTTAAACCTAAACCAGCCAATAATTTTAAATCTTCTTTGTACGTGTGGTAGAAATCAATTCCCCAACGCTTAGGAAACACTTTGTCTTTGCTCGCTAATGCTTCTTTTACATAAGTGCTATTTACTTCCATATTATATTTTTTTGTAATGTCGACATCATCTCTAAACTCATTAATGTCTGCTATACATAACCCTTTTCCATCCAAATCAAAGGCTCCTTCTAATTGGTTTGCAGCTACCGCTCCTCCCCATAAAAAGTCTTTTGGAAATCCACTTGGTACTCTACTCATCTTATTTTCCTCCTGTTTTCCCCATTTTTGGGTATAAGAAAGGATTTCATCGCTGAAATCCTTAGTAAACTATTTCTCTAAAGCAGCAATTCTCTTTTCGTATGCGCTGAATATTTTTAATAATTGTTTTGCGATATTAATTTCGCTATAAATGGTCATCAACGTATCTTGTGCATGAGCAAACAGTAGAGAATATTCTGCTTCTTCTCCTCTAGTTTCCCCCTGAATTGCATCTGTCTGCACTTTGTGTGCTTCTGTAATTTTGCTTTGTGCTTCTTTCAATTTTGCTTCCGCCAATTCTAAATCTGCTTCCGCAATGGCATCTAATGCAGCCTTACATGCTACTCTAGCGTCCCCAGCGCTTAAAATAATTGACATCGCTGATTGTACTACTTGTTCACTCATCATAACTTTATCTCCTTTATTTTGCTTCTACTGCTTCCATCTCTTCTTCCACACATTGTTTTTCGTATGCTTTGAAGAATGGATACCAAATTGCTGTCGCAAGAATAAACGTTAATATCACGACAATAATCGCAGTAATTGATCCTTGTGATGAAATCCATGTTGAAATTGGATATGGACAATACCACAAGTCAAATTGAATACTAGGAATTGGTGCAAATGCCAATACCTTCAACATAATCCATGTAAACACAGGTAGAACGATCCCAATAATCCACATTGGTAACATCATAATTGGGTTCCAAGCGATACATCCAAATACAACAGGTTCATTAATGTTGAATACCGCTGGTGCAATACATGCACGTCCTAGTGCTTTTAATTTTTTTGATCTTGAACGCATTAACAATAATACTAGTGGGAATGTACAAGCAATCCCCCCAATCCACATATAGCAAGAGAACACTAATGTTTCCGTAAACATATTTAAACTTGCTACTGTTGCAGTCCCAGCACTTACCATTGCGATATTAGCTGCAATACTTGCTAGTTTTACTGGTTGTGTTGCTGGTGTTAATACCCAACTTGAAATCCCCATTGAGTAAATAAAACATGTAATAAAATTCATTAAGATAAATCCATACCAAGTATTACATAATGAACTTAATGGCATAAAGAAACTTGTAACGATTGCGTATAAGTTAACATTTAATACTTGAACAACGATAAATCCACCAAAGATAATAATAAAGATTGGTAGTAACGCATCAAACCATTGACGTACAAAGTCAGGAATCGCGCTGTCTTCTTTAAAGAACGAAAACTTTCCAAATAAGTTAAATACGATACAAACGATAACTCCTGTTACAATTGCACAGAACATTCCTCCTGCACCCAGAGCACTTGAACCAAATCCTGGTTCCCCTGAAGCAATGACTTCTGGTGTAATAGAAATTAAGAATAAGATTAACCCTGATCCTGAAGCAATTAATCTTTGTTTACGTAAACGTTTCTTTTCACAGAAATTTAGTGGAATTAACATTGCCACTAAGATAGATACCATACCCATCGTCCAACCAAATGGTGTCCAAAATGAGAATGGTAATGTTACATAATTCTCAACAACAGCTCCAATACAGAATAGTGATCCTAATAAAATAAACGGTAAGATTTGCATAACTGAGTCTTTTAATGTTACAACCCAAACGTTATGGTTAATCTTATTCATCTTTGGCGCGAAACTATTTTCTAACCAATCAATTAATTTTTGCATAATTCTCTCTCCTCTTATAAGTGTAATTTAAATTAATTACCCATTTCTTCCATTAAATGAGCAATTGCTTTATCTCCATCTAAAGTAGCGTAATAGTCACCTTTCATTAATACGACTTTCACATCGTGTCCATGAATGTAATCCTCTACTTCATCTAAGATATAAGCTAAGTGTGGTCCTACCATCAATGCATCAATTTCATCGATGTAGTTTTCAATTTCGGATTCGCTTCTCGCTTTGATATCGATTTCTAATCCTTGTTTTGATGCTGCCTTTCTCATGTTCGCAGCCATAAATCCAGAACTCGCTCCAGATCCACACACTAGTAATACATTTAATTTTTTCATTTGTTATTCCATCCTTTCGGGTACCCTGTCACTTGACACTTACATTATGCAAAAATAAAAACTTTTCTTCCACTCAACTTTTGCACCGATAGTGGGCAATTAATTATTTTCACCGAGAGTGTGAAAATGTTTGGTAGAATTTGTATTATAATATAAGTATAATAAATATAGTTATTATTGTATATGTTTAAAGCAAAGCAATAAATGAATTCGTATCTATGATGAATCATAATTTTTGGAGGGCATATGAAACCAAAGAATATGGCACTCATCCGTTATCTATTAGAAGCTCCCAACATGACTGCAAACATTCTAGCGGATCGTTTAAACGTATCCACTCGTAGTGTGAAAAATTATGTTGCTGAGATCAATCGGGAATATGCTGATTGTATTTCTAGTTCTAGAGAAGGATATAGTGTTAACGCAACTATCGCAAAAAAGATCATTGATGAAAACCAAACACACGTTCCTCAAACATCACACGAGCGCGTGACTTTTATCTTAAGCAATTTAATGAATCACAACAATAATGAACCAGTGAATGTATATGATTTATGTGATGAAATGTACGTTAGTCTTTCTACTTTAAAAAATGAGCTACAAAAAGTAAAACGTCGATTGGCTAAGTTTGACTTAGAATTAATTAACCAACAAGATGATATTACAGTCAAAGGATTAGAGAAAAACAAACGCAAGATGCTAAGTACGATACTGTATGATGAATCCAATGTGAACTTTGTTAATTTGAATTCAATACAAAAAGCGTTTGTCGATATCGATATCGACTATATTAAAAGTACAGTACTAGAAATATTTGATGAGTACCATTATTTTATTAATGATTACTCCCTTATTAATTTAGTATTGCATATTACTATTTCTATCGATCGCATTCGTAACGATAACTTCAACACCCAAAATGTTGCGGAACAACCAGGTGTACGTTTGCACGAATACGAACTTGCGCAAAAAGTAACCAAACGCTTGGAACAGTATTTTGATATTAAATACAGTGAAGCGGAAATCTATGAAATGACCCTTTTGATTATTTCACGTACGACAACCATTGATTACAATAGTATTAACGCAACTAACTTAGAAGACTTTATTGGAAAAGAATGTTTGGATTTAGTGTACCAACTAATTCAAGATATCAGTGCGTTCTATTATATCGATTTAGGAGAACAAGAATTTCTGATACGATTCGCACTGCATATTCGTAATTTATTAGTGCGTTCCAAAAACAATTACTTCTCTAAGAACCCATTAACAGAAGGTATCAAAACTTCTTGTCCATTGATTTATGATGTGTCGGTTACCTTAGCAAGTACAATGAAGGAAAAAACAGGTGTATCCATTAACGATGATGAAATTGCCTATATCGCATTTCATTTAGGTAGTGCGATTGAAGCACAAAAAAGCTTAACAACCAAAGTAACGGCAGTCTTATATTGCCCTAACTACTATGATATGAATTTACGTATCAACGATACGATTAACCAACACTTTGAAAATGACATTTTAATTACCAACATCTTAACGGATGAAAGTGAGTTTGAGAAATTAAATGATGTTGATATGGTAATCACAACGATTCCTATTTCTACGATTCTAACGATTCCCATTATTCAAATTAATTTATTTTTAACGGATCGTGATCGTTTCTTATTAAAAGAACGCATAAGTGAAATACGCAAACAAAACCAAAAGGATGAGTTTGAAGGTTACTTACGTGATTTAATTAACCCAGCCTTTTTTGAAAGAAAAAATAATTTGGCTACCGAAAAAGAGTGCATTGATTACATGGTGAAAAAAATGGTCAAGTTTGGTTATGTCGATACTTCTTTCAAAAAGCAAATTATGGAACGCGAACAAATGTCGAGTACTGCATTTGGTAACTTCGCAATTCCACATGCCATGAAAATGTACGCACACAAAACGGGAATCAACATTATTGTGAGCGACGAACCAATATTATGGAATAACTGTCCTGTTAACTTAGTAATTATGATGTGTTTTAATATTAATGAACGTTATATCTTCAATGAAATATTTGATCCTATTACGATGATTCTAAGCGAAAGCGAAAATATTAAAAAAATATGCAACAGTGACAATTACGAACAGTTCATTCAAAACATGGTTTCTTTATTATAAAAAAAACGCAAGAAAACAAAACGATCCTTCGCTTTGCTCTCTTGCGTTTTATGATGTCATACATACCCTTGCTTCTTCAGATGTATTCAAAAAACATAAGCCTTTTCACATAGAAAAAGAACCTTCTAAATAGATACAACACTACTTTTATCGTGTCTATTTTAGAAAGTTCTTTTTGCTTTCATCAATATTTGATTTTAAAGAACGCTTTTCCTTTACCAACAATTACATTGCATCATGCATCGTTCTTGTTATAACGTCATCTTGCTGTTCTTTTGTTAACTTGTTAAAGTTAACTGCATATCCAGAAACACGCACTGTTAATTGTGGATATTTTTCTGGGTGTGCTTGTGCATCCATTAAAGTTTCGCGATCGAACACGTTAACATTTAAATGATGTCCTCCACCTTCTGCATAACCATCAATCATCGTTACTAAGTTATCAATTTTATCACTCATCTAAGCCACCTCACTTTACTCTTTTATTTTAACGAATTTGCTTCCATAAAGAAAATGATTTGACTACGAATCTGTGCTTATCGTTAAGTACAACAATACCTTTACTAAGCAACTATTTTTTAAAATATTGAATTGCGATACAACCGATTCCAGTATGTACCCCAACTACACTTACTAATGGTGCAAAAATATACTCTGCTTTTAAAAAAGCTTCCATATAACGAGCCAATAACTCTTTCGCACGATCTTTACATAATACATAGGTTACAGCGATACAGTATCCTTCGCCTTCTCCATTAATATGTTCTTTTATATTGTCTAATGTTTTGTCCATTGCTTTTGACATGGTACGAACTTTGTCCAACACATCAATTTTACCTGCTGTCTCTTTATTAATTTGTAAGATTGGTTTAATCTTCAACAATCCACCTAATGTTGCCGCAAATGGAGTTAAACGACCACCGCGTTGCAAGTGTTTTAAATCATCTGGAATCAACAGCGTATTCGTATTATCACAAACTGTTTCTAAATATTCTTTAATTTGTGCAAACGACTTATGTTGTTCATACATTTCTTTTGCTTTTTTCACCATGTAGTGTTCAACATAGGCTGTTACATGGCAATCAAAATAATCAAAAGCCAAATCGTATTCCTCTGCTACCACTCGCATCATATTAATTGTTCCTGATAATCCACTACAAATAGGAACAGCAAAAATCGTATCATAACCATCTTGCTTTAATCGTTCAAATAATTCTTCACAACGCTTCATTGAAGCCAATGATGTTTTTAAATTAGCACCTTGTGAAAGTAAGCGATACACTTCGTCAACGCTTATTTCTTCACCTTCTAATTTCGTAATATCATTAATCGTAATTTGCAGGGGTACTCCAAAGATACCTTCTTTCGCTAATTCTTCTGGAGTAGCTCCTGTCCCTGTATCTGTAACAAAAGCAACTTTCATACTTCTAACCTACACTTTCTTCACGTATTGAATTCCAACACAACCAATTCCTGTATGAACCGCAATAACTGGTCCAATGTAACCAAACTCTGTTGTACAGTTTGGGTATTTCGCAAAATAGATGTCTTTCATAGCATTCGCACTTTCTAGTGCATCCGTATGTAAGATTACAATCTCATATTGATCATCAATTTCATTTTTTTGAGTAAAGGTATCCACTGCCATTTGCATCGCTTTTGACATCGTACGTACTTTCGCAAACGTATCTACTTTTCCTTCACTTGATTTATTTAATTTTAAAATTGGTTTAATTTTAAGCATCCCACCTAATGCAGCTGCCAAAGGTGTTAGTCTTCCTCCACGTTTTAAATGATCCAAATCATCTGGAATAATTAAGGTATCACTATGCGCTACACAATCTTGTAAACGTTCCATGATGTCCTCAAGTGGTAACCCTTCTTCTACTAATTGTTTTGCTGCACGTGCCAAATACTTTTGAATATGGCATGTTGTATATGTTTCTAAACAGGTAATTGGCATTCCTGCTTCTTCTGCACCCAAACGAATGGATTGCATCGTACTCGATAATCCAGATGTCAAACTGATACAGATAGAATGCTCATACCCTTCTTCTTTTAATTGTTTAAATAATTGTTCAATCATTCCTAATGGTGGCAATGATGTTTTCAACATCTTTCCATCTTTCATCATTTGAAAGATTTCTTCTGTTGTGATATCAATTCCATCCAAATACGTTTTATCCTCATCTACAATTTGTAGCGGTAAAAAGAAAATTCCTTCTTCTAATGCACTTTGCTTTGTAAATCCACTTCCACTATCCACAACTACTGCAATTTTCATATTGTTTCCTCCCAGCGTATCGTATTCTATTTTAATGTAGATTGCATCGCAATACAACCCATTCCGCCATGACATGTTAAAACAGCCGGCAAATTAAGGATTTCGTATTCGATTGGTCCTAGTTTGTCTTGCGCATAGGCAACAAAACGTTCCGCTGCAGCCAAATTGTCTGCGTGTAATAAATACAGTTTATGTGTTGTAGGATTTACTTGTTCCTCTAAAAACTGATTAATCACTGCTTGAAATATTTTATTTTCGGTACGCCCCATCATAAATTTATCCACCACTTCTCCATGGTTTGCCAAATACAACAATGGTTTAATTTTTAGTAGCGATGCGACATTCGCTGCTACTGGAGAAATTCTTCCTCCTTTTTTTAATTGATCCAACGTTTCTGGTAATAAGAAGGAGAATGTGTTTTCACACTTACTCGCAATTTTTTCTAAAATTTTAACTTCTTCTTCCCCACGATCCGCCATCGCTTTCGCTTCCAACGCCATATCATAGAGCGGTGCGCCAACACTTCTTGAATCAATCAAATGCACATTATCCATTTGCATATGTTCTTTTGCGATATGAAACGATTGGTACGTTCCACTTAATCCTGAAGAACAACATATGACAATAATTGCGTCATATTCTTCCTTTTTCCAACTTTCCATTAATGCCTCAATATCCCCAACACTAGGTTGTGATGTTGTTGGCACTTTCCCACTACGTAATTGCTCATATAATTGCTCGTACGTCATCTCATAATGATCTTTGTACTGCTTTCCATCAATAACTACACTCAATGGAACTAATACAATGCCGTGTTTACGTGCTGTTTCGATATCGAGTGCACTTGTACTATCGGCTACAATTAAATATTTTTTCATGGTGTATTCCTCTACTTTATGGTTTCATTTTACCATACTTTAAAGGTGCATTGGTATTATTTTACCAGTTTTACAACATTTTTATTATCGTCTAACTTTCCTGTACATGGTATAATATTGCTAAGTTAAGAGGTGGCGCATGTATCGAGTCAAAGAAGCATATCAACATACTATTGAAATTGAAAAATCAAAGTTTATCACATACGTAACACGTGTCTTTCATGAAGAAGAGGCGAAACAATACATAACGCAAATTCAAAAACTTCATCCTAATGCGAATCACCACTGTTATGCCTTTGTCATTGGAGAACATAGCGAAATCCAAAGAAGCAATGATAATGGAGAACCAAGTGGAACAGCTGGGGTACCGATGTTAGAAAGTTTACGCAAAAACAACATGCAAGATACACTTGCGATTACCGTGCGTTATTTTGGTGGAATCAAGTTAGGAGCAGGTGGGTTGATTCGCGCTTATTCCAAAAGCGTATCCCAAACACTACAACATGCCACACTGACACAAACCAAACAGACCAAACAATACCAACTGTCTTTTTCTTATGATTTGATTGGTCGTCTTGATTATTTCTTTCAAGAAAAAAACATTGAAATCATCGATAAACAATACGAAGAAAACGTTTGTTATCGGTATCGTACAACACTTGCTATCACAGATGAAATTGCAGAGATAACAAGTGGAAAGTTTCTTCCTGAATTCTTAAAAGAAGAAATCGTAGAAGTCGAAGTCATACCACAATAAAAGGAGGCAATGGTTCATGGATCTTTTTCACGTGAAAGAGGGCGATACAATTATCGCACCAACGTATTTACACGAAGCAATACGCAAACAATTAGTACATGATAAAAATGGGGTAAGTAACATTACAATACAATCACTACCTCATTTTTTAAAAGTGGAAAGCACACCCACACAATATGCTTATTATACAAAACTACAAAGCCTTCGCAATCAACTGAATCACTTAAAAGACAGTGTGTTATCTCTTTCTTTTATTAACGAGTTAAACAAAGTGATTACACACATGAAGCAATTCGATATTTCATGGGAAGCCATACAGGAACAAAACGAAATAAAAAAAGAGTTAAAACTTATCATTGCTTCTTTGTATGATATTCCCTTGGCAATTGACCAGATGAAGCAACAACTAGCAAACGTTGGCGATAATTTATCGCATGTCACAATCATTGATTATTACAGTGAGAGTTACGAACATTTTGTTCTACAACAATTACAAAGCAAAAAAGCCCATTTATTATGTCCTAAAAAAACAGAACATATAAACAAACAATGGTACTACGCTTTGAATAAACGCTGTGAAGTAGAGTCCATTGCCCAATACATTATTGAACATAAAATACATGCTAAGGATATCAAATTTACATTATTGGATTCTACATACATTCCTTACATTCATTTGTTGTTTCCTCAATATAATATTCCCTATCAACTAACGAGTGATAGTGAGCGTTCTTTTATTCAAAACAAATTCATCGCATTGTTGCAGTATTACCAAAACCCTACTTGGGAAACAAGTATCGATTTAATTGCTGCACATCTTTTCGCATTACCAAATGCGAAACAAGCAATGGACTATATGAGTTTGTATGAACTTGATTTGCACGATGATTTTCATATTGTAAGCAAAGTGGCGATTTCCAACGATGTTGTTGATGAACGCGAAGTAAAAAGATTGCGTCTATTAGAAGAAAAAGCGCTTGAAACACAAGCGGCTTTGCTTCCTTTCCTTTTCAAGATGGAAGCTTGCACATCTTTAATTGATGTCCTTTGTTTCATTGATGACTTTTTAATTCAAACACACGATTTTAAAACAAACCAAGATCGTAAAACAATCCTTCGTATTCGCCAAGAAATCAAAGCTGCTAGGTTTACCTTAAAAACCAAAGAAGACATTCCTTTCTTTATCGCAAACATTGAAGCGATAAGCATAGCCAAAGACAACGATGTAGAAGGAATTCAAATCAGTGATTTATGTCATCCTTTGCCTTTTGCGAAATACCACTTTATGTTAGGGGCAACCCAAGAGAACTATCCCGCCATGCAAGCGAACGAAGGTCTTTTCGATGAGCAATTTTATGAAGACATTCATTACCCTAGCTTGCAACAACGTTACCAATTACACCTACAATACGTAAGCAAACAACTAACAAGTAGCGAGCATATCATCGCAAGCTATCCCTTGTCTAGTTTTGATGGAAAAGCACAAGAAGCAAGTTTGGAGTTAGAACAATTTTTTGATCAAGAAGCACAAAAGCTAACACTAATTGAAAACTATACAAACTATGCACGCACGTACTCCATTTCAAGTGAAAGCGCAAAACAACTTTTTATTGAGGATAACATTTTAAAAGGTTCTGTCTCCTCTTTAGAACGGTATGCGAATTGTCCTTATTCTTACTTCTTACGCTATGGTTTAAAAATAGACGAACCAATTGACTATACGTTTTCTAACGCCAAAGCAGGTACACTAAACCACTTCATCTTAGAAACGTTATGTACGATGTATGGCAAACAATATGTCGATACCAAAAAAGCAGAGGTACAAGCTTTGCTTGAACAAAAAATGAGGGAGTTAATCGACCTTTATCCTAATAAACAAAAACAACTGTTACAAATGCAAGAGCGATTGCTTACCTCACTAATGCAAAACTTAGCTGTCTTAAAAGACCATGAACTTCATAGTTCCCTTCAACCAACACAATTGGAACAACAAATTGCTTTTACTATTCCTTTTGATGAACAATACGAACTTAAGTTGAAGGGATTCATCGATCGCATTGATACCAACAATGATTTTTTCCGTATCATCGATTATAAAAGCAGTCCTAAGTCATTAAAGGAAGAGTACGTATTTAGCGCTTTGCAATTACAGTTAATCACCTATTTAGTAATCATTGAAAAACAAAGCAACTTACGTCCACTAGGTGCCTTTTATTACAGTTTCGCAAACCCGAATATCAATATGAGTTATGCCAAACTAAAACGTCGCCCGCTTGGGTATGAACTATTCAAGGAAAAGGATGGCGATCTTTACTTATTAAAAGAAAAGAAATTAGCTGGTTGGATTACTAGTGAATACATTGAAGTAATGGATGATGAAGGTTCTCATATAAAAGGAGTACGCAATTCCAAAGCGAGTGGAATTAATACTTCTACTATTTATAATCCAGAAACACTATACGACTATATGATGCGCATTTACCAACAATTAGCACATGCAATTACAAATGGTGAAATACCATGCAAAAGCGTAAGTGGTGCATGTACGTATTGTCCTTATGCTTCCATATGTGCGAATGCCAACCATACTTATACCAAAGAAGAAATGGTAGAAGTAGAAGAAGCCTTGTATTTGAAAGGAGGAAGAAAGAATGCCTAATTGGAATCCCCAACAAGAGAAAGCCATTTATACAATGGACAAAAACATTCTTGTCAGCGCCTCTGCAGGTAGTGGTAAAACAACTGTTTTGATCGCTCGACTACTTCATTTAGTCAAAGACAAGCGCATTAGCATCGACCAAATATTAGCGATGACATTTACAGAAGCAGCTGCCAATGAGATGAAAAAACGATTGGCAAAAGAACTGCAATCTGCTCTTGCTTCTTCCACACAAGAAGAAGAAAAACAATACTTAAGCAAACAATTGGCAAATATGTCAAAAGCCTCCATTTCCACAATTCATGGCTTTTGCTTAGCAATTATTAAAAACTATTATTATGTCTTAGGTTTAGAAAAAGAAGCTTGTGAAAACATTATGGATAACGCCATGGAAAACAGCTTACTTAAAAAAAGTATGCAAGCTACCTTTGAGCACTTTATGGCAAATGAAGATTTCTTAGCATTATGCGAAATGTTTTCTACCAAAGCAGACTCCAACAAAGCGCTAGAAGAAGCGATCACTTCACTCTTTTACTTGGCAAATGCCAAAAGTGATCCCCACGCTTTTTTAGAAAGTTGTCGTAAAAAAGACGACATTACTTGCATTCATGATTATGAACAAGTCATTCAAGATTACTTTTATGACTATTTACAAGTGCAAATCGATAGCATTATCGATGCCTTATCACAAACACTTCTTTATTATGATAAAGAGGAAGACAAACAACTCGCACTTGATAAAAAGACACAATTAGAAAAAGCCCAAACCTTTCTACAAACAAGACAATACATGTCTTTTCACGAAATCTTTTTCCAACAAAGTACGATTACAATTAAAAAAGGAAAAGACATCGATGAACTAGATGAGCTAAAAAAAGAAATAGAAACACTGGAGGCAAAGCTTCACGCTATTTTATTTGAAGAAGAACTCTTTGTCGCATTTAGTAATCACAATGCGAAATACAATAACTTGCTTGTTGATTTAGTCCTTTTCTTTATCGCTTACTACACCAAACAAAAACGCACGCGTAAAGTAATCGATTTTAGTGATATGGAACATTTTGCTTTAACCATTTTACAAGCAAACAACAACGATGTAGCAAAACGTTACCAACAACAGTTTTATGAAATCATGGTAGATGAGTTTCAAGATAGTAACGATGTACAGGATACTCTTGTTTCTCTTATCTGCAAACACAATAATGTATTTCGTGTCGGGGATATCAAACAATCCATTTATGGCTTTCGTCATGCTACACCAGACATCATGCGTGATAAAATCATTCACCAAAAAGAACTCGATGAAGTCATTTATTTAAGCAATAACTACCGTTCAAAGAAAAGCATTGTTGATTTTAATAATACGTTGTTTGAACGTTTGATGAATGTCCCTGGTTTTGCCTCTTCGTTTAGTGAAAACGATTGTACACAAACAGGATTAGACAGCCAAGCAATCGATAATGTACCAGCTGAGATTCATTTGATTCAAGATAAAAAAATCAATGCGGATCGATTTGAAAAACTGAGCAAAGACGAATTAAAAGCGAGCTATATCGCCAATCAAATATTGCAGATGCGAAAAGACAAAAACTACAATTACAAAGATTTTGCGATATTAGTAAAAACAAACGCCAAGAGCGAATGCTTACGGGATGCTTTTGAAGAAGCTAACATTCCCTATTTCATTAATATGAAACACGGATTTTATGAGAGCTCAGCAATTCGTAATGTATTGTCTTTCTTGCGTGCTCTTGAAAACCCACACGATGACATCGCTTTTTGCGCCTTGTTGTTGTCCCCTTTCTTTCAACTGAAAGACGAGGACTTAGCACAAGCAAAACAACACATGGAAAGAAACGATAGTTTTTATTCATACTTCAAAGAGAAGCAAAATTTAAGTCATTTTAAACAACTTGTTTATGCATTAAAAGAAAAGAAATTAAGTGAAATCGTAACGCAGATTTATCATTTTAACCATTACTATGAAACGTATACAACCAAACAAGAGAAAACGAATTTGGATAAACTATATGAGATGATTACCAGTAGAGAAAGCAAAGAAGCCTTATCTTTGTCTTCATTCTTAACTTCTTTGGAT
Source organism: uncultured Erysipelotrichaceae bacterium (assembly GCA_964370395.1). GTDB lineage: Bacteria > Bacillota_I > Bacilli_A > Erysipelotrichales > Erysipelotrichaceae > JBGUVL01. Next base: position 108,675 of record CAYJIZ010000004.1, read on the forward strand.
GAATCCAGTAATACACAAATTGGAGAAGCCATACCCATCAGTAATAACGATGATGTCGTACGCGTGATGAGTATTCACCAATCCAAAGGACTACAGTTTCCAGTTGTTTTCTTATATTCCATCGATTCCCTTAACTTATTTGATACCGTTGGGTTAATCGGTTTTGATGACACATTAAAAATTGCACTGAATTACATGAGCAAACAACATCGTTTGGTATATCCGACAATCGAACGTATCGCATTGAATCATAAAGCAACCAAAAGTGCTTTGGAAGAAGAAATGCGCGTACTTTATGTAGCAACCACACGTGCCCAACAAGAAATGATTATCGTTGATTGCAAAGAAGATAGCCAATGTCGTCCTTTAAGTAAAGTTGAAATATACAAGAAAAATAGTTTCACGTCATGGATTTTACAAGCTTACCAAACTTCGATCAAAGAATTACTTTTGATTAAGCCAGTGACGCAACTTTGGGATAACGAAATTCAAGATCACAAAGACAGTACACAACAAATGATCCCTCATTATTCCCTTACAATTGAACATAAGGAAAGCATAGCTCCTAGTGATAGTGAAGTATTCTCCTTCACTCCTTCTGCTTTTTATCTAGATGAAGATGAAGCGATGTTACGAGGTACAAACTTACATAAGATGGTAGAAACCTTACCTCATACAAATTGGGATATTTCATTAATTAATGAAGTTGCCCACCTTCACAACATCACCCTAGAAAAACACGATATCCAAGTGTTACTTGCGCTACAAAATAATGCTATCTTTGCGAATGCGCAACAAGCAAGCGTTTATCATGAGTTTCCATTCATCGTCAATGATGCAGATTGTATCATTCACGGGTTTATGGATTATGTTGCGATACAAGACAACACGATCACTTTGATTGACTTTAAGTCTGATCGTAATGCGAGTGCCAGTCAAATTGTTTCTCGCTATCGTAAACAATTAGAAACATACCAAAAAGCATTGTTGATATTGTATCCAAACAAAACCATTCATACATATATTTACAGTTTTGAGCTACAAGAAATGATCGCTATTTAAACGTATCAAAAATATGTGATTTTTTCACTTTAGTGGAATATATTGTAAAAAAAGAAATCGCTACTATAATTAAGTTATAGGATGAGCAAAATCATCATAAGAAATAAGTGGGGCGATTTATGGTACGTACAAATGATTACACAAAACAAAATACAACAATCAAACAAATACTTTCTAAGGACATGTTACCTTTGTTTAATTCTCTTGGTCTTAACCCTGAGGAAACAAACAAAAAGAATCCTGATTTAACACGAGTAATCAGTGATTTATCGTATGTCACGTTTGATGTGAGTGACGATGATGTCGTACGTTGTTTACTTGAATATCTTACTAGTAAGGTCGCTATTTCACTGGACACCATTGCTACAATATCAAAAGTTAACCAAACAGATATTCAAAGATTTATGGATGGACATGAAATAAGCATTCATCAAAAATACCAACTTATTTGTCATGTGTATCGACTAACTAACATCATCAATACTGTTGTGAATGAACCAGGAATATTAAAAGACTAAAAACATTCTAGGAATAGAATGTTTTTTGTTGATGAATCAATATAATTAAAAAATAATAGGATAACCTATTAAAATGCTTCATTCACCTTATATGCAAAAAGAAAAAGAGGACCTGACCTCTTTTTCTTTTTGGAATATTTTAAATAGATGTTAGAAGTGAACTTCTAACGACACTATTATTATAAAAAAAATCAATCGCTTCTGCAACTATTATTTCAAAATAAAAAAAGACAAAAAATAGTCACGAGATTTTAAGAAAACCGCATATATAGTAGTAGGGGGAGTTTACTCTTCTTAGTGTAAGAGTATCTGTAGCTACTGTGAATGAAAGACAAAATACAGAAGAAAGGAGCGACAATATGTCAATAGTGTGTCTATATGGAATATTTTACTTCGATAATATTAATCTTAGTTTTAATCCTATTATTACTTGAGATGATTGCTATCATTTTTAAGAAATAATAGGATAGCCTATTAAAATGCTTCATTCACCTTATATGCAAAAAGAAAAAGAGGGCCGATCCTCTTTTTCTTTTTGGAATATTTTAAATAGATGTTAGAAGCGAACTTCTAACGACACTATTATTATAAAAAAAATCAAATCAGTATGCAATGATTACTTTGTTTTTTTAGTACATTAATGAAAAAACAAGAATTTCTTTTTGCTTATACTTTTGCGATTGTTTCTAAGACTGCCTTTACTATTTCACTATCCACAACTTCATACTTGTTAATATCGATATAAGAAAAATTAACTCCATAATTCGATGTAGTAGGGTCATGCAAATACCCTTTGCATGAAGAATGTACTTGAACTACTTTCGTATTTTCGATAACATAATCTGCATTTTCTGCATTTATTCCACAGCCTGGCAAAATTTCAATACGATCACCAAATGTTTCTTGCGCTAATTTAATCTGTTTGATTCCATCTATTGCTTTTACCCCTGCACCACTTGTTAGTACACGTTGGCAACCACATTCAATTACATCTTCCATAGCCTTCATATAATCGCTTGTAACATCGATAGCACGATGGAAAACCGCTTCTTTTCCATACGATTGAATAAGTGCAACCATTCTTTTTGTTGCCTCTTTGTCTATCGTTTTGTCTTCATTTAGAAAACCGAATGCCAAACCATCTGCTCCGTTTTCTAATAAAATTTTCGCATCATAAAATATGATATCCATGTCTTCTTTACGATAACAAAATCCACTTGCACGATCACGAACCATACAAATTACATTTAAATCAGTATCTTCTTTTACTTTTTTTAGTGTTGCCAAAGAAGGTGTTAACCCTCCCAAATGCAATGCGCTATTAAGTTCGATACGTTTCGCTCCACCCTTTTGTGCTTGTAGTGCATCATAATACGATCCACAGCAAACTTCTAAAATCTTATTCATAAATATTTCTCCCTTTAGTATCAATTGCTACTGTAACAGGAAAATCTTTGACTTCTAACTTTACAATTGCTTCTGCTCCTAAATCAGCAAACGCAACTGGTTGTGCATCCACAACACATTTACTTAGAAGTGCTCCTGCACCACCGATTGCAACTAAATACAACGCTTCATTTCTAGCGATGGCATCCACTACCGGTTGGCTTCGATAGCCTTTACCGATTGTTGCGCACACGCCTAAATCATACAACCTACTTGCATAAACGTCCATTCTCATGCTCGTAGTAGGACCTGCGCTTCCAAATTTCTTATTTGGTGGCGTTGGTGTTGGACCAACATAATAAATAGTTGCACCTTCTAACTCAATAGGTAAGGCTTCCTTATTATCTAACATTTCATTCAAACGTTTGTGTGCTGCATCTCTCGCCGTATAAATCGTTCCGCTTAAATAAAGTAAGTCTCCAACAGCAAGTGACTCTTTCACTTCTTTGCTCATTGGTAATGTTATCTGTTTCATACAATCACCTTTTTCGCATGTCTTGTAACATGACATGAAATATTAACAGCGCAAGGAAGTCCTGCAATATGCGTTGGAAAATACTCTACATTTACTTTTAATACTGTGGTATCTCCTTTTAGTCCTTGTGGGCCTATGTTTAACGCATTGGCTTGTTCCAATAACTCTTTCTCTAATTGTGCATACATTGGATTGGCATTGCTTGTTGAGCAATCACGCAACGTTGCTTTTTTCGCTAACACAGCAGCGTAATCAAAAGTACCACCAATACCAACACCGACAACCATTGGTGGACAAGCATTTGGTCCAGCTTTTTTAATCGCATCAATCACAGCTTGTTTCACTCCGTCTACACCTTGTGCTGGTTTCAACATTGTGATTGTCGACATATTTTCACTACCAAATCCTTTGCATCCTACTTCCAATACAATTTCATCACCAGCGACAATCGTTGGATAAATAATGCATGGTGTATTGTCTTTTGTATTAATTCTTTCAAACAGAGGATCACTTACAATACTCTTACGCAAGTATCCTTCTTCGTAACCCAAACGAACTCCTTCATTAATGGCATCATTTAAATCACCACCAACAAGACATACTTGTTGACCAATCTTCACAAACACGATTACCATTCCTGTATCTTGGCAAATCGGAATTCGCTCTTCTTTGGCGATACGTGCATTTTCACTTAGCAACTGTAACGTTTGTTTTCCAATCACACTCGTTTCTTTTGCTTCGCTCTCTTTTAATAATGCTTCAATATCTTGTGGGTATTCAAAATTTATTTCTTGTACCATTTCACGAATGGCTTCGCTCACTTTACTAACGTGTATTTCTTTCATTACTTCACACTTCTTTTGTATTCATCACTAACTGCTTTCGCTACCACTTTTGCAACTTCTTTATTAAATGCATCAGGAATGATGTAGTCTTCATTCAATTCTTCTTCGCTTACGATACTCGCAATGGCTTTTGCCGCTGCAACTTTCATCTCTTCGCTAATAGCGTGCGCTCTTGCATCAAGGGCACCTCTAAAAATACCTGGGAATACAAGTACATTATTAATTTGATTTGGGAAATCACTTCTTCCTGTCGCTACAACACGTGCTCCCCCTTTTTTCGCATCTTCTGGTAAAATTTCTGGTTCTGGATTTGCCATCGCAAATACGATTGCATCTTTATTCATACTTTCTACCATTTCAACACTTACTGTTTTAGGACCACTTACTCCGATGAAAACATCTGCCCCTTTCATCGCATCTGCCAAACTACCACGTAATTCTTGCGTGTTTGTCACTTTTGCGATTTCTTGTTGAGCGCTGTTCATCCAGTCTTCGCCTTCACATAAAATTCCTTTGCGTGCCACTAAGACAACATTTTTCATACCTAGACGTTGCAACAATTTACAAATACTAATTCCCGCACTTCCTGCTCCTAAAATCACAAAACGTGCTTCTTCCATTTTCTTACCAACAAGTTTAAGAGCATTGATTAACCCTGCACTTGTTACAATTGCTGTACCATGTTGGTCATCATGAAATACTGGAATATCCAATTCTTCAATTAAACGACGTTCAATTTCAAAACATCTAGGCGCTGCAATATCTTCTAAATTAATACCACCAAATGTTGGTGCTAAATATTTTACTGTTTTAATAATTTCTTCATCATCTTGCGTATCCAAACAAATAGGAAAGGCATCAATATCCGCAAACTCTTTAAATAAGATCGCTTTTCCTTCCATTACTGGCATCGCTGCATGAGGGCCAATGTTTCCAAGTCCTAAAACCGCGCTTCCATCACTGACTACCGCAACCAAATTACCTTTTGCAGTATAGCGATACGCTTCTTCTGGATTGGCATTAATTTCACGACAAGGCTGTGCTACCCCTGGCGTATACGCTAAACTAAGATCATCCAATGTTTCTACTTTCACTTTCGAAACCACTCCTAGTTTACCTTTGTTTTCTTCATGTAACTTTAACGACTTTTCATACACTGTACTCATACATATCCTCCCACAAAATTTACTCAATCATTATACCACACTATCGAAATTTCTTAAGTAGAAAAAGGATAAAAAGTCCACCATATATTGGAAAAGAAAACGCGATACTTCTTAGCAACAAATAATTGCGTCCCCTTATCTAGACAAAAAAATCACTTTCCTGTATTGTAAAGAAAAGAGAAGGGGTTATCGTATGCCTACAAAGATCGGAAAACAAATACAATTTTACCGTAAAAAAGAAAAGCTTTCGCAAGCCGAATTAGCTAACAAATTGCATGTTACACGACAAGCCATCAGTAGTTGGGAAAGAGATGTAAGCGAACCGGATTTGGATAGCTTACGCCAAATGGCTCAGATATTTAACATACCTGTTCAAACCTTAATCGAAGAAACAATAGATGACACAGTAAACAAACAATTGAAAACCGTAAAACTTTTGTATGTGATTACGTTTCTTACTTTCTTGTATTGTTCTCGCGAAATTATTTTCTTTGAACAAAACATTTTTTTCCTTCTTTTCTTTATTTTGTTTGTCATGAGTAGCGTTCTTTTCTTAACTTTCCTACATGCCATTCATACAAATGACTATACTATGATTGACGGTTTTGATGAAACCATTCAGTATCATACACCGACCATAAATAAGATATTAATAAAAATACTAATTCAAGTGTTAACAATGCACACGCTGATGAACGTAATCCTAATGTATGGTATTGCATTTGAACCACTTACTTTACCCCCAATCGTATTTGGTATGTATTTCATCAACTTCTTTGCTTCTATTTTCATCACAAACAAAAAATACCAAACACAGCTATACGTAAACAAGGAAGATTTCATAAAGTCTCGCAGCGCTTCTTTTTATGGAGTGTACTTCATCCTTAATCTTTTGGTTATGGTACTAGGTATCATCTTATCTTTTGTTTTACATAACATTCAAAACAACTCAAAAGAAGCACTGCTCATTCTTAGTCTACTCATTCCCTTTTTAGGCATTCACATCACCATCTTAATCGTTGCGGAAGAAAAGCGGAAAAACAATGAAACGCTTTCTAAAAAATGGTTCCTTTTTGGAGCTATCATAACAATACTATGCACGCTAATTATGCTTTTTTACCCTTACTAAGAAACAAATTGAATAAATACACATGTTGTTTCCTCGCACTGTATGGTTAAAATAATTCAATAATCTTTTTTTAACGTGTATAATAGTAGCTATAGGAGTTAAAAAAATGCCTCTTACCAATCAACAACTAACTTATTTTAAAGATGTTTCCTTGCCTATTATTCAAAATGAACACTACCAGTCAATGAAACAATTTATGCAACACGCTTCCATCTCCACTTACGAACATAGTATATGTGTGGCGTATTACAGTTATTACTTAATGAAAAAATTACGTATTTCTTGTAGTGCGAAAAGTGTTATTGTTGGCGCTTTGTTGCATGATTTTTATTTGTATGATTGGCATCATAAACAGGAATCCCATAAGTGGCATGGATTTCACCACCCTAAAAAAGCAAAGCATAATGCAACACAACATTACGCTATCAATGAAACGGAACAACATATTATCGAAGCCCATATGTGGCCCCTTACAATGCGACATTTTCCTTCTTCCAAAGAAGCGATTATCGTAAACGTTGTGGATAAGTATGTTTCGCTAATGGAAAGTATGCATTATCGTTTTCATGTATTAGATAAGATAAAGGAGTATAGCGATGAGTCAAAATTGTGATCACAACTGTTCTAGTTGTAAAGCTGATTGTGGCGAAAGAGAAATTCAAAAATTACCTCTTCACCACATGAGTAAAGTAAAAAAGGTAATTGCAGTAATGAGTGGAAAAGGTGGAGTAGGAAAATCATCTATCACTTCATTGCTTGCTACAAGCGTTAATAAGATGGGTTACAAAACAGCGATTTTGGATGCCGATATTACTGGACCAAGTATTCCAAAAGTATTTGGTATTAGTGAAAAAGCAAAAGGAAGCGAAGAAATGATCTTCCCTGAAAAAACACGTACGGGAATCGATGTCATTTCGATTAACTTAATGTTAGAAAATGATCGTGATCCTGTTGTATGGCGTGGACCAGTGATTGCTGGTGTTGTTCATCAGTTTTGGCAAAATGTATTATGGGAAGATGTTGACTATATGTTTGTTGATATGCCTCCAGGAACAGGTGATGTTCCATTAACTGTTTTTCAATCTTTGCCTGTAGATGGTATCATCGTTGTTACTTCTCCTCAAGAGCTTGTTTCCATGATTGTTGAGAAAGCCGTAAAAATGGCGAACATGATGAACATCCCGATTTTAGGAATGGTGGAAAACTATTCTTACTTCCTTTGCCCTGACAACAATAAGAAATACGAAATTTTCGGGGAAAGCCACATCGAGGAAATTGCACAACAATACCAAATTCCAGTAATTGCGAAATTACCGATCGATCCTGCTTTTGCGAAAGCAAGTGACAATGGAAACATTGAAAGCTGTGATACAAGTGCCTTCGATTCGATTTTAGACTATATTAAATAAACAGACGCTACGGCGTCTTTTTTTTTGAAGATATTGTACAAGCCATTTCTTTTTAAAACTGCTACAATAGTGTGTAATTGAGGTGATTTTATGGAGAAAGAAAAACGTGTTATCGTATACGATGAGTTAAATATTGAAGCATACCACTTACTTGGTTTTGTTCAACCATTCCCCCTTCATTTCCACAACTTTTTTGTGATTGGGTGTGTGGATGATGGGTTTCGTTATTTACAATGCCAAAACAAAGAATACCACTTATGTGCAAATGATATTGTTCTTTTTAATCCTAACGATACGCATACTTGTGCACAAATAAACAATTGTAGTTTGGATTATCGCGCTATTAATATTCCTATTTCTTCAATGGAACAATTCATGCTAGAATTAACAGGTAAAAAAGAGATACCCTCCTTTCAACAAACCGTGATACAAAACGATGCTGTTTTATTTTACTTGCGCTGTCTGCATAAAATGATGATGGAAGGAAATAAAGAATTTGAAAAAGAAGAATACTTATTGCTGTTGTTATCGCTATTAATTGAAAATTATGCGAGTACTACTTTTATGGAACAAACAACAAGTCGAGATGAAGTGGCAAAAGCATGCCAGTACATGCAAGACAATTATACGAAACGAATTAGTCTACAAGAAATATGTGACTATGTAGGGACTAGCAAATCCTCTTTGTTACGTTTCTTTGTGAAAGAAAAAGGACTGACTCCCTATCGCTACTTAGAAAGCATCCGTATCAACCATGCGAAAACACTATTAAAAGAAGGTGTTTCCATTATGGAAACAGCTCTACAAAGCGGCTTTTGCGACCAAAGTCATTTCACTCATTATTTCAATAGTTTTTTAGGCTTAACCCCTGCCTCTTACCAAAAAATATTTATGGAGAACCAACATGGAAAATAAAAACGGACATATCGCTGCATTACTAACCATATTAATATGGGCAACCACATTTGTATCAACAAAGTTTCTATTAGAGGATCTGCATCCCTTAGAAATTTTAGTATTCCGCTTTGTGATCGGATTTCTTTGTTTGTGTATTGTTTATCCTAAAAAACTAAAAACGAAAGGAAGAAAAGAAGAAAAGTATTTTCTATTCGCTGGACTAACTGGTATCTGTTTTTATTACTTATTAGAAAACATCGCATTAACGTATACAACAAGCGCAAATGTAGGTATCCTAATTTCCACAGCTCCCTTTTTTACCGCTTTGCTTTCCTTCCTTTTTTATCGCAAGCAAACAAAAATAACGGTTCCTTTCTTTGTTGGTTTTTTATTCGCCATCATTGGTATCGCATGCATCAGCCTTCAACAACACAGTCTTGAAATCAATCCCATCGGTGATTTCTTATCTGTCCTTGCCGCTTTTGTTTGGGCCATTTATTCCTTGCTTATTAAAAAAATAAGTACCTTTCAATACAACACCATTCAAACAACACGTCGTATTTTCTTCTATGGAATTTTGTGTATGATACCCGCCACGTTTGTCTTACCTTTTTCGTATGACATATCACCTGTTTTCCTAAACAACAACGTATTTCATATTTTATTTTTAGGAGTCGGTGCTTCTGCCTTGTGTTTTGTTACTTGGAACTATGCATTGAAAATACTAGGTGCCATAAAAACAAGCGCATATATTTATCTAGTACCTTTGGTTACAATTATCGCTTCTTCCATCCTACTAAACGAATCCATCACTCCAACAACAATACTAGGTATGGTTTTCATTTTATTCGGTTTATTTTTAAGTGAGAATAAACTCACATGGAAAAAAGTGATGAGCATTGTAAGAAGCAATAATCAATAAGATTCCTTACTCATAAAATCATACAAAAAGACTTGTCTATTTAGACAAGTCCTTTTTTCTTAATAATAGTATTTTACTTTATCGATTGCATTAAACAAACGAATTTTTTCTTCTACCACTTTACCACAAGCTTCCATTGGTTCTGGATAGATTTCCAAAGGTTCTCTGTACCCTGGATTCGCATTTAATACTTCACGACATTTTTCATAGAACGCAACTTTAATATCACTTGAAATATTAATCTTACAGATTCCATTTTGAACTGCTGCTTTAATTTCATCATCTTTATTTGATGAACCACCATGTAATACTAATGGTACATTTACTTCTTTTGTGATTTCATTTAAGATATCAATTCTTAATTCTGGTTTCATATCTTTTGGATAGATTCCATGTGCTGTTCCAATTGCAACCGCAAAGGTATCGATTCCCGTATCATCAATGAATTTTTTTGCTTCTTCAGGTTTGGTATAGATGACACCTTCTGTTCCACCTTCAATTGAGTTACCTGTTGTTCCAATTGTTCCTAATTCTGATTCTACTGATACATTTACTAAATGTGCTGTTTCTACTACTTTTTTAGTAATCGCTACATTGTCTTCATATGGTAGTGTTGATGCATCAATCATAACAGATGTCATTCCTGCGCGAATCGCACGTACACAAGTTTCATATGTGTTCCCATGATCCAAGTGAATACATACTGGCACTTCTGTTTGTGCTGCTTCATAAATCATCGCTTGTACTTGTGCGTCCCCAACAAAATCAAATTCATCTGGACTCATTTCCAAAATAACTGGTGAATTTAATTCTTTCACCTTTTTCATTACTACTTTTAATAATTGGTCTGATCCAATATTAAACGCTGGGATTGCAAAGTGATGTTTTTGCGCAACCGCCAATAAATCCTTCATATTCATTAACATAATAACTTACCTCTCTTTTCTCTCTCTCTATCTTGATTTGCCGTTAGATTTCGACAACTTTATGTAATGTTTCACAATCGCTTTACTATCTTTTTCTACTTGGTGCATCATGACCCAAAAGTTAATATCAGGATTGTCCTTCAGTTGTCGTTTAATACTATTTGTGTTGGCATTCATAAAGTCACACCCCACGTTGATTTTATTAATACCAAATTCCACACATTTCTTTATATTGTCATCCCCAGAACCAGAACCACCATGTAATACTAGTGGCATCTTCGTTTTTTGCTTTATTGCTTGTAATCGTTCAAAATCAAATTCTGGAACATATCCTTCTGGATAGTTACCATGTGATGTTCCAATTGATATCGCAAGGGCATCAATGCCACTCTCTTTCGCAAAACGCAGTGCTTCTTGAGGATCTGTTTTCATCGTTTCACTTGTATAGTTTTGGCCTTCGCTTCCACCCATACATCCGATTTCCCCTTCTACACTCGCTCCATATGCTTGCGCAAATGTCACTATTTCTTTCGTCATTTTAATATTGCCTTCTAAGTCAAAGCGCGAAGCGTCTACCATAACACTAGAGTATCCATCTTGTAACGCTTTTTTAATCAGACCTACTTCTTCTCCATGATCGAAGTTCAATGCAACCTCTACACTTGCACGTTGTGCTAACATCTTTACAATTGGTGCTATTAATTCACTATCACAGTGATTCACCATATGCTCTTGTACGATATTCACAATAATTGGTGCTCTTTCTTCTTCTGCAGCTTGAATGACGGCTCTTGCCGTTTCAATATTGAAACAATTGATTGCCATTACTGCATAATTACCCTCGTTGGCACGCTTTAACATATCTTTCATTGAAACATACATGTTATGATCCCCCTATTTTATTGAAACGAAATTCCTGACAAGTCCATTTCTTCTTCTACTTCTTCTACTTCTACTTCATCTGCTTGTGTTTTCTTTTTCTTAATTAACACTAACATAATACCTGTTACTGCTGTTCCCGCTAATAATGCCACAACTGCCATAACTGGTTGACTCATTGCTGGAATAACGAATACTCCACCAGATGGAACTCTACTTCCTACACCGAATGCGAAACTAATTGCCCCTGTTACTCCACATCCTGTAGCAGTACAGCTTACTGTACGTAGTAAGTCATTCATCGCAATTGGGATAACCCCTTCAGAAATCATACATAATCCCATTGGGAATGCTACTTTAATATTTTCTACCTCAGTTGAAGTATAAATTTTCTTTTTCATGAATTTTGATAATACTAATGAGAATGTAATTCCTAATGGTGGAACCATTGCTGCTAATACTTTGATTGCTTCTGGTCCATAAATTCCTTCTAACAATAAACCATCACAAATTAAGTTTGGAACTTTACTAATTGGTCCCCCAAAGTCAATACAACCTAATGCTCCAATAATAAATCCATATACTACTTTAGAAGATTGATCCAATCCAACAATAAAGTTTGTTAATCCATCAGTAATCCATAAAATTGGTGTTCCAATTACGAAGAACATCAATAGTCCCCCTAAAATTGCAGATAATGTTGGAATAATCATCATTGGCATCAAAGCCTCTGCCCAACGTGGCACTTTCAAGTGTTTACGAATAAATAATGCGATATACCCTACGATATACCCTCCAATCATTCCTCCTAAAAATCCTGCTCCTAGAAATGATGCGATTTGCCCCATTAAGAACCCTGGTGCAATCCCTGGACGATCCGCAATCGAGTAAGAGATATACCCTGCGATGAATGATGGTAATAACCCCATTCCGAATACCCCAAGTGTTGTTAATGCACTTGGAATAGTAATGTCATCTAGTGAAGTTACGACTTCACCACCCATTAGATTCCCAATGGCGATCAATAACCCTGCTGCAACTACTAATGGTAGCATGTAAGAAATCGCAGTCAGAGCATGGCGTTTTAATTCTGCCCCTATGTTTTTCATTTTTTCTTCTCCTTTTCTATTTGTTTAATTCTTCTTCAATTTTTTGAATCAATTGTTTTGGTGCTTTGACACAAACATTGGTTGGCACCTTAACAATCTTTTTCCCATCAAAACGTTCTGTTCCTGTAATCGCAATATCGATCGCAAAAATTACAACATCCGCTTCTTTAATTTGTTGTGCACTCAATTCATCTTCTGTTCCAATTGTTCCTTGGGTTTCCACATGAATCGTATGTCCTAATCCTTCTGCTGCACGAATCAATTTTTCTTTCGCAATATACGTATGTGCGATTCCTGATGTACAAGCTGCAATGGCTACAATTTTCATAATGCTCCTCCTTTCACTTGTTTTTATCTGTCTCAATAATAGCATTCAAAATGAAGTTTAGCGTATTTATCAAGGTCTTTTTAATGCGGTACTTTTTCTTTTCAAGATTAAAATAAGGACTATTTTAATACGGTATTTTTTACCTAGCGACAAAAGTAATCCACATTTTAATGTGGTACTTTTTCTTTTTGCCTAAAAATAAGCAAAGGGCAAGAAAATTCTTGCCCTAACAGAATACAGAAATTAATTGTTCTACATCATTTGCTTCTAATAGCTTCTCAATCGCTTCGTCATTCCCTAATTTTCTAGCGATTTCAGCTAACAACAACATATGGTTACGTGCGTATTCATGATCATTGCTTACCGCAAATAAGAATATCAACTTCACGCCTTTGCCATCTAGGGTTTCCCACTCAATTTCTTCGTTTAGTTTTCCAATCGCAATTCCTACTTGGCTTACACTATCACTTTTCCCATGTGGAATCGCAACATAGTTACCTATTCCTGTCATTCCTTCACTTTCACGCACATAAATATCTTGTACAAACTCATCTACATCCCCTATATAGTCTGCATCTTTCAATTTTTGCGCCAGCATCCCAATTGCTTCTTCTTTGCTTTTTGCCTTTAAATCCAAATCAATTACCCTTCTGTCTAACACATCTTTTAGTTCCATCGTTTCCTCCTCCTTATTACTGAATTAAATATTTATACAAATCAATGTTACTATTCATACTCTTTAACTTTTTAATCTTCTCATCTGTTTCGATAAGTGAGATATATTCTTTATAAAACATTTGCACTCTTTTTATTTCATCAGGTGTTGTCATCTTAAATCCAAGTAAGAAGACAATGTCTACCTGGTCATCATTCCACATAATAGGTTCTTCCAAAATCGCAATGGCTACTTTTGATTCCACTACTTCACTTTGCGCGCCATGTGGTAAGCTAATCCCATTTCCTATCGATGTTGTTGTCGCTTTTTCACGTTCCATCACCGAATCATAAAACTTACTCGACACATATCCTCGCATCTCCATCGCGGTAGACATAAACTTCAATAGCGTATCCTTATCTTTGCAACTTTGGTTCACAAAGATAATCTCTGGACTTAATAATGGAAAACACACTGGTGAGAATGCTGTTCCACTTTGTGCCATTCTTGAATTCATATTATCCAAATGATTACGTAATGAGATAACGCCACTTTCACTCAATAAATTCGCAATACTTACAATACGTGGATCTTTCACATTCAAATCTTGGGAAGTGACAATGATGTCTGCTTCCTCATTTCCATATAATTTAAAGTCATGTGCACTCATCATATTGATTGTCGCGATTTCAGGAATCATCTTTTGGATTCTTCCACTCAATAGTTCAGCATGCCCACGACTTGAATCCGCTATGAGCACCATTTTATATTGGTGATTTTTTCGCTCTAATGCCGATTGAATATACAAAACGATATACCCTACTTCATCTTCTGTCAGTTGCAACCCATAATACTCTTCAAATAAGATGCTGATCGCCCACGTTGCACGATAAACATTTTTATACTCTGTCTTTATAAAATTAATCAGTGTATTGTTTTGGGTTGTTCCATAACGGATACGAAAGATGGTAGGTCGCAAGTGAAAGATTAAACTTTCTCTCAACTTTGCATCTTCCTTTAATGCGATATTCAATATATTCCCTACCACATCCAACACCAAATCCACAAACTCTACTAACTTATTATCGTACTTCATTACTTGTGCTAGCGATTCATCGGTCGCTGATACACCAATAAACTTAGAACACATAATTTGTATTGATAAAAATAAGACATCTTCATTTGAGAATAAGATATGAAACTTATCTTGTAGCTTTTTAAAGATTGCTACTGTGAATGGATACTCATTGTATTTTTGAAGAATATCAAATTCGGCATCTCCATCAAGCACTGGTGTCTGAATATCTTTTCGTTGGTATGCAATGCAACAATAAATTAATATTTCATAGAAGGATTCATCCGTAAATCGATAATTCCATTCGTTTTCTGTTTCTATGATTGATTTTTGTATCATCTTAGAATCCAAATGAGAAAAGAAGTACTCTAAATTCTTTTTGATTTTTTCTACGTTACCATCCAACATAATTAAATTTTTCAAAGCAACACGATATTCATTTTCTCGACATTGTAGTCGAAACCCTTTGTTACGTTCATTGGTAATTGTAATTTTATAAGGTTGCAAGTAGTCTTCGCATTCTTTCAATACCTTTAATATCGTCGGTGCACTTAAATACAAAGTATCCGATAACTTTTGGGTACTGATGGTTTCCCATGGACGCAAGCGAAACAATATTTTTAATGTTTCGTATACACGTTCTTCTTCATCATAATTTACACCCATGGAAGAACTATTCATCAAAAAGGAAAGCAATTTCTCTTTTTGGCTTTCATCCATCTCCAACCATACTCCAACTCTTGGTTTTTTATTGATGCAACCTAATTGGTTTTCTTGTAGGTAGTCATTAATGTTCGCAATCTTATTACGTACAGATTTTTCTGACAACCCTACTTGATCTGCAATGAACTGTGTGGAAACAACTTTTCCATCCATTAAGCAATTTAATATTTCTTTGTTGTAGTAACTCTCTTTCGCACTTTTCATCTTATCACCTCCAAACCAAGTTTTTAGCCACCTTTAACGTACCATGATTCAAATCTTCCTGTAAAAAAAGGAAGGGCATTTTAATGTGGTAACTTTCCCTTGGTTGTTTTTCTTATTTTTCAATTATTTCCATTATCCCTAAGTAACAACACAAAAACAATACACAATTATCACTTTCTTAAAATAAAAATCTTTCCTTTTTCAATGTGGAACTTTTTCCATCAAAAAAGATTAACTTTTGTCATTCACAAAAATTAATCTTCTTATCTTTTTATTATGCAAATTAAATAATATCAATCTTTCCTTTGTACTTACGCATATGTTCTTTGTTGATGGCATCGCCTCGATCAAGATTACCACTCACCCAAATTGGTGGGTTCATTCCTTTGTCCGCCAACAGTTGAATGCTTTCCCCTACTATACCGATCAACAAACTCATCGCAACAACCGTAGAGGTCGAACAAAACTTTTCACTTACTCGCGCATCTTCTAATACCGAATCCCCTTTGACTCCACAAATATCCAGTACGATATCACTCACATCTTTTAGTAGTTTTCCACTGGAGTGTCTGGATTTTACTTGCGTAGAATAAGAAAGTGAAGTAACACCAATTACACGCATTCCTTTTTTCTTCGCAGCAAGTGCCATATCAATACCTGCCGCATTTCTTCCTGATATCGATACAATAATCATCGTGTCATTTTCACTTGTCCACATCGTATCCAATACTTCTGGGGCAAACCCTTCCGTACGTTCCATCACTTGTGATAAACGTGCTTTTGGATAAATATTATATTGTGGAATTTTAATTGCGTTAATAGGAACCAATCCTCCTGTACGAAAACACAGTTCTTCACCAAACATTTGGGAATGCCCACACCCAAAAACATGAATCACTCCATCCTTTTCTACCGTTGTCGCAATCGCATTGGCACATTGATCCAAAATCGTTTCTTGTTTTAATGCTTCATGTAACTGTTCTTCCATCACTTCCACAAATTCATTGTAACGTTTTTTCATCTCTATCCCTCTTTTCTATTGGTGTTCCTTTTTCCATTGCTTGATTTGTTCCAAACGTGCTTTTACTTTCACTTCACTTCCTTGGTTAGTAGGATGATAGTATTGTGCATTTACCAAAGAATCTGGCAAACATTGCATCGTTGTTAGTTTGGCTTCATTATCATGGGCATATTCATACCCTTTACCATAATTCAACTCTTTCATCAGTTTTGTTGGTGCGTTACGTATCACAAGTGGCACTGGCTCCGCTATCATTTTTAACGCATCTCTTTTCGCTTTTTCATAAGCCATATAAAGCGCATTACTTTTAGGTGCAAGCGACAAATACGTAACAGCATGTGTTAAATGTACACTGCATTCTGGCATCCCTATAAAATGACAAGCTTGGTAAACACTTGTGCATATTTCTACGGCACGCGAATCTGCCATCCCCACATCTTCACTCGCAAAACGAAGCAACCGACGTGCGACGTAAAGAGGATCTTCTCCTGCCTCTAACATACGTGCTAACCAGTAGATAGAAGCATCCACATCACTATTACGCATCGATTTATGCAAGGCACTAATGATGTTGTAGTGTTCTTCTCCTTGTTTATCATACAATAGTGATTTTTGGTTTATGCATTGTTCAAGTAACGATTTATCCACATATGTTCCATCTTCTCGTACATCCCCATTTAACACTACCATTTCTAATGTATTTAATGCTGTTCTTGCATCCCCATTACAAAAACCAGCAATCATATTCAAAACATCTTCTTCCATATGAACGCGGTATTCTTTTAATCCCTTTTCATCGTCTATCGCATGTTGCAACAACACCACGATATCCTCTCTTGTTAATCCTTTTAAGACAAACACTTTGCATCTTGATAAAAGGGCAGAGTTTACTTCAAAGCTAGGATTTTCTGTTGTCGCCCCAATTAAAACGATACTTCCTCTTTCCACAAAAGGCAAAAAGGCATCTTGTTGGGCTTTATTAAAACGATGTATCTCATCGACAAAAACGATTGTTTTCTGTCCGTATTGTGTTGCTTTTTGTGCTTCATTCATCACCAATTTAATTTCTTTGATTCCACTTGTTACCGCACTAAACGTAATAAATTTCGCTTGTGTTGTATTGGCGATAATACGTGCTAACGTCGTTTTCCCTACTCCTGGTGGACCCCAAAAAATCATACTCGAAATACGATCGTTTTGAATTAATGATGAAAGAATCTTACCCTCTCCAATCAGATGCTGTTGTCCGACATAATCACTTAGTGTTTGTGGACGCAAACGATTGGCTAAAGGTTCTGCATTTTGATTATAAAATAATGATTCCTGTTCCATAGTTTACCTCTTTTTCATTATAGCATATTCCTCAACAAACAAAAAAAGCGATTGAATCAATCGCTTTACTTACTCTTATTAAACGCCAAACAACCAGCACCTAACAACCCGCTATCTTCATCTAATGTCGACTTACGAATTTTTACATATGGTTTTAATGTGTCATATACTTTATTCATAACACGCGCTTCTACCTCCTCTACAAATCCATCCACTTTTAGGGCAACACTTCCCCCTAATATGATAATTTCAGGATCCGTAATCGCAATTAATGTTGCACAGAAATTCGCTAAGTATTCTTTCGCATCATCCATAATCGCTTGCGCTTCTTCGTTTCCTTGGCTCGCTAAGTCATTCACTTCTCCCGCATGTGCTACATCCAACCCCGCACTTCCTGCTCTTGAAGTAATGGCTGTTCCACTACAAATTGCTTCGACTCCTCCAGGTAAGATTGCCCCATGGCTAGGACCATCTTTCCATAAACATACATTGGCAACTTCATGGGCAAATCCATGCGCACCGATATAAATTTCTTTGTCGATTACTTGTCCACTTCCTAATCCTGTTGAAACAGTTAAAAACTGAACAAAACGATACTCTTTTCCTTCTCCGACAACCGCTTCTGCTAAAGCAGCTAAGTTTGCATCGTTTTCCAAATACACTGGTAAGTTACATAATTTAGATAGTTCTTCACTAATCGCAAAATTATGCCATTTCCCACGTAAGTTTGGTGTTTCTAATATTTTTCCACCAATTAAATCAAGCGGTCCTGGACATGACATTCCTACACCACATACTTCTTTTTGAAACCCATCGATTGTTTCACTAATTTTTTTCAAAGTATTGAATGGTTCATCTACATCAGTTGCGAATTGTACGCGATCGATAATTTTCATGCTCTCATCAATCAACGCAACTCTTGTATTTGTACCACCAATATCAACCCCAATTGCATATCTCATGATACACCTCCTGTTATAGTTTCTATTATGCCATAATTACCACATAAAATTAAGCATTAAAAAAGCCAATTGTGATAATTGGCTTATACATTAAATCGAAAATGCATGACATCTCCATCTTGTACAACATAATCTTTTCCTTCTAAACGAAGTTTTCCTGCTTCTTTTACTGCTTGTTCACTTCCTAAGGCATCAATATCATCATAAGAGAATACTTCTGCACGAATGAATCCGCGTTGGAAATCCGTATGAATAATTCCAGCACATTCAGGAGCGCTCATCCCACGGCGAAACGTCCATGCTCGAACTTCTTGTACTCCTGCTGTAAAGTAAGTACATAAATCAAGCATATGGTAACTTGCTCTGATTACTTTGTCCAATCCACTTTCTTCAATTCCTAAGTCTTGAAGGAAAATTTCTTTTTCTTCTTTATCCAAAGAAGAAAGTTCTTCTTCAATACGTGCACAAATCGCAACAACATCATTGTTTTCACTTTCTGCTAGTTGCTTAACTTGTACATAATAAGGATTTGCATCTGGGTTCGCAATTTCTTCTTCACTCATATTCGCTACGTAAATCATCGGTTTAATCGTTAATAAACTAAAGCTTTTTACTAATTGAAACTCTTCTTTATTTAACTCTACACTACGTGCAGGGCGACAATTAACCAATGCTTCCAATAGTTTTTCTAATACTTTCTTTTCCAATAGTGCATCTTGTTCCTTGGCTTTCACTTTACGCTCCACCTTAGACAAACGATTTTCTACTGTTTGTTGGTCTGCTAACACTAACTCTAAGTTAATGATTTCGATATCACGAATTGGATCGACACTTCCTTCCACATGCGTAATGTTTTCATCATCAAAACAACGAACGACATGACAAATAGCATCGGTTAAACGAATGTTCGATAAGAATTGGTTTCCCAATCCTTCTCCTTTGCTCGCTCCTTTTACTAATCCTGCAATATCAGTAAATTCAAATGTCGTATTGATCGCTTTCTTCGTTTTTACGATATCGACCAAACGATCCACTCGAAAATCTGGTACTTCGACAACTCCTACATTTGGTTCTATGGTAGCAAATGGATAGTTTGCTGCTTCCACTTGCGATTTTGTTATTGCGTTAAATAATGTTGACTTCCCTACGTTTGGTAGTCCTACAATTCCTGCTGTTAATGGCATAATATCACTCTCTTTCAACTGTTATAGTTTACCTTCTTTTGCTACTTAATTCAAGATTTATTAAGAAAACATTATAGATAGATAAACAATCCTACAAGTCCACTAAAAATTAAAATAATCATCGGATTCATTTTCTTATAACGAAGCAAGTAAAATCCGATCACAAAGATAACAATCGCACTACAATTAATTCCACCTATTACGATGGGTGCATTCACATTATTCAATAAAGCACTCATGAAAATAGAAATGGATGCCGATATGATCAATCCAATGGAGACAGCACGTAATCCAATTAATACATAAGATACACGATGATTGTCCTTATGTTTTTGAAAAAACTTATGCAATGCTACACTGACAAAAATACCAACAATAATACACCCTAAAGTAGCAACGATAGCTCCTGCAACTCCACCAACGCGCATCCCCACAAATGTCGCTGAGTTAATCGCAATCGGTCCAGGTGTCATTTGGGATAAAGTAATTAGATTTACGAAATCCTGTTGGCTTAACCAATGAAAGCTCTCCACCATCTCACTTTGAATTAAAGGGAGTATCGCATACCCACCACCGATACTAACTGCACCAATTTTTAAGAAGGCTAAAAACAATTCCCACAACATTATTTTACCCTCCTAACAAGCACATAAACGATACAAATTAAGATGGCTACCAATAAGATTAAAAAGGCATTTATTTGCATGATAAAACTAGCAAAGAAGGATGCCCCTAACATTAGGTATAAGAAGTAATCTTTGCTTTTTACTAAGCTTGTTGACATTGTTACTAAAACATCTACAAGCAAAACCAAAACACCTGCTTCCATCCCATGTAAGATAGCAGAAATTACTTCATTCGCAATAAATGCATCATAAAAATTAGAGATGATTCCCAATAAGATCATCGGTGGTAATACAGAACCAAAACAAGCAAGGATTACCCCTTTTGTATTCGCAATGCGATACCCGCTTAACGCACTTAAGTTAATCGCGATTGCACCAGGTGATGATTGTGCTATTGTCGCCATATCAATCAACTCTTCTTTTGAAAAATAGTGATACTTATCTACAAATGCTTTTTCCACCATCGGGATTACAACATATCCTCCCCCAAACGTGAATGCACTAATTTTAAACATCTCAATAAAGATGTGCCAATATTCTATTTTTTTCATTGCTTCCCTTCTTTCATACCATAGTATTATACCCTTTTTAAAGGAAATAGTAAAAATCTGTAAGTAGTTTACTAAATGTTAACATTTTTTGTTTTCACTTCCCCATAAATGCGAGTATAATAAAGCATATTGAGGTATTGCTATGGAATATGAAGATGTCTTAAACCTTGCTAGCAAAGCAGGAAAAATACTACTACAAAATGGTGCAGAAATTTATCGAGTAGAAGAAACCATAACACGCATATGCGAATGCTATGACGTGGAAGATGCCAATGCATTTGTGACTCCTTCCGGTATTTTTATTTCGTTCTTTAAAGCCAACAAAACTTACAGCAAAGTCATCCGCACAAAGGAAATCACTTTAAATCTTGAAAAAATCAATCAAGTGAATGACTTGTCTCGTTGCATCCACGCAAAAAACATCTCCATTGAGCAAGCCAATGAAAAGCTAAAGGCGATTCAATCACAAGTCGGTTACAACAACGCTTTAAAAATGATTGCTTCTGGTTTTATCGCAACCTTTTTCACCTACTTCTTTAGCGGAACGCTAATTGATGGAATATGCGCCTTCTTTATTGGTGTTATCGTGCAATTTGTCGCATCGAAATTTGATGCGAAACAAATTAACAGTATGGTCAAAATCACCATATTATCAAGTTTGCTTACATTACTGACTTTAATTTTAGTCCGTTTTCAAATCGCACAACTAAAAGATAGTATCATCATGGGAAATCTAATGTTACTTGTACCTGGAGTAGCCATTACGAATGCCATTCGTGATTCCATTTCAGGTGACTTAATCTCTGGTATCACCAGAGGTATGGAAGCATGTTTCATCGCCATTGCGCTAGCCTTGGGTGCAGGGGTTACCATTAGTATTTGGATGACTTATCTAGGAGGTATCTAAGATGATTGTGAAAATTATTACTGCTACTCTTGCTACCTTCTTCTTCGGTATCTTATTTAATATAAAAAAAGAACACCTAGCTTATGCTGCTATCGGAGGTGGCATCGGGGCAAGTGCTTATGAATTACTAACTTATTTTCATTTTGATAAATATACTTCTATCTTTATCGCTGCTATCGTACTCGCTATTTATTGCGAAAGCATGGCGCGTCACAAGAAAACAACCGTTACTACTTTCGCGATCTGCTCATTAATTCCACTCGTTCCAGGAAATGGGATGTACTTAACGATGATTTCACTTGTAAACAACGAGTTCAATAACGCCATATCTTATGGTTTTGATACACTTGCAAGTGCAGGTTTGCTTGCTTTAGGTATTTTATTTGTTTCTACTTTCGCAAAGTTTTTCAAACCTAAAAACAAAACGAAAGAAGCTTGAAAATAGAACTGTATTTCTCTCATTATCGATCGTTAGAAGTTCGCTTCTAACATCCATTTAAAATAATCGAAAAGAAGGGTAACT